>NZ_JBVKBE010000002.1:680653-1022951 GCF_055657325.1 Streptomyces sp. NPDC107562 | reverse complement strand
CGGGGGTGTGTGGTGCCCGGGTGGGATCTGAAGCCGCAGGGTATTTCGGGTGTGCTGAAGACGACGGGGGAGACCGCGTCGGGTTTCGAGAAGTTGGGGAAGTCGTTCGGTGACAACCTGACGTCGGCGGCTTCGAGTGCGGGCACCATCTCCGCGGAGGGCGGCGGGGGTGAGGGCGGTGAGAAGGCGCAGGGCGGTCTGGTCGCTCTGGCGTTGTCGCAGTACGCGGAGCGTGCTTCGAAGGATCTTCAGTTCGTGGCGGCCCGGGCGGGCAAGTCGTTGCAGGGCGTGGTCGACGCCACCACGGCGTATCTGAACGGCGATCAGGAGATGGCGGCGGAAGCGCAGCGTAATACGTTGAAGGCGCCGAAGCTGGACATGCCGGGGGCGGGTGCGGCGTGATCCAGCCGGAGCAGATTCCTCAGTTCACCGGTGATCTGGCGCAGTTGGAGCTGGATCACGCGGCGTTGAAGACGGACGCGGGCAATGTCCGGGACGCCGGTTCGGATGTGCATTCGCAGTTTCAGGGGCTGTCGGCGTTCTATCAGGCGCCGGAGGCGGAGCAGTTGTTCGCGACGACGAAGCCGGTGAAGGACCGTGCGGATGGTTTCGCGGATGGTCTGGAGAAGGTGTCGGGGGCGTTGTCGTCGTATGCGGCGGAGGTGCGGCCGCTGGTGGCGAAGCTGAAGGAGTTGAAGGCGAAGGCGGTCACGTTCGTCGGGTCGGTGAAGGACGACGACGAGTGGGAGTACGACGAGGACAAGGTCGGCGAGCACAACCAGCTGCGCGATGACATCACCGCGACGGTGGCGGCGTTCTGGGCGGCGGAGCGGACGTGCCACAACCGGATCACCGGGTTGTGGGGCGGCACGCAGATGGTCGCGGGGGACGGTACGGACCGTCAGGACCAGTACGGGTTCTCCGCGGAAGACATGAAGAACGCGAAGCTTCCCTGGGGTGACCCGGTGGAGGAGAAGCATCACTGGTACGAGGTCGGCCACTGGGTGAAGTCGTTCGTGTGGGACGGCCTGATCGTGGACGGTATCTGGGGCACGATCAAGGGTCTGGGGACGCTGGTCGGGTTCGGCGGCTGGGACGCGATGGGCCAGGCCTGGAAGGGCCTCGCCCAGCTCGCCACCGGGCTTGCGCTGTCCTCGATCCCGGGTGTGGGCGCCCTGTTCTGGACCCTCCCCGACGACAAACTCCCGTCGTGGATCAAGGATTCGCGCACCGCGATGAAGGAGACGGGCAAGGCGCTGGTGGCGTGGGACCAGTGGGGCAAGAACCCGGCCCGCGCGGCCGGGGCGGTCACCTTCAACGTGCTGACCACCGTCTTCACGGGTGGTGCGGGTGGTGCGGTGTCGGGTGCGGGCAAGGCGGGCGCGGTCGCGAAGGTGCTGGGCACCACGGCGAAGGTCATCGACCCGATGACCTACATCGCCAAGGGCGCCGGCGCCGGCCTGTCCAAGATCGGCGACATCGCCACGAGCCTCAAGGGTGTCGGCAACATCGACATCCCCACCCTCCCGGACGGCTCCGTCCAGTTGCCCGACGGCCGTCTGATGGACCCGAACGGCAACCTCGTCACTCCCGACGGCGTCATCGACACCACGCCGGTGCCGCACGAGACCGGGCCGACGGTTCCGCACGGCACGACCACCCCGACACTTCCGGCCCACTGGACGATCCAGGGCGCCGGCCAGCCGCCGGTGTACGCGGGCGCGCACGCGGGGGACGGCCTGCCGCACACGGTCGACAACGCCGCGCACCACAACGCTCCCGGCGGACAGTTCGGACCGCCGCCCTCGTCGACGCCGTACGGCCACGTGCCGTCACCGTCGGCCTACGACCACGCGCCGTCGCCGTCGGCGTACGACCAGACGCCGACCACCGCACCGCACACCGGCGGTGGTCACCCCGGCGGCACCCCCTGGTACCACCAGACCGCCGGGGCCAACCCGGTGCACGACCTCCCGGCCACGCCGCACACCGACGGCCCCGGCCCGGGCGGCCACACCCCGGACACCCCGCACGGCCCGGGTCACGACCTCCCCGGCGGCGGTCACGCCGACGACGCCGCGCACGGCGCCGATCACACGGACGACGCCGGGCACACCGGCGACCACACCGACCTCGGCGACCACACGGGCCTCGGGGACGACGTCGTGGACGGCGCCGCACACCACGGCACCGACGCCCCGGGCACCCCGCCCCACCAGGGCACGGACCTCCCGGGCAGCGGCACGGGAGAGCCCTTCGAGTACAAGCCCGTCATGTCGGCGGACGACTTCGACAACTTGGCCACCGACGCGGAGCGGCACGCGGTGGCGACGGCGGAGCTGGAGCGGGGGACGAACCCGTACCCGAGCTCCAGCAACCGTGCCGGACAGGACTATGGCGACGCGTACTGGAACAACTACATCGACCAGCTCGACCCCGCCGCCAAGGATGCGCTGAACAAGTACAGCGACTTCTACTACACGCAGATCAACGGCCAGCTGCGGGACGGCACCGTACGGCCGCCGGTCACGGACATCGTCGACAACATGGACCGGGTGATGGGCACCCGCCCCGTACCCGAGGACATCATGGTCGTCCGCGGTACCCGGATCGACCACCTGGAACTGGACTCGCCGCTCGACATGCAGGGCGGGACCTACGGCGACGACGGCTACACTTCCACGTCGCTCGGCAAGGACCCGGCCTTCGAGCACCAGCCGGTGGTCATGCACTGGCGTGTGCCCAAGGGCACGCCCGCTCTGTGGATCGACTACATCTCCGCCAACAAGGGTGAGCGGGAGCTGCTGCTGGCGCGCGGCACGCAGTACAAGGTGACGCGAGTCTTCATGGACTCGGCGGGCAAGTGGCACGCGTACGGGGAGGTCCTGCCGAGGTCGCACTGATCGGCCCTTGACGAGGTGACGGGGCCGTCTTTGCGGATCGCGCAGACATACAGGAATGTGGACATCATGAGCAGCGAGCAACCACTCAACTCGCGTTTCGCGGAAGACCTGCAGATGAAGCAGGTGGCAGGTCCCGCGACGTACAACCGGAACACCGACGGACCGGTCGCGTACCTGGAGGTCGCCGACCGCGCCGGCACGGTCATCGGGTACGTGTGGGCGAACGACGAGGACGGCGCGGCCGGCTGGGTGGTGCCGCAGGGCCTTTCGCCGCAGGCCGTCAACGCCGGTGGGCGGTGGGTGCGGGCGTTGCGGGGTGGGCGGGCCCGTGAGCTGGCGCCGACCGCGCTGCTCACCGAGCTCGCGCAGGGCGCGAACGACAACGAGCACAGCCACGTCGTGCCGGGCTCCCGCACCGAGGCCCCGTCCCTGGCCGTGCTCAAGGAACTCGCTGCGGGAGGCTGAACCCGTGCCGCAGGGCCCGACCAGCACACCCGACCCCGTGCACTACGTCACCGTCACCACTCCCGACGGCGAAACCGCCGGGTACCTCTGGGGCGATGCCGCCAGTGTCGGCTGGGTGCAGCGCCCGGTGGACGGCCTCGCGGGAGCGGAGTGGCACGAGAGGGCGCGGGAACTGCACGGACGTGGCCTCGCCCCGCGCGGCGTCCTCAGCCTGCTCAGCCGTGAACCCGGTATCGGCCCGGTCGCGCAGGCCCTTGATGTCGCCGCGATCGAGGACATGGCCCGCCACCCCGCCGCCGCCCCGGACCACGATCGGCGTCCCCTCGACCAAGCCGACGACGAGGCCTCGCAGGACCGGCCGGAACCCGCCGGCGACCGCGAGGGTTCCCTCCTCATGTGCAGGTTCTGCGGAGGTTCCCCCGCCGTGGACGTAGCCTTCCGGGCGCACCGTGGGCTCGTCGTCCTCATGGGGTTCGAGAAGACGGCCGGACCCATGTGCATGACCTGCGGGCTGGCCGTGTACCGGGCCTACACCACCCACACCCTCTGCGTCGGCTGGTGGAGCCCCCTCTCGCTGTTCGTCTTCGCGCCGTTGACGCTGGTCCGCAACGTCCTCGCGGTGCGCCGGGTGAAGCGGCTGCCCGCCCCGGGCCCGGGGACCCTCGGCCCGCGTCACGACCCGGGCGTGCCGGTACGCCGGCGGCCGCGCGCGTACGTCGCTCTCGTCCCGGCCCTGTGGGTGCTCTTCATGATCGTCACAGGGCTGTCGGGAGGGGTGTGAAAAGCCGCGAGAGGCCGTCGCACCCCGGCTGTACGCATGGCGCGTCCATGACTTATGTTGCGGAAGCGAAGTCAGGGGGAACCGCATGCCGCAGGAGATGAGTCTCACCGAGGTCGAGGCCGTCGCCCGCACCGCGCACGACGGGCAGACGGACAAGGCCGGACGGCCCTACGCCGAGCACCTGTCGGCCGTCGCCGAAGGGGTGCGCGCACGGGGCGGGGAGGACGACCTCGTCGCCGCCGCCTGGCTGCACGACGCGGTCGAGGACGGGGTGCTCAGCGAGGAGTGGCTGACGCATGCCGCGCTGCCGCAGCGCACCAAGGACGTCGTACGGGCCGTGACCAAACGGCCGGGTGAGGAGCCGCAGGCGTACGCGCGCCGGATCCTCACCACCCCGGGGGCCCGGCTCGTCAAGGCCGCCGACCTCGCCCACAACGCGGACCCGGACCGTCTGGCCGTGCTCGACGAACACACGGCGCGGCGGCTGACGCAGAAATACGCCACCATGCGCGGCCTCCTCGGTCTCACCCCCGACGACTGACGCCCCCCGGCGCGCGCACCCTCGCACCAGACGGCGACGCGACGACCGACGACGCACGCTTGACGACGAACGAACGACGACGAACGAACGACGACGACCACTACGGCACGGGACGACGACTGAATGGCACGGGACTACGACAGCCAACTGCTGGAGTCGGTGGCGGTGCGCCGGCGCCGGATGCGCGACGCGCTGCTGTTCGGCGCGCAGCGCGCCCGGCGCACGGCCGACGAGCGGCTCGGCAAGATCTTCGCGGGCATCGCCATCGCCGCCGTCCTGTGCGCCGGCTGCATCGGCTGGTCCTTCATCCAGTCCACCCTCGCCAAGCAGCGGGCCGAGCAGGAGAAGCAGCGCCAGCAGCAGGAGCAGATGTACAACCCGTCGCCCGACAGGTCCGCCGCCGACGGTGGGGAGAAGCAGTGAACCCGGTGTGCGTGACTGACGTGAGCACGTCGGCCGACGCCGATGGCCGAAACGACACGATGATAGGTTCCGGTGAGTGGTGAGCACATCAACGACGTCCCGGACTCAACTGAGCCGGGTCACCCTGGTCGGTGAGCGGCGACGCGCCGACATCGTTCTGCCCTCGGACACGCCGATCGGCCAACTGCTCCCCGACATACTGCAGTTGCTCGACGACCGGGCCGCCGCCCGGCCGACCACACGGCAACTCATCAGCACCGACGGCTCGGTGCTCCCGCACGAGGCCACGCTGTCCTCGGCCGAGGTCCCGGACGGCGCCGTACTGCGCCTGGTGCGCGCCCACGCCGCTCCGCCCGCCCCGGTCGTGCACGACGTCACCGACCAGGTCGCCGACGACCTCGACCTGCGTGCCTGGCGCTGGCGTCCGGCCGCGCGCCGGGCCAGCGCCGGGGTGGCCACCTTCGCCTTCGCCGTGGCCGCGGCGGTGCTGGCCCGCCGGGAGTTCGGGCCGGAGTCCGTCGCGACCGCGCTGCTCGCCGTGACCGCCGTCTTCCTGATCGCCGGCGCGGTGGCGGCGAAGACCGGCGGCGGCAACGTGGCGCTCGCCAGCGCCCTGTTGATGGCGTCCGGCGGACTCGGCGTGCTCGCCGCCTGGACCACGGCCGACGCCTACGACTGGCCCGGCACCGCCCGGCTGGCCGGGGTCGTCGCCGCCCTGGTGGTCACCCTGGTCCTGTTGGCCTTCTTCTCGCCGCTGGGCCGCGGCGGACTCATCGGGGCCGGCGCGGCCGCCGTGATCACCGTCGTGTGGGAGGCCGTCGCCTCCGTGCAGGACCGGCCGGAGCGGCTCGGCGCCGTGATGGCGGTCTTCTCCGTGGTGCTGCTCGGCCTGCTGCCCCGGCTCGCGCTGATGGCCTCCGGGCTCACCGGGCTCGACGACCGCCGCTCCACGGGCACTTCCGTCAGCCGGCACGAGGTGGGCAACGCGCTCGCCGCCACCCATCGCGGCCTCGCACTCGCCACCGTGGTCACCGCCGCCTCGGCCGCCGCCGGCGGCTGGCTGCTGACCACCGGTGAGGACCCGGCCGCGTGGTCGGTGGTCCTGGCCTCGCTCACCGCGGTGGTCCTGCTGTCCCGGGCGCGGGCCTTCCCGCTGGTCGCCGAGGTCGTGGCGCTGTTCGGCGCCGCGGCGCTGCTCGTCGTACGGCTCGCGGTGCTGTGGCTGGACCACGCGGGCGGTGCCGGCGCGCTCGTCCTGCTGGCCGCCGCGGCGCTGCTGCCGCTGCTCGTCCTCGCGATCGAGCCGCCGGAGCACGTGCGGGTGCGGCTGCGGCGCGTGGCCGACCTGATCGAGTCCCTCGGTGTGATCGGGCTCTTCCCGCTCGCCGTCGGGGTGTTCGGCATCTACGGGCAACTGCTCAACAAGTTCTGAGGCTTCGAATACCAGACGCCGACGCGCGTCGCTCCGGGCGGGACGACGAAGCGGGAGCGCCGCGGGAGGGAAAGGGCGACATGCCGAGCGGGGACAACTGGCAGGGCGACGTCCTGCGCGACCTGAGGGCCGGCGCGGGCGGAGCGCGTGCCGCGCAGCCGGGCGCCCGGTCCGGGTCCGGGGAACAGTCCGGCGCGCAGCCGGACCAGCCGCATTCACCACAGGAGCAGCCGCAGCAGGGGTCCGCCGGGCAGCCGGGCCCCCAGCCCGGCCCCGCCCCGGCGTACGGCTACCCCCAGGCCCAGGCCCCACAGCCCGGTCCCGGCCCCGCCTACGGCTACCCGCAGCAGCCCACCCCGGACGTCCCGCAGCAGCAGACGCCGCACGGCCACCAGCCGCAGCAGACCCCGCACGGCCACCAGCCGCAGGCCGCCCCCGGCCCGCAGCAGGGACACCCCGGCCACGGCGGGCAGCACGCCGTCCCGGCACAGCAGTACTCCGACCAGGGCCAGGCCTACGCCGCCCACCCCCAGCAGCAGGCCCCGGCGCCCGCCTCCGCACGGCCCGCGCCCGCCCGCCGCGCCCCGGCCTCCCGCGCCACCCCCGACTCCCGCCCGGCCGTCGACAGACGGATCGCGGACACCGGCCTCAAGCCCCGCCGCGGCGAACCGTTCGCCGCCCGCGCCCTGCGCGCGGTACGCCGTACCGTCTCCTCCTCCGCCGCGCGCGAGGTCGCCGAGACGACCGCCACCGCCGAGGTGCTCCAGCAGGCCGTCACCACCGGCCGGCAGATCGCGGTCACCTCCATCCGCGGCGGCTCAGGAAAGACGACGGTCGCCGCCCTGCTCGGTACCACCTACGCGCACTACCGGCAGGACCCGGTCCTCGTCGTCGAGGCCGACCCGGCGCTCGGCTCGCTGCCGCTGCGGCTCGGCGCGGAGAACCTGCGCTGGACCACGGGCGACCTCGCCGACGTCGTCGAGCCGCAGATGTCGCTGCTCGACGTCACCGGCTACCTCGTCCAACTGCCCGACAACGCCTGGCTGCTGCCCGGCAGCCAGGGCCAGGTCGGCGCCATGCTCGACACCAAGGCCTACGAGCGCGTCATGGTCTCGCTGCGCCGCTATTTCGGGGTGACCGTCGTCGACTGCGAGACGCTGCCCGCCGAGGTGGCCCGTACCGCGCTGTCGGCCGCCCAGGCCCGGGTGCTGACCGTGCCCGCCACGCTGGAGGGCGTCGCCAGCACCCATGCCGTGCTCCAGTGGATGCGCGGACTGCCCCGGGACATCACCACCTCGACGGTCGTCGTGCTCACCGAGACGGTGCCGCACGCCGGCGTCGACCTCGCCAAGGCCGCCGAACCGCTGAAGGCGACCGGCGCGAACGTGCGGATCCTGCCGTACGACCGGCATCTCGCGGCGGGTGGTGCCATCCGCACCGACCTGCTCGCGCGGGCCACCCGGCAGGCCGCCGCCGGCCTCGCCGCGGAGGTCTTCCAGCTGTCCCAGAAGCGCCGTTGAGCTCCCCGGAAGGGAACCCGCAGAGGCACCGACGATGAGCACCCGACTGATCCACCGCCCGGCCCGGACCACCCGTCCCCCGGCCGCCCCCGCGTCGCGCACCATAGAGGCACCGCCCAACCTGCCCGACGGCAAGACGGGTTCGATCGCGACCTCGCTGCTGCCCGTCGCCGGTGTGATGTCGTCCGTCGTGATGATGACCGTCGTGCGCAACAGCCAGTTCGCGGCGCTGGGCGCGATCATCCTCGTCGTCACCATCATCGGCTCGCTGATCCTGGTGTTCTCCCAGCGCGGCAAGGCCCAGCGCACCCGCCGCACCCAGCGCGAGGCCTACCTCGCCTACCTGGAGGACCTGCGCGAGGAGCTGTCCACGGAGGAGCGCGAACGCCGGGAACGCGCCCAGGTCCTCAACCCGCCGCCGGACGCCCTGTACGACATCGTGCGCGACCCCGCCCGGCTGTGGGAACGGCGCCGCATGGATGGCGACTTCCTGCGCGTGCGGGTCGGCACCGGCGAGATGCCGGTCCGCGACCTGAAGGTCGGCGACCAGGGCTCCTCCGTGCTCACCCCGCCCGACCAGTTCATGCTGAACGAGGCCTCCGCGCTGGTCTCCCGCTTCGGCACCGGCACCGAACTGCCGCTCACCGTCCCGCTCGACCGGGTCGGCAACATCAGCGTCATCGGCCGCCGCGAGGACACCCTCCGGGTCGCCCGCGCCCTGCTCGCGCAGGCCGCCGCCACCCACGCCCCCGACGACGTGGCGATGGCGCTGGCCGCGCCGGGCGAGCGCATCGGCGACTGGGAGTGGGCCAAGTGGCTGCCCCACCTGCTCGACGGCGAGCAGTTCGACGGGCCCGTCGCCGCCCGCCGGATCGCCCCCTCCATGCCCCAGCTGGCCCGTCAGATCGGCCCTGAGCTGCGCCGCCGCGCCTCCTACGCCGCCGAGGTGCGCCGCGGTCTGTCCGGCCGCGACGCGCTCGCCATGTCCTCCCGGCTGATCGTCGTGGCCGACGCGCACGGCGACGACGCCGTGGACCTGCCGCGCCCCGACGACGCGGTCGGTCTGCGCGACATGGGTGTCAGCGTGCTCCACCTGCTCGACGAGCGGGTGCAGGAACCCGGCAGCGTCGGCGTCCGCATCACCGTCGAGGGCGAACGCGTCGTCATCGAGGACCTGCGCGAGAGCGAGCCGATCAGCGCCCACGGCACCGTCGACGAGGTCGGCACCGCCTTCGCCGAGGGCCTGGCCCGGATGCTGGCCCCGCTCAGGCTGTCCGCCGACTCCATGGGCGCCGACGCCCCGCTGACCGGACCCGTCGACTTCGCCGAGCTGCTCGGCATCGACGACGTGGCCCGCCTGGACCTGGACCGGCTGTGGGCGCCGCGCGGCGAACGGGCGTTCCTGCGCGTGCCGATCGGCATCAGCGACTCCCGTGAGCCCGTGCTGCTCGACCTGAAGGAGTCCTCCGAGCTGGGCATGGGCCCGCACGGCCTGTGCGTCGGCGCCACCGGCTCCGGCAAGTCGGAGCTGCTGCGCACCCTCGTGCTCGCGCTGGTCGCCACCCATCCGCCGGAGGACCTCGCCCTCGTCCTCGTCGACTACAAGGGCGGCGCCACCTTCGCCCCCTTCGCCGATCTGCCGCACGTGGCCGGCGTCATCACCAACCTGGAGAACCAGGCCGGCCTGGTCGAGCGCGTCCACTCCTCCCTGGCCGGCGAGGTCAAGCGCCGTCAGCAGGTGCTCAAGAACGCCGGCAACGTCGCCGACATCGGCCACTACGCCGCCCTGCGCGCCGAGAAGCGCCCCGACCTGGAGCCGCTGCCGCACCTGTTCGTGGTGATCGACGAGTTCGGTGAACTGCTCACCGCCAAGCCGGACTTCATCGACCTGTTCCTCTCCATCGGCCGGATCGGCCGCTCCATCGGCGTGCACCTGCTGCTGTCCAGTCAGCGCATCGAGGGCGGCAAGCTCAAGGGCCTGGACACCTATCTGTCGTACCGGCTGGGCCTGCGCACCTTCTCCGCCGACGAGTCCCGCACCGTGCTGGACACCACGGACGCCTTCCATCTGCCGCCGCTGCCCGGCTTCGGCTACCTCAAGGTCGACACCAGCCACTACGAGCGGTTCAAGGCGAGCTACGTCTCCGGCGGCTACAGCGGCCCCGTGCAGCGCGAGAGCGAGGACACCGGCCCGCTCGCCCTGGCCTACGACGCGTACAACTCGCTCGGCGAGGAGTCCGCCGCCGCTCCCGTGGAGCAGCCGCAGATGCGGCGCCGGGAGACCGGGCCCACCGAGATGGGCGTGATGATCGACCAGCTCGAAGGCGCCGGCGCCCGCCCGGTGCGGCAGATCTGGCTGCCGCCGCTGCCGGCCGCCGTCGCCCTGGACAAGGTCGCCGGCCCCATCGAGGTCGGCCCGCGCGGCATGCAGCTGGCCAAGCGGAGCGGCCCGCTGCGGGTGCCGCTCGGCGTGCTCGACGACCCCACCAAGCAGTGGCAGGGCCAGTGGTACCTGGACCTCACGCTGGCCGGCGGCCACGCGGCCGTCATCGGCGGGCCCGCGTCCGGAAAGACCACCCTGCTGCGCACCCTCGCCCTCTCCCTGGCGCTGACCCACACCCCGCAGGAGGTCGGCGTCTACGGCCTCGACCTGGTCGGCGGCGGTCTGCAGGCACTGTCCGGGCTGCCGCACGTCGGCGGCATCGCCGGCCGCGCCGACCGGGAGCGGGCCGCCCGCACCATTGACTCGGTGCGGGCCATGCTCGACCAGCGCGAGGAGCTCTTCCGCGTCCACTCCGTCGACTCGCTCGAACAGCTGCGCACGCTGCGCGCCGCGGGCCGGGTCACCGAGCTGGCCTCCACGGAGATCGTGCTGCTCATCGACGGCTTCGGCGCGCTGCGCGACGACTTCGAGGAACTGGACGACGCGGTCGCCGACATCCTCAAGCGCGGCAGCGGCTACGGCATCCACGTCGTCGCAGGCATGCTCCGCTGGAACGACGTGCGCATCGCCACCCAGTCCCAGTTCGGCACCCGCGTCGAGCTGCGCCTGAACGACCCCAGCGAGTCCAGCATCGAACGCAAGCTCGCCCAGACGCTCTCGCCCGAGGAGAAGGGCCGCGTCCTCACCGACGGCAAGCTGTTCGCCCAGGTCGCCCTGCCCCGCACCGACTCCCTCGCCGACACCGCCGACCTCGGTGCCGTCCTGGAGCGCACCGCCCGCACGGTCCGCGCCACCTGGACCGGTGAGGTCGCCCAGCCGGTGCGGGTGCTGCCGCACGTCCTGGAACCCCAGCAACTGCCCACTCCGGCGGCCGAGCCACGCCGCGTCCCCATCGGCCTGGACCAGACGCAGCTCGCCCCGGTCCTGCTGGACCTGTTCCACCACGACCAGCACCTGCTGATCATGGGCGACAGCGAGTGCGGCAAGACCAACCTGCTCAAGGTGATCACGCAGGGGCTGATGGAGCGGTACAGCGACGACGAGCTGGTCTTCGGCGTCTTCGACCCCCGCCGCGGCCTGCGCGGCGCCATCCCCGAGGAGTACCGGGGCGGTTACGCCTACAACGCCAAACTGTGCGCGGGCCTGGCCGCCGGCATCGCCTCCGAACTGGAGAAGCGGCTGCCCGACGAGGCCGCCGACGGCGCCGACCTGGAGCCCGGCAGCTTCTCGGGACCGCGGATCGTGATCCTCGTCGACGACTACGACGTCCTGACCACCGCCGGCCAGCAGCCGCTGGCGCCCTTCGTGCCGTACATCCCCTCCGCCGTCGACATCGGCCTGCACTTCGTCCTGACCCGGCGGGTCGCGGGCGCCTCCCGCGGCCTGTACGAGCCGATGCTGCAGAGCCTGCGCGAGTCCGGCGCCTCGGCGCTGGTGATGGCCGGCGACCGCAGCGAGGGCCAGCTCTTCCCAGGCGTGTACGCGAGCCAGCAGCCGCCGGGCCGGGGCACCCTGCTCCGCCGCGGCGAGGCCACCCGCCTCATTCAGACCGTCTACGCGGGGACCAGGTGAACCCATGACCAAGGACGTCATCGCCCTCACGAAGAAGATGCCCGACCCGCTGAGCGTGCTCGCGGGCCTGCTCTCCGGCGGCCCCGACAAGCTGGTGGGCGCCGAGGGCGACGGAGCCGTGGTGCGGCTCTGCGACGAACAGGGCCGCCCGCTGGTCTCCGTCGAGGCACCCCTGCTCGTGCAGGTCCGGGGCGAGGCCGAGCGGCTGCTCGGGGCGCGGGAGCCGGAGACGCCGTACTGGTGGACCGAGGCCCGCGCCACGACCGGCGTCAAGGAGGCCGAGGACCTCGCCGGGACGTTCGCCGCCCGGCTGGCCACGCTCGTCGGCGGCACCGCCTGGCCCCGGGAGGCCGCGCGGTCGATGGCCCTGGTCCGCACGGACGGCATCAGCGTCGTGCCTGCCCAGGCCGCCGCACAGCCCGCCGTCGACGTCCTCACCGACAAGGTCGCCGTCGTCATCCAGGACCGCCCCGTCGTGGCGATGACGGCATGGCTGGCGGACGCCTTCCGCGCCGCCGGGGAGGCCGGACGCGGCCTGCAGATCGTCACCCCCGCGGGCACACGCATGTCCCCGGCGGTGCGGAACGCCCTGCCGGGCTGGCCCTCGCGCTGGGTGGTGCAGGACGAGCGGGACGGCTACTACGACGGGCTGTCCGGGGCCGTCCTGCGCTGGGACAACGGTCTCTTCGTCACCGTCGACTCACCGGAGGCGACCCCCGAGGACCCGCGCACGCCGGTCGCCCGCACCTTCGGGGAGGGCGTCGAGGACACCGGCGAACGCCAACTGGCGATCTCCTTCCGCACCGTCCACCCTGCCGACGACCGTCTGGTGCTCGGCGGCGCCGTGGAGGCCGTGTGGCGGGCGGTCACCGGCGAGCCGCCGGCCGGCTGGGGCACCGAGGAACCCGCCAACCTGCCCTGGTCGCTGCGCCAGCTGACCGACGTCGCCCACGAGCGGACGCCCGCGTCGACCTGGCTGGTGGTCGTCGGCACACCCGAGCGGCCCGGCCTCGCGACCGTGCGCGTCACCCGCACCAAGGCCGGTGTGGAGGAGGACGTCACCATGGCGTTCGGCTACGGCGCGCACGAGCAGGTGCCGCACGACGCCGTGCCCGCCGCCGCGGAGGAGCTCGCCACCCGGCACGACCTGCAGTCCATGCTGGTGCAGATCCGCCGGGCCCGCCGCGACCTCTCGGTGCCGCCCCGCTTCGAGGGCCCGGGCGTGCCGTACGCCTTCGTGCTGGGCGCGGAGGAGGTCCGCACGATGCCCGGCGACCGGGCCCGGCGCACCCCGTTGCCGGAGCGCCCGCGTGAACTCGGCCCGCGCACCCGCCCGGCGCTGTACTACCCGCTGCCCGGCGACCCCTCGGACCTGTCGGGCTGGCAGGACTTCGAACGCCTCATGCGGCACCTGAAGGGCGCGTCCTGAACCGCGTGGGCTCCTGAAGCCGGTTCCTGAGCGGGGCCGGGCCGCCACCGCGCGCACAGCGGAGGCGGCCCGGCCCTGCGTCTTCATCCCATCGGGGACTTGTCCCGGCCCTGCGCCCTCATCCCACGGGAGACTTCTCCCGCCCCTTCTCCGCCCGGGCGTCCGGGGACCTCTCCGCGGCCTCGCGCGCCGCCTTCTCCCGCTCCCGCGCCCCCTGGGCCGGGTCCTGCCGGAACGCCCAGGCCATCTTCGGCTCCATGGCGAACCGGAAGGCGCGCTGCACCGGCCCGGTGCACAGCAGCGTCACGGCGACCGCCGCGAGCGCGCTGACGAGGATCTGGCCGGACGGCCGGTGCAGCCAGGCGGGCTCGAACCAGCCGCGGTACTCACCGGCCTTCACCAGGAAGCCGTGCAGCAGATAGCCGTAGAGGGTGCCCGCGCCCAGTGCCGTGAACCACATCCGCCGGCCCGGCACCCAGGCGAAGAAGCAGGCGGTCAGCAGCAGCGAGCAGCCGAACATCGCGAGCACCATCACCGGACCGACCCACCAGGGCGCGCCCATCTGCTGGGCGGCGTCCCGGTGGAAGAACCATCCGGTGCCCATCCGTGGCACCGTCCACCAGCCGACCGCGAGCGCGACCGCGAACACCGGCACCGCCAGGATCCGCACCGACCGCCGGCGCACCAGGTGGAAGTGCTCGGGCTTCATGCACAGGCCCAGCACGAAGTACGGCAGAAACTGGAGCACCCGCTGGAGGTCGAGGTCCTCCCCGATCGACGGGGAGAGGGAGGCCAGCATGGCGATGCCGAGCGCGAGGGGCAGCGGCCAACGCACCAGATTCCACAGGGGAGTGGTGAGCCGCCAGACGAACAGCGCGACCAGGAACCAGGTCAGATACCAGGGGTCCAGCAGACTGATGTCCTGACCCGGATCGTCGTCCACGACCCGCTTGAAGAGCGGATAAGCGGTCTCGAAGATGACATACGGCACGGCGACGCCGGTGACCAGTCTTTTCAAGCGGTCGGGGCGCATGTCGAAACTGCGCGAGAAATAGCCGGAGATGATGATGAACGCCGGCATGTGGAAGGCGTACACCACGTGGTACACGCCTTCCAGGACCCGGCTGTCCTCCTTCAGCGGCTCCCATGAGTGAGCCACCGCCACCAGGACGATCGCCAGGTATTTGGCGTTGTCGAAGAAGGCATCGCGCTGTGTGACCTGTGCCTGAGACATCTGAGGCACCCTAGCCCCGCCCCAGGGTTGCCGTAAAACTCTCCACGTCATTCCGGGTTCAGTCGCCGGTCACCTTCGTTTAGGTGCTGAGATACCTCGGAAAAACGAGAAATCGGGCAATTGGAAATAAGTGCGTGCGGGTTGTGGGTGACGTTGTGTGGGTGTGGAAACGATCAGGTTGAATTCCCGCGACGGCGGCTTGTCAATTCCCTTACGGGGCGCACGCGGTGGGCGTGCGGGGCATGGCGGAACACGCCGGGGTGCGGCGCGGCTGTGGTCTGCGTTACGTCACGCGCCGCATAGGGGAGGCCTGTTGGTGGCACGATGGTTCTGGCGGGGGTTGCGCGGGCACGTGGCCCCGGCCGGGAGAGCGGACCGACCGAGGGTGTGATCAGTTGTGGCCATTTCACTGTCAGTGGTGCTGCTGTTGGCGATCATCCTGGTGGTGATGATGCGAGGGGGCTCGATCAAGGCGGGACCCGCCGTAGTGGCGATCCTCTTCGGCTTCTTCCTCGCCTCGACCGGGATGGCCCCGTCGATCAACCGCTTTCTCGACTCGATAGCGGAGACGATCAACTCGATCAGCTTCTGACGTCGACCGGTGGTCGAGGAGCGGTCCGGGAACGCCTCAGGGCCCGGCAGGAGGGTGAACCTCCTGCCGGGCCCTGAGGCGACAGAGCGGGCGACGGGAATCGAACCCGCGTAGCCAGTTTGGAAGACTGGGGCTCTACCATTGAGCTACGCCCGCGCACAACGCGCCGCAGGTCAGTGGACCGCGGCACTGGAGGCATCCTAGCGGGTCGGCCCCCCTCGCCGCACACCCCGCTCCGCACGGACGCCGACATCGCACCGTGCCAGGGAAAGCGGCAGCTCCGCTGCCTGCGGGCATGTACCCTACGTGTCGCACCAGACGGGGTGTGGCGCAGCTTGGTAGCGCGTCCGCTTTGGGAGCGGAAGGCCGTGGGTTCAAATCCCGCCACCCCGACCAGTCACCCGATCACCACACGTGATCGCCTTTTGGGCCGTGTAGCCGCTGCCGTTACTATGCAAGCTGCACGCCCGTGCGTCTCATCACTGATGGTCCACTGATAGTCCTCCGGGCGGCCACATCCGCCGGGCCCGTCGGGCGCCGGCAGAACCCCAGAAGTCAGCCACAAGGAGACCGAACCGTGAAGAGCGCCGTGGAGAACCTGAACCCGACCCGGGTTCGGCTCACTGTCGAGGTGCCCTTCGAGGAGCTCAAGGACAGCCTCGACGCGGCGTACAAGAAGATCAACCAGCAGGTCACGGTGAAGGGTTTCCGCAAGGGCAAGATCCCCGCCCGGGTCATCGACCAGCGGTTCGGCCGCGGTGCCGTGCTGGAGGAGGCCGTCAACGACGCGCTTCCGAAGTTCTACACGGAGGCGGTCAACGAGGCCGAGCTCAACGTGCTGGGCCAGCCCGAGGTCGACATCACCGAGCTGAAGGACAACGAGCTGCTGTCCTTCACCGCCGAGGTGGACGTCCGCCCGGCCATCGAGATCCCGGACTACTCCGGCATCGAGGTCGAGGTCGACGCCGTCGAGGTCACCGAAGAGGACATCGACAAGTCGGTCGAGCAGCTGCGTGAGCGCTTCGCCTCCACCACCCCGGTGGAGCGCGCCGCCGAGGACGGCGACGTCGTCACCATCGACCTGGAGGCCAAGGTCGGCGGTGAGGTCCTGGAGGACGGCATCGCGAGCGGTGTCTCCTACACGATCGGCTCCGGTGAGCTGCTGGACGGCATCGACGAGGCCGTGACGGGCGTGGAGGCCGGTGGCGAGGCCACCTTCACCTCCGAGCTCAAGGGCGGCTCCGCGGCCGGCCAGGAGGCCGAGGTCACCGTCAAGGTCACCCAGGTCGCCAAGCGTGAACTGCCTGAGCTGGACGACGAGTTCGCGCAGCTCGCCTCCGAGTTCGACACGCTGGACGAGCTGAAGGCCGACAGCCGCAAGCGCCTGGAGAACATGAAGCAGTTCGACCAGGCCACGCAGGCCCAGGAGCGCGTGCTGGAGAAGCTGCTGGAGCTCGTCGAGGTGCCCGTCCCCGAGAAGCTGCTCGAGGACGAGATCAACACCCGCAAGCACAACCTGGAGCACCACCAGCTCGGCCAGATGGGCCTCGACCTCGACAAGTACCTGGAGATCCAGGGCAAGACCGCCGAGGAGTTCGAGACCGAGACCCGCGAGGCCGCGGTCAAGGGCATCAAGACCCAGTTCGTCCTCGACGAGCTGGTCAAGCAGGAGAAGCTCAACGTCAGCCAGGACGAGCTCACCGAGCACCTGATGCGCCGGGCCGCCTCCTCCGGCATGTCCCCCGACCAGTTCGCCCAGGCCGTCGTCGAGCAGGGCCAGGTTCCGCTCCTGGTCGGCGAGGTCGCGCGCGGCAAGGCCCTCGCGGTCGTCGTCGAGTCCGCCACGGTCAAGGACACCAACGGCGAGATCGTCGACCTGGACGACGAGGAGGACGAGGCCGGCGAGACCGCCGAGGCCGCCGAGTCCGAGTCCGCCGAGGTCACCGAGGGTGACAAGAAGGGCGACGAGGCGTAAGCAGTCGTAGCGAGGGCCCCGGGACGATCATGCCCGGGGCCCTTTGCCGTACGGCCGCCCCCCGGCCCGCGTCGCCACACCCCCGACGCGCGTCGCTACGCCCCCGGCGAACACTCCCGTCTCCGGGATTCCCCGAAGGGACCCGCGCGTTAGGGTCCATGAATACGACACGTGAGACGGCCCCGCGCCGTCGCAAGACGAGCAGGTGGATACGTGACGAATCTGATGCCCTCCGCCGCCGGCGAGCCCTCCATCGGTGGCGGCCTCGGCGACCAGGTCTACAACCGGCTGCTCGGCGAGCGGATCATCTTCCTCGGCCAGCCGGTCGACGACGACATCGCCAACAAGATCACCGCACAGCTGCTGCTCCTTGCCGCCGACCCGGACAAGGACATCTACCTCTACATCAACAGCCCCGGCGGCTCGATCACGGCCGGTATGGCGATCTACGACACCATGCAGTTCATCAAGAACGACGTGGTGACCATCGCCATGGGCCTCGCGGCCTCGATGGGGCAGTTCCTGCTCAGCGCGGGCACGCCCGGCAAGCGCTTCGCGCTGCCGAACGCCGAGATCCTGATCCACCAGCCGTCCGCCGGACTCGCCGGCTCGGCCTCGGACATCAAGATCCACGCCGAGCGGCTGCTGCACACCAAGAAGCGCATGGCCGAGCTGACCTCCCAGCACACCGGCCAGTCGGTCGAGCAGATCACCCGTGACTCGGACCGCGACCGCTGGTTCGACGCCTTCGAGGCCAAGGAGTACGGCCTCATCGACGACGTCATCCCCACGGCTGCCGGCATGCCGGGCGGCGGCGGCACCGGGGCGGCCTCCTAGCGGCCTACGGGGCCCTCCAGGGCCCCGTGAGCCGCCCAGCGCCCCAGCCATCGCCCCAGCCCCCTTCAGGAGACACCGTGAACGACTTCCCCGGCAGCGGCCTCTACGACCGTACGCGCGCCGAGTACACCGGCCCGCAGGCCGAGTCCCGCTACGTCATCCCGCGCTTCGTGGAGCGCACCTCCCAGGGCATTCGTGAGTACGACCCGTACGCGAAGCTCTTCGAGGAGCGCGTGATCTTCCTCGGCGTCCAGATCGACGACGCCTCCGCCAACGACGTCATGGCGCAGCTGCTGTGCCTGGAGTCGATGGACCCCGACCGGGACATCTCGGTCTACATCAACAGCCCCGGCGGTTCCTTCACCGCGCTGACGGCGATCTACGACACGATGCAGTTCGTGAAGCCGGACGTCCAGACGGTCTGCATGGGCCAGGCGGCCTCCGCCGCGGCCGTGCTGCTGGCCGCCGGTACACCCGGCAAGCGCATGGCGCTGCCGAACGCGCGCGTCCTGATCCACCAGCCGTACAGCGAGACCGGCCGGGGTCAGGTCTCCGACCTGGAGATCGCCGCGAACGAGATCCTGCGGATGCGCTCGCAGCTGGAGGAGATGCTGTCCAAGCACTCCACCCAGTCGATCGAGAAGATCCGTGAGGACATCGAGCGCGACAAGATCCTCACGGCCGAGGACGCGCTGGAGTACGGCCTGATCGACCAGATCATCTCGACGCGCAAGATGAACAACTCGACGGTCCGCTGACGCGGATCGGGTAATGTACGCCGCTCCTTGGCACGGTGTGACACTGTGCGTGGCAAGGTGCACGTCAAAGTGAACCGTGCCAAGGGGGGCCCGAACGGGGGGCTCGGCAAGGTACCGTCGGACATAAGGCAGCACCAGGAGACGCTGGACCAGGTGTCCAGTCGTCTCCCAGGCGAAGGGGAAGCACACCGTGGCACGCATCGGTGACGGCGGCGATCTGCTCAAGTGCTCGTTCTGCGGCAAGAGCCAGAAGCAGGTCAAGAAGCTCATCGCAGGCCCCGGTGTGTACATCTGCGACGAGTGCATCGATCTCTGCAACGAGATCATCGAGGAAGAGCTCGCGGAGACCAGCGAGGTGCGCTGGGAGGAGCTGCCCAAGCCCCGTGAGATCTACGAGTTCCTCGAGGGGTACGTGGTCGGCCAGGAGGCGGCGAAGAAGGCCCTCTCCGTCGCCGTCTACAACCACTACAAGCGCGTCCAGGCCGGGGAGAACGGCGGCGCCCAAGGCCGCGACGACGCCATCGAGTTGGCGAAGTCGAACATCCTGCTGCTGGGCCCGACGGGCTCCGGCAAGACCCTCCTCGCCCAGACCCTGGCGCGGATGCTGAACGTCCCGTTCGCCATCGCCGACGCGACGGCGCTCACGGAGGCGGGCTACGTCGGCGAGGACGTCGAGAACATCCTGCTGAAGCTGATCCAGGCGGCCGACTACGACGTCAAGAAGGCCGAGACCGGGATCATCTACATCGACGAGATCGACAAGGTCGCGCGGAAGAGTGAAAACCCGTCCATCACCCGGGACGTGAGCGGCGAGGGCGTGCAGCAGGCCCTGCTGAAGATCCTGGAGGGGACCACCGCCTCCGTGCCGCCGCAGGGCGGACGCAAGCACCCGCACCAGGAGTTCATCCAGATCGACACGACGAACGTGCTGTTCATCGTGGGCGGCGCCTTCGCCGGACTGGAGAAGATCATCGAGTCCCGGGCCGGCGCGAAGGGCATCGGCTTCGGCGCGACGATCCGCTCCAAGCGCGAGCTGGAGGCCAAGGACCAGTTCCAGGACGTCATGCCGGAGGACCTGGTCAAGTTCGGCATGATCCCCGAGTTCATCGGCCGGCTGCCCGTCATCACCTCGGTCCACAACCTCGACCGCGAGGCCCTGCTCCAGATCCTGGTCGAGCCGCGCAACGCCCTGGTGAAGCAGTACCAGCGCCTCTTCGAACTCGACGGCGTGGAGCTGGACTTCGAGCGCGAGGCCCTGGAGGCCATCGCCGACCAGGCCATCCTCCGCCAGACCGGCGCCCGCGGCCTGCGCGCCATCATGGAGGAAGTCCTGATGTCCGTGATGTACGAGGTCCCGTCCCGCAAGGACGTCGCCCGCGTCGTCGTCACGGCGGACGTCGTCCACTCCAACGTCAACCCGACCCTGATCCCGCGCGACGCGCGGGGGCGGGGCCCGGGCGAGCAGAAGTCCGCGTAGCCCGCGGAGCACGACACACGAGAAGGGGCCCCGGTCAACCGACCGGGGCCCCTTCTCGGTTGGGACGACGTCAGGCCTTGACGCGGATCTCGGGGCGCAGCTTCGAGGTGAGGTCGATCGCGATGTCCTTCGTCACGCCCTTGGTGGTGTCACCGGGGGAGACCATGACGATGGTGCTGTAGTCCGCCCAGGCGCAGAACCAGTCGGTCTTCTCCTTCTTGGTCGCCGGGTCGGTGCCCTTGGCCGCCTGGCACTTCATGTAGGCGCCGTCCAGGTCGGCCTCCTCGGGCTCCCCGACCAGTTCGGTCTTCGGGGTGCTCGGGTCGCTGGAGGTGTCCTCCTCGGCCGACTTCTTGAAGTTGGCGAAGAACGTGTCGAGGGCCTGCTCCGGGTCCGCGATGTCGCCGTAGGCACCGGCGAACGTGAGGCCCTTGGCGTTGGCGAGCTCGCTCGGGTCGGGCGCGGTGCTCGGGTCGGAGGGGTCGTAACCCGTCAGGTCCGCGGTCGAGTAGATGCCGAGCACCGTCTTGGCGTTCTTGACGCCGCTCTTCTCCAGCTCGGCCACCGAGTCGTCACCGGCGCTCGCGCCGTCGTCGGAGACGCGCTTGTAGTCGGAGAGCACGGTCTCCGGGGTCGCCACCTTGTGCGCGCCGTCGTCCTCGACGCCCGCGCCGCCGCCCCCGCCGATCACGAAGTACGCGCCCACCGCGATCGCCGCGACGACCGCGACGGCGCCGATGATGAGGCCGGTCTTCTTCTTGCCGCCACCCGGGGCCGGCGGCATCGGGGCGCCGTAGGGGGCCTGGCCGTAGGGCGGCTGGCCGTACGGCGGGGTCTGGGGCGGGACGCCCTGCGGAGGCTGCTGCGGGTAGCCGTACCCCGGCTGCGGCTGGCCGGGCTGCTGGGGGTAGCCGTAGCCGGGCTGGGGGGCCTGCGGCTGCTGGCCGTACGGACCCGGCTGGCCGTACGGACCGGGCTGCTGGGGCTGCCCGCCGTACGGGCCCGGCTGGTTGTAGCTCATTCCTGGGTTCCCCTCCAGATGCTTATGTGTTCACGACATCCTGGCGCAGTCACAGGAAACGCACCGCATCGGGGCCCTCACCGTTACACAAGAATCGTGTTTCGGGACCACCCGGTGACACCCCTAAACTGAGCGGGTGACCGAGAACGCTCAGCAGCAGCCACCAGCGCCCCACACCGAACTGCCGACCCAGTACGCGCCGGCCGACGTAGAGGGGCCGCTGTACGAGCGCTGGGTGGAGCGGGGTTACTTCGAGGCGGACGCGAAGAGCGACAAGCCGCCGTTCACCGTCGTCATCCCGCCGCCGAACGTCACGGGCAGCCTGCACCTCGGGCACGCCTTCGAGCACACCCTCATCGACGCCCTGACCCGCCGCAAGCGGATGCAGGGGTACGAGACGCTGTGGCAGCCCGGCATGGACCACGCCGGCATCGCCACGCAGAACGTCGTCGAGCGGGAGCTGGCCAAGGAGGGCAAGTCCCGGCACGACCTCGGCCGTGAGGCGTTCGTCGAGCGCGTCTGGCAGTGGAAGGCCGAGTCCGGCGGGCAGATCTCCGGGCAGATGCGCCGCCTCGGTGACGCCGTCGCCTGGTCGCGCGAGCGCTTCACCATGGACGAGGGCCTGTCGAAGGCCGTCCAGACCATCTTCAAGCGGCTCTACGACGACGAGCTGATCTACCGCGCCGAGCGCATCATCAACTGGTGCCCCCGCTGTCTGACCGCCATCTCCGACATCGAGGTCGAGTACCAGGACGACGACGGCGAACTCGTCTCCATGAAGTACGGCGACGGGGACGAGACCATCGTCGTCGCCACCACCCGCGCCGAGACGATGCTCGGTGACACCGCGGTCGCCGTCCACCCCGACGACGAGCGCTACAGGCACCTGGTCGGCAAGCTCATCAAGCTGCCGCTGACCGACCGTTCCATCCCGGTCGTCGCGGACGAGCACGTCGACCCCGAGTTCGGCACGGGCGCCGTCAAGGTGACCCCGGCGCACGACCCGAACGACTTCGAGATCGGCCAGCGTCACGACCTGCCCGCCATCACGGTCATGGACGAGCACGCCGTCATCACCGCCCACGGCCCCTTCCAGGGCCTGGACCGGCTGGAGGCCCGCTCCGCCATCGTCGCCGCGCTGCGCGCGGAGGGCCGGATCGTCGCCGAGAAGCGCCCGTACGTCCACTCCGTCGGGCACTGCTCGCGCTGCAAGACGACGATCGAGCCGCGCCTGTCCATGCAGTGGTGGGTCAAGGTCGGCCCGCTCGCCAAGGCCGCCGGTGACGCGGTCCGCGAGGGCAAGGTCAAGATCCACCCGCAGGAGATGGAGAAGCGGTACTTCGACTGGGTCGACAACCTCCACGACTGGTGTATCTCGCGGCAGTTGTGGTGGGGCCACCGCATCCCGGTCTGGTACGGCCCGCAGGGCGAGGTCGTCTGCGTCGGTCCCGACGAGGAGCCGCCGAGCGGTGCGGGCTGGCATCAGGACTCCGACGTCCTCGACACCTGGTTCTCCTCCGGCCTGTGGCCCTTCTCCACGCTGGGCTGGCCCGAGCAGACCGAGTCGCTCGCGAAGTTCTACCCGAACTCCGTCCTGGTCACCGGCTACGACATCCTCTTCTTCTGGGTCGCCCGGATGATGATGTTCGGGCTGTACGCGATGGACGGCACCCCGCCGTTCCACACCATCGCGCTGCACGGCATGGTCCGTG
This sequence comes from Streptomyces sp. NPDC107562, assembly GCF_055657325.1. NCBI lineage: Bacteria > Bacillati > Actinomycetota > Actinomycetes > Kitasatosporales > Streptomycetaceae > Streptomyces > Streptomyces sp. NPDC107562. The sequence continues at coordinate 999,836 of NZ_JBVKBE010000002.1, read as the reverse complement.
ACCAGAACGGCAAGAAGATGTCGAAGTCCTTCGGGAACGTGGTCAATCCACTGGACTGGATGGACAAGTACGGCAGCGACGCCCTGCGCTTCACGCTGGCTCGCGGCGCCAACCCCGGCGTCGACGTCCCGATCGGCGAGGACTGGGTCCAGGGGTCGCGCAACTTCGCCAACAAGATCTGGAACGCCACGCGCTTCGCACTGATGAACGGCGCGACGGTGGATGGCCCGCTGCCGGACGCGTCGAGGATGTCCCCCACCGACCGCTGGATCCTCTCGCGCCTCAACTCGGTCGTCGCCGAGGTGGACGCGTACTACGAGGACTACCAGTTCGCGAAGCTGTCCGACGCCCTGTTCCACTTCGCCTGGGACGAGGTCTTCGACTGGTACGTCGAGCTGTCCAAGACCACCTTCCAGGCGGGCGGCGAGGTGGCCGAGGTCAGCAAGCGGGTCCTCGGCGAGGTCCTGGACGTCACCCTGCGGCTGCTGCACCCCGTCGTCCCCTTCGTCACGGAGACGCTGTGGACGACGCTGACCGGCGGCGAGTCGGTCGTCATCGCCGAATGGCCCGCCGACAGCGGCTTCCGTGACGCGGACGCGGAGCGGGAGATCGAGACGCTCCAGTCGGTCATCACCGAGGTCCGCCGCTTCCGCGCCGACCAGGGCCTCCAGCCCGGCCAGCGGGTGCCGGCCCGTCTCAGCCTCGGCAGCACGGCGCTGGCCCCGCACGAGCCGGCCATCCGCCAGCTGCTGCGACTCCAGCCCGAGGGCGAGAGCTTCGCGGCGACGGCGACGCTGCCGGTGGCGGGGGTCGAGGTCGCGCTGGACCTCTCCGGCGTGATCGACGTCGCGGCGGAGCGCAAGCGGCTCGCCAAGGACCTCGCCGCCGCCGAGAAGGAGAAGGCCCAGGCCACGGCGAAGCTCGGCAACGAGGCGTTCCTCGCCAAGGCACCGGACGCGGTCGTGGACAAGATCCGCACGCGGCTGGCCAAGGCGGACGAGGACATCGCCCGCATCCAGTCCCAGCTGGAACGCCTCCCGCAGCCGTGACGACCGAGGCTCCCGGCACCTTTCCCGCCGGGAGCCTCCCGCCGATTTCTGGGGCGCGGGGTTCTGCGAGGCGCCGGGTTCGTGTGCCGACTGCAGGGGCGCAAGGTTTTGTGAGGCGCTGGGTTCGTGTGCCGACTGCAGGGGCGCGGGGAACTGCGCGACCAGCCCCCACGACCCGCACCCGCACGACGACCCCGAGAGCGCGGGGCCTGTGCGGGGCGGGGGCCGCACGCCGACCTCTGGGGCGCGGGGTTCTGTGGGGCGCTGGGTTCGTGTGCCGACTGCAGGGGCGCGGGGAACTGCGCGACCAGCCCCCACGACCCGCACCCGCACGACGACCCCGCCCTCCCCCCGCCCCCGCAGAGCGCCCCCGCACGCACTGTCGGCCCCCCTCCGTAGACTGGGCCCCGTGAGTGAGCTCCCCCCGCACGACAGCGGCGACCAGTCCGACCCCGGCGAGTCGTTCGACGAGATCATCGCCGCCGAAACCGAGCGCGACCCCGACCTCGCGGTCATCGAGGCAGGCAGCCGCACCCTGCGCACCCAGGGCGGCCCGCCGGAGCCCGACGTACCGGCGCGCCCCGAGGACCCCGAGACGGACAAGGCGCTGCGTGAGGTCGAGGCGGAGCTCGCGACCCGCTGGGGCGAGACCAAGCTGGAGCCGTCCGTCACGCGCATCACCGCGCTGATGGACGTGCTCGGCGAGCCGCAGCGGGCGTACCCCTCGATCCACATCACGGGCACCAACGGCAAGACCTCCACCGCACGCATGATCGAGGCCCTGCTGGGCGCCTTCGAGCTGCGGACCGGGCGGTACACCTCACCCCACGTGCAGTCCGTCACCGAGCGGATCAGCCTCGACGGAGCGCCGATCGCCGCCGAGCGCTTCATCGAGACGTACCAGGACATCAAGCCGTACGTCGAGATGGTCGACGCCCAGCAGGACTACCGGCTGTCGTTCTTCGAGGTGCTGACCGGCATGGCGTACGCCGCCTTCGCCGACGCGCCCGTGGACGTCGCCGTGGTCGAGGTGGGCATGGGCGGCAGCTGGGACGCCACCAACGTCATCGACTCCGACGTCGCCGTCGTGACGCCGATCGACCTCGACCACACCGACCGCCTCGGCGGCACGCCCGGCGAGATCGCCGGTGAGAAGGCCGGGATCATCAAGTCCGGCGCCACCGTGATCATGGCCCAGCAGCCGGTCGACGCCGCTCAGGTGCTGCTGAAGAAGGCCGTGGACGTCGACGCGACCGTGGCCCGTGAGGGGCTGGAGTTCGGCGTCGTGTCGCGGCAGGTCGCCGTCGGCGGCCAGCTGCTGACGCTGCGCGGGCTCGGCGGCGAGTACCCCGAGGTGTTCCTGCCGCTGCACGGCGCCCACCAGGCGCACAACGCCGCCGTCGCGCTGGCCGCGGTGGAGGCGTTCTTCGGCGTCGGCGCGCAGCGGCCCGAGTCGCTGAACCTCGACACCGTGCGCAAGGCCTTCGCCGCCGTCTCCTCGCCGGGCCGCCTGGAGGTCGTACGGCGCTCGCCCACCGTCGTCCTCGACGCCGCGCACAACCCTGCGGGCGCCCGCGCCGTCGCCGAGGCGGTCGGTGAGGCCTTCCAGTTCAGCCGGCTCATCGGGGTCGTCGGAGCCAGTGGCGACAAGGACGTACGCGGGCTGCTGGAGGCCTTCGAGCCCGTGTTCGCGGAGGTCGTCGTCACCCAGAACTCCAGCCACCGCGCGATGGACGCCGACGAGTTGGCGGGCGTCGCCGTCGAGGTGTTCGGCGAGGACCGGGTCCAGGTGGAGCCACGGCTGCCGGACGCGTTGGAGGCCGCGATCACCCTGGCCGAGGAGGAGGGCGAGTTCGCGGGCGGGGGCGTCCTCGTCACCGGATCCGTCATCACCGTCGGCGAGGCCCGACTGCTGCTGGGAAGGGGCTGACCCTCGATGCGTACGCTCTGCGCCTCGACCCTCATCGGCGAGGTCTTCGTCATCGGCTTCGCCGGTCTGGTCGCGATGAAGGACCCCGATCTGGCCATGTCGACGGTCTGGACGGTCAGCGGCATCGCGATGTTCCTGTGCCTGGTCCTGTGCGGCCTGGTGACCCGGCCGGGCGGGGTGGCCATGGGCTGGGCGCTCCAGCTCGGACTCATTGCTTCCGGATTCTTCGTCCCCACGATGTTCTTTCTGGGGGCGATGTTCGCCGCGCTGTGGTGGGCTTCCGTCCACTACGGCAGGAAGATCGACGAGGCCAAGGCCCGATTCGCCGCCCAGGCTGACACTGCGTGACGAAGGCCCGGTCGGGCCCTGTAGCCTCATCACCCCGCACATCGCGTGATCCCAGAAGGAGCCCCGTCGTGACCCAGCGCACCCTCGTCCTGCTCAAGCCCGACGCCGTCCGTCGTGGCCTGACCGGCGAGATCATCAGCCGCATCGAGCGCAAGGCGGACTGGCGGATCACCGCGCTGGAGCTGCGCACCCTGGACCAGGAGACCCTGGAGCTGCACTACGGCGAGCACAAGGGCAAGCCCTTCTACGAGCCGCTGGTCGCGTTCATGGCGTCCGGCCCGGTCGTGGCACTGATCGTCGAGGGCGAGCGGGTCATCGAGGGGGTCCGCGCGCTGGCCGGCCCGACCGACCCGATCGCCGCCGCGCCCGGCTCGATCCGCGGGGACTACGGCGTCATCGTCCGGGAGAACCTGATCCACGCGTCCGACTCCGAGGAGTCGGCCGAGCGTGAGGTGAAGATCTTCTTCCCCGGGCGCGCCTGACACGCCGCCGCGGAAACGGAACGAATTCACCGCGCGTCCTTCTGAGGGACCGTCACCTTTTCAAACCGTCTGACCTGGGGCGGCCGCGCATTTCCGGCCGTCCCGCCGCATATCCGTGCCGATCGGGGGAACGAGTGCCCCCGATGGCCCGTCTCCACAAGCGAGGCGACGCGCCATCTGATGACAATGGCGAAGACCCTCGCGCAGTGTTCGCGAAGGCGCGTCTACGATGGAAGCCTTCACGTCACAGCACCCACCTCGCCGACCTGAAAAGCCCTCAAAAGCTCCGTGGGAAGGCCAGACGAATCCTGATGGGGAACTCAATGTCGTTCATCGGCCGTGACATGGCTGTCGACCTCGGGACCGCCAACACGCTGGTGTACGTCAGGGGTCGCGGGATCGTACTCAACGAGCCGTCCGTCGTCGCGATCAACACCAACACCGGTGGCATCCTCGCGGTCGGTGCCGAAGCGAAGAAGATGATCGGGCGCACGCCCGGCAACATCGTTGCCGTCCGTCCGCTGAAGGACGGCGTGATCGCCGACTTCGAGATCACCGAGCGGATGCTCCGCTACTTCATCCTGAAGATCCACAAGCGGCGTTATCTGGCTCGTCCGCGGGTCGTCGTCTGTGTGCCCTCCGGCATCACGGGCGTCGAGCGCCGCGCCGTCATCGAGGCGTCGTCCCAGGCCGGCGCCCGTCAGGTGCACATCATCGAGGAGCCCATGGCCGCGGCCATCGGCTCCGGCCTGCCGGTCCACGAGGCCACGGGCAACATGGTGGTGGACATCGGCGGCGGCACCACGGAGGTCGCGGTCATCTCCCTCGGCGGCATCGTCACCGCCCAGTCCATCCGGGTCGCGGGCGACGAGCTGGACAACGCGATCATCCAGCACATCAAGAAGGAGTACTCCCTCCTGCTGGGTGAGCGCACGGCCGAGCAGATCAAGATCACGATCGGTTCGGCGTACGACCTCGACTCCGACGAGCACACCGAAATCCGCGGCCGGGACCTCGTCTCCGGGCTGCCCAAGACCGTCGTCATCTCGGCCGCCGAAGTGCGCAAGGCCATCGAGGAACCCGTGAACGCGATCGTGGACGCGGTGAAGACGACGCTCGACAAGTGCCCGCCCGAGCTGTCCGGCGACATCATGGACCGCGGAATCGTTCTGACCGGCGGCGGCGCGATGCTGCGCGGCCTGGACGAGCGGTTGCGCCGGGAGACCGGAATGCCGATCCACATCGCCGAGGATCCGCTGGACAGCGTGGCGCTCGGGTCCGGCAAGTGCGTCGAGGAGTTCGAGGCACTCCAGCAGGTTCTGGACGCCCAGCCGCGCAGATGAGGTAACTCTTCGATTCCGCCGTACGAGACCATCGCCTCTCGTACGGCGGATCGTTGATATAGAGGCATAAGCTGCCACAAACAGCCCGTGGGAATCCGCCGTTCGGATTCCCGGCGGGCCACCCGATTTCCCGGATTCCTATGAGGAAGGGCACGGCCGCCGCACGTGAGGGACACACGAGAGAGCCGGCTGCTTCTGGTGCTGCTGGTCGCCATCGCGTTCGCGCTGATCACGGTGGACATTCGCGGCGGGGAGGATTCACCGGTCGACGGTGCCCGCGGTGCCGCGGCCGCCGCCTTCGGCCCGGTCGAGAACGGCGTGTCGTCCGCGGTCGACCCGGTGGGCAACGCGATCGCAGCGATCCGCGACTCCGGCGAGCGGCACGACCGACTCGCCGAACTGGAGCGGCAGAACGCCGATCTGAAGGCGAAGCTCGGCAGCGACGACCGTAACCGCAGCCGCCTGAAGCAGCTCGACAAGATGCTGAAGATCGCCGGTCAGGGGCAGTACGGCATCAAGGGCGCCGAGGTCATCGCCATAGGAGCGGCCCAGGGCTTCTCCTGGACCATCACCATCGACATCGGCGCCGACGACGGCATCAAGCGCGACATGACCGTCCTCAACGGCGACGGCCTCGTCGGCCGCGTCACCACCGTCGGCCCGAACACCGCGACCGTACTGCTCGCCAGCGACCCCGACTTCACCGTCGGCACCCGTATGGAAGGCAGCGACGAACTCGGCTTCGCCTCCGGCCAGGGCGACCGCCCGCTGCGCGTCGAACTCCTCAACGGCAAGGCCCAGATCAAGAAGGGCGACCGCCTGGTCACCTTCGGCTCGCAGGCCGACAAGCCGTTCGTGCCCGGCGTCCCGGTCGGCGTGGTCTCCCGCGTCGACCCCTCCGGCGGCGGCCTGACCCGCACCCTGTACGTCACCCCGTTCGTCGGCTTCAGCAAGCTCGACATCGTCGGCGTGGTCGTCCAGACGCCCGAGCGGGACCCGCGCGACACGGTGCTGCCGGCCAAGCCCAAGCCCACGCCGACGCCCACCGTCACGGTGACCGTGACCCCGGGCGCGGAGAACGCCGACGCGTCCGCCGACGGTGACGCGGCCACGGACGGCGACGCGGCGACCGACAGCGACTCGGCCACCGACGACCCGTCACCCGACGACGGCCAGTCCCAGCAAGAGGAAGACCAGTAGGGGGAGCTGTACCCATGCGCTTCAACAGGATTCTGCTCTCCTCCACACTGGTCGTCGTCGCCCTGGTGCTCCAGGTGAGCGTGCTGGCCCGGCTGCACCTCCCGGGCGCCGTCCCCGACCTGGTACTGCTCACCGTGCTGGCCCTCGCCCTGGTCTACGGACACGTCGGCGGCGCCCTGATCGGCTTCGGCGCCGGACTCCTCGCCGACCTGGCCCCGCCCGCCGACCACGCCGCCGGCCGCTACGCGCTGGTGCTCTGCGTCATCGGCTACCTCGCGGGCCTGGTCAAGCCGGAGAACGGCCAGCTCAAGTCGGCGACCGGCCCGATGGCCGTGGTAGTCGCCGCCGCGGTCGGCAGCACCCTGCTGTACGCCGGGGTGGGCGCACTCGTCGGCGACACCGCCGCCCGCCACGTCGGCCTGCCCGGACTGCTGTTCACCGCAGCCCTGTACGACCTGCTGCTCGCCCCCTTCGTCGTCCCCGGGCTGATGGCGCTCGCCCGGCGCGCGGACAACAACCCGCTGGAGGCCGGCTCGTCGGCCAAGGCGACCGACATCTCCAGCGGCTGGCTCTCCTCCGGGACCGGCCTGCGCATCGGAGGCCAGCGCGGCGGATTCGGGGGCCTGAAGGTGAAGGCGGCCAGAGCACGGGTGGCCCGGGCCGGGCGCATCAAGGGGGTCAAGCGGCTGTGAGGGCAGGTCAGTTCACCCGAACGGGGGAGCTCAGGAGGAACCCGGCCTCGCGGGTCGGCCGTTCATCACTCGTACCCGCACACGCGTACGCGCTCTGAGAGGGGGAGGCAGCCGCAGTGACCAACATTCCCGAGACCGGACGGACCCCACGGGTCCAGACCCGGCTCGTCGTGATCCAGATCCTCGTCCTCTCCCTCCTGGCCACCCTCGGCGGCCGGCTGTGGTACCTCCAGATCCGTGAGGGCGAGGCCTACGCCAAGGAGGCCTCGGGCAACCACGTCCAGCAGGTGGTCGAGCCCGCGGTGCGCGGCTCGATCCTGGACGCCCGCGGGGTGGCCCTCGCCGACAACGAGACCCGGCTGGTGGTCTCCGCCTCCCGCACCGAGCTGCTGAAGATGAAGGACGACGGCAAGGCCGTCCTCACCAAGCTGGCGGGCGTGCTCGGCATGGCGCCCAAGGACGTCATGGCCAAGGTGCGGCTGTGCGACTCCCAGACGCCGCAACCGTGCTGGAACGGCTCGCCCTACCAGCCGATCCCCATCACCGACGAGGCCACCGCGCGCCAGGCCCTGCAGATCCGTGAGCGTGCCGAGGACTTCCCCGGCATCACCGCCGAGCCGCAGGCCGTCCGCCGGTACGCGAGCCCCGGCGCGGCCAACAGCGCCCAGGTGCTCGGCTACCTCTCCCCGGTCACCGACCAGGAGATCCAGCAGGCCCAGGACACCGACTCGCCCTATCTGCGCTCCGACCAGGTCGGCCGCAGCGGTCTGGAGCGGACGTACGACAAGGAGCTGCGCGGCAAGGCCGGCGTCACCCGCTACGAGGTGGACAACCTCGGCCGGGTCATCGGCCAGGCCGAGGCGGACGCCGCCGAGCCCGGCTCCAACCTCGTCACCAGCATCGACGCCCGCGTCCAGCGGGTCGCCGAGTTCGAGCTGAACGAGGCGATGAAGACCGCCCGCAAGGAGTGGGACCGCAACACCAACGAGCGCTACAAGGCCGACTCCGGCGCGGTGGTGGTGATGGAGGCCAAGACCGGCCGGGTCGTCGCCATGGCCTCCAACCCGGCCTACGACCCGAACGCCTGGGTCGGCGGCATCTCCGCCAAGGACTACGCCCAGCTCACCGGCAAGAAGTCCAACTACCCGCTGCTCAACAGGGCCATACAGGGTCAGGCGGCACCGGGCTCCATCTTCAAGGTGGTCTCCACCGCGGCCGCGGTCCAGGCCGGCTACGCCTTCGACGGCCGCTACAACTGCTCCAGCGCCTACTCGGTCGGCGGCCAGGTCTTCAAGAACTTCGAATCGCAGAACCACGGCCCGATCAGCCTGGGCCGCGCCCTGGAGGTCTCCTGCGACACGGTCTTCTACCAGCTCGCGCACAACGAGTGGAAGAAGGACGGCGGCATCAACCCCAAGAAGGGCCAGCCCAAGGACCACTTCTACAAGGCCGCCCACCAGTTCGGCCTCGGCAAGGAGACCGGCATCGACCTGCCCAACGAGGTCACCGGCCGCGTCCCCGACCGCCAGTGGAAGCAGCAGTACTGGGAGGCCAACAAGGACGCCTGGTGCAAGACCGGCAAGAAGGACGGCGACTACGTCCAGCGCATCTCCTACGAGAACTGCCTCGAAGGCAACAAGATGCGCGCCGGTGACGAGATCAACTACTCCATCGGCCAGGGCGACACGCTGGTGACGCCGATTCAGATGGCGACGATCTACGCGGCCATCGCCAACGGCGGCACGCTCTACGACCCCTCCGTCGGCAAGGCGATCATCAGCCCCGACGGCAAGCGCGTCTCGGAGATCAAGCCCAGGTCGCACGGGAAGCTGCCGGTCACCCAGCAGACGCTGGCCCAGATGGACGAGGCCCTGGAGGGCGTGGCCACCCGGGGCACGGCGGCGTGGCGGTTCGGCGGCTGGCCGCAGGACAAGATCCCGATGCACGCCAAGACCGGTACGGCGGAGGTCTACGGCAAGCAGACCACCTCGTGGTTCGCGACCTACACCGACGACTACGCGATCGTGATGACCATCTCCCAGGGTGGTACGGGTTCCGGCGCCTCGGGCCCGGCCGTGCGCAACATCTACGACGCGCTGTACGGCGTCGCCGACGACGGCGCCATCAACCAGAAGAACGCCCTGCTGCCCACCCCGCAGAAGAACCTGCCGAAGATCCAGCCCGACGGCTCGATCATCGCGCCGAAGGTCTCCAAGGACCCGGCCAAGGACCAGCAGGCCAGCCAGAAGGCGCCGGTGGACGAGGGCGGGCAGGTACAGACGGCGGCGACCCTGCCGTCCTCGCCCGAGGGCAACCGCAACACCCGACGGCAGGGCCGCCGGGGCCCGCGCAACCGCCGTGGGTCGCTCAGCCGAAGGATGCTCACATGACGGGCGCGAACAGCTTCCAGGTCTCCGGTTACGGACCCGAGCGCGCGGGCTGGACCCGGCTGTTCGCCCGTGACTCGCTCGCCCGGCGGCTCGACTGGCCGATACTGCTGTCGGCGCTGACGCTGTCGCTGATCGGCGCGATGCTGGTGTACTCGGCGACCCGCAACCGCACCGAGATCAACCAGGGCGACCCGTACTACTTCCTGGTGCGCCACCTGCTCAACACCGGCATCGGCTTCGCCCTGATGATCGGCACGGTCTGGCTCGGCCACCGCACCCTGCGCGGCGCGGTGCCGGTCCTGTACGGAGCGTCGGTCTTCCTGGTCCTGCTGGTCCTGACCCCGCTCGGCACCACGGTCAACGGCGCCCACTCGTGGATCGCGGTCGGCGGCGGCTTCTCCCTCCAGCCGTCCGAGTTCGTGAAGGTCACGATCATCCTCGGCATGGCGATGCTGCTGGCGGCCCGGGTGGACGCGGGCGACAAGACGTACCCCGACCATCGCACGGTCCTTCAGGCGCTGGGCCTGGCCGCGGTTCCGATGATGATCGTGATGCTGATGCCCGACCTCGGGTCGGTCATGGTCATGGTCGTGATCGTGCTGGGTGTCCTGCTGGCGTCCGGCGCGTCCAACCGATGGGTGTTCGGACTGCTCGGCGCCGGCGCGATGGGCGCCATCGCGGTCTGGCAGCTGCACATCCTCGACGACTACCAGATCAACCGCTTCGCGGCGTTCGCCAACCCGGACCTCGACCCGGCGGGCGTCGGCTACAACACGAACCAGGCGCGCATCGCCATCGGCTCCGGCGGGCTGACCGGCTCGGGCCTGTTCCAGGGCTCGCAGACCACCGGACAGTTCGTGCCGGAGCAGCAGACGGACTTCGTGTTCACCGTCGCGGGCGAGGAGCTCGGCTTCCTCGGCGGCGGCCTGATAATCCTTCTGCTGGGTGTGGTGCTCTGGCGGGCCTGCCGGATCGCGCTGGAGACGACCGAGCTGTACGGCACCATCGTCGCCGCCGGGATCGTGGCCTGGTTCGCCTTCCAGGCCTTCGAGAACATCGGGATGACCCTGGGGATCATGCCGGTCACCGGTCTGCCGCTCCCGTTCGTCTCCTACGGAGGATCGTCGATGTTCGCGATCTGGGTGGCGGTCGGACTGCTGCAGTCCATCCGGGTGCAGAGACCCATGTCCGCGTAGACCCATGTGCCCGTTGTATCGGGGCCGCGTGAAGTTTCTCCCGATTCAACCCTCTGGTCACCTGCCGCTGTGCCCCGACGCACATTAGATTCGGGGCATGGCGGATACGAAGCGTGAGATCGAGCGCAAGTACGAGTCCGACGACAGCGGGCTGCCGGACCTGACCGGCGTCGCCGGCGTGAGCGCCGTCCTCGACCAGGGCGTCGCCGAACTGGACGCCACCTACTACGACACCCTCGACGAACGACTGGCGGACGCCTCGATCACCCTGCGGCGCCGCACCGGCGGCTCGGACGCCGGATGGCATCTGAAGCTCCCGGTCGCCACCGGCGTCCGCGACGAGATCCACGCGCCGCTCGCGGACCATGTGCCGTCCACCCTCGGCGCCCTCGTCCGCTCCCGGGTGCGCGACCACGAGCTCGCCCCCGTGGTCCGGCTGCGCTCGACCCGTGACGTACGCCACCTCGTGGACGCCGACGGGCAGCTGCTCGCCGAGGTCGCCCTGGACGCCGTACGGGCCGAGCGGCTCACCGGGAGCGGCGGGAAGGCCGAGTGGACCGAGATCGAGGTCGAGCTCGCCGACGGCGGCGACCCGGCGTTCCTCGACAAGGTCGACAAGCGGCTGCGCAAGGCCGGCGTACGCCCCTCCGAGGCCCCGTCCAAGCTGGCCAAGGCGCTGGCGGAGACCGGCGGCAAGGGAAGGCCCCGCAAGGAGGACCGGGCAGAGCCGGTCACCGCCGGTGACCATGTGCTCGCGTACGTGCGGGCCCAGCGGGACGTGATCGTCGAGCTGGATCCCGCCGTCCGCCGGGACGTCGAGGACTCGGTGCACCGGATGCGGGTCGCCACCCGCCGGATGCGCAGCACCTTCAGGTCGTACCGCAAGATCCTCGACCGGGCCGTCACCGACCCGATCGGGGCCGAGCTGAAGTGGCTGGCGGGCGAGCTGGGCGGCAGCCGGGACCACGAGGTACTGGCCGAGCGGCTGCGCGAAGCCGTGGCGGAGCTGCCCCCCGCCCTGGTCGTGGGACCCGTCCGCAACCGGATGCGGACCTGGTCCACGGCGCGGGCCGGCGACGCGAAGCGCGAGATCGTCGACGTGCTCAACGGGTCCCGCTACCTCGCGCTTCTCGACTCGCTCGACGCGTTCCTCGCGGACCCCCCGTTGCGCGCGGCGGCGTCCGGGAAGCCGTCGACGGAGCTGGCCAAGGCCGTGCACAAGTCCTACGACGTGCTCGCCGGACTGGTCGAGCACGCCTTGGCCACCCCGCCCGGCACCGACCGCGACCTGGCACTGCACGAGGCACGCAAGAAGGCCAAGCGGGTCCGCTACGCGGCGGAACTGGCGTCTCCCGCGCTCGGCAAGCCGGCCTCCAAGCTGGTGTCGTCGGTGAAGGACGTGCAGAAGCTGCTCGGCGAGCACCAGGACAGCGTGATGAGCCGGGAGACCCTGAAGGAGCTGGCCGAGCAGGCGCACGCGGCCGGTGAGCACTCGTTCACGTACGGCGTGCTGCACACGGCGGAAGCGCGGCGGGCCACCGAGGTGGAGGAGGAGCTGCCGGGCGTCTGGAAGGCGACGAGGGGGACGGCGGGGATCTGAGCGTGCGGAGGGGTGCCCCGGTCGCGTTAGGCTTGATGGTCACCCGCCCCCAGCCTCCGGCCGGGGGTACCCCCAGTCAGCTCACGAAAGTCCCACGATGTCTGCCGAGTCGGTTTTCCCGCAGCTCGAAGCCCTGCTCCCGCATGTGCAGAAGCCGATCCAGTACGTCGGTGGAGAGCTCAACTCCACCGTCAAGGACTGGGACGCCTGTGATGTCCGCTGGGCGCTCATGTACCCCGACGCGTACGAGGTGGGTCTGCCCAACCAGGGCGTCATGATCCTCTACGAGGTCCTGAACGAGCGTGCGGGCGTCCTCGCCGAGCGGACGTACAGCGTGTGGCCGGACCTGGAGGCGCTGATGCGGGAGCACGGCGTCCCGCAGTTCACGGTGGACGGCCACCGCCCCGTCAAGGACTTCGACGTGCTCGGCGTCAGCTTCTCCACGGAGCTGGGCTACACGAACCTGCTGACCGCGCTGGACCTGTCGGGGATCCCGCTGGAGGCCAAGCACCGCACCCTCGACGACCCGATCGTCGTGGCCGGCGGCCACGCGGCCTTCAATCCCGAGCCGATCGCCGACTTCATCGACTGCGCGGTGATAGGTGACGGCGAGCAGGCCGTCCTGGAGGTCACGGACATCATCCGGGCCTGGAAGGCGGAGGGCCGCCCGGGCGGGCGCGAGGAGCTGCTCTTCCGCCTGGCGCGGACCGGCGGCGTGTACGTGCCCGGCTTCTACGACGTGGAGTACCTGCCGGACGGGCGCATCGGGCGCGTCGTACCGAACAGGTCGGGCGTGCCGTGGCGGGTGTCCAAGCACACCGTGATGGACCTCGACGAGTGGCCCTACCCCAAGCAGCCCCTGGTGCCGCTGGCGGAGACGGTCCACGAGCGGATGTCCGTCGAGATCTTCCGCGGCTGCACGCGCGGCTGCCGTTTCTGCCAGGCCGGCATGATCACCCGCCCGGTGCGGGAGCGCTCGATCACCGGCATCGGCGACATGGTCGAGAAGGGGCTGAACGCGACCGGTTTCGAGGAGGTCGGCCTGCTGTCGCTGTCGTCGGCCGACCACAGCGAGATCGGCGACATCGCCAAGGGCCTCGCCGACCGCTACACGGACGACAAGATCGGACTGTCGCTGCCGTCGACCCGCGTGGACGCCTTCAACATCGACCTGGCCAACGAGCTGACCAGGAACGGCCGCCGGTCCGGCCTCACCTTCGCGCCGGAGGGCGGGTCGGAGCGCATCCGCAAGGTCATCAACAAGATGGTCTCCGAGGACGACCTGATCCGCACCGTCGCGACGGCGTACGGCAACGGCTGGCGGCAGGTGAAGCTGTACTTCATGTGCGGCCTGCCCACCGAGACCGACGACGACGTCCTCCAGATCGCCGACATGGCCACGCGCGTGATCCAGAAGGGCCGTGAGGTCTCCCGTTCGAACGACATCCGCTGCACGGTGTCGATCGGCGGCTTCGTGCCCAAGCCGCACACCCCGTTCCAGTGGGCGCCGCAGCTGTCGGCCGAGGAGACGGACGCCCGTCTCGAAAAGCTCCGGGACAAGATCCGCGGCGACAAGAAGTACGGCCGTTCCATCGGCTTCCGCTACCACGACGGCAAGCCCGGCATCGTCGAGGGCCTGCTCTCCCGCGGCGATCGCCGCATCGGCGCGGTCATCCGCGCGGTCTACGAGGACGGCGGCCGCTTCGACGGCTGGCGCGAGCACTTCTCCTACGACCGTTGGATGGACTGCGCGGACAAGGCGCTGCCGCAGTTCGGCGTCGACGTCGACTGGTACACCACCCGCGAGCGGACGTACGAGGAGGTCCTCCCGTGGGACCACCTGGACTCCGGCCTCGACAAGGACTGGCTCTGGGAGGACTGGCAGGACTCCCTCGACGAGACCGAGGTCGAGGACTGCCGGTGGACTCCGTGCTTCGACTGCGGGGTGTGTCCGCAGATGGACACGGCCATCCAGATCGGCCCGACGGGCAAGAAGCTGCTGCCCCTGACGGTGAAGAACGCGGCGCCGGCGGCGAGCGGTCACACGCACTGAGTGAGCGACCCGCACGGCGATGATGAGCCCTCTCTGACCTCAGAGAGGGCTCACTGCTGTCCGGGGCCGATGAGACGGCAGAACGAAGGGTGGCTTGCCTTTGGCACGGTGATGAGCAGCGCCAGAGGGAAGCCGAGGCGAGACAGCGCAGTACTGGGCTCCTTCCGGCGTAGCCCGAACGGTGACTGGGACTTCGTCCTCGGCGGAAAGGGCTGTCTCTCATGCGCAGGTGTTGTCGGGGGTCGGGGTCGGGGTGGGTGCGCAGCAGCCCTCGCCCTGCCGAGCGTTGCGGGCTTCCTTGACGGCGGTGGCCGCCTACCCCGCCGACCTCGTCGACGCACTCCGAGAATCGTAATCGAGGGGCAGAGGGGTGCAGCGGGGTGTGCGGGGAGGGCTTGTGGGGTGGAGGGGGTGCGCCGGGCGTGGGGGAGGGGTGAATTCGTGGAGCGGCAGTGATTCGTGCGCCGTTGTGGGATGCCTCAAGCTCACCGGTGCGGTCACCGATCCATGGGGCAGGAACGGTAATTCAAGAAAGGCTGGTTCCTGTGACGTCAGTTTCGGTGCCGCGTCCGGATGCGGGCTTCGGCACGGTGGCGGTCGCCATCGAGGAGTTGCGGGCCGGCCGGCCCGTGATCGTGGTGGACGACGCGGATCGTGAGGACGAGGGCGATCTCGTCATGGCGGCGCAGTTCGCGACCGCCGAGGCCCTGGCCTTCTTCGTGCGCTGGACCAGTGGACTGCTCTGCGTACCCATGGCGTCCGAGGTGGCAGACCGGCTGGAGTTGCCGCTGATGGTCCCGGCCGCCGACGGTGTGGAGGCGACCGCGTACACCGTCTCCGTGGACGCGGTCGGCGTCGGTTCCGGGATCTCGGCCGCGGACCGGGCGCTGACCGTCCGGACGCTCGCCGAACCCGGCTGCCTTCCGGACCGGTTGACGCGCCCTGGGCATGTGTTCCCGCTGCGTGCCCGCCCCGGGGGGATCGGGGAGCGGCGGGGGCACACGGAGGCGAGTGTCGACCTCATGCGCCTCGCCGGGTTGTCCCCGGTGGCCGTGATCAGCGAGGTCTGTGAGGACGACGGTTCGGTGGCGCGGCCCGATCGGCTGCGGGCGTTCGCGGACGAGCACGCGCTGGCGCTGGTGTCGATCGAGGAGCTCTCGGGGGCGCTGCCGCGGCGTCCGGACGAGGCCTCGGTGTGAGGGCCGCGCGGCGGGCGACGGTCTTCGACCTGGACGACACCTTGATCGACAGCGGTGCGGCGTGGGGGCGGGTGTGCGCCGCCTTCACCGCCCGTCACGGGCACCGGTGGCGGGCCGAGGACGACGTGGCGATCCATGGCAACGGCGCGTGGGCGTCGTATGTCGCGGGGCTGTGCCGCGACTCGGTGAGCGGTGCCGAGGTGGTGGAGGTCTGCACCGGCGCGATGGTCGACGAGTGCGTCGCCGGGCGGGTGCGGGCGCTGCCCGGGGCGGTGGAGCTGGTGCGCGAGGCGGCGCGGCACGGGCGCGTGGGTGTGGCCACCGCCAGTCCCCGCCGTTTCGTGCTCGCGGCGCTCCAAGAGCTCGGTCTGGCCGGGGAGATGAGCGCCCTCGTGTGCGGGGAGGACGTGGTCCGGGTCAAGCCCGCGCCGGACCCGTATCTGCGTGCCGCCGCCGAGCTGGGCGTTCCGCCGGAGCGGTGTCTGGCGGTCGAGGACTCTCCCGGTGGCATCCGCTCGGCCGCGGCCGCGGGGATGGCCGTCCTCGCCGTTCCCCGCGCCGGGGCGGAACTCCCCGCCGATGTCGCCGCGCTGTCCGCGGCGCAGGCCGTGACCGCGGTCGACGCCCTGCGCCTGCTGCCCGGCCTGCTGGCGCCTCGGCCCGCACAGCCGGTGTCCGGAGGCGATCATGACGAACTCGGTCCGTCTGCTGATCGAGATCCGGCCCTGGTGCTCAGGGCGGCGGGAGGAGGGGGCCGAGGGGGCCCAGGTCGAGGTTGAGGTCGTCCATGGTGAGGTCGTAGCGGCGGCACAGTTCCGTCATACGGTCGTGGAGGATCATCAGCGTCAGGCCCAGCCGCTCCTCCTGCTGCTCGCTGAGCCCGCCCTGGTCGACGCGGCGCAGCGCCTGACGTTCCATCAGCTGGCGGAGCAGTTCGACGATCGTGAGGACGAGCTTGACCAGGTCGCGTTCCACCGACTCCGGATCGGTGTTCAGGCGCCGGGCCACCGAGGACCCCTCGTCCTCGCCCAGCGGCGGCACCTCGTCCGGCCGCGCGGGCAGCAGCGCGAAGGCACGCGCGGCCGCGTCGGCGACCTCGTCGAGACGACCGGTGCGCGGGCCGTCGAAGGGCTCGCTCTCGGTGGGCGGGCCCCCGGAGTGCGGATCGGAGGGCCGGCGGTCAGCGGAACCCGTCATGGCCGCCGTCCTCGACGGGCGTCACTCCCGGCACCGCCGCGGCGCCGTCCGCCGGAAGCGCGACGTCCCACTGCTGCTCCTGCACGGCGACGATCACCGCGCGCAGCGAGATCCTGACCAGGTCGATGTCCGCGATCGACAGGATGACGTCGCCGGTGAGCACCACGCCGCCGCTCAGCAGCCGGTCGAGCAGGTCGATCAGGGCCACCTGACGCTGGGCGAGCGGAGGGTCGTCGTACGCGGTCACCGCTGTCCCGCCTCCTCCGGAGCCGGGTCATGCGGCACCTGGGCGAACGAGTACGGCACCCAGGGCCCTGTGACCTCCACACGGACGCCGTCGAGCCCTTCGGCCGCCCCCTGGACCCGCTCGCGGAACTCCTCGGCGCGGTCGCGCGGGACGAGATAGGCGTCGTTGGCGACGTTCTCCCCGGTGCCGCCGGCCAGTCGGCCCTGTTGCGGCCGGTGCCGCGCGTGCGCCACGGCGAGACTGCCGGCCTGTGCCTCGACCCGGCGTACGGCTTCGGCGGCGGACGACCAGGCGTCCTCCCGCGCGTGCCGCTGCCGTCGGCGTTGCCGCAGGTAGGCGCGGCCGGAATCGGGCGGCTCGGGGGCGTCGGAGGGCGCCTGCGGCCGGGCGGCGGCGGGGGCGGCGTCGGCGTAGACCTTCACACCCCACTCCACCTGGCCGGCGAGGCGGTCCAGGAGCTCGGTCAGGGTCCGCTCGCGCTCCTCCAGCATGTCGCGGACCCGGCTGTCGTCCAGGTAGACCGTCGCGAGGCGCAGCGGAAGCACTGTGGTGCGCGCTCCCAGCGCCGCCACGACCTCGTCGTGGGCCCTGGCGACGCCCTCCAGCCAGTCCAGGTCCTCCAGATGGGCCTTCAGGGCCGCCTCGGAGAAGTCCGACCTCGCGACGTGGCTGACCGCCGCCGCCATGCCGCCGTGCCGTACCAGCGCGACGGGTGCGTCCTCGACGCCGCGGACGCCGGGGGGCACGGCGTCTCCGGGGGAGGCGGCGTCGGGGCGCAGCACGCCGTACACGTAGCTGAGTCGGTCGTCCATGGGTCAACTCCGGCCGTCGTCGTCCTCGGCGCTCCTGCGCCGCCTGCGCCGGGGCTCGGCCTCGGGCTCACGGTCCCGATCAGCGTCCCGGTCACGGTCCCGGTCACGGTTTCGCTCACGGTCCTGATCGTCACGGTCACGGTCGCGTTCGCGGGCGCGGCGGCGTCCGCCGGGGGCGCCGGTGCCCTCCGCCAGTTCCCCCTGCGACTCCGCCATCTGCCTGCGCAACTCCTTTACCTCGTCGCGCAGGCGGGCGTTCTGTTCCTCCAGGTCGCGGGTGCCGTCGGCGCGCGACGACAGGGCCGGGTCGCGCTCCCACCAGTCGATGCCGATCTCCTTGGCCTTGTCCACCGAGGTGACCAGCAGGCGGAGCCGGATGGTGAGCAGCTCGATGTCGAGCAGGTCGATCTTGATGTCGCCGACGATGACGATGCCCTTGTCGAGCACGCGCTCGAGGATGTCGGCGAGGTTGGCACTCGTTCCCTGGTTGTACGGCTGCAGCGTCCGCGCAGGGGAGGGGCCGGCAGCTGGGGGCTCGGTCACGGTGTCCTCGACCTCGTTCCTGGAAGCGGCTCGGCGCGCCGGCTACCTGCTCCGCCGACGGCTCTCGGCCGGGGGTTCCTCTTCGTCGCGGTCCTCGGGCTCTTCGTCCTCCTCCTCGTAGTCGTCCTCGTCGTCGTAGTCGTCGTACGACGCCTGGTCCTCGTCGTCTTCCTCGTCCTCGTCGCGCTCTTCGTCCCCGTCCCGCTCCTCGTCCTCGTCCCGCACGTCGTAGCGGTCCTCCGGCTGTGCCTCGTCCTCCTCCGCGTCCTCCGCGTCCTCGCCCCGGGCCTCGCGGTCGTCGCGCTCCTCGCCCTCGGCCTCCTCGTCCGGGCCCCGGACCACCTCGCCCTCGCGGATCTCTCCGCGCCAGCCGCCGGTGGCCTCACCGCGCAGCATCACGAACTTGCGGAACAGCTTCAGGTCGAGCCGGGTACGGCGGCCCTGGGCCCGCCAGACGTTCGCGGTCTTCTCGACGAGACCCTTGGGGTAGTAGTCGAGGACCAGCAGGACCTTGGTCAGGTTCTCGGCCACCGGGTGGAAGGTGACCACGCCCCGTGTGGTGCCCTTGGCCCCCTCGGAGGTCCAGGCGATCCGCTCGTCCGGCACCTGCTCGGTGATCGTCCCGGTCCACGCCCGGCTCGCCTTGGCGATCTTGACCTGCCACTGGGTGGTGGTGTCGTCCTTCTGCTCGACGCTGACCACGCCCTTGGTGAACCGGCCGAACTCCGTGAACTGCGTCCACTGGTCGTACGCCTCGCGCACCGGGACGCCGACGTCGACGTCCTCGATGATGGTGATGCTCTTGCCTCCGCCGCCGTGCGAGGCCCCGTGCTTGTGCCCGGTCGCCTCCTTGAGCTTGTCCGTCACGGCGTCCTTGGCGTGCGCGGCGGTGTCCTTGGCCTGGGACGCCACCTGCCCGCCGAGCAGCTTGCCGCCCTTGCCGAGGGCGTGGACCAGCGGGCCCGGCCCCACATGGGCGGAGCCGATCCGGTTCGCCGCGGCGCCCATCTTGTGCCCCACGCCGGTCAGGGTGTGTTCCAGACGGGCCTCGGCGTAGTTGCCGAGTTCCTCGACCAGCTTGTTGGCGCCGGGGCTCTTCAGAAGTCCCGTACCGCCCTGCGAGCCACGTCCGGACGTCTTGCCGTCAGTCATCGTCGGACTCCCTCGCTCTCGAGGAACCGCCGGACCGTGAGGACGTCCTGCGCGGCGCCCCGCTGCCGGACTTCGACTGCGACGAGGGCCGGCGTGCCGTCTTCTTGGCCTTGGGCCGCGGCCGCCGCTCCTCCTCGCGCGGTTCCTCGTCGTCCCGTTCGTCGTGCGTGTCCTGCTCGTCGCGCTCGTCGTCGCGGTCCTCGTCCGCGTCCTGGCTCCGCTTGCCCTTCTGCCCCGTCTGCTCCGCCATCCCCTGCAGTCCTGCCGTGCGCTGGTGCAGGGCGTCGGCCAGGTGGCCGGCCTGGGCGTTCAGTACGGAGCCCACCGCGGCCTTGGTGGCACCGGCCAGTTCGTTGCGGGCCTGCTGGTTGAGGTTGCCGAGCACGGGTGCGAGGACCTCGGCGAGGTCTCCGGCCTTCGCCCGTTTCACGGCGATGGCCATGGCGAGCCCCAGGGCGGCCTTGGCGTTCTTGTTACGGCCCAGCAGGTAGCCGCCGACGAGGGCGGCTCCGATCTTGGCGTTGCTCATGATGCCGCCCTTCCGAGCTGGTACAGCCTGATCTCCTCCAGCCGCCCCAGCAGTTCCTCCTCGCGTGCCACGAAGTCCTCCTCGTCGATACGGCCCTCCGTGCGCGCCCGCTCCAGGTCGGCGAGTGCGGCCTGGATGGGGGTGGGGTCGTAGTACTCGTTCTCCGCGGCCTGAACGACCTTGTCGAGCACCCAGCCCACGCCTCGCACCGGTGCGAAGGGCAGTGCCAGGACCTCGAAGACCAGTCCCACGGTGCCTCCTTGTGTCGTGCGGCAAGCGCCGTCGTCGGGTGTCAGGCGAAGCTGTAGGGCGGCAGCGGGCCGCGCAGCCGTAGCTCGGCCCCCTCGGGCAGTTGCCCGGCGAGCTCCCCGCAGGCCTCGGTGAAGTCGTCGGAGCTCTCGTCGTCCACCAGGAACGAGGCGTTGACGAAGTACTGCTCCGAGGACGGGGACAGGCTCTCCGCCTGTGCCAACGGCCGCAGGGCGGTGACGACCTGGGTGGCGAGCGCCTCCTCGCGGGCCTGGACCTCCTGGGCCACGAGCTGGCCGAGTTCCATCCGCTCTTCGGGGCGCCCGCCCTCGCGGGTCGCCTCGTTCAACTCCCTTATCCGGTCGGAGTCCTCGATGATCCGCCGCAGCAGCGCGTCCTCGTCCTGCACGCCCTTGACGTTGAACTCCACCCGGTCGGCGAGTTCCGCCATCCGCTGGGCGTACTGGTCGGCGCCCTGCTCCAGGACGATACGTACCGCGTCGTCGTCCTGGGCGACGAACCCGAAGCCCAGCGGCAGCGAGACGCCGTCGGACCACAGTCGCTCCTGCACCGTGTGGTGCGCCTCCAGGTCCCGGCGGGCCACCGACAGGTCCGCGGGGGCCTCACTGACCACGGCGCACAGCGAGTCGCCGCGCACCACACGCAGTTCGGAGGGTCCCTCGCCGACGCCCTTGAGGCCGTCGAGGCGCAGGGGGTGCGACGCCTTGGTGATGGCGTAGACGTACAGGGACATCGCTCACTCCTCGCGGTCCTTGGAGGAACGGCGCTCACTCCGCTCGACCGGCTCGCGTTCCCGCTCCCGCCGCTCACTCCTGCCGCGCCGGGGTCGTTCGCCGCTCTCGATCTCGTCGCGGCCGCCCTGCAGGGACTCCGTGAAGGCTTCGACGGCGCCGGTCAGCGCGCCCTTGCTCTTGCCCTTGGCGCCGCCCTCGGTGACGCGCTCCACCACGTCGGGCAGCTGGGCCGGGGCCTTGCGGCCCGATTCCAGGTCCAGCCGGTTGCATGCCTCGGCGAAGCGCAGATACGTGTCCACGCTGGCCACGACGATACGGGCGTCGATCTTGGCTATCTCGATCCCGACCAGGGAGACCCGGACGAACGCGTCGATCACCAGACCGCGGTCCAGGACCAACTCCAGTACGTCGTAGAGGTTCCCGGAGCCCGAACTGGGGGCGGGCACCGCACCGCCGCCCGGGGTCACAGTCACGATCTGCTCCCTTCGTTACGGTCGAGCTGGGCGCGCGTGTAGCGGCGCCTGCGCTTGTAGGCCAGCAGCCGGCCGGCCGGGTCCATCGCCACCTCGTAGCTGGCCATCACGCTCGTCGTCTCGGGGATGCGCTCCAGTTCGAGGACCTCGACCTCGGCCTCCCAGCCGTCGTCGGTGGGCTTCAGCGCGGAGACGGACTCGGGTCGCCGGCCGAGCAGCTCCGCGAGTTGCTCGGACGCCTGCCGCATCGCTTCCGGTGCCGAGACCCTCTCGGTCACTGGCTCGTTGTCGGGCATATCATCACCAACCATCCTTAATCACCCGTGTCTCCCAAAACCTCCACCTGTATCGCTCCGGTCAGCAGGTTTTCGGGGCGCGACGCATCCGAAGGCCGTCCGGTGGCGTCCACAGGGGTATGGATCTGGAAAAACCGCCAGCTCAACCGCCGCCCGACGGGTGCCTCGCGGTCGCGATCCGGGTGCCGGTGCGGATCGTGATGCTCGTCCTCGTCCTGCCGGTGCGCATGGTCTGGGACGCACTGGTCGTCGCCGGGCGGTTCCTGAACGACACGGTGCTCAGGCCGGTGGGGCGGGCCTTGCTCTGGCTGGGGCGGGCGGTGTTCGTGTGGCCGTTCGTCGCGCTGTGGCGCTGGGTCCTGGTTCCCGCGGGCCGGGCGCTCGCCTGGCTCGCGAACGTGCTCGTCGTCCTGCCGTGCGCAGGGCTGTACCGGTACGTCCTGACCCCCGTCGGCCGGGTTCTCGCCGCCGGGTGTGCGTGGGTGTACGCGCGCGTGCTCACGCCCCTCGGACACGGGGTCATGTGGGTCCTGAGGGGCGTCGGGGCCGTGCTCGCCGCCGTGGGTGCGGGGGTGTTCACCGCCGTGGCGTGGCTGCTGCGCCACCTCCTGGTCGCGCCCGCCGTCCTGCTGTACACGTGGGTGCTCGCGCCGGTGGGGCGGGCGATCGCCTGGTGCCTGACGGGGCTCGTACGGCTCGTGGGCATGCTCCTCACGGGAGTCGGCACGGCCCTGTACTGGATCTGCCGGATCCTGTTCGTGCTGCCCGCCCTCGCGGTGTGGCGCTGGGTCCTGGTGCCCGTCGGTCACGTGCTCGCGGTCGTCGGGCGCGAGGTCGGGGCCGCCCTGGGGCATGCCTGGCGGGTGGCCGGGCACGTCTCGCGCGCCGTGGGCCGCTTCCTCGGGACGCTCCTGCGGTGGATCTTCGTGGATCCGGCGCGCTGGGTGTACGCGCGCGTGCTCACGCCCGCCGGTCATCTCGTCCGGGACGCGCTCCTGCGGCCGGTGGGCGAGGCGCTGCGCGCCGTGGGACGGGCCTCCCGGCAGGCCCTCGCGTCGGCGCGGGCGAGCGTGCGCCAGGCGCGGGCCGACTTGCGGCGCATCCTCCTCGGCGAGCCCCGGCAGCCGCAGGAGGTGGCCAGGCGGCCGCAGGAGGCGGCCCGGCATCCGCGAACGGTGGCCCGGCGGGAACCTGTGGCCGCCGAGCCACGTACTCTTGGTAGCAGTACGACCGCTCTCACGAAGGATTGAGACACTGGGCAAGCGACAGCCCGAAGGCCCGCCGCCGGCACCCGCGGTGCAGCGCGTCCGACTGCGCTACACCAAGCGCGGCCGCCTCCGGTTCACCAGCCACCGTGACTTCCAGCGCGCCTTCGAGCGTGCGCTGCGCCGCGCCGAGGTGCCCATGGCGTACTCGGCGGGGTTCACCCCGCACCCGAAGGTGTCGTACGCCAATGCCGCACCCACCGGCACGGGCAGTGAGGCGGAGTACCTGGAGATCGCGCTCACCGCGCCGCGCGATCCCGACAAGCTCAGGATCCTGCTCGACGAGTCGCTGCCCACCGGGCTCGACATCGTCGACGCGGTCGAGGCCCGTACGTCGGGCCTCGCCGACCGGCTGACGGCCTCCGTCTGGGAGCTGCGCCTGACCGGTGTGGACCCGGCCGAGGCCGCGCGTGCCGTGGCCGCGTTCAACGCGGCCGAGGCCGTCGAGGTGCAGCGGATGACCAAGAACGGCGTCCGTACCTTCGACGCCCGGCCGGCCGTCGTGAGCCTGGTGAGCGGTGACGGCGGTACGGCTTCGGAAACGCAGCCTTCGCAGGCTGATAGGCCGACCGACCAGCCCTGTGCGATACTGCGGCTGGTTGTTCGGCACGTGACGCCTGCCGTACGACCCGACGACGTCCTGTCCGGTCTCCGCGCCGTGGCCGACCTGGCGCCGCCGGTCCCCGCAGCGGTGACCAGGCTGGCGCAGGGGCTGTTCGATGAAGAGACCGGCACGGTGACAGACCCGCTCGCGCCTGACCGCGAGGCGGGTCCCGCGTAGGACGGACGTCGTAGCGCAGCCCTCGTACTCGGGAGCCACCTGGGTCGGGCAGCGCACCGACCAGAAGACTTTCGCCAGGCCGTACGCAACACGGCGTACGGAACCGGCGAGACAGGACAACAGAGAGCTCCCGTGCGGCGCCCGCGCCCCGGACGGCGGCAGTCGCGCATCGCGCGAGCCGCGGACGTCACCGGCACCACTGCCGGACCAGGTGCGGCGCCCGGGAGCCTGACGGGAGAAACGCCCGCATGCTCGAGCCGATCGAACCCGCCGAGGGTTCCGAACTCAATACACCCAGCGACACCCTGCCGCCGCGTCGTCGGCGCCGGGCCGCTTCCCGACCGGCGGGCCCGCCGGTCGACGCCTCCGGGACGCCCGCGGAGACGGTCGAGCCGGCCATACCGGCCGCCGAGGCCGCCGAGCTCGCCTCGGGCGACCTGCCCTCCGCCGAGGCCGACGCACTCGCCTCGACCGATCTCTCCTCCGCGGCTTCCGAGGAGGCAGGAGACGTCGAGGAGGCGCTGGAGGCCTCCGAGACCGAGGAGGCCGGGGCCGAGGCGGCCACCACACAGCCAGAGGCTCCCGAGGAGGCCGCGTCCGCCGGGCGTCCGCGTCGTCGCGCCACGCGCCGGGCGTCCGCGCCCGCCGGTGCGCCGGTGACCGCGGAGGCCGCCGAGACCGTGGTGGCGACCACCGCTCCCGCGGAGCCGGTTGACGAGAGCGCGGTCGCGCACGTCGTCGACGAGCCCGCGGCGCCGCGTCGCCGCCGTGCCACCCGCCGCGCGTCCGCGCCCGCCGGTGCCCCGGTGACCGTCGAGGGCGCCGAGCCCACCGAGTCCACCGCACCCGCCACGGCCGCCGCCGGGGAGTCCGCGCCCGTCGAGGAGCCCGCGCCCGCCGGACGCACGCGACGCCGGGCGAGCCGCCGCGTCTCCGCGCCCGCCGACGCTCCGGGCGCCGCCGAGACCGTGCCTCACGACGACGGCGTCGCACCCGTCGCCGAGACGCTCCCGCAGGACGACGTCGTACCCGCCGTCGAGGCCCCGGCCGCGACCGGCGCGCAGGAGTCCGCGCCGACCGACGAGGCCGCTCCGCGCCGCACCCGTCGCCGGGCCACGCGCCGTGTGACGGCGCCCGCCGAGACGACCGGCGGCTCCGCCGACGAGCCCGTCGAGCCGGCCGAGGCCGTCGAGACCGTCCAGGCCACCGGTGAGCAGGGCGCCGAGAGCGAAGGTGAGCAGGCCGACGAGGCCGCCGCGCCGCGTCGTACGCGCCGCCGCCGGGATGCCGCCGCCGAAGCCGCCGAGCCCACGCCCGCGGAGTCCCTCCCGTCCGCCGAGCACGGCGAGGCCGAGGCCGACCAGGGCGGTGCCACGCGTCGTGCGCGGCGGCGGGTGGTGCGCAAGGCGGCCACCGGCTTCGCCGCACCCGCGCAGTCCGGGGCCGGCGAGGGTGACGCGCTGCGTCCGCCGGCGCGCCCCGCGGTCGCGGTGTTCCAGCCGCCGGTGTTCACCGAGCCGAGGTTCCAGACGCCCGAGCGCGCCGCTGCCGAGGCCGCCGCCGAGGCGGCGGACGAGGTCCCCGAGGCCGAGGAGTTCCCCGAGGAGCCGACCGGGTCGCGGCGTCGCCGTCGGCGCCGGGGTGCCGGGCCCGCGGAGGAGCCCGAGACGCGGACCGCCGAGACCGTCGTGGACGACGAGACGGAGGAGCCCGAGGAGGGCGACGCCGAGAACGCCGTCGAGGACGACGAGGGCGAGGAGACCGGCTCCCGTCGCCGTCGTCGCCGGGGTGGCCGGCGCCGCCGCCGGGGCGAGTCCGGTGACTTCGCCGACGGTGACGGCGACGAACTCGCCGCCGAGCAGGCGGCGCAGGACGCCGAGGACACCGCCGAGCAGATCGAGGAGGACGCCGACGAGGACGACAGGTCCGCCGGTGACGGGGGTTCGTCCTCCAGCAGCCGTCGCCGTCGCCGTCGGCGTCGCCGTGCCGGTGACAGCGGTCCGGAAGCCGAGCCGTCCGCCGACGACCCGGAGCGCACGGTCGTCAAGGTCCGTGAGCCGCGCCCCGCGCGGGAGAAGGGCGAGCCGTCCGACGAGGTGCAGTCCATCAAGGGCTCCACGCGCCTGGAGGCCAAGAAGCAGCGCCGCCGTGAGGGCCGTGAGCAGGGCCGCCGGCGGGTGCCGATCATCACCGAGGCCGAGTTCCTGGCCCGCCGCGAGGCCGTCGAGCGCGTGATGGTCGTGCGCCAGCACGGCGACCGTACGCAGATCGGCGTCCTGGAGGACGGCGTGCTCGTCGAGCACTACGTCAACAAGGAGCAGTCGACCTCGTACGTCGGCAACGTCTACCTCGGCAAGGTGCAGAACGTACTGCCCTCGATGGAGGCCGCCTTCATCGACATCGGCAAGGGCCGTAACGCGGTCCTGTACGCCGGCGAGGTCAACTTCGAGGCGCTGGGCATGGCCAACGGGCCGCGCCGCATCGAGTCCGCCCTGAAGTCCGGCCAGTCGGTCCTCGTGCAGGTCACCAAGGACCCCATCGGCCACAAGGGCGCGCGTCTGACCAGCCAGGTCTCCCTCCCGGGCCGTTACCTCGTGTACGTGCCCGAGGGTTCGATGACCGGTATCAGCCGCAAGCTGCCCGACACCGAGCGGTCCCGGCTGAAGACGATCCTCAAGAAGATCGTCCCCGAGGACGCGGGCGTCATCGTGCGCACCGCGGCCGAGGGCGCGAGCGAGGACGAGCTGCGCCGTGACGTCGAGCGGCTCCAGGCGCAGTGGGAGGAGATCCAGAAGAAGGCGAAGAGCGGCAACGCGCCGACTCTGCTGTACGGCGAGCCGGACATGACCGTCCGCGTCGTGCGCGACATCTTCAACGAGGACTTCTCCAAGGTCGTCGTCAGCGGCGAGGACGCCTGGAGCACCATCCACGGCTACGTCGCGCACGTCGCGCCCGACCTGGCCGAGCGGCTGTCGAAGTGGACCTCCGAGGTCGACGTCTTCGCCACCTACCGGATCGACGAGCAGCTCGCCAAGGCGCTGGACCGCAAGGTCTGGCTGCCCAGCGGCGGTTCGCTGGTGATCGACCGGACCGAGGCGATGGTCGTCGTCGACGTCAACACCGGCAAGTTCACCGGCCAGGGCGGCAACCTGGAGGAGACGGTCACCAGGAACAACCTGGAGGCGGCCGAGGAGATCGTGCGTCAGCTGCGGCTGCGCGACCTCGGCGGCATCATCGTCATCGACTTCATCGACATGGTGCTGGAGTCCAACCGGGACCTGGTGCTGCGGCGTCTGCTGGAGTGCCTGGGCCGGGACCGGACGAAGCACCAGGTCGCCGAGGTGACCTCGCTGGGCCTGGTCCAGATGACCCGAAAGCGGGTCGGACAGGGCCTGTTGGAGTCGTTCTCCGAGACCTGCGTCCACTGCAACGGGCGCGGCGTCATCGTGCACCTGGATCAGCCGACGGCGAGCGCCGGCGGCGGCAAGCGCAAGAAGCGCGCCCGGGCCGGCGGCGAGCACCCGGAGCACACGCACGAGGTGGTGGCCGGCGGAACCGTCGAGGAGGAGGCGGAGAGCGAGTCCGAGGTCGCCGCCGAGGTCGCCGAGCCGCTGGCGCTGGCGTCGCCGGAGTTCGCGCCGGACGAGGAGCTGTACAGCAGCGTCGCCGAGGCCGAGGCCGCCG
The DNA here is from genome assembly GCF_055657325.1 of Streptomyces sp. NPDC107562. Lineage (NCBI taxonomy): Bacteria > Bacillati > Actinomycetota > Actinomycetes > Kitasatosporales > Streptomycetaceae > Streptomyces > Streptomyces sp. NPDC107562. The sequence continues at coordinate 972,371 of NZ_JBVKBE010000002.1, read as the reverse complement.
CGTCGCGCGGTCGTTCGCGCCGTCGTTCCAGCCGCCGGGCGTCCGCTCCGGCGGGCGCGCCCGCGCTGAAGAGCGAGGCCGGCGTGGAGGCGCCCACGGCCCAGGACGTGACGGCCGAGGAGGAGGTCGCGCGCCCGGTGCAGCCGGAGCCGGCCGCCGCGGCGCACGCCGAGCCGATGGCCGTCGAGGACCCGGTGGTCGAGGCCGCCCCGGCCTCGGCTCCCGCCGAGGAGGCCGCGCCCAAGGGCCGTACGCGCCGTCGCGCCACCCGCAAGGTGAGCGCACCGGCCGGTTCGCCCGCGTCGGCGTCGGCGGAGACGGTGGTGACGGTCGCCGAGACCGTGCCGTCGCCCGAGCCGGAGGCCGCGCCGGCGCCGGAGGTGGCGCGGCCGGAGGAGGACGGGACGCCCGCCGAGGCGGTCGCCCCGGCCCGTCCGCGCCGCCGTGCGGTCCGCAAGGCCACCGCGCCGACCGCGTCGGAGGAGACGGCCGTGCTGGTCGTCCCGTCGGCGGAGACGCAGGAGCCGGTCGCGCAGCAGGCCGCCCACGAGGCCGAGCAGGCCCTCGTGGAGGCCAGGGAGGCCGCCGCCGAGGCCGTCGCCGGGACCGAGGGCGACGAGTCCGCCCCGGCCAGGAAGACGGCCGCGCGCAAGACGGCGAAGAAGGCGACGGCCAAGAAGGCCGCCACCAAGAAGACCGCGGCCAAGAAGACGGTCGCGAAGAAGGCGACGGCCAAGAAGGCGGCGGCGAAGTCCACCGCCAAGTCGACCGCCGCCAAGGCCACCAAGGCGACGTCGAAGAAGACGGCGGCGGCCGAGCAGTCCCAGCCGACCGTGTCGGTCTCGACCGACGAGGGCTGACGCCGTGGGTGGGGTGGGCGTCCGGGTGACCGGCCGCACACCCCGCCCGACGGGGCCCGGTTTGACCCCCTCGGCCACCGCCCCGTAACCTTGACCGTCGGCGTGTCCATCGAACACGCCACATCCCCGTAAACCCTCTTCCTCCCGGGCACTCGGTTGGTCGGGAGAGGCTGCCGGTCGGTATGTCGGTGGCTGGACTGCGGGGGTGCCGTTCCCGAGCGAGAGAGTGAGATCCGCGTGTACGCCATCGTGCGCAGCGGTGGTCGCCAGCACAAGGTTGCTGTCGGCGACATCGTTGAGGTTGACAAGATTTCCACCGCCCAGGTTGGCGACACGGTCGAGCTCTCGACCCTGCTCGTTGTCGACGGCGACGCTGTGACCAGCGACCCGTGGGTGCTGGCCGGCATCAAGGTCCAGGCCGAGGTCGTGGACCACCACAAGGGCCAGAAGATCGACATTCTGCGCTACAAGAACAAGACCGGCTACCGCCGTCGTCAGGGCCACCGCCAGCAGTACACGGCGATCAAGGTCACTGAGATCCCCGCGGCTGCGAAGTAAGGGACTGAGGAGAGATGGCACACAAGAAGGGCGCATCGTCCACCCGTAACGGTCGTGACTCCAACGCTCAGCGCCTCGGCGTGAAGCGCTTCGGCGGTCAGGTCGTCAACGCGGGCGAGATCCTGGTCCGCCAGCGTGGCACGCACTTCCACCCCGGCGCCGGTGTGGGCCGTGGCGGCGACGACACGCTGTTCGCGCTGCAGGCCGGTTCGGTGGAGTTCGGTACCCACCGTGGCCGCAAGGTCGTGAACATCGTTCCGGTCGCCTGATCGGAAGCTTTCGCGAGGCGGGCCTCACTTCCCTCCGGGGAAGCGGGTCCGCCTTTCGCGTGTTGCACAAGAGACATTCCCGTACGTAACTGGAGGCACAGACCATGACCACCTTCGTGGACCGCGTCGAACTGCATGTCGCCGCGGGTAACGGAGGCCACGGCTGTGCCTCCGTCCACCGTGAGAAGTTCAAGCCCCTCGGCGGCCCCGACGGCGGCAACGGCGGGCGCGGCGGTGACGTGATCCTTACCGTCGACCAGTCGATCACCACGCTGCTCGACTACCACCACTCGCCGCACCGCAAGGCCACCAACGGCAAGCCGGGCGAGGGCGGCAACCGCTCCGGCAAGGACGGCCAGGACCTGGTGCTGCCGGTGCCGGACGGCACCGTGGTGCTGGACAAGGCGGGCAACGTCCTTGCCGACCTGGTCGGACACGGCACCGCGTTCGTCGCGGCGCAGGGCGGCCGGGGCGGGCTCGGCAACGCCGCGCTGGCCTCCGCCCGGCGCAAGGCGCCCGGTTTCGCGCTCCTCGGTGAGCCGGGCGACCTCCAGGACGTCGTGCTGGAGCTCAAGACCGTCGCCGACGTGGCGCTGGTGGGGTACCCGAGCGCCGGCAAGTCCTCGCTGATCTCGGTGGTCAGCGCCGCCAAGCCGAAGATCGCCGACTATCCCTTCACCACGCTGGTGCCGAACCTCGGTGTGGTGACGGCCGGTTCGACCGTCTACACCATCGCCGACGTGCCCGGCCTGATCCCGGGCGCGAGCCAGGGCAAGGGGCTGGGCCTGGAGTTCCTGCGGCACGTGGAGCGGTGCAGTGTGCTGGTGCACGTGCTGGACACCGCGACGCTGGAGTCCGACCGCGACCCGGTCTCCGACCTCGACGTCATCGAGGCGGAGCTGCGCGAGTACGGCGGCCTCGACAACCGGCCGCGGATCGTCGTCCTGAACAAGATCGACGTTCCGGACGGCAAGGACCTCGCCGAGATGGTGCGGCCGGATCTGGAGGCGCGCGGCTACCGTGTCTTCACGGTGTCGGCGGTGGCCCGGACCGGGCTGAAGGAACTGTCGTACGCGCTGGCGGAGTTGGTGGCGCAGGCGCGTGCCGCCCGGCCCAAGGAGGAGTCGACGCGGATCGTCATCCGGCCCAAGGCCGTGGACGACGCCGGCTTCACGGTGGTGCGCGAGGACGACGGTCTGTACCGGGTGCGGGGCGAGAAGCCGGAGCGCTGGGTGCGGCAGACCGACTTCAACAACGACGAGGCGGTCGGCTACCTCGCCGACCGGCTCAACCGGCTCGGCGTGGAGGACCAGCTGGTCAAGGCCGGAGCCCGGTCCGGGGACGGCGTGGCCATCGGCCCCGAGGACAACGCCGTGGTCTTCGACTGGGAGCCGACCGTCATGGCCGGTGCGGAGATGCTGGGCCGCCGTGGCGAGGACCACCGGCTCGAGGAGCAGCGCCCGGCCGTGCAGCGGCGCCGCGACCGGCAGGCCGAACGGGACGAGCTGCAGCAGGAGTTCGACGACTTCGAGCCGTTCTAGACGGCGGCCCCGAGGGGGCTTCTGAAGGTCTGCGGGCCCGTTGCGGCAAGGTGGCGTTCCACACGCCGTCGCCTTGCCGCAACGGGCCCCTTTCCGTCCGTCCAATTGTCATGCACGCGCTCCCCTGAGTTCAGCGGGCGGACCAACCGGACGTGGCCCAGGAACCCCGACGTCGTTCTCTTCGTCGGCGACTACATCTACGAGTCGGCACCCTCGGCGACGGGCCCGCGCAGGCACGAGGGCACCGGCGAGCCGTACACCCTCACGCAGTACCGCAACCGGTACGCGCAGTACCGCGCCGATCCCGACCTCCAGGCCATGCACGCGGCCGCCCCGTGGGTGGTCACCTTCGACGACCACGAGGTCGACAACGACTTCGCGGGTGAGATCCCGCAGGACCCCGACAAGCAGGCGCACGACGCGTTCGTGAGCCAGCTCACCGCCGCCTACCAGGCGTACTACGAGCACATGCCGGTCCGGGCGGGCGCCGTCCCCGACGGCCCCCACATCCGGATGTACCGCCGCCTGGAGTTCGGCACGCTGGCCCGGCTCAACGTGCTCGACACCCGCCAGTACCGCAGCGACCAGGCGACCGGCCAGGCCGCCGCGCTCAGCCCCGGGCTCACGATGCTGGGCGCCCGCCAGAAGCGGTGGCTGCTCGACGGGCTGCGCCGGTCGCCCGCGCGCTGGAACCTGGTCGCCTCGCAGATCATGATGGCGGAGACGGATCTGCTGGCCGGGGCCGGCAAGCAGTGGTTCTACGACGCCTGGGACGGCTACCAGGCCGAGCGCAACCGGTTCCTGGCGGAGTTCCGCCAGGTCAGCAATCCGGCGGTGCTCTCCGGCGACCGGCATCTGACGATGGTCAGCGACCTCAAGGAGGACTTCGCCGACCCGGCCTCCCGCGTCGTCGGCGCCGAGTTCGTGGGCACGTCCGTCTCCAGCAACGGCGACCAGGACCAGGCCGCGTTCCGCAAGGAATGGGACCCGCGCATGCCGGACAACCCGCACTGGAAGCTGCTCGACGCCCATCGCGGTTACCACCTGTTCGACATCGGCCGGGAGGGCATCGACGCGCCGGTGCGGATCGTGGACACCGTGCTCGGCCCCCGGGCGACGCCGAGCACGCCGGCGCGGCTGCGGGTCGACGCCGGACGGCCCGGGGTGCGGGTGGTCTGACGCCTTCCGGGGCCGGGGAACGCGCCCGAGGGCGGGGCTCGGAGCGGGTTGTCGTTGTGATGGTGAACGATTCGACGAGGACGGCCCGATGGGCATGTTCGAGACACTCCTCGGCCTTGCGGAGAAGTCGCTCCACTCCGTCGCGGATACGGCGAATCGCTCACCTCTGCTCGCCGGGACCGAAATGCCCCGCAATCCTCGGCAGTGAATTGCGGGCCAATGGGCTGCCTGGCGAGCTGTATTCCGGGATCTCCCGAAAGGAAGCCGTGACGCATATGAAGAACGCGTGCACTCCTTCTCCGCGGGCTGTGAAGATCGGCACCGGCCGCACCCGCCGAGTGAGCCATCTCTCCCGCCCTGCGCGGCCGACATGGAGGTGCGATACCGCGGCACCACCATGTCGCGTACGGATTCCCGCACTTCTTTCCGGGAATTGGTGAAGTTCCCCGCGTTCCTTGCGGAGAACGTGCGCGGAACCGGCGCGGCACCCGAAGGTCGCAAATCCTTGTGCGGTTACTCACAACATTTCCACGCATGTCCGGGGAACGTCGCGCGGGGCATGGGAAGTGCAAGGTGAATGGCAGGTTGCGTGTACATTTTCGGCCGCCGTCACTCGCCTTGCACAGCGGTAACCGCAAGTGCGACCCTTTGCGAGTTCCCAGTCGCCACAAGGTAGGTCACCTGTGTCACAGCACATAGCCAAGCCCCGAACCACCGCCGTGATCCTGGCCGGTGGTACCGGTCAGCGCGTGGGTCTGTCGATCCCCAAGCAGCTGCTGAAGATCGCCGGCAAGGCAGTCATCGAGCACACCCTGACCACCTTCGAGAAGGCCGACTCCATCGACGACGTCATCGTGCTGATGACACCGGGCTACGTACCCGACGTCGAGAAGATCGTCGCCAGGGCCGGGTTCACGAAGGTCTCCCGTGTCATCGAGGGCGGCTCCTCGCGCAACGAGACGACCGAGCGCGCCATCGCGGCGCTGGGCGAGGGCCTGGCCGAGGGCGAGGACCTCCACGTCCTGTTCCACGACGCCGTGCGCCCGCTGCTGTCGCGGCGCGTCATCGACGACTGCGTGGGCGCGCTCGACCGCTACCAGGCCGTGGACGTCGCCATCCCGTCCGCCGACACCATCATCGTGACGCGGACGCACGGCGAGGACGGCGAGTTCATCACCGAGATCCCGGACCGCGCCCGGCTGCGCCGCGGCCAGACCCCGCAGGCCTTCAGACTGTCCACGATCAGGCGCGCCTACGAGGTCGCGGCGGGCGACCCCAACTTCCAGGCCACGGACGACTGCTCGGTCGTGCTGCGCTACCTGCCGGACGTGCCGATCCATGTCGTCGCGGGTGACGAGTACAACATGAAGGTCACCCAGCCCGTGGACGTCTTCATCGCCGACAAGCTGTTCCAGCTGGGCTCCACCGCCGCGCCCGAGCAGATCGGCGCGGACGACTACCGCGAACTGCTCACCGGCAGGACCGTCGTCGTCTTCGGCGGCTCGTACGGCATCGGCAAGGACATCGCCGAACTCGCCGAGTCCTACGGCGCGCACGTGTACGCCCTCGGCCGCTCCACCACCGGCACGCACGTCGAGAACCCGCAGGAGGTCGACGACGCGCTGGCCCGGGCGTACGCCGAGACCGGGCGCATCGACTACGTCGTGAACACCGCCGGGGTGCTGCGCATCGGCAAGCTGGCCGAGACCGAGAACGCCGCCATCGAGGAGGCGCTGAAGGTCAACTACCTGGCGCCGGTGCAGATCGCGCGGGCGGCGTACAAGTACCTGGCCGAGACCGAGGGGCAGTTGCTCCTCTACACCTCCAGCAGCTACACCCGCGGCCGCGCCGAGTACTCCCTCTACTCCTCGACCAAGGCGGCCATGGTGAACCTCACCCAGGCGCTGTCCGACGAGTGGGCCGCCGACGGCATCCGCGTCAACTGCGTCAACCCGGAGCGGACCGCCACCCCGATGCGCACCAAGGCCTTCGGCGACGAGCCCGCGCATTCCCTGCTCTCCTCCGAGACGGTGGCGCGCACCTCGCTCGACGTGCTGCTGTCCGAGCTGACCGGCCACGTCATCGACGTCCGCCAGCAGGACCCGACGGCCGGCGCCGTCACGGCCTCCGGTTTCGAGCAGGCGCTGGCCACGGTCCTGGACCGCCAGGACGACGTGGCGTGATCACCCACCGGTAGCCGTACGGAACGCGCCGCCGTACGGAACGTCGACCAAGACCGGCCCCTTTCGACAGAGCAGGTTCTTCGTGATCTCCACCGCTGTACGCGTCGCCCGGGTGGGCAGCACGGCCGAGCTGGCCGCGGCGGCCCTCATGCTCCTCGGCTACCCCTGCCTCATGCTGGCCGCGCTCGCGCCGAGCGTCCCCGCCTTCGCCGTCGCGGCCGCCGTGACGTACCTGGCCGACCACTACCTGCACCGCCGCGGCAGCTACCTGGTCAACCGGCTCAGCAAGGTCCGGGCCGGACTGTCGATCCGCTTCCTGATCCGGCAGCTGCTGCTGGTTCTGCTGCTGGCCCGGCTCTCCCTCTCCGACAACCTGCTCTTCTACGGCGCGGTCGGTTGCTTCATCGCCTTCTACGGGCTCCAGGCCCCGCACGGCGCCCTGGTCACCCTGATCCGCAACCGCCGCCGGCTGCCGGTCGCCACCCGCAACGTCGACCTCGCGTCCCGCATCCGGGTCCCCGACGCCCCGCCGCGCCGCCTGCTGCACCGCTCGGCGGAGAAGATGCTGCACCTCGACCTCGCCGCGTTCGTCGGCGTGCTGATCTCCGCGGCCGCCGACTCGGCCGTGGCCGGCTTCGTGGGCATCGGCGTCACGCTGGTCCTGGGCTGCGGCTACGTCCTCGCCCTGGTGCCCTACGTGCGCGGGCGGCGGGTGCCGGCCCGTCCGGACGCCGTGCTGGCCGCCGTCGACGACTGGCTGCGCGCCCACCGGCCGGAGACGGTGCTGTACTTCTCCGGCTCCAAGGACTCGGCGTACCAGGTCAACATGTGGCTGGAGACCATGGAGCGGCTGGAGACCAGGCCGCTGGTCATCCTGCGGGAGCGGGTCGTCCTGCAGAACCTCGCGCCCACCACGGTCCCCGTGATCTGCGTGCCCGGCGGCGTGCATCTGATGAACATGGACCTGTCCACCGTGCGGGTCGCGCTCTACGCGGCGAACGTCGGCAAGAACATCCACATGCTGCGTGTCCCGACCATGCAGCACGTCTTCATCGGCCACGGCGACAGCGACAAGCTGGCCAGCGTCAACCCGTTCAGCAAGGTGTACGACGAGGTGTGGACCGCCGGCCGCGCGGGCCGCGACCGTTACGCGCTCGCCGACGTCGGTGTCCGCGACGAGGACGTCGTGGAGGTGGGCCGCCCGCAGCTGGCGCCGATCCGGACCGGGGAGGGCGTGCCCGACGACCGCGTGCCCACCGTGCTGTACGCCCCGACCTGGGAGGGCTGGGACGACAACCCGGGCAACACCTCGCTCCTGCTCGCGGGCGAGAACATCGTGCGGCGGCTGGTCACCGCCGACCCCCCGGTGCGCGTGCTGTACAAGCCGCACCCCTTCACCGGCACCCGCAGCGCCGAGGCCAAGGCGGCCCACCGGCGGATCACCGCGCTGGTCGCGGAGGCATCGGCGCTGCGCGCCGCCGACCCCGCCTTGACCGACCCCGCCGGCATCGCGGAGCGCAACGCCGCCCGGGCCGAGCTCGCCCGCATCGACGCCCGGCTCGCCGCACTGTCCGCCGGCACCGGCAGGACACGGGGCGACGAGGCCGAGGCCACGCGTGAGGGCAGCACCGACCTCGCGCGGCACCAGGAGGTCGCCCGGCTGCGCGCCGAGCGGAACGAGGCCTACTGGCGCTCCTTCCCGTCGTACGAGCACCGTGTCGTGACAGGCGCCGAGCCGCGTCTGTACGACTGCTTCAACGTCTCCGACGCGATGGTCTCCGACATCTCCAGCGTGGTCTCCGACTTCCTCGCGAGCGGCAAGCCGTACGCGGTGACGGACTCGGCCGGGCTGGGCGCCGAGGAGTTCCGGCGGCAGAACACCGCCGTGCGCGCCGCGGTGATCCTCACCAACGACGCCGCCGGGCTGGACGCGCTGCTGGCGGCGGTCCGCGACCCGGCGGCCGACGCGCCGGCCGAGGACCGCGAGGAGCTGAAGCGGTATCTGCTGGGGCCCGACGAGCCGAAGTCGATCGACCGGTTCAACACGGCGGTGGGGGATCTGGCGCTGAAGGCGCTGACCCGCAATCTCGGCCAGGAGTCGCGCGCCGCGGCCGGGGCCGTGGAGGAGGTCGAGCCGGAGGACGCCGGACAGCCGGCCGTCTAGGGCCGCTCCCGCTGTCCGGACGCTGGACCGATGCGCGGGGGGCGATCCGCTTCGCGTAGATTGCGAGCCGGGGCACACGTACCTACCCGAGGGGACGCGGAGCAAGGTGGCAGGGGCAAGGCAGGCCGTGCACGAGGCCCGCAGGATCGTCGTCAAGGTGGGTTCCTCGTCACTGACCACCGCCTCCGGCGGGCTGGACGCGGACCGGGTCGACGCCCTCGTCGACGTCCTCGCCAAGGTCCGCAGCGGTGGTGAGCGGGAGGTCGTGCTGGTCTCCTCGGGGGCCATCGCCGCCGGGCTCGCCCCGCTGGGCCTGCGCCGCCGTCCCCGGGACCTGGCCCGCCAGCAGGCCGCCGCCAGCGTCGGCCAGGGCCTGCTCGTCGCCCGCTACACCGCCTCCTTCGCCCGCTACGCCGTCCGCGTCGGGCAGGTGCTGCTCACCTCCGACGACATGAGCCGCCGCGCCCACCACCGCAACGCCTCGCGCACGTTGGACAAGCTCCTCGCGATGGGCGCCCTGCCCGTCGTCAACGAGAACGACACCGTCGCCACCGACGAGATCCGCTTCGGCGACAACGACCGGCTCGCGGCGCTCGTCGCCCATCTGGTCCACGCCGACCTGCTGGTCCTGCTCTCCGACGTGGACGGGGTCTACGACGGCGACCCCGGCAGGCCCGGCACCTCGCGGCTGGCGGAGGTGCGCGGCCCCGCGGACCTCGCTGGTGTGGAGATCGGCAGCAGCGGCAAGGCCGGTGTCGGCACCGGCGGCATGGTCACCAAGGTCGAGGCCGCCCGGATCGCCGCCGCGGCGGGCATCCCCGTGGTCCTCACCAGCGCGATCCACGCCGCCGACGCGCTGACCGGCCAGGACACCGGCACGTTCTTCCACCCCACCGGCAAGCGCTCCGCCGACCGGCTGCTCTGGCTCCAGCACGCCTCCGCCCCGCAGGGGGCACTGACCCTGGACGACGGCGCCGTGCGCGCGGTCGTGGAGCGCCGCACCTCGCTGCTGCCGGCCGGGATCGCCGCCGTCGAGGGTGAGTTCAGCGCGGGGGACCCGGTCGAACTGCGGGACACCGGCGGGCGCGCGGTGGCGCGCGGGCTGGTCAACTTCGACGCCAAGGAGATCCCCCTGCTGATCGGCCGCTCCACCCGGGAGCTGGCGCGCGACCTGGGCCCCGCGTACGAGCGGGAGGTCGTCCACCGCGACGACCTGGTGATCCTGCACCACTGACGCGGCCCGGCGCGCAGCCGAAAACGGGGGGAACGCCCCGCAAAAGCCGCCGCCCTGAGGTGGACGTTCCGCAAAACCGCCCCGCGATCCCGTGGGGCCTGCTCAACTTTGTCTCAGAGGCAGATTCCGCACGGGCATGGCTCGACCCCTGCTCGACCATCGTGTAAAGGAGGCCGTCGTGAGACGAGTGCGCCCTGGGACAGCGTCCCGCGGCGGTGCCGGTGGAGCCTCCTCCCGCCCCGTGGGCGAGGAGCGGGCCCTCACGAGCGTCGCCGCCGGTGACCGCTACCCGGGCGAGGAGCCGGAGAACGTGCCCCGGCTGTGGCACGTCACCCTCAGTGTCTCCGGCGAGGCGGCCCCGCTGCCGGAGCTCCGGCGCGCCCTGGAACAGCTCGCCCACGACCACCCCTTCCTGCTGACCAGCAGATACGCCGACGACCACGCGGAGATCCGGTACTGGGAGGAGGCCCGCGACCTGCACGACGCGGCCGCCGTCGCCCTGCGTCTGTGGGGCGAGCACCGCCAGACCGCGGGGCTGCCGGCGTGGGAGATCGTCGGCCTGGAGGTCATCGACCGGGTCACCTACCACCAGCGCATCTCCGAGGGCTATGGACCGCTGCCCGCGTCACCCGTGGGTGTGCACCCCTTTTGACGTTTTGACGACCGTGCGGGCGTGTCTCGGGGTGTGGGATGGCCCCCGGACCGGCCGGTGCGGCGCACTACGCTTCCCTCATGACCACGCTTTCGCCGTACGACTCCATGACCCCGGTCACCCGGGCCGCCTACCGCGCCAAGGCCGCCGCCGCCGACCTCGCGCCGCTGCCGCGGGCCGTGAAGGACGACGCGCTGCTCGCGGTGGCGGACGCCCTGGAGGTCCGTACGAACGAGATCGTCGAGGCCAATGCCAAGGACGTGGCGAAGGCACGCGAGGCCGGCACCAGTGAGGCCATTGTCGACCGGCTGACCCTCACCCCGGAGCGCGTGCGGGCCATCGCCTCCGACGTCCGGGACGTTGTCGCGCTGCCCGACCCGGTCGGCGAGGTGGTCCGGGGCTCGACCCTGCCCAACGGCATCGACCTGCGCCAGGTGCGGGTGCCGCTGGGCGTCGTCGGGATCATCTACGAGGCCCGTCCGAACGTCACCGTGGACGCCGCCGCGCTCTGCCTGAAGTCCGGCAACGCCGTCCTGCTGCGCGGCTCGGCCTCCGCCTACGAGTCGAACAGCGCGCTCGTGCGGGTGCTGCGCGACGCCGTGGGCGGCGCCGGGCTGCCCGCCGACGCGGTGCAGCTGGTGCCCGGCGAGAGCCGCGAGAGCGTGCGCGAGCTGATGCGGGCGCGCGGCCTGGTCGACGTGCTGATCCCGCGCGGCGGGGCCTCACTGATCCGCACGGTGGTCCAGGAGTCCACCGTCCCTGTGATCGAGACCGGCACCGGCAACTGCCACGTCTACGTCGACGCCGACGCCGACCTCGACACGGCCGTGGAGATCCTGATCAACTCCAAGGCGCAGCGGGTGAGCGTCTGCAACGCCGCCGAGACGCTGCTGGTGCACCGGGACATCGCCGACCGGTTCGTGCCGCGGGCCCTGGAGGCCCTCGCCGAGGCCGGGGTGACCGTGCACGCCGACGAGCGGGTGATGGCGTACGCGCAGGACAGCAAGGCGACCGTCGTGGAGGCGACCGCCGAGGACTGGGAGACGGAGTACCTGTCGTACGACATCGCCGCGGCGGTCGTGGACTCCCTGGACAAGGCCGTCGAGCACATCCGGCTGTGGACCTCCGGCCACACCGAGGCCATCGTGACCACCTCCCAGCAGGCCGCCCGCCGCTTCACCCAGCTGGTGGACTCCACCACGGTCGCGGTCAACGCCTCCACCCGTTTCACCGACGGGGGCCAGTTCGGCTTCGGCGCCGAGATCGGCATCTCCACGCAGAAGCTGCACGCCCGAGGGCCGATGGGGCTGCCCGAGCTGACCAGCACCAAGTACATCGTGACCGGGGACGGCCACGTACGGCGCTGAGGCGCGCGACCCCGGCGCGCGCCGCCGGGAGAGGTCCCGGCGGCCGGTTGAATTTCCATACCGTCTGCCCAAATTGACCCCCCAGGTCTACTCTGGACACGTGCCGGAGGACGTGGGGGGCACGCCGTTCCCTGACGGCTGGGAGCCCGACGACGACCACGACCGCGGGGTGTCGGACGAAGAGTTCGCCTCCGTGGTATTCGACGAGGCCTTCGTACGGGCGGCCGCGGTGCACGAGCCGACCGCCGTCGAACGCCTTCTGGCCGCGGCGCAGGCGAGGGCCGAGGCGTCCGAGGCGGAGGCCCGCAGGTCACACGGCCGGGGCGAGCGCTACGACGACGGGTACGACCCCGGTGACGACTCCCGCGGTCTCGGCCACGACCCGGACTTCGACGACCTGGACGACTTCGACGACGTCCTCGACGACCCCGACGGCGCCCCGGGGCCCTACGGGAAGCAGGTCCGCTGGCATCGCCCCGTCGCCTGGCTGCTCGCCTTCGTGATGGGTGTCGGCATGGTCGCGCTGGCCTTCGCCGCGGTCTACCGGGGCGCCTCGTCGCAGCGTCAGGACCCGGTCCCGCCGCCCGCCTCGACCGGCCTGGAGCACGGCACGTCGGCGGCGCCCTCCGCATCCGCCGGCCACTCCCGGCCGGCCGTCTCCGCGGTGCCGCGCACCCCCTGAGCGGCAGCTTCGTGAGACCGGCCGCGGGGCTACGGCGCAGGCCCGGACAGAGGCCCGCAGACATGGTGAGTACCTGTCAGAAGTTGTCGCGGGGCGCGGCGTTTATCGGGGCTTGCGGAGACCTACTCTGAAGATATGGGCGGGCCCGGAGAACCACCTGAGGGGACACCCGACGGCGCCTCCAACGGAGCGGACGACGAATACCGATCCGTCGTGTTCGACGAGTCGTTCGTCCGCGCTGCCCGCCTCCAGGAGTCCTCGGCCCAGGAACGCGTCGGCGACCACGCGCCCGCCGTGCGCCGCCGCCCGCCCCTGCGCCGGACCAGGAGACGGGGCCTGCCCCGACAGGCCCTGATCCTGGTGCTGCTGATCGCGGTGGCCTTCGGTACCGCCATCTACCTGGGCGTACGGCATCCCTACCAGGGCTCGGGGGGCGGTCGGCCCGCCGAACCGCTGCGGATGACCGTGATCCCGCTCTCCCCGCGGGGCAGGGTCCCCGGCGCCACCGATCCCGAACAGCTGTACGCCAACAGTCCCGCCGCGCAGTTCCGTGTCGGCGCCGACGGAATCGCGCTCCCGGCCGCACGGCGCACCGCGAACTTCTCCGACTCCCAGGTCGTCACCGCCCTGACCACGGCGAAGGACTACCTCGTCCGCTCCTCGCTCTATCCCGACGTGCTCACGGGCGGGCAGACCAGACCGGTGCGGGTGCTGCTCGACCCGGATCAGCTGGAGCAGTTCGACCAGAGCTTCGCGCTGCCGACCGCCGACGGCCGGCACGCCCCCCTCGGCTGGCTGGTGCGCTTCGACCCGACCCGGGCCGAGCTCGCCGACCGCAAGATCCGGGTGCGGGGCTCGCTGGAGGCCACCGAGGCCGACCCGTCCACCCTCGAAGTCAGCACGGACCACACGTTCGTGTACGCGCTGCGACCGGCCGGGGCCGGGGACGGGGCCGAGGCGTCGCTGTTCACCGTCCGGCGCGAGCTGCGCTTCCGCTTCGACCGCGAGGACCTGCGGCTGCACCAGGCCGAGCTGGTCGCCTCGATCCTCCAGGCCGGTCCGCTGTCCTGCGCGGACGACGCCACCAACCACCTGCGTCCGCTGCTCGCGGGCCGCACCGCCGAGGCGGGCGGCCCGGCCGGCACCGATCCGTACGCGCCCCAGGGCGCCGTGGCACTGTGCGGGACGCTGGCGGACAACGCGCAGCCCCGTACGTAGCGGGACGCGAGGGGTCAGTCCTCGTCGCGCGGCGGTTCCTTCGACGAGGGGTCGGCCGGCCCGCCGGACCCCGAGGAGCCGTTGGAGCCGCCCGCGCCCGGGGAGCCCGACGCGCCGGAGGGGCCCGCAAATCCGCCGAAGCCCCGCCGCACCCGGCTGCCGAGGTCGCCGGCGCCGCCCGCGAGGTCCGTGACCAGCTTCATCAGCGGGTCCTTGCTGTTGCGCACCTGCCCGGCGTAGCTGGCCGCCGACTCGCGGAAGGAGTCGGTGACCGAGGTGTCCTTGTCCTCGCCGCGCCGCGGGTAGTGACCGTCCATGATCCGCTGGAAGTCGCGGGAGGCCGCCCACTTCTTCAGCTCGGCCGCGCGGATCGTGGCGAACGGGTGGGAGCGGGGCAGCACGTTGAGGATCTTCAGCACGGAGTCGCGCAGGTCGCCGCCCGCCTCGTACTCGTCGGCCTGCTCCAGGAAGGCGTCCACGTTCATCTCGTGCAGATGGTTGCCGCCGGCGAGCTTCATCAGGCCGCGCATCGACGCCTGGAGGTCCTGCCCGACCAGCAGCCCGGCCCGGTCGGCGGACAGCTCCGACTTGCGGAACCACTCGCGCAGCGCGGTCACGATGGCCATGACCGCGACGTTGCCGAGCGGTATCCAGGCGACCCGCAGGGCGAGGTTGGTCAGGAACAGCAGCACCGTGCGGTACACGGAGTGGCCGGACAGGGCGTGGCCCACCTCGTGGCCGACGACCGCCCGCATCTCCTCCTCGTCGAGCAGCTCGACGAGCCCCGTGGTCACGACGATGATCGGCTCGTCCAGACCGATGCACATCGCGTTGGGCAGCGGGTCCTGGTTGACGTACATCGGCGGGACCTTCTTCAGGTCCAGGATGTAGCAGGCGTCCCGCAGCATGTCGTGGAGATGGGCGAACTGGCGGTCCGAGACCCGCACCGAGTCCGACAGGAACAGCAGCCTCAGACTCCGCTCGGGCAGCAGGCCGCTGAGCGCCTTGAAGACCGTGTCGAAGCCGCTCAGCTTGCGCAGCGCGACCAGGGCGGAGCGGTCCGCCGGGTGCTCGTACGCGCGCGAGGAGATGTCCGGGAAGCGCCTGCGCTGCCTGCTCGGCACCTTCTCGAAGCCGCCCTGCTGACTGCCGTCGTCGGACATGTGGTCCCCCATGTGCGTCGGTGTGCCCTGGTGTGTGCGCCGTGTTGCCGTACGCCCCCGAAGCAAGCTCCAGCCTAGGCGGAGATACCGTGGTCGGGCAGTACGACGAAGGAGTCCGCACCATGCAGTACATCGCCGCGACCGACTGGTTCAGCGCCGCTCAGGAACAAGGGGCGGGGAATCTCCTCCGGGTCGTACTGATCGTGATGGTCGTCGGCTGTGTGCTGACGGGGTGGTTCCTGCTTCGGGGCTACAGGCGGAAGGACGACTGAGGGCCCGGGAAGGTTGCCCGACGGCGGAGTCGGCGTGAGCGTGGCCGAGGCGCCCGCTTACGATGAGCCGACCGTCTTTATCCCGCCCACACGCGATAGGTTCTGCCGAAGATGAGCTTCCACAGCGCCGCTGCCCAGTTGGTCACTCTCGCCGCCGAGGGCGAGGAGCACGGCGGCAACCACGAGAGCCTCAGCCCTTTGCTCACCGGCGGTGGCGCCTTCATCGCCCTGTTGCTGCTGCTGTGGATCACCACGCGCTTCAACCGCGACCGCTGACTCCACGGACCGGGCCGGTAGGGTCTGCACGCATGGGAGAGCAGGACATGCCTACCGGCCCGTCGACCCCGGCCAAGCGCCGCCTCGGCGTCATGGGCGGGACGTTCGACCCGATCCACCACGGGCACCTGGTCGCGGCCA
Organism: Streptomyces sp. NPDC107562; assembly: GCF_055657325.1. NCBI lineage: Bacteria > Bacillati > Actinomycetota > Actinomycetes > Kitasatosporales > Streptomycetaceae > Streptomyces > Streptomyces sp. NPDC107562. Next base: position 956,612 of record NZ_JBVKBE010000002.1, on the reverse strand, counting down.
GTGAGGTGGCCGCGCAGTTCCACCTCGACGAGGTGGTGTTCGTACCGACCGGGCAGCCGTGGCAGAAGACCGACCGCAGTGTCTCCCCGGCCGAGGACCGCTATCTGATGACGGTCATCGCGACCGCCGAGAACCCGCAGTTCTCGGTGAGCCGTATCGATCTCGACCGCGGGGGCCCCACGTACACCGCGGACACCCTGCGTGACCTGCGCTCCCTCAACCCCGACACGGACCTGTTCTTCATCACCGGCGCGGACGCCCTCGCCCAGATCCTGACCTGGCGCGACAGCGAGGAGCTGTTCTCCCTCGCGCACTTCATCGGGGTCACGCGGCCGGGGCACGTCCTGACCGACGCCGGCCTCCCGGAGGGCGGCGTCTCGTTGGTCGAGGTTCCCGCCCTCGCCATCTCCTCCACGGACTGCCGTGCGAGAGTCGCCAAGGGCGATCCTGTCTGGTATCTGGTGCCCGACGGAGTCGTGCGCTACATCGCAAAGCGACAGCTGTACCGCGGCGAGTGAGCCGAGAGGGGCACCGGTGAACGACCGATACGACGCGGGGTACGGGGACGAGCAGTACGAACTCGTCGGCTACGACGAGTACGGCCGGCCCGTCTACCGGCAGGTGCCGGCCCAGCGGCAGGCACCGCAGCAGTACGACCCCTACGCGCAGCAGCAGGGCTACGGCTACGACCCGTACGCCACCGGACAGCAGCAGCCGGTGCCGCCGTACGACTTCGGCACCGGCCAGCAGCCGCCCGTGACCTCGTACGACACCTACGACGGGTACGACCCCTACGGGCAGACCGCCACCAGCGGGCAGCAGCCGCGCGTCGCCGAGCAGACGGCGTACATCCCGCAGCAGGCCCGGCCCGCCGACCACGGACAGCGCCAGGAGCCGGGGCCGGGCGCCCCCGGCCCCGGGGGCGGGTATCCCGGTCACGACGACCGCGATGACCGGGACTACCGGACGGAGCAGTTCGCCTTCGTCGAGGAGCCCGACCAGGACTCCGAGGACGTCATCGACTGGCTGGCGTTCACCGAGAACCGCACCGAGCGCCGCGAGGAGGCCAAGCGCCGCGCCCGCAGCCGCCTGACCGCCCTGGTCGTCGTGCTGGCCCTGGTCGCGGCCGGCGGAGTGGGCTACCTCTGGTACGCCGGGAAGCTGCCCGGCGTGTCCGCGCCCGCGGACAAGAAGGGCGGTACGACCTCCGTCGCGGCGCAGAAGCGGGACGTGATCGTCGTGCACCTGCACGACACCAAGAAGGGCGGCACCGCGACGGCGCTGCTCGTCGACAACGCCACCACCAAGCGGGGCACCACCGTCCTGCTGCCCAACTCGCTCGCCCTGTCCGGCGACGACGGCACGACGACGCTGGCGAAGTCGGTCGAGGACGACGGGTCCTCCGGCACCCGCGAGGCCCTGGACACCGTCCTCGGCACCTCCATCCAGGGCACCTGGCGCCTGGACACCCCCTACCTGCAGAACCTCGTCGACCTCGTCGGCAACATCGAGGTGGACACCGACGCCGCCGTGCCCGACCCGGCCGCCGAGAAGAAGGGCGAGGCGCCGCTGGTCGACAAGGGCGAGGGCCAGACCCTCAGCGGCAAGATGGCCGTCGCCTACGCCACCTACCGCGCCCCGGGGGAGCCCGCGAACGCGCAGCTGGAGCGGTTCGGACAGGTCATGCACGGGGTGCTGCGCAAGGTGTCGTCCGACACCCAGGCCGCCACGACCACCGTGCAGACGCTGGCGCAGATCCTCGACCCGTCGCTCACCGACAAGGACCTCGGCACCTTCCTCGCCAAGCTCTCCGACCTCGCCAAGAGCGGCGACTTCGAGACCGCCGTGCTGCCCGTGCAGAGCGACGGCACGCTCAGCGCCGAGGCGAGCGACAACGTGGTCAAGGACGTCCTCGGCGGCACCGCGAAGAGCCCCGACCAGGGCGCGGCCGTCCGGGTCTCGGTGCAGAACGCCACCGGAGTGAAGGACAACGCGGAGAAGGCCCGCGTGGTGCTCCTGAACGGCGGCTTCACCTTCCTGGAGGCCGGCGCGGCGAGCGCCGCCCTGTCCACGTCCGAGGTCACCTACGCGGACGCCGCCGACAAGCAGGACGCCGTCGAGGTCGCCAAGACCCTCGGCCTGCCCGACAGCGCGGTCACCAAGGGTGAGGTCAAGTCCAACGCGAACGTCTCCGTGGTCCTCGGCCAGGACTACGAGCCGGCCCCCGCCGGGTAATGCGTGGGGCGCCGTCGGCGGTCCGTGAGACCCTTGAGGTCAAGTGACCGCCGACGGAAAGCCATGCAGTGACCGCGACAGACCGTTCCCTCGATCTCATCAACACCGCCGCCCAGGCGGCCGCCGACAAGCTCGCGCACGACGTCATCGCCTACGACGTGAGCGACGTGCTGTCGATCACGGACGCCTTCCTGCTCGCGTCCGCGCCCAACGACCGCCAGGTCAAGTCGATCGTGGACGAGATCGAGGAGCGGCTCCAGAAGGAGCTGGGCGCCAAGCCGGTGCGCCGCGAGGGTGACCGGGACTCCCGCTGGATCCTGCTCGACTACGTCGACATCGTCGTGCACGTGCAGCACAGCGAGGAGCGCGTCTTCTACGCCCTGGAGCGGCTCTGGAAGGACTGCCCCGAGCTGGAGCTGCCCGCCGACGCCGAGGCCACCCGGGGCAAGGCCGCGGAGCACGCCCGGCTGAAGGCCGCCGAGGAGGCCGCCGAGACGGACGGTGACTGGCGGTGAGTGCCACCGGTGAGGTCGGCGCCGCGCGGCCCGGCAGAGGCCGCCGGATCATCCTGTGGCGGCACGGCCAGACCTCCTGGAACGTGGAGCGCCGCTTCCAGGGCTCCACGGACGTCGAGCTCACCGAGGCCGGCGTCGCCCAGGCCCGCCGCGCCGCCCGCCTGCTCGCCTCCCTCAAGCCCGACGCGATCATCGCCTCCGACCTCGTGCGCGCCACGCACACGGCCGCCGAGCTGGCCACGCTGACCGGCCTGGAGGTCCACCGCGACGAGGCGCTCCGCGAGACGTACGCGGGCGTCTGGCAGGGCCTGACGCACGACGAGATCATCTCCCGGTACGGCGAGGAGTACGCCGCGTGGAAACGCGGTGAGGCGGTGCGCCGCGGCGGCGGCGAGCTGGAGTCCGAGGTGGCCGACCGCGCCGCCCCCGTCGTGGTCGGGCACGCCGAGAAGCTGCCCGACGACGGCACCCTGGTGGTCGTCAGCCACGGCGGCACGATCCGCACGACCATCGGCCGGCTGCTCGGCCTGGAGCCCCATCACTGGGAGAGCCTCGGCGGCCTCTCCAACTGCTGCTGGTCCGTCCTCGGCGAGGGTGCCCGCGGCTGGCGGCTGCTGGAGCACAACGCCGGCACGCTCCCGGAGCCCGTCCTCGGCGACGACGACTGAGCGGGTGCGGACGCGGCGGGCATCCGGATTTCACTTTCCGGCAGGTCGCAGGCTAAAGTTCTTCTTGTTCGCCCCGCCGAGCGGGGCGAAACACCATGCGGCCGAGCCGCGTGGGGGCCAGGGGCTATAGCTCAGTTGGTAGAGCGCCTGCATGGCATGCAGGAGGTCAGGAGTTCAATTCTCCTTAGCTCCACGGACGAATCCCGTCCCCTTCGGGGGGGCGGGATTTTTCGTCTTCAGGCGTTTGAGCAGGACCGGCCCGGCAGGCGTATACCTCTGTGGAGGCGACCCGGGCTGCCCGTGGCCGGACTGGTACTCAGGCGTCGCTGACCGTATTGGTCCGGCCGTGGCAGAATCAAACGGCCGGAAGGGGGCGCGGCCCGACGGGAGGGAGTAGCGATGCCTGCGAGCATCCTGGGGGAGGTCGGCCACCTCCTTGGCGAAGCGGCGTTGATACGGGACACGACCACCCGGCTCAGCTGCCCTTCCTGCGGCTCCGCGCATGTCGCCCAGGTCCTCGGCGACAACGGCGGGATCTCCTACGTGTGCACGGCCTGCGGCCACAGCTGGAGCTGATCGATGGGTGCACACAGGCGGAAGTGCGACTGGTGTGGCAGCGGTACACCGATCGTCCGCGACATGGAACCGGTGAATCCCGACTACCAGTACTGGTGCGAGGAATGCGCACGGGCGCTGATCATAAAAGGCGACCCGATCGAGACCTACCGCGAACTGGAGGGTGAGCCGATCTACGGACGGCTCCTCGAGGAGCACTGCACGCTCAAGCGGTTCTACTCCTTCGTGACGGCCTGACCCTTTCGGGTGGTGGTGGCGGCGATCACCAGAAACAGGCAGCCGGTGGCGGCGTAGAGACCCGACAGGGTGAACTCGCCCGGGTTCTGCTGCAGTTCGGGCCGGCCGGGGGTGTGCGGCACCCACCACAGGGCGTACGAGCAGAAGACCAGGAGCGTGGCCGCGGCGGCCGCGCGGCGGTCACGGACCGCGAGGAGCAGGACCAGCGGCACGCACCAGACCCAGTGGTGCGACCACGACACCGGGCTGACGAGCAGCGCCGTCACGCCGCAGCAGACCACCGCCCAGGCCCGCTCGCCGCGCCACTCCGCCCGCACCGCCACCGCCAGCCCCGCCGCGGCCACGAGAGCCGCAACGACGGCCCACGGGGCCCCCGGGTCGGGAGTGTGCAGCAGCCGTGCCATGACGCCGCGCAGGGCCTGGTTGGCGGTCTCCTCGGCGTGCCCGGCACGGTCCGCCCGGAACACCACGTCGGTCCAGAACCCCCAGGAGTCGCGCGGCAGGACCACCGCCGCGAGAAGGGTCGCCGACAGGAAGCTGCCGACGGCACGCCGGCCGTGCCGCAGCCAGGGGCCGGCACGGCGGCCCCGGTGCGCCACGACGGCGGTGGCGAGCAGGAGGACCGCGAAGAGCGCCGGGGTCAGTTTCACGGCCGCCGCGACACCGATGCCGACGCCTGCCCAGCGGTCGCCCGGCCGCCGGGTGAGGTCCCACAGGACGAGCACCGCGAGCAGCAGGTTGACCTGGCCGTAGCGCAGGGTCGTCCAGACCGGCTCGCACCACACCGCCGCCGCCGAGGCCCACCAGACGGTCTCCACGCACGCGTGCCCCACCAGCCGCAGGGAGAGGTGCACGAACGCCACGAGCAGGGCGAGGTTCCCGGCGGTGGCCAGCGTGCGCAGGGAGCCCGTGTCGAGAAGCGTCAGCGGGGTGAACAGCAGGGCGGCGAAGGGCGGGTAGGTGGCGGGCAGTTGGGCGGCGGTCGCGCGCAGGCCGTACAGGTCGCCGCCCGCGAGCACGGCCGCGCCCTCGGCCCGGTACACCATCAGGTCGATCATCGAGACGTGCGCGGCCCGCTGGGCCGCCCAGAACGCCACGAAGGACAGCAGGCAGGCACCCAGGGCGACGGGCGGCCGGCGGTGGACTGCGGTGGACGTGATCACGGACACGAGGGCCGACGATATCGGTCGTTTCGGCTGTATCGGTTGTATCGGCGCAGACGGGAAACGATTTGGTGGAGTGCCCGGTCGACCGTGTAATGTTGGCGTCGCCGCCGGGGAGACCCGCCGGAACAACGCAAGGGGCTATAGCTCAGTTGGTAGAGCGCCTGCATGGCATGCAGGAGGTCAGGAGTTCAATTCTCCTTAGCTCCACACATGGATCCCACCTGGTCGAGATGACCGGGTGGGATTTTTTCTTTCCTCGGAGCCGTAGCCAAGGAGACAAGGGACAAGGCGACAAGGGGCAAGGGGAGTTGGGCCGCCTGATGTCAGGCGGCCCGTCGTCCGTGCGTCAGCGGCCGAGGGCGCGGCGGCCGCGGCCCTGGGAGAGGACCGGGAGGTTGTTGCGGGCCGGTGCCCGCTCCGCCTGCTCCTCGATGCGCAGGGCGAGGGCCGGGCAGCGGCGGACCGCGCGCAGCGCCTTCTCCTCCGCGCGGCGCGGCACCTGGGCCTGGGCGACGGTCGGGAAGCCGTCGGCGCCGAGTTCGAAGACCTCCGGGAGGATGTCGGCGCACAGGCCGTGACCCCGGCACAGCGTCCAGTCGACGAAGATCTTCTGGCGGCTGGGGCCGTTCTCGCCGCCCCCGCCCCCCGGGATGCCCGTCGGGGTCTGGCCGCCCTCGAAGAGGGGCAGCACGCCCTGCACCGGCCGTCCGCAGCCGTTGCCGAGGACATGGGCCGCCAGGTCGTCGGTGAAGGCCTTGACGGTCGATTCGAGGAACATCGCGGAGCCGTCGGGATGGGAGCAGGCGCCGCGTCGCTTGACGTTCTTGGCGACCTGTTTGACCGCCTCCAGAGCCGCGGGGCCGCCGCCGTTGAGGATGTCCTCCAGGCCGCGCGCGGCCGCCGGCAGACCGAGGTAGCAGGGGCCGCACTGGCCCGCGCTCTCCTCCGCCAGCCACTGGGCGACCCGCAGCGACTCGCCGAGGGGACAGGTCTCCTGGGTGATCGGCAGGATCGCGCCGGCGCCCAGCGAACCGCCCACCGCGTCCAGCGAGTTGCGGGAGACGATCGCCTCGTTGACCGTCGCCGCGTCGATCCACTTGCCGTGGTAGCCGCCGGTCAGCACGCCCTGCGGGACCGGCGGGGCGCCGGCGAGCTGGAGGACGTAGCGCAGGGGCACTCCGGTGGGCACCTCGATGACCATGGGGCGGGCGACGGCGCCGGAGACCGTCAGCATGACGGTGCCCGGCTCGTCGTACAGGCCGGTGTTGCCGTAGCGCTCCGGGCCGATGCGGGCGGCGATCGCCAGCTGGGCGAACGTCTCGGCGTTGGAGAGCAGGGTGGGGGCGCCGCCGACGCCGCTCTGCGAGGCGCTGATCTTGCGGCCGGGCGGGATCGCCGGGCCGCCGTCGATCGAGCGGATCAGGGAAGCGGCGGCACCGGTGACCATGCGGACCGGATTGCGCTGCACGCGGACGCGCAGTGCCGAGCGGCGGCCGTTGCTGAGGCCGCGTTCGGCGAGCGCGGCCTCCATGGAGCGCTGCGTGGACTCACGGGTGACCCCCACCACGAGCGTGCGGGCGCCCATCGCCTCGGCGCACAGCAGGGCACCGTCCAGGATCAGGTGCGGAGCGCGGTTGATCAGCACGGTGTCCTTGCGGCAGGCCGGTTCGTCCTCGCTGCCGTTGACGACGACGACCGGCCGGACGCCGCGCTTGATCGCCGTTTCGGCGACCGAGCGCAGCTTCTTGTGGAAGGGGAAGCCCGCGCCGCCGCGGCCCCTGAGGTTGATGCGCTCGGCGAGCTGCGCGAGCTGCTCGCCGCCCAGCGGTTCGAGCGGCCCGTGCACCTTGAGGTGCATGGGCAGATCGAGTCGTTCGACAAGGTCGAAGCCCGACGTGAGCTGAGGAAGCCCGACCACGCGGACTTCTGGGACGTCGGGCAGGGCCTCGTTCACTTAAAGCCTCCGGAAGGCGTGTTCCAAGGTTCGCCCGAACCCGGTGCGTCGAAGTCGTAGGACGCACCGGGCAGTGTTTCAGTGGCGGGACCGCTGTTGTTGTACGTGTCGTCCGGGTAATACGTGCCGAAGGCGGCGTTCATCTCACCGGTGTCGTACACGTCACTCGATCCGTAGCCGGCCGCGCCTGAATTGTCGTAGGTCGGGATGTTGTATCCCGTGTCCTGGAGCGGGTCGTAGGCCGACGGGGGCGCCTCGCCGACCGGCGGCGGGGACGGGATCGGCCATGAGCCGGAGGGGCTCTCCAGGCGCGGGAAGGCCTCCGTGGGCCGCTGGTCCGGGACCTCCATGCGGGCGTCCCGGCCGGCGAACGACTGCTGGGGCCGCGGGGTGTTGCCGACGGCCCGGTAGGCGGCCGCGAAGCCACCGGTGGTCTCCGCGGCGGACGGGCGGGCGGAGGCCTCGAAGGGGGCGTACGACGGGGTCGCGCCGCCGGTCGCGCGCTGCCTCTCGTAGCCGGGCAGCGCGTTCTCGTAGCCCGGCAGGGCGGACTCGCCGGCCGCCCGCGCGCGGCTCGCGTCCAGTTCCTCGCGGCCCGGCAGTCGCCGCTCGCCGAGGAGGTCGCCCAGCCGGTCGGCGACCTGGCGCTTGACCGAGCGGGGTGCCGAGCGCAGGGCGAGGGCGGCCATCACGGCGACCAGGGACAGGCCGTAGAGGATCACGAAGACCGGCTTCGCCTCGCGGCCCGCGAACAGTCCGTGGACCAGGGCCGCGCACCAGGCCGGGTAGGCCAGGGTGTGCATCGCCCGCCAGCGCGAGGCGACCGGCGCCGGGGAGGCGAAGGCGCCGCGCAGGGCTCCGGTGATGCCGACGAAGATCATCAACAGGCCGGCCGCGGAGCCGAGGCCGATCAGCCCGGCACTGCCGGTGACACCGAGTGAGAACGGGATGATCACGGCGAGGAAGCCGACGTGATCGAGGGCGAGCTTGGTCGTGATGTGCAGCAGCAGGAACGCGATCGAGGCGACCGCCAACGTCCGGTGCACCGCCTGTCCGAGGATGCGCTGACGCGCGTTGAGCAGGATCCGGTCCTGGGCGAAGAGGCCCCACAGCACCGAGCCGGTGAGGGTCACGAGGGTCAGGACGCCCGCGCCGAAGTCCAGGAACTGGCGGAACTGATCACCTCCGACCAGCACGGCCACGGGTATGAGCACAAGGGCGACAGCGGTCGCGACCCCATAGGCCGATCGGCCCGGCTGGGGGAGCGAGCTGGTACTACGTCGAGGGTTCATGGGGGCAACTCCGAGCGGATTCGGGAAAGCGGTCCCGCGCCGCACTCTAAGTCGCGCCCAAACCGATCGGTACGAGGTTTGAGTTATTGCGTTGTTATCAAACGACAATGCACTTGCAGTTCTGCCCCTTAGTGGCCGTTACGCGGAGTAATTTTTGACCGACGTTCAACTCCGTCGCGGCCAGGTCGGCGGCTGCGGTACCCTGACGCCATGCGTGCCGTACGCCTTCTGCTTAGCGGGCCGCGCTGATCAGTCCCGGCCACCGGGTGAGTCGAGTGGCCGGAGTCGGCGCGGCGTCCCCTCCTGTGTGAGGGGATTTTTCGTTTCCGAGGAATCACAGCCGCTGGCAGAGACGATCGATGGAGCTTTGAGGATCATGAGCGAGACGAACCCCGCAGCCGCCACTGGCATGCCGGCGGATGCCGCGCCGCACCGCTACACGGCCGCCATGGCAGCCGAGATCGAGGCACGCTGGCAGGACTTCTGGGACGCCGAGGGCACCTACGCGGCGCCGAACCCCAAGGGTGACCTGGCGGGCGACCCCGAGGTCGTCGCGCGACCCAAGAAGTTCATCATGGACATGTTCCCGTACCCCTCCGGTGCGGGCCTGCACGTCGGCCACCCCCTGGGCTACATCGCCACCGACGTCTTCGCGCGCTTCCAGCGCATGACCGGCCACAACGTGCTGCACACCCTGGGCTTCGACGCCTTCGGCCTGCCGGCCGAGCAGTACGCCGTGCAGACCGGCACGCACCCGCGGGTGTCCACCGAGGCCAACATGGAGAACATGAAGGTCCAGCTGCGCCGGCTGGGCCTGGGCCACGACAAGCGCCGGTCGTTCGCCACGATCGACCCGGACTACTACAAGTGGACCCAGTGGATCTTCCTGCAGATCTTCAACTCGTGGTACGACGACGAGGCGAACAAGGCTCGTCCGATCGCGGAGCTGGTCGCGCGGTTCGAGAGCGGTGAGCGCGCGCTGCCCGGCGGGCGCTCCTGGAACGAGCTGAGCGCCGGCGAGCGCGCCGACGTGCTGGGCGAGTACCGTCTGGCGTACGCCTCGGACGCGCCGGTCAACTGGTGCCCCGGCCTGGGCACCGTGCTGGCCAACGAGGAAGTGACCGCCGACGGCCGCTCCGAGCGCGGCAACTTCCCCGTCTTCAAGGCCAAGCTGCGCCAGTGGAACATGCGGATCACCGCCTACGCCGACCGGCTGCTGGACGACCTGGAGGCGCTGGACTGGCCCGAGGCCATCAAGCTGCAGCAGCGCAACTGGATCGGCCGCTCCGAGGGCGCCCGCGTCGACTTCCCGATCGACGGCGAGCACATCACGGTCTTCACCACGCGTCAGGACACCCTGTTCGGCGCGACCTACATGGTGCTGGCGCCCGAGCACCCGCTGGTCGAGAAGTTCACCCCGGACCAGTGGCCCGAGGGCACCCACCAGATGTGGACCGGCGGCCACCGGACCCCGGCCGAGGCGGTCGCCGCCTACCGCGCGCAGGCCGCCTCCAAGTCCGACGTCGAGCGGCAGGCCGAGGCGAAGGACAAGACCGGCGTCTTCACCGGTGCCTTCGCGACCAACCCGGTCAACGGCGAGCGCGTCCCGGTCTTCATCGCCGACTACGTGCTGATGGGCTACGGGACCGGCGCGATCATGGCCGTCCCGGCGCACGACAGCCGCGACTTCGCCTTCGCCCGCGCCTTCGAGCTGCCGATGCGATGCGTCGTCGAGCCCTCCGACGACCGCGGGACCGACGCCTCGACGTGGGAGGACGCCTTCGCCTCGTACGACGCGAAGATCGTCAACTCGTCCGGCGCGCACGTCTCCCTGGACGGGCTGGGAGTCGTCGACGCCAAGGCGCGCATCACCGAGTGGCTGGAGCGCGAGGGCATCGGCGAGGGCACCGTCAACTTCCGGCTGCGCGACTGGCTGTTCAGCCGCCAGCGCTACTGGGGCGAGCCCTTCCCGATCGTCTACGACGAGGAGGGCATCGCGCACGCCCTGCCCGAGTCGATGCTGCCGCTGGAGCTGCCGGAGGTGGAGGACTACTCGCCGCGCACCTTCGACCCGGACGACGCCGACACCCAGCCCGAGACGCCGCTGTCGCGCAACGAGGACTGGGTCAACGTCACGCTGGACCTGGGCGACGGTCCGAAGAAGTACCGCCGCGAGACCAACACCATGCCCAACTGGGCAGGTTCCTGCTGGTACGAGCTGCGCTACCTGGACCCGCACAACAGCGAGCGGCTGGTCGACCCCGAGATCGAGCAGTACTGGATGGGCCCGCGCGAGGGCCAGCCGCACGGTGGCGTCGACCTGTACGTGGGTGGCGCCGAGCACGCCGTGCTGCACCTGCTGTACGCCCGCTTCTGGTCCAAGGTGCTGTACGACCTGGGCCACGTCTCGTCCGCCGAGCCGTTCCACCGGCTGTTCAACCAGGGCATGATCCAGGCCTACGTCTACCGGGACGGCCGCGGCATCGCGGTGCCGGCCGCCGAGGTGGAGGAGCGCGACGGCGCGTACTGGTACGAGGGCGAGCAGGTCACCCGGCTGCTGGGCAAGATGGGCAAGTCCCTGAAGAACGCCGTCACTCCGGACGAGATCTGCGCCGAGTACGGCGCCGACACGCTGCGGCTGTACGAGATGGCCATGGGCCCGCTGGACGTGTCGCGGCCGTGGGACACGCGCGCGGTGGTGGGCCAGTACCGGCTGCTGCAGCGGCTGTGGCGCAACATCGTCGACGAGGACAGCGGCGACGTGACCGTGGTGGACGCGGAGCCCGACGACGACACGCTGCGCGCCCTGCACAAGGCCGTCGACGGTGTCCGCGGCGACCTGGAGGGCATGCGGTTCAACACCGCGATCGCCAAGGTCACCGAGCTGAACAACACGCTGACCAAGGCGGGCGGCGCGGTGCCCCGGCAGGTCGCCGAGGCGCTGGTCCTGATGGTCGCGCCGCTGGCACCGCACATCGCCGAGGAGCTGTGGCGTCGGCTGGGGCACAACGGCTCGGTGGTCCATGTGGACTTCCCCGTGGCCGACCCGGCGTACGTCGTGGACGAGACCGTGACCTGTGTGGTGCAGGTCAAGGGCAAGGTCAAGGCGCGGCTGGAGGTGCCGCCGTCGATCTCCGACGAGGAGCTGGAGAAGGTGGCGCTGGCCGACGACAAGGTGGTCGCGGCGCTGGGCGGCGCCGGGATCCGCAAGGTGATCGTGCGGGCGCCGAAGCTGGTGAACATCGTTCCGGCGTAAGGGCGGTGCCTTGCGGGGGCCTGCGACGGCTTGCAGGACCTGGGGTGCCTTCCGGGGTGTGCGGCCCGTCGCAGGTGTGGGGTGCATTGCGGGTGTGCGGCGCCTCGTAGGTGTGGGGTGCCTTCCGGGGTGTGCGGCCCCTCGCAGGTGTGGGGTGCCTTCCGCGTGGGGGCCGGGTTCCGGGCGGGCTGATGTCCGGGGGCCGGTGCGGGTCCTGCTCCGAGGCGTCCCCTACGGGACGGTTCAGGGTGTTGTGCGGGCAGGTTCGGGGTTCCTCCGGAACTCGGGGCCTGCCCGTTGCGTTTACCGTTGAAGAGGAGCGCGGCGTGTGCCGCGGCCGGTTCGGAGGAGGAGCGTCGTGGAAGCAGTGATCATGGTGTTCGCCCTGCTCTTCGTGCTCTTCCTGGGCCTGGGCGCGTACGCCACGGTCAAGGTGGTCGGCGCCGCCAGGCGCGGCGTGGACCGCACCCTCACGCAGGCCCGGCGCACCGTCGAGGACCACACCCTCCGGGCCAAGTCCTTCACCCAGCCCGGCCCCGTCGGTGAGATCGCCCAGCTCCGGCTGAAGCTGCGTACGTCGATGCGGGCCACGCAGGACACGCTGCAGGCGGGCGCCGCCGAGGACGAGTCCCTCAAGGAGGCGCTCGGCCTGTTCCAGCGCCTCAGCGCCCACGGACACGAACTGGACGCCGAACTCAGGCGCCTGGAGTCCGAGCCGGACCGCGCGACGCTGAGCGGGCGGCTGCCCGAGCTGCGCGACCGCACCGAGCGCATCACACACTCGGCGGAGTCGCTGCGCTGGGCCGCCCGGGACCGCGCCGGCCGCTTCGCCGACGACGACCTGGACGCGCTGAGCGCGCAGATCGACGTGGAGAGCGGGGCGCTGCGGCACTGGACGACGACGGACCCGACGGCCACGCCCCCCACCGCGACCGACTCCGCGCGCAAGGACTCCGCGACCCCTCCGCCGCCGTGGCCCGAGGCCCCGCCCGCCGACGCCCCCGGCACGCGGCAGACCTGGACGGACACACCGCGGTCGCGCACGGCCGAGGAGCCGACGCGGCCCGCCATCACCCCGCCGGGACCGCGCCCGACCTACCCGTGGCAGAAGAAGCCCCGCCCCGAGAGCACGACCTGAGCAGGCGGCGCCGGACCGGCGGCCGGTGCGGTGCGGTGCGCGCGGGCCGGGCGTGACATGCTCGCGGATGTGCCGGGCAGGGGAGAGGCCCGGGCTGCCGCCCGGACGCTACGGCAGGTAACCTCCAGCTCATGTCCCGCCATGTCGCGATCGTCACCGATTCAACGGCCTACCTGCCGCCCCGGACGATGGAGCGCCACGGCATCACAGCGGTTCCTCTGACGGTGGTCCTCGGCGACCGCGCGCTGGAGGAGGGCACCGAGATCTCGACACGCTCGCTGGCCCAGGCGCTGCAGAAACGACGCCCTGTCACCACCTCGCGGCCCAGCCCCCAGCTGTTCGCCGAGACCTACCGCAAGGCCGCCGAGGCGGGCGCCACGGACATCGTCTCCCTGCACCTGTCGGCCGAGTTGTCGGGGACGTACGACGCGGCTCTGCTCGCGGCCCGCGAGGCGCCGGTGCCGGTACGAGTGGTGGACACCGGCATGATCGCGATGGCCCTGGGCTTCTGCGCGCTGGCCGCGGCGGAGGTGGCGCGGTCGGGCGGCACGGTCGACGAGGCGGTCACCGCGGCGGAGAAGCGGGCCTGCGGCACCTCGGCCTTCTTCTACGTGGACACCCTCGACTATCTGCGGCGCGGCGGCCGGATCGGCACCGCCCAGGCGTTCTTCGGGTCCGCGCTCGCCGTGAAGCCGCTGTTGCAGCTGGACGGGGGCCGGATCGAACTCCTGGAGAAGGTCCGCACGGCGTCCAAGGCGATCGCCCGGCTGGAGGAGATCGTGGCCGACCGGGCCGGGGGTGCGGCCGTGGACATCGCGGTCCACCATCTGGCCGCGGCGGATCGTGCGTCGGCACTGGCGGACCGGGTGCGGGGGCGGGTGCCGGGGCTGGCGGACCTGCATGTGAGTGAGGTGGGCGCCGTGATCGGGGCGCATACCGGGCCGGGGTTGCTGGGGGTTGTGGTGTCGGTGCGGTGAGGCGACTCGCTTCTTGAGCGGCCGCACCCGTGTGGGTGGCGGAGTTTTCCACAACCGGGGGGTAGTCCCCGGGAATTGAGCATGATCATCGCGAGGGCGCGAGGTCGCCGCATCCTCGTCGCATGGCACTTCGATCACGCACACGCGCGGCATCCGTGACGAGCGGACCCGGCCGCGGACCCGCCTCCGACGGCCGTACGGCACATCGTCGGCGCCGCACTCCGTCCCTGACCCGCGCCCGGCACCGGCAGGCCGCGGCGCAGGACCTCCGACGCCGCGCGGAGGCGCTCTTCGGCGAACACACCGAGGAGTGGCGGGAGTCGGGGGCGGGGCCTCCGGAGGACGTGCGGCTTCCGGGGGAGGCGGGGCCTCGGGATGACGTGCGGCCTCCGGGGGAAGCGCGGCCTCCGACGGACGCGGGGCTTGCGCAGGACGCGGGCACTCCGGAGGGCGTGCGGCCTCCAGGGGAGGCGGGGCCTCCGGCGGACGTGGGGCTTGCGCCGGACGCGGGTATTCCGAAGGGCCCGGGGCTTCCGGGAGGCGTGGGGGCGCCTGCTGCCACGGACGTGTCTTCCGAGGCGGACGGCCGGCGGGATCGGGTCGCGCTCGCCGTGCGGGAGCGGATGCCGGTCTGGTTGCAGGCGCGGTGCGGTCTGGAGCGCAGGAGCGTGTTGGCGCTCGGCGTGCTGCTCGTCGTCGTCGCGGCGTTCGCCGTGCAGCACTTCTGGGCCGGGCGGACGCAGTCCGTGCGGGCGCCCGAGGTGGTCAGGGCGGCGGCGCCGTTCGCGCGGCCGGAGGGCGCGCCGCCGTCCGCCGCGGGCGTGGTGGCGGATCCCTCCGCCACCACCACCGGCCCGCCGGTCGCCGAGATCGTCGTGGACGTCAGCGGGAAGGTGCGCGAGCCCGGGATCCATCGGCTGCCGGCCGGTTCACGGGTCGCCGACGCGCTGAAGGCGGCCGGCGGTGTGCGGCCCGGCACGGACGTCGAGGGTCTGAACCGGGCACGGTTCCTGGTCGACGGCGAGCAGGTGGTCGTCGGTGCCCCGGTGACCGCGGCCGTCCCGGCGGCCCCGGCCGCCCCGGGCGGGGGAGTGCCGGCCGGCGGGGCGGGTGCGCCGGCGGCTCCCGTCTCCCTCAACACCGCCACCGCGGAGCAGCTCGACACCCTCCCCGGCGTCGGCCCCGTGCTGGCGCAGCACATCATCGACCACCGCACCCGGCACGGCGGTTTCCGCTCGGTGGACGAGCTGCGCGAGGTCGACGGGATCGGTGAACGGCGCTTCGCCGACCTGCGGGACCTGGTACGGCCATGAGGCGCTCCCAGGGCCTCCAGGGCGCGCGCCCCTCGGCGCACACGCCCGCCCCGGGCCGTCTCGGCGTTGCCCACCCCCGGCAGGAAGGACCGGCGGACCTGCGGCTCGTGCCGCCTGCTCTGGCCGCCTGGGCGACGGCGGCCACGGCGCTGGACGCCTCACCCGGGCTGCTCGTCGGCGTGGCCGCCACCTGCCTGGTCGTGGCGTGCGGACTGCTGCTCGGCGCCGTGCCCGGGGCGGTGGCCGCCCGGCCGCGTGCCCCCGTCGCCGCCGTGCTGCTCTGCGTCGCCGCTGCCGCCGTCTCGGCCGGGACGCACGGAGCCGATCTGCGCCGGGGACCGGTGCCGGGGCTCGCGGCTCGGCACGCCACGGTGACCGCGGAGGTCACGGTCACCTCCGACCCCCGGCTCACGCGGCCGAGGGTCACCGGGAACCACCTGGCCCCGGTGTCCGTGCTGGTGAAGGCGGAGGTCCGGGGGGTCGAGGAGACGGGTGGGGCGAGGGCGGTGACGCGGACCCCCGTGCTGGTGATCGTCGAGGCGGGGGCGGCCGGGCGGCGCGAGTGGCTCGGGCTGCTGCCCTCCACACGGGTCAGGGTCATCGGGCGGCTGGCACCCGCCCTGGTGGGCGGGGACCGGATCGCGGCGGTGCTGCGCGTACGGGACCGGGCCGGGCCGGAGGTGGTGGGGGAGCCGTCGCGGACACAGCGGTTCGCGGGACGGCTGCGGGCGGGCCTGCGCGAGGCCACGGACGGACTGCCGGCGGACGCGCGGGCGCTGCTGCCCGGGCTGGTCGTCGGGGACACCGCGCGGATCACCCCCGAGCTGGACGCGGCCTTCAAGGAGACCGATCTCGCCCATACGCTCGCCGTCTCCGGGAGCAACCTCACGATCATCCTCGCGCTGCTGCTGGGACCACCCGGTCTCGCGCAGCGCAGTGAGCGGCGTGGCCTCGCTCCCCGGCTCGGCATCTCACTGCGGACGACCGCGGTGTGCGGCGGAGCCCTCACCTTGGCGTTCGTCGTCGTATGCAGACCGGACCCGAGCGTGCTGCGGGCCGCGGCCTGTGGAGCCGTGGCGCTGCTGGCCCTCGCGACCGGCCGCCGCAAGTCGCTGATCCCGGCACTGGCGACGGCGGTGCTGCTGCTGGTGCTCCTCGACCCATGGCTGGCCCGCAGCTACGGCTTCCTGCTCTCCGTGCTGGCCACGGGCGCGCTGCTCACCGTGGCGCCCCGGTGGAGCGCCGCGCTGCGCCGGCGCGGGGTGCCGCCGCGGCCGGCGGAGGCGCTGGCGGCGGCGGGGGCGGCGCAGGCGCTGTGCGCGCCGGTGGTGGCGGTGCTGTCGGCGCGGGTGAGCCTGGTGGCGGTGCCGTGCAACCTGCTCGTGGAGTTCGCGGTCGCGCCGGCCACCGTGCTGGGCTTCGCGGCACTGGCGGTGGCGCCGCTGACGATGCCGGTGGCCAAGGCGCTGGCCTGGTGCGCGAGTTGGCCGGCCGGGTGGATCGCGGACGTCGCCCGGACCGGGGCGGCGCTGCCCGGTGCCGGGGTGGACTGGCCGGGTGGCTGGGGCGGGGCGGCGCTGCTCGCCCTCGTCACGGTGGCCGTCATGGTCGTCGGCCGGCGGCTGCTGCGGCACCCGTGGTGGTGCGCGGGCTGCGGAGTGCTGCTGGTGCTGGCGGTGGTGCAGCCGCCACCGCTTGCCTCCGTCGTCACCGGCTGGCCGCCCCGGGGTTGGCGGCTGGCGATGTGCGACGTGGGCCAGGGCGACGCGACCGTGCTCGCGGCCGGGCCGGGCGCGGGGGTCGTCGTCGACGCGGGGCCCGACCCGGGACTGGTCGACCGGTGCCTGCGCGACCTCGGCATCACCCGCGTTCCGCTGGTGGTCCTCACCCACTTCCACGCCGACCACGTGGCAGGGCTCCCGGGAGTGCTGCAGGGGCGGGCCGTGGGGGCGATCGAGACGACCGGTTTCGAGGAACCGGTGGACCAGGCGGAGTTCGTCCACAGACAGGCGGCGATGCGGGGCGTGCCGGTCACCCGCGCCCTGGCCGGAGAACAGCGCCGCACCGGGGACCTGTCGTGGCAGGTCCTGTGGCCGCCGGGACCGTCACGGGCGCCGGAGGGCGCGAACGACGCCAGTGTCACGATGCTCGTCCGGTCGGCGGGCCTGCGGATGCTGCTGCTCGGGGATCTCGAACCCCCGGCCCAGCAGGCGCTCTTGCGGTCACCGGGGGCGGCGCTGGTGGACGGCGTCGATGTGCTGAAGGTCGCTCATCACGGTTCCGCCTACCAGGATCCGGAGCTGATACGCCGGGCCGCGCCGCGGCTCGCGCTGATCTCCTGCGGTGCGGACAACCCTTACGGCCACCCGGCTCCCAGTACGGTCGCGGCGCTGCGCGACCGGGGCGCGACGGTGCTGCGGACGGATGTCGACGGCGCGATGGCGGTCGTGGGTGCGGGTCCGGGGTTGCGCGTGGCGCGAGACTGAGGGCATGAACTCCGCACAGGTCGACGCCTACCTCAGCCGCCTCGGGGTCCGGCCCCCGGCATGGCCCACCATCGACGTCCTGCGTGAACTGCAACTGCGGCATCTGCAGACGGTCCCCTTCGAGAACCTGGCGATCCATCTCGGGGAGGAGATCGTGCTGGAGGAGAAGCGACTGCTGGACAAGGTGGTGGGCGCGCGCCGGGGCGGGTTCTGCTACGAACTGAACGGGGCGTTCGGGGCGCTGCTCGCCGCGCTCGGGTACGACGTGTCGCTGCTGGCGGGGCGGGTCCACACGGAGGAGGGGCGACTCGGGATCCCCTACGACCACCTGGCGCTGCGGGTGCGCACGGTGGACGCGGGCGAGTGGCTGGCCGACGTCGGGTTCGGCGCGCTCAGCCACTACCCGCTGGTCTTCGAGGAGGGGCATGAACAGCAGGACCCCGGGGGCGCGTTCCGGATCACCCAGGTGCGGCCGGAACCGCCTGGCACGCGGGGGCCCGGGACTCCCGACGTGGACCTGGTGCGGGACGGCCGTCCCGTGTACCGGCTCGAGACGCGGCCGCGGGCGCTCGGGGACTTCGTGGCCGGGGCCTGGTGGCACACCACCTCGCCCCGGTCGCACTTCGTGCAGTCGCTGGTGTGCTCCCGGCTGACCGAGGACGGCGGACGGATCACGCTCAGCGGGCGGCAGTTGAAGGTGACGGCGCCGGACGGGACGCGGGACGCTCGGGAGCTGGAGACGGACGAGGAGGTGCTGGCGGTGTACCGGGAGCGGTTCGGGATCGTGCTGGACCGGGTGCCGGTGGTGCGGGGGAGCGAGGGCGGGGCGAGCTGACCTGGATGCTCGCGGGACCGGGCGGTGCCGGAAGATGGCTTGCGTGAGTGATGTGAGACATGTGCTGGTGCTGCCCGACCGTGATGCCGCGCAGGAGGTGGCGGAGGCGCTCGGGGAGCGGTTCGGGCTGCGTGAGGAGCCGCTGCTGGTGCGGGACGCGCTGGCGGGGGAGGACGACGCCGAGGACGCGCAGTGGCTGGTCGTCCTGCGGGACGAGGACGGGCGGCTGGACGCCGGGGAGCTGGACGCGTTCGCGGCGGAGTGGGAGGGATGGCGGGAGGAGCCGTAGGCCACAGGCCGGTCGCGGCGGGCGGTCGTGACCGCGATCGCGATCGTGGCTGTGGCTGCGGGCGGCGTCGTTGTCGGTGGTGCGTGGGATGCTGTGCGGGATGGCCAGGAAGACTGCTCAAGACGACCCTCTCGCCCCCGTGACGCTCGCCGTGGGCCAGGAGGACCTCCTGCTCGACCGTGCCGTGCAGGAGGTGGTGGCCGCCGCGCGGGCCGCCGACGCCGACACGGACGTGCGGGACCTGACGCCTGACCAGCTCCAGCCGGGCACGCTCGCGGAACTGACCAGTCCGTCGCTGTTCGCGGAGCGCAAGGTCGTCGTCGTGCGCAACGCGCAGGATCTGTCGGCCGACACGATCAAGGACGTGAAGGCGTATCTGGGGGCGCCGGCCGAGGAGATCACGCTGGTGCTGCTGCACGCCGGCGGGGCCAAGGGCAAGGGGTTGCTGGACGCCGCGCGCAAGGCGGGGGCGCGGGAGGTGGCCTGCCCGAAGATGACCAAGCCGGCGGACCGGCTGGCGTTCGTCCGGGGAGAGTTCCGCGCTCTGGGGCGGTCCGCGACGCCGGAGGCCTGCCAGGCGCTCTGCGACTCCATCGGCAGCGATCTGCGGGAGCTGGCGTCCGCCGTGTCCCAATTGTGCGCGGACGTGGAGGGCACGATCGACGAGGCGGTCGTCGGGCGGTACTACACGGGGCGGGCGGAGGCGTCGAGCTTCACGGTGGCCGACCGGGCCGTCGAGGGACGGGCGGCGGAGGCGCTGGAGGCGCTGCGGTGGTCGCTGGCGACCGGGGTGGCGCCGGTGCTGATCACCAGTGCGCTGGCGCAGGGCGTGCGGGCGATCGGGAAGCTGTCGTCCGCGCGGGGTGGGCGTCCCGCCGATCTGGCCCGCGAGCTGGGGATGCCGCCGTGGAAGATCGACCGGGTGCGGCAGCAGATGCGGGGCTGGACGCCGGACGGGGTGGCGATGGCGCTGCGCGCGGTCGCCGAGGCCGACGCGGGCGTGAAGGGGGGCGGCGACGACCCGGAGTACGCCTTGGAGAAGGCGGTCGTGACGATCGCACGGGCGGCGCGGTCGCGGGGGCGCGGCTAGGGCCTGTCCGGCGGATCATGCCGGAATCGAGCGCGTCGCCGTGCCGGACGTGGGAAGGTCCCGGTGGCCGCGTCGCCGTGCCGGACAGGCGAAGGCCCCGGTGGCCGCTCTGGGGAAGAGCGGACGCCGGGGCCTTCGACTTGAGCTGCTGGATTCGCGCCCGCGTGGCGAACGCAGGCCGCGCGCGAATCCGGGGTGCCGGGAGGGGGCGGATGAGAGAGGGCCCGCCCTGGATCCTGCCGGCGATTCAGATCAGTGCACGATCAGATCGGTGCAGGGGTTCAGCCCTTGAGCGCGGTGACCTTGGAAGCAAGCGCCGACTTCTTGTTGGCGGCCTGGTTCTTGTGGATGACGCCCTTGGAGACGGCCTTGTCGAGCTGACGCGCGGCAGCGCGCTGGTACTCGGTGGCCTTCTCGACGTCACCCGCGGCAGCTGCCTCACGGGCCTTGCGGATCGCGGTCTTCAGGGAGGACTTGACGGCCTTGTTGCGCAGCCGGGCCTTCTCGTTGGTCTTGATCCGCTTGATCTGGGACTTGATGTTCGCCACGAATGAGCCTTTTCAGGTTCAGGCGCGGGACCGGACTGACGCCGGGACCCGTGCCAGGTGATTTCTTGGGTCGCGCCTCGCGCTGAGAGGGCATGAGGCACAGCGACCCACGGTATCAGTGGCGCCCTCGGTGGCCCAAACCGGTCCCCGGTCGCCGCCCATGGGACCATGGAGGCTACGTAACGATCCGACCCGAGGCATAAGGCGCCTCAAGAGACAGGACCCTGCGTGCCCGCGACCCCTAACCATGTGCCCGAGCCGAGCCGTACCGACCCGGCTCTGATCCGCAATTTCTGCATCATCGCGCACATCGACCACGGCAAGTCCACTCTCGCCGACCGGATGCTCCAGCTCACCGGTGTGGTCGAGCAGCGGCAGATGCGTGCTCAGTACCTCGACCGGATGGACATCGAGCGCGAGCGCGGCATCACGATCAAGTCCCAGGCCGTGCGCCTGCCCTGGGCTCCCTCCCAGGACCCGGGCAGCACGCACATCCTCAACATGATCGACACCCCGGGGCACGTCGACTTCACCTACGAGGTCTCGCGGTCGCTCGCCGCCTGCGAGGGCACCGTCCTCCTCGTCGACGCCGCCCAGGGCATCGAGGCCCAGACCCTCGCCAACCTGTACCTGGCGATGGAGAACGACCTCACCATCATCCCCGTGCTGAACAAGATCGACCTGCCGGCCGCGCAGCCGGAGAAGTTCGCCGAGGAGCTGGCGAACCTGGTGGGCTGCGAGCCCGACGACGTGCTGCGGGTCTCCGCCAAGACCGGTCTGGGCGTGGACGCGCTGCTCGACCGGGTGGTCCGGGAGGTCCCGGCGCCGGTCGGCGTCAAGGACGCCCCCGCGCGCGCCATGATCTTCGACTCGGTCTACGACTCCTACCGGGGCGTCGTCACCTATGTCCGGGTCATCGACGGCCAGCTCAACAAGCGCGAGCGCATCCGGATGATGTCCACGGGCGCCACCCACGAGCTGCTGGAGATCGGCACCAACTCGCCCGAGATGCTGGGGGCCGACGGCCTCGGCGTCGGCGAGGTGGGCTACCTCATCACCGGGGTGAAGGACGTCCGCCAGTCCAAGGTCGGCGACACCGTCACCAGCCAGGCGAAGGGCGCGACCGAGGCCCTCGGCGGGTACAAGGACCCCAAGCCGATGGTCTTCTCCGGCCTGTATCCGCTGGACGGCTCGGACTACCCCGAGCTGCGCGAGGCCCTCGACAAGCTCCAGCTCAACGACGCCGCGCTGGTGTACGAGCCGGAGACCTCCGCCGCGCTCGGCTTCGGTTTCCGCGTCGGCTTCCTCGGGCTGCTGCACCTCGACGTGATCCGGGAGCGGCTGGAGCGCGAGTTCGGCCTCGACCTCATCGCCACCGCGCCGAACGTGGTCTACCGGGTGGTGATGGAGGACCGCACCGAGCACGTGGTCACCAACCCGAGCGAGTTCCCCGAGGGCAAGATCAGCGAGGTCTACGAGCCGGTGGTCCGGGCGACCATCCTGGCGCCGACCGAGTTCATCGGCTCGATCATGGAGCTGTGCCAGACCCGGCGCGGCAGCCTGCTCGGCATGGACTACCTCTCCGAGGACCGCGTCGAGATCCGTTACACGCTCCCCCTCGCGGAGATCGTCTTCGACTTCTTCGACCAGCTGAAGTCCAAGACCCGCGGCTACGCCTCCCTGGACTACGAGCCCACCGGCGAGCAGACCTCCAGCCTGGTCAAGGTCGACATCCTGCTGCACGGCGACAAGGTCGACGCCTTCTCGGCGATCACCCACAAGGACGCCGCGTACGCCTACGGGGTGCGGCTCGTCGCCAAGCTGCGCGAGCTGATCCCGCGCCAGGCCTTCGAGGTGCCCATCCAGGCGGCCGTCGGCTCGCGGGTGATCGCCCGCGAGACCATCCGCGCCATCCGCAAGGACGTCCTCGCCAAGTGCTACGGCGGTGACATCTCCCGTAAGCGGAAGCTGCTGGAGAAGCAGAAGGAGGGCAAGAAGCGGATGAAGATGGTCGGTTCCGTGGAGGTTCCGCAGGAGGCCTTCATCGCGGTGCTGTCCAGCGACGACAGCGCGGCGTCGGGCAAGAGCAAGAAGTAACCGCCGCCGACCTCCGTCGAGGGGTTACCTCACAATTCGCGCGAACAGGGGCCTGCCGTACGCCACGGCGGGCCCCTTCGGCGTGTGTACGACCGTCCTTCTGGAGGAAGTGACAAAGCGCGGACTCTTACGCAGTGGCCGGTAGGCATCTAACCTGATGCCTGCTCGATAGTTACTCGCGAGTTAAACAACGGCTCGCGAGTGAAAAAACTGCCGCATTGAAGGCGCTAGACGCCCTGAGCCAGCCGCACCGTCGCGGGCCCCGGAGGATGTCGTGAGCGACACACAGACTTTGATCGAGAACCGTCCGCCGTCCGTCGCGGGCCTCTTCCTGGAGCGCGTTTCGGCCACCCCGGACGCCGAGGCGTACCGCTATCCGGTGCCGTCGGCCTCGGGGCAGGGGCCGGACGACTGGAAGTCGCTGAGCTGGGGGCAGGCCGCCGAGCGGGTGTACGCGATCGCGGCGGGACTGATCGAGCTGGGCGTCGAGCCGGAGCAGCGGGTCGCGCTGGCCTCCGCCACCCGCATCGAGTGGATCCTCGCCGACTTCGGCATCATGTGCGCGGGCGCGGCCACCACCACGATCTACCCGCAGACCAACGCCGAGGAGTCGGCGTACATCCTCGCGGACTCCGGCAGCCGGGTGCTGATCGCGGAGAACGCCGAGCAGCTGGCCAAGGTGCAGCAGAGGCGCGCCGAGCTGCCCGACCTCACGCACATCGTCGTGGTCGACGCGCAGGGCGTGGAGAGCGGCGACGGGGTGCTCAGCCTGGCCGAGCTGGAGGCGCGGGGCGCGGCCCGGCTCCAGAAGGAGCCCAGCCTGGTCAAGGAGCGGGTCGGCGCGATCACCAAGGACCAGCTCGCCACCCTGATCTACACCTCCGGTACGACCGGCAGGCCCAAGGGTGTGCGGCTCCCGCACGACAACTGGTCGTACATGGCGAAGGCGATCGCCTCGACCGGGCTGCTCGGGCCGGACGACGTGCAGTACCTGTGGCTGCCGCTCGCGCACGTCTTCGGCAAGGTGCTGACCTCCGGGCACATCGAGGTCGGGCACATCACCGCCGTCGACGGCCGGGTCGACAAGATCATCGAGAATCTGCCGGTGGTGCAGCCGACGTACATGGCGGGCGTGCCGCGGATCTTCGAGAAGGTCTACAACGGCGTCGCGGCGAAGGCCCGTGCCGGTGGCGCCGCCAAGTACAAGATCTTCCAGTGGGCGGCGGGCGTCGCGCGCGAGTACGCCAAGGTCACCCAGGACAACTTCCGGCGCACCGGGACCGCGTCGGCGCCCTTCGCGCTGGCGTCGAAGCACAAGGTCGCCGACGCGCTCGTCTACTCCAAGCTGCGGGAGGCCTTCGGCGGGCGGCTGCGGGCGTGCGTGTCCGGCTCGGTGGCACTGGCGCCCGAGATCGGCTACTTCTTCGCCGGTGCCGGCATCCACATCCTGGAGGGGTACGGCCTGACCGAGTCCTCGGCGGCGTCCTTCGTGAACCCGGGTGAGGCGTACCGGACCGGCACGGTCGGCAAGCCGCTGCCCGGGACCGAGGTGCGGATCGCCGAGGACGGCGAGATCCTGCTGCGTGGGCCCGGGATCATGGAGGGCTACCACGGGCTGCCGGAGAAGACCGCGGAGGTGCTGGAGCCCGACGGCTGGTTCCACACCGGGGACATCGGGGAGCTGTCGCCCGACGGGTACCTGCGGATCACCGACCGCAAGAAGGACCTGTTCAAGACCTCGGGCGGGAAGTACGTCGCGCCCACCGAGATCGAGGGCGCGTTCAAGTCGGTGTGCCCGTACGTGTCCAACATCCTGGTGCACGGCGCCGACCGGAACTTCTGCGCCGCGCTGATCGCGCTCGACGAGGCGTCGATCACGCAGTGGGCCCAGGAGAACGGGCTGGGGGGCAAGCCGTACGCCGAGGTGGTGGCCGCGCCGGCGACCGTGGCGATGGTCGAGGGGTATGTGCAGCAGCTCAACGCCGGGCTGCAGCGCTGGCAGACGATCAAGAAGTTCCGGCTGCTGCCCCGGGACCTCGACGTGGAGCACGGGGAGATCACGCCGAGCCTGAAGCTGAAGCGGCCCGTGGTGGAGCGCGAGTACCAGCATCTGCTGGAGGAGATGTACGAGGGCACGCGCGAGGCGTAGGGGGCGCTGAGGGGCGCACGCGCGGTCGGCCGATCCTGGGCCGGTCGCGCGTCCGCGGTGTTGCGGTATATGGACACAGCCCCGTGCCTCAGGGGGCTGGTTCGCGCCCGCGCGGAAGCGCGACTGGCGTTTTCTGGTCGAAATTGGCCACTTCGGTAACTCCGCGCTGATGTGCGGGACCTGTCTGTCACCCTGTCGGACGTGATCGAGGCGTATGGGTCCGAGCCGCTCAGGGAGCCGTAGATGGGGGCCGTTCCGGCGCAGAGGGAGTCCGGGTCCCTCGCCGCCGTGCGCCCCGGCGCACAGGTGCGCGCCGCGCTGGGCGGAAGCCCGCTCGCGCCGGGCACCGCGCGGGGGCTGCTGCGCGCGGCGTTCCAGGAGTGGACCGCCCTCGGGCTGCCCGGCGCCGAACGGCTCACCGACCGGCTCGCCCATGACGCCATGGTCGTCCTCAGTGAGCTGGTCACGAACGCCGTCGTGCACGCGGGTACCGACGTCGAGCTGGTCTGCCGGCTGGAACCGGACACCGGTGCCGTCGTCGTCGAGGTCTGCGACCACCATCCCTCCCGGCCGCCCCGGGACGGGGACGGCACGGCGGCGTGCGACCCGCCCGAGTACGGCCGCGGGCTGCGGCTGGTCGCCGCGCTCTCCGAGTCCTGGGGCGTGACGTACCGGCGGGGCGCCAAGTCGGTGTGGGCGCGGATGTCCGCCGACGTGTGCCCGGACACGGAGGGGTACGACCCCGAGGAGACGGGGTTCTTCGGTGCCGAGCTGCTCGCGCCCGCGCCGCAGCGGGCGGAGCGGGACCGGGACTGGCTCGGGCGGGGCGCGCTGTCCTTCCTCGCCGAGGCCTCCGACCTGCTCGCCGGGCAGCTCGACGAGGACCTGGTCGCCGCGCTCACCGGACAGCTGATCGTGCCCCGGCTCGCCGACTGGTGCGCGGTCTGGCTGGAGGACGAGGCCCTGGGCGGCGGGGCGGGCGCACCGCGCCTGGCGCGCGTGTGGCACACCAGCGAGGAGCGGATCGAGGAACTCCGCAGCTGCCTGGAGAAGGAGCCACCGCGCCCCGCCGAGGGCCTCGCACCGTCGGGCCCGACGCCCTACCCCTGGCCGTCCGACCCATGGCCCACGGACCCCTGGCCCGGCGAGCCACGGGGAGACGGCATCCTGCCCGAGGGCACGCCGGCGGGCACGGCCCCCGCCGACGGGTCGTCTCCCGCGGCCCGTACGGCTTCCGGCCCCGGAGCGTCCCCGGCCGCCGCCGGTACGCCGCGCGGCTCCGGTGTCTTTGTGGGGCCCGGTCACGGGGTCGACGGCACGGGCGGTCCCGTCGGGGCCGGCGCGGCGGTGCGTGCGCCCGGTGTTTCCCCTGGTGCCGGTGTTCCCCCTGGTGCCGGTGCTTCCCGTCCGGGCGGGACGGACCACGGCGGCAGTGCCCTGGCGTACCGGCTCGTCGCCGGGGGGCGGCCGCTCGGGACCTTGGTCATCGGTCGGGCCGGCCTCCTCGGCTTCCCGGACGAGATCACCGGACTCGTCGAGGACCTGAGCCGGCGGGTGGCGCTGGCCATCGGCGCGGCCCGGCAGTACGCCCGGCAGGCCACCATCAGCGCCGTGCTCCAGCGCGGCCTGCTGCCCGGAGCGGTGGCGCAGATCCCCGGCGTGCGCAGCGCCCTGGTCCACGAGCCCTGCGACAAGGGCGGCCCCAGCGGCGACTTCTACGACCTCTTCCCGGCCGGTGACGGGCGCTGGTGCTTCGCCATCGGGGACGTGCAGGGCAAGGGGCCCGAGGCGGCCGTCGTGATCGGGCTGGCCCGCCCCTGGCTGCGGCTGCTGGCCCGCGAGGGCTACCGCGTCGCCGACGTCCTCGACCGCCTCAACCAGCTCCTGCTCGACGACGCCACGGAGGCCGCCGACGCGGCCGCCCGCGCCCTGGTGGGGCCCGTCGGCCCCGGCGAGGGCCCGCAGACCCGTTTCCTCTCGCTCCTCTACGGCGAGCTCGCCCCCTTCGACGGCGGCGTCCGCTGCACCGTCGCCTCCGCCGGGCACCCGCTGCCGCTGCTCCTCGGGCCCGCCGGCGACGTCCGCACGGCGGCGCGGCCCCAGACCCTGCTCGGGGTCGTGGAGGACGAGACGTACATCAGCGAGACCTTCGAGCTGCGGCCCGGCGACACGCTGCTGTGCGTCACGGACGGGGTGACCGAGCGCCGCAGCGGCTCGCGCCAGTTCGACGACGGGGACGGCCTGGCGGCGGCGCTGGCGGGGTGCGCGGGGATGAGCGCGGAGCTGATCGCCGAGCGGATCCGGCACCTGGTCCACGAGTTCGGCGGACGCCCGCCGGAGGACGATCTGGCGCTGCTGGTGCTCCAGGCGGAGTGACGCCCGGCGTACGGGACAATGGGGGACATGCCTTCCGCACTTCCCGACGGCGAGCCCGTCCCGCACGACGGCGCGCTGCCCCCGGCCGCGCTCGCCGGGGCGGCGGACCGACCCCTCGGGTTTTATCTGCACGTCCCGTACTGCGCCACCCGCTGCGGCTACTGCGACTTCAACACCTACACGGCCAACGAGCTGCGCGGCACGGGCGGCGTGCTCGCCTCGCGCGACAACTACGCCGACACCCTGATCGACGAGATCCGGCTCGCCCGCAAGGTGCTCGGCGACGACCCCCGCGAGGTCCGTACGGTCTTCGTCGGCGGCGGTACGCCGACCCTGCTGGCCGCGGACGACCTCGTCCGGATGCTGGGTGCGGTCCGGGAGGAGTTCGGGCTGGCACCGGACGCCGAGATCACGACCGAGGCGAATCCGGAGTCGGTCGACCCGGCGTATCTCGCGGCCCTGCGCGAGGGGGGCTACAACCGGGTGTCGTTCGGGATGCAGAGCGCGAAGCAGCACGTGCTGAAGGTCCTGGACCGCACGCACACCCCCGGCCGGCCCGAGGCGTGCGTCGCGGAGGCCCGGGCGGCCGGGTTCGAGCATGTGAACCTGGACCTGATCTACGGCACCCCGGGGGAGTCCGACGACGACTGGCGGGCGTCGCTCGACGCGGCGCTCGGCGCCGGGCCGGACCACATCAGCGCGTACGCGCTGATCGTCGAGGAGGGCACCCAGCTCGCCCGCCGGATCCGGCGGGGCGAGGTGCCGATGACGGACGACGACGTGCACGCCGACCGGTACCTGATCGCGGAGGACCGGCTGTCCGCGGCCGGGTTCGCGTGGTACGAGGTGTCCAACTGGGCCACCTCCGAGGCCGCGCGCTGTCTGCACAACGAGCTGTACTGGCGGGGCGCCGACTGGTGGGGCGCGGGACCGGGCGCCCACAGCCACGCGGGGGGCGTGCGCTGGTGGAACGTGAAGCACCCCGGCGCCTACGCCGCCGCGCTCGCGGAGGGCCGTTCCCCGGGCGCGGGCCGCGAACTGCTCACCGAGGAGGACCGCCGCGTGGAGCGCGTCCTGCTGGAGCTGCGCCTGTGCGAGGGTGTACCGCTGTCGCTGCTGCGGGAACAGGGCCGGGCGGCCGCCCGGCGCGCCCTGGCGGACGGCCTCCTCCAGGAGGCGCCGTACGCCGAGGGGCGTGCCGTGCTCACACTGCGGGGCCGCCTCCTGGCGGACGCCGTGGTGCGGGACCTCGTCGACTGATCGCCCGGTCGGCGCGGATCAGGGCGGATCAGCGCAGCGGCTGCGCCCCGATGACGGAGAGCAGCCGCAGCTTGTCGTGGCTCTCGGTCCCCGGCGCGGCGGTGTACACGAGCAGGTAGTGCGACTGGTCCGGGTCGAGCAGGGTCTGGCAGTTCAGCTCCAGCGGACCCACCTCCGGGTGGACGAAGCGTTTGACCTGACCGGGGTGGACACCGACCTCGTGCAGCTTCCACAGGCTTCGGAGGTCGGGCGCGCCGAGGACACCAGGCAGGTGCGGCTGATCCGCGCCCTGTCGTCGAGCGGCCTGCTCGTGGGCACGGTCCATACCGCTCCGCTGCCCGCCCTCCACGCCGCCACCTCCCCCGACGCCCGGCGCGGCGGGTTCTACGGGCCCACCTGGCCCGGGCGCATGGGAGGCCCTCCGGGGGAGCAGAAGCTGTACAGCCGGCTGCGCGGCACCGACGCGGCCGAGCGGGTCTGGCAGCTCTCCGAACGGCTCGTGGACGTTCCGTCCCTGGGGTAGCGCGGCGGACACGCGGTCCTGGTGAGGCCGCCGCGCGGGCCCTCGCTCAGGGCTGCGCCGTGACGAAGTCGATCAGTTCCTCCACGCGGCCCAGCAGCTCCGGCTCCAGGTCCTTGTAGGACCCCACCCGCTTCAGGATCGCCTGCCACACGGCCCCGGTGTTCTCCGACGGCCAGCCCAGGGCCCGGCACACCCCCGTCTTCCAGTCCTGCCCGCGCGGCACGGCCGGCCACGCGGGGATGCCCAGTGCCGACGGCTTCACCGCCTCCCACACGTCGATGTACGGGTGGCCCACCACCAGGGCGTGCTCGCTCGTCACCGACTCGGCGATGCGCCATTCCTTCGTGCCGGGCACCAGGTGGTCCACGAGCACGCCCAGCCGGGCGTCCGGGCCCGGCGCGAAGGACCGCACGATCGCCGGCAGGTCGTCCACGCCCTCCAGGTACTCCACGACCACGCCCTCGACGCGCAGGTCGTCGCCCCAGACCTTCTCGACGAGCTCGGCGTCGTGCCGGCCCTCGACGTAGATGCGGCCGGCGCGGGCCACGCGCGCGCGTGCGCCGGGAACGGCGACCGAACCGGAGGCGGTGCGGGTGGGCCGTTCCGGACCGGTGGCGGGCCGCACCAGGGTCACCACGCGGCCCTCCAGCAGAAAGCCCCGGGGCTCCAGGGGGAACACCCGGTGCTTGCCGAAGCGGTCCTCCAGGGTCACCGTGCCCGCCTCGCAGGCGATCACCGCGCCGCAGAAGCCGGTGCCGGGCTCCTCGACCACCAGACCGGGCTCCGCGGCGACCTCCGGCACGGGTCGGGGCTTCTTCCACGGCGGTGTCAGGTCCGGAGAGTACTGGCGCATTCGCATGACGATATGGACAGCTCGCCGGTCATTCGAGCGACACGCCGAACCGCGCGGCCAGTGCGTCGCGCTGGCGCCGCACGAACGCGGCGTCCACGACCGCACCGTGACCGGGCACGTACAGCGCGTCCTCGCCGCCGAGGCGCAGCAGCCGGTCGAGGGCGGCGGGCCAGTGGGACGGCACGGCGTCGGGGCCCGCCTGCGGCTCGCCCGACTCCTCGACGAGGTCGCCGCAGAAGACCACCTCGGGGTCGCCCGCGCCGTGCCCGGGGACCAGCACCACGAGGTCGTGGGCCGTGTGCCCAGGACCCACGTTGGCGAGCAGGACCTGACGGCCGGGGTCCAGATCGAGGGTCCACTCGCCGCTGACGAGATGGCGGGGCGCCACCAGCGTGTCCGTCGCCTCCTGGGCGGCCGCCGCGTCGAGGCCGTGGCGGACGGCGTCCGCGCGCACATCCTCCCGGCCGCGCCGCCCCCCGAGCACGGTGTCGGCGCCGACCGCGCCGAAGACCTCCGCGCCCGCGAACGCCGCGGCGCCGAGGACGTGGTCGAAGTGGGGGTGCGTGAGCGCGAGATGGGTCACACGCCGCCCGGCGAGTGCCTCCGCCCGCGCCCGCAGCGCGGCACCCTCCGCGAGGCTCGACCCTGCGTCGATCAGCAGCGCCGCGCCCCGGCCGGTCACCAGCCCCACCGTGCAGTCCCATCCCGGCAGCCGGCACCGCCCGACACCGCCGGCGAGCCGCTCCCAGCCCACCTCTTCCCAAGTCACGCTCATACGGCGACGCTAGGCCCTGTCGCGGTGTTCGCGCGCCCGGCGGCGAAGGTCCGGAATCGGGAGCACGGTGGCAGGGGCGAGGGGCCCGACGGGCCCGCCGTCCGCCCCCGTCCGGCACGACCTGGCAGGACGGGCCTTGCCCGGGGCGTACCCGACGGCCGTACACTGGGCCGGTAAGGCTGGCACTCGCGTCTGTCGAGTGCCAGGGGGAGCGCCCAGGGACGACGTACTGGAGGTGCGCGCGGATGCTCAGTGAACGACGGCTGCAGGTACTGCGCGCGATCGTCCAGGACTACGTGGGTACGGAGGAGCCGGTCGGTTCCAAGGCGCTCACCGAACGGCACAGTCTCGGCGTCTCCCCGGCGACGGTCCGCAACGACATGGCGGCGCTGGAGGACGAGGGGTTCATCGCCCAGCCGCACACCAGCGCCGGGCGGATCCCGACCGACAAGGGCTACCGGCTCTTCGTGGACAAGCTCGCCGAGGTCAAGCCGCTGACGGCGCCGGAGCGGCGCGCGATCCAGAACTTCCTCGACGGCGCCGTCGACCTGGACGACGTGGTCACCCGGACCGTGCGGCTGCTCGCGCAGCTCACCCGGCAGGTCGCGGTCGTGCAGTACCCCTCGCTGACCCGCTCCACCGTGCGGCACGTGGAGCTGCTGTCACTGGCGCCCGCGCGCGTGATGCTGGTGCTGATCACCGACACCGGGCGGGTCGAGCAGCGGATGGTCGACTGCCCGGCCCCCTTCGGCGAGGCGTCGCTGGCCGATCTGCGGGCGCGGCTGAACAGCCGGGTCGCGGGCCGCCGTTTCACGGATGTGCCGCAACTGGTGCAGGATCTGCCCGAGGCCTTCGAGGCGGAGGACCGCGGCACGGTCCAGACGGTGCTCGCCACGCTGCTGGAGACGCTGGTCGAGGAGACGGAGGAGCGGCTGGTGATCGGCGGTACGGCCAATCTCACCCGCTTCGGACATGACTTCCCCCTCACCATCCGGCCGGTGCTGGAGGCACTGGAGGAGCAGGTCGTGCTCCTCAAGTTGCTTGGCGAGGCGAAGGATTCGGGCATGACCGTGCGCATCGGGCACGAGAACGCCCATGAGGGACTCAACTCCACCTCGGTGGTGTCGGTGGGCTACGGTTCGGGCGGCGAGGCGGTTGCCAAGCTCGGCGTGGTCGGACCGACCCGCATGGATTACCCGGGAACGATGGGAGCGGTACGCGCAGTGGCACGGTACGTCGGACAGATCCTGGCGGAGTCGTAAGTGGCCACGGACTACTACGCCGTCCTCGGCGTGCGCCGCGACGCGTCGCAGGAAGAGATCAAGAAGGCCTTCCGGCGGCTCGCACGCGAGCTGCATCCGGACGTCAACCCGGATCCGAAGACCCAGGAGCGGTTCAAGGAGATCAACGCCGCCTACGAGGTGCTCTCGGACCCGCAGAAGAAGCAGGTCTACGACCTCGGCGGCGACCCCCTCTCGCAGGCCGGCGCCGCCGGTGGCGCGGGCGGCTTCGGCGCGGGTGGCTTCGGGAACTTCTCGGACATCATGGACGCGTTCTTCGGTACGGCGTCGCAGCGCGGGCCGCGCTCGCGCACCCGCCGGGGCCAGGACGCGATGATCCGTATCGAGGTCGAGCTGGACGAGGCGGCCTTCGGCACGACGAAGGACATCCAGGTCGACACGGCCATCGTCTGCTCCACGTGCAGCGGTGAGGGAGCGGCGCCGGGTACGGCGGCGCAGACCTGCGACATGTGCCGCGGCCGTGGCGAGGTGTCGCAGGTCACCCGGTCCTTCCTGGGCCAGGTCATGACCTCGCGCCCCTGCCCGCAGTGCCAGGGCTTCGGCACCGTCGTCCCGAACCCGTGCCCGGAGTGCGCGGGCGACGGCCGGGTGCGGTCCCGCCGCACCCTGACGGTCAAGATCCCGGCCGGCGTCGACAACGGCACGCGCATCCAGCTCGCCGGCGAGGGCGAGGTCGGGCCCGGCGGCGGTCCCGCCGGTGACCTCTACGTCGAGATCCACGAACTGCCGCACTCGACCTTCCAGCGTCGCGGTGACGACCTGCACTGCACGGTCACGATCCCGATGACGGCGGCGTCCCTCGGCACCAAGGTGCCGCTGGAGACCCTGGACGGCATGGAGGAGGTCGACATCCGCCCGGGCACCCAGTCCGGCCAGTCGATCCCGCTGCACGGCCGGGGCGTCACGCACCTGCGCGGCGGCGGTCGCGGCGACCTCATCGTGCACGTCGAGGTCCAGACCCCGACCAAGCTGGACGTGGAGCAGGAGCGCCTCCTGCGCGAGCTGGCCAAGCTGCGCGGCGAGGAACGGCCCACGGGCCAGTTCCAGCCGGGCCAGCAGGGTCTGTTCTCGCGGTTGAAGGACGCGTTCAACGGGCGCTGAGGCGTCGGGCGGCGCGGGTGCCGAGGCCGGCCGGGGGTCCGGGGGCGTCCCCCGGGCAGGCACGGTCAGCCGGGCCGGCAGGGTCTGTTCTCGCTCGGGCCGCTGTCGGCCCCTGCGGGGCGGCAGGGTCGATTCGGACTTGTTCGGAGGACGTGACAACATGCCGTCATGTCCTCCGCACTGACCGATCTCGTCCCGCTTCCGATCGTGCAGGCCCCCATGGCGGGCGGCGTCTCCGTACCGCAGCTCGTCGCGGCCGTGTCCGAGGCCGGCGGGCTGGGTTTCCTCGCGGCCGGCTACAAGACGGCCGACGGCATGTACCAGGAGATCAAACAGGTGCGGGGGCTGACGGGCCGCCCCTTCGGCGTGAACCTGTTCATGCCCCAGTCCGAATATGCCGAGCCCGCCGCCGTCGACGTCTACGCGCACCAGCTGGCGGGCGAGGCCGCCTGGTACGAGACCGAGCTCGGGGACCCCGACAGCGGCCGTGACGACGGCTACGAGGCCAAGCTCGCGGTGCTGCTGGACAACCCGGTGCCGGTGGTCTCCTTCCACTTCGGCGTCCCCTCCCGCGAGGTCCTCGACGCGCTGCGCCGGGCCGGAACGTTCACCCTGGTCACCGCCACCACCGCCGACGAGGCCCGGGCCGTCGAGCAGGCGGGCGCGGACGCCGTGATCGTGCAGGGCGCCGAGGCCGGCGGCCACCAGGGCACCCACCGGGACACCCCCGAGAACGACGGCTCGGCCATCGGTCTGCTCTCCCTGCTGGGCCAGGTCCGCGAGGCGGTCGGCCTGCCGCTGATCGCCGCCGGCGGCATCATGCGCGGCAGCCAGATCGCCGCCGTGCTGGCGGCCGGCGCGAGCGCGGCGCAGCTCGGCACGGCCTTCCTCGCCACCGCCGAGTCCGGCGCCAACGCCGTGCACAAGCAGGCGCTCACCAACCCGCTGTTCGTGCGGACGGCGCTCACCCGCGCCTTCTCCGGCCGCCCCGCCCGCGGCCTGGTCAACCGCTTCCTGCGCGAGCACGGCCCCTACGCTCCCGCCGCCTATCCCGAGATCCACCACCTGACCTCCCCGATCCGCAAGGCCGCCGCGAAGGCGGGCGACGCGCAGGGCATGGCGCTGTGGGCGGGGCAGGGGCACCGGATGGCGCGTGAGCTGCCGGCCGGGCAGCTGGTGGAGGTGCTGGCGGCCGAGCTGGCGGCGGCCGGGACAGCGTTGTCCGGCCGGGGCGGTGCCGGATGACGGCGCCGGTGTTCGTCGTCGCCCACTTCGACGCGGGAGGCGGCGGGCGGTACGTCCTGGACGGGCCCGAGGGACGGCACGCGGTCTCCGTGAAGCGGCTGCGGGCGGGTGAGGACGTGGTCCTCACCGACGGGGCCGGACGCTGGGCGGAGTGCGTGGTCGTGGACACCGAGGGCAAGGACCGGCTGATCGTCCACATGGACTCGGTGGCCGAGGAGCCGGTCGCGCAGCCGCGCGTCACGGTCGTCCAGGCCCTGCCCAAGGGCGACCGGGGTGAGCTGGCCGTGGAGACCATGACCGAGGTCGGGGTCGACGCGATCGTGCCCTGGGCCGCGTCGCGCTGCATCACGCAGTGGAAGGGCGACCGTGGCGCCAAGGCGCTGGCCAAGTGGCGGGCCACCGCGCGCGAGGCGGGCAAGCAGTCCCGGCGGGTGCGCTTCCCCGAGGTCGCGGACGCGGCGACGAGCAAGGAGGTCGCCGCACTGCTGGCGAAGGCCGGCTTCGCCGCCGTACTGCACGAGAGCGGTGAGGAACCGCTGGCCGCGGCCGAACTGCCCACCGAGGGCGAGATCGTGCTGGTCGTCGGCCCCGAAGGGGGCGTGGCCCCCGAGGAGTTGTCCCTGTTCGCCGAGGCCGGGGCACCCGCCTACCGCCTCGGGCCGTCCGTGTTGCGCACCTCGACGGCCGGTACCGCGGCGGCGGCCCTGCTGCTCGGCCGTACCGGACGCTGGTCCTGATCCCCACCCGGGAGGACGCCATGGAACTCGCCCACGTCAGGCTCCTGGTCAGCGACTTCGCCGCCTGCTACCGCTTCTACGCCGACGTCCTCGGCCTCAAGCCGCAGTCCGGCGCCGCCGAGGGCCCCTACGAGAAGTTCAGCCCCACGACCGGTGCCGCCGGCATCGTCCTCCAGGACCGCGCGACGATGGCGGGCCTGCTCGGCGAGGTGAACGACACCGTCTCGGGCCACCGTTCCCTCGTCGTCCTGCGGGTGGACGACCTCGACGCCACCTGCGACCGCGTCACCTCCCGCGGCGCGACCCTCCTGCACGGCCCGGCCGCCACGGCGGACCGCATGCGCACCGCCCACCTCAAGGACCCCGAGGGCAATCTGGTGGAGCTCCAGGAGTGGCAGCTCCTGAACGTCTGACGCGGGCCACGACGAACGGCTTCCCGGGGCCGGGGTCGCGCGGGACGGCCGTACGCGCTCTGTCGCGACGGACGGGAGGGTGGGACGCTGCCGTGCATGGGGGCCTTACGAGTGACTCGAAGCCGGCGCCGGACGCGGGCTGCCGGTGTGGTGGTGGGTTTCATGGCCGGTGCGGGCGCGCTGGTGGGCTGCGAGCCGGGGACGATGAGTTCCGCGACCGTGGCCTGGACGACCGACGAGCTGGTGACGCGGGAGCTGGAGCGGCGCGAGGTCGCGGTGCAGTGGCTCACCTGCACGGCGCATCTCGGGGAATCGAGCGCGTCGGCGCCGTCGGCGAGCGTGCGCAGCGTCGCGGACGTCGACTGCGAGGGCCGGACCACCGACGGCCGGGACATCACCGTCACCGGAGAGGTGACCCGTGCGGTCGGCGGCTCCTGTGTACGCGGAGACCTCACCGTGGAGGTCGACGGCAAGGAGCGGTTCCGGTTCACCGGGCTGGGGGACTGCGACGCCACCTCCGCCCCGCCGGTGGGCGGCGCACCGCCGGCCGGCCCCACCACGACGGTGACCGTCACCAAGACCGTCTACTGCCGCAGCGCACCCACGTGCTGGCCCGAGGGCAAATAGCAGGTGACGCAAGTGATCCAAACCCCTGTGCGCGGACCCCGGTGCCTGCGTAGGGTGACCTGGTGACCCAGTCCGCAGTGCCCGCGTATCTCCGGTTTCCGCATGTCCAGGGCGAGTTGGTGGCCTTCACCGCCGAGGACGACGTCTGGCTCGCGCCGCTCGACGGGGGACGCGCCTGGCGGGTCAGCGCCGACAACGTGCCGGTGACCCTGCCGCGCATCTCCCCCGACGGCACCACCGTCGCCTGGACCTCCACCCGCGACGGCGCCCCCGAGGTGCATGTCGCGCCCGTCGACGGCGGCCCCGCCAAGCGCCTGACGTACTGGGGCAGTTGGACGACCCGGGTGCGCGGATGGACCCCCGACGGGCGGGTCCTCGCCCTCACGACCCACGGCCAGGCCACCCTCCGCCGCACCTGGGCGCACGCCGTCCCGCTCGACGGCGGACCGGCCGAGCGGCTGCCGTACGGCCCGGTCGGCGAGGTCGCCCACGGCCCGCACACCGTGCTGCTGTCCGCGCCGATGGGCCGCGAGGCCGCCGCCTGGAAGCGCTACCGGGGCGGCACGGCGGGCAAGCTGTGGATCGACCCGGAGGGCGACGGGGAGTTCGTACGGCTGCACGCGGACCTCGACGGGAACATCGAGTTCCCGGTCTGGGCCGGCGACCGGATCGCCTTCCTCTGCGACCACGAGGGCACCGGCGCGCTGTACTCCTCCCTCGCCGAGGGCTCCGACCTGCGCCGGCACACCCCCCTCGAGGGCTTCTACGCCCGGCACGCGGCGGGGGACGGCACCCGCGTCGTGTACACCTCCGCCGGTGAGCTGTGGGTGCTGGACGACCTCGACGGGGCCGAACCCCGCCGTCTGGACATCCGGATCGGCGGGCAGCGCACCGACCGCCAGCCCTACCCGGTGAACGCCTCCCGCTGGTTCGGCTCGGCCGCCCCCGACCACACCGCGCGCGGCAGCGCGGTCGCCGTGCGCGGCGGCGTGCACTGGGTGACCCATCGCTCCGGGCCCGCCCGCGCCCTCGCGGTCGAACCCGGTGTCCGGGCCCGGCTGCCCCGCACCTTCCGCGCCGAGGGCGAGGAGTGGGTGGTGTGGGTGACGGACGCCGAGGGCGAGGACGCCCTGGAGTTCGCGCCCGCCTCCGGGCTGGCGCCGGGCTCGACCCCGCGCCGGCTCGCCGGCGGCCGGCTCGGCCGGGTCCTCGGGCTCGCCATGGCCCCCGACGGCAGCCGGGCCGCCGTCGCCTCGCACGACGGACGGCTGCTGCTCGTCGAGCGGGAGACCGGCGAGGTCCGCGAGGTCGACCGCAGCGAGAACGGCGACGTGCGCGGTGTGGTCTTCTCGCCCGACTCGGCCTGGCTCGCCTGGTCCCACCCCGGCCCGCGCCCGCTCAGCCAGCTGAAGCTCGCCAACACCACCGATCTGTCGGTCACCGAGGCGACCCCGCTGCGCTTCCAGGACTACGCGCCGGCCTTCACCCCCGACGGCAAGCACCTCGCGTTCCTGTCCAACCGCGCCTTCGACCCGGTCTACGACGAGCACGTCTTCGACCTGGCGTTCGTGGTCGGCGACCGGCCGCACCTGATCACGCTGTCGGCGACGACGCCCTCGCCGTTCGGACCGCAGCGGCACGGGCGGCCCTTCGAGACGCCGGACAAGGACGAGACGCCGGACAGCGAGGGCACGCCGACGACGCGCATCGACCTCGAAGGCCTCGCCGACCGGATCGTGCCGTTCCCGGTCGAGGCCGGGCGCTACTCCAACCTGCGCGCCGCGAAGGACGGTGTGCTGTGGCTGCGCCACCCCGTGCAGGGCGTCCTCGGCTCCGCCCGGGCCACCCCGGACGACCCCGACCCCAAGACCGAGCTGGAGCGCTACGACCTCGCCCAGCAGCGTCTGGAGCACCTCGCGGCCGACGCCGACCACTTCGCGGTCAGCGGGGACGGCAAGCGGGTGCTGCTGTGGACCGACGGCCGGCTGAAGGTCGTACCGAGCGACCGGCGCGCCTCGGGCGACGACGACAGCGACACCAACGTCACCGTCGACCTCACCCGCGTCCGCCAGACCGTCGAACCGGCGGCGGAGTGGCGGCAGATGTACGAAGAGACCGGCCGCATCATGCGCGACCACTTCTGGCGGCCGGACATGAGCGGTGTCGACTGGGACGGCGTCCTCGACCGCTACCGGCCCGTGCTGGAACGGGTCGCCACCCACGACGACCTGGTGGACCTGCTGTGGGAGGTGCAGGGCGAGCTGGGCACCTCGCACGCCTACGTCGTCCCGCGCGGCGGGCACGGCGACGGCGCCCGCCAGGGGCTGCTCGGCGCGGACATCTCCCGCCATCCGGACGGCAGCTGGCGCATCGACCGCATCCTGCCCTCGGAGACCTCCGACCCCGAGGCCCGCTCCCCGCTGGCCGCGCCCGGCGTCGCGGTGCGCGCCGGGGACGCGATCGTGGCGGTGGCCGGACGCGCGGTGGATCCGGTGACCGGCCCGGGGCCGCTGCTCGTCGGTACGGCGGACAAGGCGGTCGAGCTGACCGTGTCGCCGTCCGGCGGGGGCGAGGCGCGGCACGCCGTCGTCGTGCCGATCGCCGACGAGGAGCCGCTGCGCTACCACGCGTGGGTCGCGGACCGGCGGGCGTACGTGCACGAGCGGTCCGGCGGCAGGCTCGGCTATCTGCACGTGCCGGACATGCAGGCGCCCGGCTGGGCGCAGATCCACCGGGACCTGCGGGTGGAGGTGGGCCGCGAGGGGCTCGTCGTGGACATCCGGGAGAACCGGGGCGGGCACACCTCCCAACTGGTGGTGGAGAAGCTGGCCCGGCGGATCGTCGGCTGGGCGGTGCCGCGCGGCATGCGTCCCTACAGCTATCCGCAGGACGCGCCGCGCGGGCCCGTCGTCGCCGTCGCCAACGAGTTCTCCGGGTCGGACGGCGACATCGTCAACGCGGCGATCAAGGCGCTCGGGCTCGGGCCGGTCGTCGGGGTGCGCACCTGGGGCGGCGTGATCGGTATCGACAGCCGCTACCGGCTGGTGGACGGCACGCTGATCACCCAGCCGAAGTACGCCTTCTGGCTGGAGGGTTACGAGTGGGGCGTCGAGAACCACGGAGTGGACCCGGACGTGCAGGTCGTGCAGCGCCCGCAGGACCACGCGGCGGGGCGCGACCCCCAGCTCGACGAGGCGATAAGGCTGGCACTGGAGGCGCTGGAGGACACCCCCGCGAAGACACCCCCGGACCTGCCCGCCTAGGCCTGTCCGGCGGATCACGCCGGAATCGCGGTGCCTGTGCTGATGAGGCACCGTTGCCCGGAGCCGGCCCGATCCGCCGGACAGGCCCTGGTTCTGTGCCGCTGCGGGGCGCGGTCGCGGGGGCGGGAGCGGCCGCAATTCCGGCCCCCCGACGACGTACGATGCCCCCACACGATCAATCCGTTCGAGCCCCGGAGGGACCATGGCAGGGGAGCCGCAGGACGACTGCTTGTTCTGCAAGATCGTCGCGGGCCAGATCCCGGCGACGATCGTGCGCGAGACCGGGACCACCGTCGCGTTCCGGGACATCAACCCCCAGGCGCCCACCCACGTCCTGGTGATCCCCAAGGTGCACCACCGGGACGCGGCGGCCCTCGCCGCCGCCGAACCGGCGATCGCCGCCGACGTCCTGCGCGAGACGCAGGCGGTCGCCGACGACGAGAAGCTGGAGAGCTACCGCGTCGTCTTCAACACGGGAAGCGGAGCAGGCCAGACCGTCTGGCACGCGCACGCCCACGTCCTGGGCGGTCGCGGGCTGGAATGGCCGCCCGGGTAAGTCGTCGTGTCCGTACGTGAACTGGTGGTCCTCGGCACCGCCAGCCAGGTTCCGACCCGGCACCGCAACCACAACGGCTACCTGCTGCGCTGGGACGGTGAGGGCCTCCTCTTCGACCCCGGCGAGGGCACGCAGCGCCAGATGCTGCGTGCCGGGGTCGCCGCCCACGACCTGAACCGGATCTGCGTCACGCACTTCCACGGGGACCACTCGCTGGGCCTCGCGGGTGTCCTCCAGCGCATCAACCTCGATCAGGTGCCCCACCCGGTCACCGCGCACTACCCCCGCTCCGGGCAGCGCTTCTTCGACCGGCTGCGGTACGCCACCGCCTACCGCGAGACCGTCGGGATCACCGAGGCGCCGGTGGACCGGGACGGGGTCCTCGCCTCCTCGGCGTCCTACAGTCTTGAGGCGCGCAGGCTCTCCCACCCGGTCGAGGCGTACGGCTATCGCCTCATCGAGCCCGACGGGCGCCGCATGCTGCCCGAGCGGCTGGCCGCGCACGGCATCACGGGTCCCGACGTGGGCCGCATCCAGCGTGAGGGGGCGCTCGGCGGGGTCGCGCTGCACGACGTCAGCGAGGTGCGGCGCGGCCAGCGGTTCGCGTTCGTCATGGACACCCGGCTGTGCGACGGCGTCTACGCGCTCGCCGAAGGCTGCGACCTGCTGGTGATCGAGTCGACCTTCCTCGACGAGGACGAGGAACTCGCCGTCGAGCACGGTCATCTGACGGCAGGTCAGGCGGCGCGGGTGGCTGTGGAGAGCGGGGTGCGCCATCTCGTGCTCACGCACTTCAGCCAGCGCTACTCCGAGCCGGAGGAGTTCGAGCGGCAGGCGCGGGCGGCCGGCTTCGACGGCGAGCTGAGCGTGGCGCACGATCTACTCAGAGTGCCGCTTCCGAAGCGCAGGTGAAACGCCCGTACGATGAACTGATGCCCCTCCCGAAAGCCGAACTGCACCTTCATATAGAAGGCACCCTGGAGCCGGAGCTCGCCTTCGCGCTCGCCGCACGGAACGGCGTGACGTTGCCCTACGCGCACACCGACGCATTGCGCGAGGCCTACCGTTTCGAGGATCTCCAGTCCTTCCTGGACCTCTACTACGAGCTCATGGCCGTGCTGCGTACCGAGCAGGACTTCGCGGACCTCGCGAACGCCTACCTCGCCCGGGCCGCCGCGCAGGGGGTGCGGCACGCGGAGATCTTCTTCGACCCGCAGGCGCACCTCGCGCGGGGGGTCGGCATGGGCACGGTCGTGGAGGGCCTGTGGCGGGCGCTGGAGCACAGCGAGTCCGAGCACGGCGTCTCCACCCGGCTGATCATGTGTTTCCTGCGCGACGAGTCCGCCGGGTCGGCGATGGCGACGCTGGAGGCGGCGAAGCCGTATCTGGACCGGATCACGGGGGTCGGACTGGACTCCGCCGAGGTCGGGCATCCGCCGGCGAAGTTCCGCGAGGTGTACGAGGCCGCCGCCGCCCTGGGGCTGCGGCGGGTCGCGCACGCCGGTGAGGAGGGGCCGCCGGAGTACATCACCGAGGCCCTCGACGTGCTCGGCGTGGAGCGCGTCGACCACGGGCTGCGGTGCATGGAGGATCCGGCGCTGGTGGAGCGACTGCTGCGGGACCGGATCCCGCTGACGCTGTGCCCGCTGTCCAACGTGCGGCTGCGCGCCGTCGACGCCCTCGCCGACCACCCGCTGCCCGCCATGCTCGACGCCGGGCTGCTGTGCACCGTCAACTCCGACGACCCGGCCTACTTCGGCGGGTACGCGGGGGACAACTTCGACGCCGTGCGCGCGGCCCTCGGGCTGGGCGAGGAGCGGCTGCGCGAGCTGGCCCGCAACTCCTTCGTCGCCTCCTTCCTGGAGCACGACGAGGAGCGGCGGGCGCGGTACCTCGCGGAGGTCGAGGCGTACGAGTTCCCGTAGGGCTCAGGCGGTCGCCGCCCCGGGCGCGGCCGCTGCCTGGCGGGGTCCCGCGGTGCCGTAGGCGTGCTGCTGGGCGGGCATGGCCGAAAGGGCGTCCACGGGGATCTCCAGCACGTCGACGACCTGCGTGGGCCGCCGGGACGCGCGCACCGCCACCAGGGTCATCGGCACGGCGATCACCAGCAGCCCGGCGGCCAGCACCGCGCCCATCGCAGGGAACCCGGCCTGCGCCGACAGGAGACTGCCGGTCAGCGGACCCGCCGCCGTGCCGAGCGAGGACGCCGAGCCGACCAGCACCGCCCAGCGGCCCCGCGGGTCGAGGGAGGCGGCGAGGCCGATGACGTACGACAGGACGATCGGGTAGAGCGTGTTCCAGGCGATCTCGCCCGCCGCGAAGGTCGTCAGTCCGGTCGCGGACGCGCTGACCACGATGCAGCCCGCGATCAGGCCGGTGCCGACGCCGATGGGTGCGGCGTGCCCGAGCCGGGGGCCGAGGGCTCCGGCGCCGACGACGCCCAGCAGTCCCGCGCCGAGGGCGACGGCGAAGACCACACCGACGGTCGCCTCGCTCAGGTGCGCCTGGGTGAGGCCGATCCTGCCGCTGACGCCCCAGAGGGCGTTCTGGGCCATCGACCAGCAGGGCATCACGGCCGCCAGGAGCAGGCCGGAGCGCAGGTGGGGGAGCGGCTCGCGGGGGCGGCGCACGGCGGGCGCGGCCGCCCGGGCGTGGAGCCTGCCGGTGAGCGGCCAGACGGCGAGCGCGGTGAGGGCGATCGCGGCCAGCGGGAGTCCGTGGCCGGGACCGAGGTGCGGGACGGTCAGGTAGACGGCACCGGCCAGCGCGGAGACGCTGAGCAGGCCGAGCGTGGTGACCCGGTGCGGATCGCGCTGTGCGGCGATCCCGATGGCGGCGACCGCGGTCGCCGTACCCGAGCCGAAGCCGCCGGCCATCGCGCCGACGACGACGGCGGGGACGGTGGTCGTGAGGGTGGCGCCGCCGTAGCCGAGCACGGCGAGCGCCAGTCCGGCGCGGGCCAGAGCGCGCGGGCCGATCC
This sequence comes from Streptomyces sp. NPDC107562, assembly GCF_055657325.1. Classification (NCBI taxonomy): domain Bacteria; kingdom Bacillati; phylum Actinomycetota; class Actinomycetes; order Kitasatosporales; family Streptomycetaceae; genus Streptomyces; species Streptomyces sp. NPDC107562. The sequence continues at coordinate 913,781 of NZ_JBVKBE010000002.1, read as the reverse complement.
GGTCGACCTGGGAGGCGAGCAGGAACCCGGCGGCCGCCGAACTCAGCAGCAGGGCACTGCCGATGGCGCCCGCCTCGGTGGCGGAGACGGGGAGACCGGAGTCCAGCCTGCCGACGACGGTCGGGAGCAGGTAGGGGGCGAGGTACCCGGCCGTGAAAAGGGCGACGAGGGGCCAGGGCGTGGTGGAGCGGGGGGCGAACACGGGCGTTCCCAGGGCATGCGAAAGGACGGCACAGGAAGGGGGATGGGGCGACGACCGTCGATGGACAGGAACGCGCGGGCAATTTGTATCAAGCGGGGGGAGGGCGACGGGAGGCCGGGGTTGGTGATCTGGATCACGTTCGGTTTGGGCTCGGGTCGGCCGGGTAAACGCGGGCCTTCTCGCGGGCTTCCGGCGGCTCTCCGGCGGGTTCGGTGGCCGCTTCCGGTCGGCCTGACACGGGCCCCATTGACGGCGGCTGTTCACCTATCTAATCTCCGTTCCCATACGTGGATAGGTGCGCGGGTGGGCGCATGGCTGAGCGCGTGGATGAGCAGGCGGACGAAGTCCGCCGGGGAGAGGGCGACGTGGGTCTCGACAACGACGTGACGGCGAGCCTGCGGGCGGGAATGGCGCGCGGCGTGCTCTCCTTCCCGCTCACCGCCTTCCACGACGACGGCTCCCTCGACCTCGACGGGTTCCGGGCCCACCTCGCCGGGCAGCTCGCCGCCGGGCCCGGCGCGCTCTTCCCGGCCTGCGGCACCGGCGAGTTCTTCTCGCTGGACGAGGACGAGTACCGGCAGGTCGTCACCGTCGCCGTCCAGGAGACGGCGGGGCGCCTGCCGGTCGTGGCCGGCGTCGGCTACGGCTGGGCGCAGGCCGTACGGTTCGCGCGCATCGCCGAGGAGGCGGGCGCGGACGCCCTGCTCGTGCTGCCGCACTACCTCGTCAGCGCGCCCCAGGAGGGACTGGTCGCGCAGCTGGAACAGCTCGCCGCCCGCACCCGGCTGCCCCTCGTCGCCTACCAGCGCGGCCAGGTCGCCTTCGGCACCGAGGCATTCCGCCGGATCACCCGCGTCCCCGGCGTCATCGGTCTCAAGGACGGCCACAGCGACCTCGACAGGCTCCGGCGCCTCACCCTCGCCGCCCCGGAGGGCTTCCTGTTCTTCAACGGCGCCGCCACCGCCGAGATCCAGGCCCGCGCCTACGCCGCCGTCGGTGTCCCCGCCTACTCCTCCGCCGTGCACGCCTTCGCGCCCGAGATCGCCGGCGCCTTCTTCACCGCCCTGCGTGCGGACGACGCCCTGGTGGAGAAGCTCCTGCGGGACTTCTACGTGCCGCTCGTGGAACTGCGTGACCGGACGCCCGGCTACGCCGTGTCGCTGGTCAAGGCCGCGGCCCGGCTGCGCGGACGACCGGCCGGACCGGTGCGCGCCCCGCTGACCGACCCCTCGGCGTCCGACCTCGCCGAGCTGAGGACCCTGCTCGCCTCCGGACTGGACCTCGTAGGAGCCACCCTGTGAACCTCACCGTCACGGATGTCACCCTGACCCCGATCCTGGTCGCCGACCCGCCGCTGCTGAACACGCAGGGCGTCCACCAGCCGTACACGCCCCGGCTGATCGTGGAGGTGGTGACGGCGGACGGGGTGACCGGCGTCGGGGAGACGTACGGGGACACCAAGTACCTGGAACTGGCGCGGCCGTTCGCGCGGAAGCTGAAGGGACGGCGGGTCAGCGACCTGAACGGGCTGTTCGCCGTGGCCGACGAGGTGTCCGTGGACGCCTCGCGGGTCTCCGAGGCGGTCGACGTCGGCGGACTGCGGGGCGTGCAGACCGCCGACAAGCTGCGGCTGTCCGTCGTCTCCGGCTTCGAGGTGGCCTGCCTGGACGCGCTCGGCAAGTCGCTCGGGCTGCCGGTGCACGCGCTGCTCGGCGGCAAGGTGCGGGACACGGTCGAGTACAGCGCGTACCTGTTCTACAAGTGGGCCGAGCACCCGGCGGGCGTCCCGAGCGAGCGGGACGACTGGGGTGCCGCGCTCGATCCGGCCGGGGTCGTGGAGCAGGCGCGGAAGTTCAAGGAGCGGTACGGGTTCTCCTCGTTCAAGCTCAAGGGGGGCGTCTTCCCGCCCGAGGAGGAGATCGCGGCCGTGCGCGCGCTGGCCGAGGCCTTCCCCGGGCATCCGCTGCGACTCGACCCCAACGGTGCCTGGTCCGTTCAGACGTCGGTCGAGGTGGCCGAGGAAGTCGGTGACCTCCTGGAGTACCTGGAGGACCCGGCGCTCGGCACGCCCGCCATGGCCGAGGTCGCCGCGCGGACCGGCGTACCGCTCGCCACCAACATGTGCGTGACGACGTTCGCCGAGATCGGGGAGGCGTTCACCCGGGGTGCCGTCCAGGTCGTCCTCTCCGACCACCACTACTGGGGCGGGCTGCGCAACACCCAGCAGCTCGCCGCGGTCTGCCGGACCTTCGGCGTCGGGGTGTCCATGCACTCCAACACCCACCTCGGGATCAGCCTGGCCGCGATGACCCACGTGGCGGCCACCGTCCCCGGTCTCCACCACGCCTGCGACTCCCACTACCCCTGGCAGTCGGAGGACGTGCTCACCGAACGGCTGGTCTTCGAGAACGGCTCCGTGCGGGTCCCGGACGCCCCCGGTCTGGGCGTCGAGCTCGACCGGGACCGGCTCGCCCGGCTGCACCGACGCTGGCTGGACGACGACGGCACGCTGCGCGACCGCGACGACGCGGCGGCGATGCGGACCACCGACCCGCACTGGACCACCCCCACGATGCCCCGCTGGTGATCTCGGCCCCATCGCACCCGCCGTTGCAGGTGCGGGTGCAGGCCGGGGGCTGGGCCATCGTCGTACTCACGTGGCTCGCTGGTGACGGCGGCGGTGTGGAACGTCCCCGGCGCGTCTCGCGGGGAGCCGGGGCGGGGGCCGGGGCCGGGGCCGGGGCCGGGAGCCGGGTTCGTGGCGGGTGCGTGAGGGCCCTCGTGCGCCTCCCTCGTGCGGTGGGCGCCGGGTTGCTCCGCGGCTGGGCGACAGGGCGTTGTCGGTGGCGTGGTGCAGACTGGCCGGGTCCGCACCACGTCAGGGAGCGCATTGTGATCGGGTCCGACGGAGAGGGGCCGCTGCCCGCCGCCAGGGCGATGCCGACCATGCGGGAGGGCCGGTACTGCCACGCCCATGTCGATCCCCTGGCCGCCCTGCGCGGTCCGGGCGAGCCCCCCTGGGACGTGTACCTCACCGGCACCGTCTTCCTCGACATCATCTTCACCGGGCTCGACTCCGCCCCGGTGCGCGGGACGGAGTCCTGGGCACGCGGGATGGGATCGAGCCCCGGCGGCGTCGCCAACATGGCCACCGCGCTCTCCCGCCTCGGCCTGAGGACGTCCCTCGCGGCGGCCTTCGGCGACGACCACTACGGCGACTACTGCTGGGACGCCCTGGAGCAGGGCGAGGGCATCGACCTCGCCCCGTCGCGCACGGTGCCCGGCTGGCACTCGTCGGTCACCGTCTCCATGGCCTACGAGGGCGAGCGCACCATGGTCTCCCACGGTCACGAGCCGCCCCCCGAGGAGCCGGCCCCCGACTGCCCGCCCCGCGCGCGTGCCGCCGTCGCCTCGCTCACCCCGGGCGAGCGCGCCCCCTGGATCGCGCAGGCCGCGCGCAACGGCACCCGCGTCTTCGCCGACGTCGGCTGGGACGACACCGGCGCCTGGGACCTGGCCGGCCTCGCCGACCTCGAACACTGCGAGGCGTTCCTGCCCAACGCCGAGGAGGCGATGCGCTACACCGGCACCACCTGCCCCCGCGCCGCCGCGCACGCCCTCACCGAACACGTGCCGCTCGCCGTGGTCACCCTCGGCGCCGACGGCGCGTACGCCGTGGACCGCCGCACCGGCGAGAGCGCCGCGGTCCCGGCGATCGCCGTGGAGGCCCTGGACCCCACCGGCGCGGGAGACGTCTTCGTCGCCGGCTTCGTCACCGGCACCCTGGCCGGCTGGCCCCTCGCCGACCGGGTCGCCTTCGCCGGCCTCACGGCCGCCCTGTCGGTCCAGGAGTTCGGCGGCTCCCTCTCGGCCCCCGGCTGGTCCGAGATCGCGGCCTGGTGGCGCAGGGTGCAGTCCTACGAGGACCAGGACCCCGCGGCCCTGCGCCGGTACTCCTTCCTGGAGGACCTGATCCCCGCCACCGCCCGGCCCTGGCCCCTGCGTCGCGCGGTCCCCACGATCGGCTTCGGCCGGTCCGCCTGAGGAGGCCTCCCGCGGCCCCGTGTGTTCGCACGGCGTAGCGAAAAGCCCTACGGCGATGTCAGTTCCGCGGCGTACCCTGGAACTCGCCAGGCCGCCCTTGTGGCAGGCGAGTCGTATCGAGGAGGACGAGCAGGCCTTAAGCGCCGGCCCATGACTCAGACACCCACAGCTCACACCCCCGCGCAGGGGCAGGCGAGAGCACATTTCACCGTCCCCGCCCAGCACCCCATGGTCACCGTCCTGGGGTCCGGCGATTCCCTGCTGCGCGTGATCGAGAAGGCCTTCCCGGCGGCCGACATCCACGTCCGGGGCAATGAGATCAGCGCGCTCGGGCCCGCGGCGGAAGTCGCCCTCATCCAGCGCCTGTTCGACGAGATGATGCTGGTGCTCCGCACCGGGCAGCCGATGACGGAGGACGCAGTGGAACGCTCGATCGCCATGCTCCGCGCGACGGAGAACGGTGAGGGCGCGGAAGAGACGCCGGCGCAGGTGCTCACCCAGAACATCCTGTCCTCGCGCGGCCGCACGATCCGCCCCAAGACCCTCAACCAGAAGCGGTACGTCGACGCGATCGACAAGCACACGATCGTCTTCGGCATCGGCCCCGCCGGCACCGGCAAGACCTACCTCGCCATGGCCAAGGCGGTGCAGGCCCTGCAGTCCAAGCAGGTCAACCGCATCATCCTGACCCGCCCGGCGGTCGAGGCCGGCGAGCGCCTCGGCTTCCTCCCCGGCACGCTCTACGAGAAGATCGACCCCTATCTGCGCCCGCTCTACGACGCGCTGCACGACATGATCGACCCGGACTCCATCCCCCGTCTGATGGCCGCCGGGACGATCGAGGTCGCGCCGCTCGCCTACATGCGCGGCCGCACGCTCAACGACGCCTTCATCATCCTGGACGAGGCCCAGAACACGAGCCCCGAGCAGATGAAGATGTTCCTCACCCGTCTCGGCTTCGAGTCGAAGATCGTGATCACGGGTGACGTGACCCAGGTCGACCTGCCCGGCGGCACCAAGTCCGGTCTGCGCCAGGTGCAGGAGATCCTGGAGGGCGTCGAGGACGTCCACTTCTCCCGGCTGTCGTCCCACGACGTCGTCCGGCACAAGCTGGTGGGCCGTATCGTCGACGCGTACGAGAAGTTCGACAGCCTGAACGGCACGGACGACGGCACGCACAAGGGCCGTGGCAGGACCGGCGCCAAGGGCACCAAGGGGAAGTAGACCAGCACGACCATGTCGATCGACGTCAACAACGAGTCCGGAACCGAGGTCGACGAGCAGGCGATCCTCGACATCGCCCGCTACGCGCTCGCACGGATGCGCATCCACCCGCTCTCCGAGCTCTCGGTGATCGTCGTGGACGCCGACGCCATGGAGCAGCTGCACATCCAGTGGATGGACCTGCCCGGCCCGACCGACGTCATGTCCTTCCCGATGGACGAGCTGCGCCCGCCGACGAAGGACGACGACGAGCCGCCGAACGGTCTGCTCGGCGACATCGTGCTGTGCCCGGAGGTCGCCGCCAAGCAGGGGGCCGAGGCCCCGACGCAGCACTCCATGGACGAGGAGCTCCAGCTGCTCACCGTCCACGGAGTGCTGCACCTGCTCGGGTACGACCACGAGGAGCCCGACGAGAAGGCCGAGATGTTCGGCCTGCAGGCGGCCATCGTGGACGGCTGGCGTGCGGAGAAGGGCCTCACCGGCCCCTCCCCGGCCCCCACCGTGTCATGAGCCTCCCGCTGGTCACCGGCGCCGTCGCACTGGTCGTCGTCGCCTGGCTCGCCGCCTGCGCGGAGGCGGGCCTCGCCCGCGTCTCCAGCTTCCGTGCCGAGGAGGCGGTCCGCTCCGGCCGGCGCGGGGGCGCGAAGCTCGCCCAGGTCGCCGCCGACCCCACCCGTTATCTCAACGTGGCACTGCTGGTCCGCGTCGCCTGCGAGATGGCCGCCGCCGCCCTCGTCACCTACGCCTGCCTGAACGAGTTCAGCAGCACCACCGAGGCGCTCCTGATCGCCATCGCGGTCATGGTCCTCGTCAGTTACGTCGCGGTCGGTGTCTCCCCGCGCACCATCGGCCGCCAGCACCCGCTGAACACGGCGACCGCGGCGGCCTACGTCCTGGTCCCGCTGGCCAGGATCATGGGCCCGATCCCGTCCCTGCTGATCCTCATCGGCAACGCCCTCACCCCCGGCAAGGGCTTCCGGCGCGGACCGTTCGCCTCGGAGGCGGAGCTGCGCGCCCTGGTCGACCTCGCCGAGGCGGAGTCCCTGATCGAGGACGACGAGCGCCGCATGGTGCACTCGGTCTTCGAGCTCGGCGACACCCTCGTACGGGAGGTGATGGTCCCGCGCACCGACCTCGTCGTCATCGAGCGCTACAAGACCATCCGCCAGGCCCTGACCCTCGCCCTCAGGTCCGGTTTCTCGCGCATCCCGGTGACCGGGGAGAGCGAGGACGACATCGTCGGGATCGTGTATCTGAAGGACCTGGTCCGCAAGACGCACATCAGCCGGGAGGCCGAGACCGAGCTGGTGTCGACGGCCATGCGGCCGGCCGTCTTCGTGCCGGACACCAAGAACGCCGGTGACCTGCTGCGCGAGATGCAGAAGGAGCGCAACCACGTCGCCGTCGTCATCGACGAGTACGGCGGCACGGCCGGGATCGTCACCATCGAGGACATCCTGGAGGAGATCGTCGGCGAGATCACCGACGAGTACGACCGCGAGCTGCCGCCCGTGGAGCCGCTCGGTGAGGGCCGTCACCGCGTCACCGCCCGCCTCGACATCGGCGACCTCGGCGAGCTGTACGGGCTGGAGGCGTACGACGACGAGGACGTGGAGACGGTCGGGGGACTGCTGGCGAAGGCGCTGGGCCGGGTCCCGATCGCCGGGGCCACGTCCGTGGTCGAGCTGCCGGACGGCCGGCTGCTGCGGCTCACCGCCGAGGCCGCCGCCGGCCGCCGGAACAAGATCGTGACCGTGCTCGTGGAGCCGGTGGCCGCAGCGGATCCACCGCAGGAGGCGAAGCCGGAGTGACGCCCGAGGAGCTGCGCGCCCTGTGCCTGACGTTCGACGCCGCCGTCGAGGAGTTCCCGTTCGGGCCGGAGGCCTCGGTGTTCAAGGTGGCGGGCAAGATGTTCGCGCTGAGCTCCCTGGGCGCCCGCCCGCTGACGGTGAACCTCAAGTGCGACCCCGAGGACGCGGTGCGCCTGCGCGCCGACCATCACGGTCTGATCTCTCCCGGCCGGCACATGAACAAGCGGCACTGGAACACCGTCACGGTGGACGGCTCGCTGCCCCGCCGTCTGGTCCGGGAGCTGATCGAGGACTCCTACGACCTGGTGGTGGCGGGCCTGCCGCGGGCCGAGCGGCTGCGGCTGGACCGCCCCTGAACCCGGCCGCCTGCCTCCGTATGCTCGGGACATGACCGAGAGCAACGCGCTGGATCCCGAGGACCGCAAGATCGTCACCCTGGCCCGCTCGGCCCGGGCTCGCAACGGCGTCCCGGAGGGTGCCGCCGTGCGGGACGAGACGGGGCGTACGTATGTCGCCGGGACCGTCGACCTGGATTCGCTGAGCCTCAGCGCCCTGCGGACCGCCGTGGCCATGGCGGTGGCGTCGGGCGCCAGGTCGCTGGAGGCGGCGGCGGTCGTCACGGAGGCCGCGTCCGCGTCCGCGGAGGACCTGGCGGCCGTGCGGGACCTGGGCGGCCCGGGGACGCCGGTGCTCGTCGCCGGACTCGACGGGACCGTACGGCTGACCGTCCCCGCGAGCTGAGGGGGCCCAGGGCCTGTCGTCGTGGCCTCTCGTCGAAGGCCGGAAATACGCCTTGCCGCCGTGCGCCACCGGCGTATCAATGGAATCGTAAGTTCCGACGGACCGTCAGATCCGAGCCCGCTCGCGTGTCCGCACCCCGCGGCGCGGGTGGTCCGCCGGTGCACCTCCCGCCCATCCCCCCACATGGCATTCCCCACCAGGGAAGGGAGCCCCCCATGAGAGGCAAGCGCATTGCGTCCGGTGCGGCACTGACGATCGGCGCCCTCGCGGTGACCGGAGTCCTCCTCGCACCCACGGCCCTCGCCGTCACGCCGGAGTCGGCGACCCTCACCGCCGACTGCGGCAGCTTCGGCGGCGGCGAGGGCACCCTCACCGCCACCCAGGACGGCACCGCGGCCACCATGACCCTCACGTCCACCGCGATCACCGCGCCCATCGGTCTCGGGGCGGACTCGATCGCCTCCACGCTCACCCTGGTCGAGGGCGGCGGCGGCACCACCGCCTTCACCGGCACGAAGAACCCGGCCATGGCGGCCGGTGACCCCGTCACCGTGGGCCCGCTCAGCGGCACCGTCGCCTCCGGCGACAGCCTGGAGGCCTTCGGCGGCTCGCTGCGGATGTCCGTCTTCGGCATCACCCTCACCTGCACGGCGACGGGGCCGCAGTCGCCGGGACCGTTCGTGTTCGACTGATCCACGCACCGTCGTGACCCCGGCCCGGTCGGTGCCGGGGTCACGCTGTGCGCCACGGCTCCGGCGATCAGGGAGAATGGGCGCCATGAGCGTTCGTACCCCGTCATCCGAGCAGCCGGCCGAGACTGTCCACAGGGCCGGCTTCGCCTGCTTCGTGGGCCGCCCCAACGCGGGCAAGTCCACCCTCACGAACGCACTGGTCGGGCAGAAGGTCGCGATCACCGCGAACCAGCCGCAGACCACGCGGCACACGGTGCGGGGCATCGTGCACCGGCCCGACGCCCAGCTGATCCTGGTGGACACCCCCGGGCTGCACAAGCCGCGCACCCTGCTCGGCGAGCGGCTCAACGACGTGGTGCGCACGACCTGGGCCGAGGTCGACGTGATCGGCTTCTGTCTGCCGGCGAACGAGAAGATCGGCCCCGGCGACCGGTTCATCGCCAAGGAGCTCGCGGGGATCAAGAAGTCGCCGAAGGTCGCGATCGTCACGAAGACCGACCTGGTCGACAGCAAGACCCTGGCCGAGCAGCTGATCGCGATCGACCAGCTCGGCAAGGAGCTGGGCATGGAGTGGGCCGAGATCGTGCCGGTCTCGGCGGTCGGGGACAAGCAGGTGAAACTGCTGGCGGACCTCCTCGTCCCGCTGCTCCCCGAGGGCCCGGCCCTCTACCCCGAGGGCGACCTCACCGACGAGCCCGAGCAGGTCATGATCGCGGAACTGATCCGCGAGGCTGCGCTGGAGGGTGTGCGCGACGAGCTGCCGCACTCCATCGCCGTCGTCGTCGAGGAGATGCTCCCGCGCGAGGACCGCCCGGCGGACAAGCCGCTCCTCGACATCCACGCCAACGTCTACATCGAGCGGCCCAGCCAGAAGGGCATCATCATCGGCCCCAAGGGCAAGCGTCTGAAGGAGGTCGGCATCAAGTCCCGCCGCCAGATCGAGGCGCTGCTCGGCACCCCCGTCTTCCTGGACCTGCACGTGAAGGTGGCCAAGGACTGGCAGCGCGACCCGAAGCAGCTGCGCAAGCTGGGCTTCTGAGCCGTCGGCCGCGGGGCGTGCTTCAGCGCCGGGCGCGGAGCAGCTCCCGGTACCAGTGGTACGAGGCCTTCGGTGTCCGTTCCAGCGTCGCGAAGTCCACGTGCACCAGCCCGAACCGGCGCGCGTACCCCTCGGCCCACTCGAAGTTGTCCAGCAGCGACCACACGAAGTACCCGCGTACGTCGACCCCTGCCGCGAGCGCCGCGTGCAGCGCGCGCACATGGCCGTCCAGATAGGCGATCCGCGCCTCGTCGTCGAGCCCCTCGTAGGAGCAGCCGTTCTCGGTGACGACCACCGGCGGCAGCCTGTCGCCGTAGCGGTCCCGGAAGCCGGTGAGCAGCTCGGTCAGCCCCTCCGGCACCACCGGCCAGCCGAAGTCCGTCACCGGCACGCCCTCGATCTCCCGCACCGAGAAGGGCAGTTCGGCCGGCAGCCGGACCCCGCCGAACTCGATCTCCGCGCCCTCCGGCGCCCCCACCCTGGTCGGCGCGTAGTAGTTGATCCCGTACCAGTCGAGCGGCTCGGCGATCACCTTCAGGTCGGACGCCACGTCCCCCGGCATCAACTCGCCGAGCCCCGCCGGGTATTCGCCCAGCAGCAGCGGGTCGGCGAACAGCCGGTTCAGCAGGACGTCGTAGAAGTCCGCCGCCTCGACGTCCGCGCTCTGCGCCGACGCGGGCCAGGTCGGTCCGTGCGAGTTGGCGATCCCGATGTCGGCGGCGCCGGCCGCGCGCAGCGCCTGTACGGCCAGTCCGTGCGCCAGCAGCTGGTGGTGGGCCACCGGCAGCGCGTCGAACAGCAGCCGTCCGCCCGGTGCGTGGACGCCGAGCGCGTGGCCCAGCAGGGTGTGTTCGGCGGGCTCGTTGAGCGTGATCCACTTCGTGACCCGGTCGCCGAGCCGCTCCGCGACCACCCCCACGTACTGCGCGAACCGGGCCGCCGTGTCCCGCTCCAGCCAGTCGAGTCCCACCGGAAGGTCCCAGTGGAAGAGCGTCGGGACCGGCCGCACGCCCGCCCCGCACAGCTCGTCCACCAGCCGGTCGTAGAAGTCGAGGCCCCCGGCCGAGCGCACCCGGGGCCAGGAGATCGAGAAGCGGTACGCGTCCACCCCGAGGTCCGCCAGGAGCGCCACGTCCTCGCGGTAGCGGTGGTAGTGGTCGCAGGCCACCGTGGCGGTGGACCCGTCCTTCACCCGCCCCGGCTCGGCCGTGAAGGCGTCCCACACGGACGGTTCACGCAGCTCGGTCGCGCCCTCGATCTGGTGCGCGGACGTCGAGACGCCCCACAGGAATCCGGCCGGGAACGGGGGTACGGGGTTCGTCGCCATGCGCGGATCATCGGCACCGGCGGTGATCCAAGTCAACGGCGCGGCCCGAAGCCGGAGTTACGCACCCTCCTTCAGGACCCGGGAGATCAGTCCGCGCTGTTCCTCGGTCAGCCGGGGGTCCGCGCAGTACACCGTCCTGCCGTCCACCGTGATCCGGTAGCTGAAGCCGTCCGGCACCCCGGTGGGCGGTGTGTTCCCGCCCGCCGTGAGCGCCCGCTCGGCGAGGGCGTGCCACTCGTGCGCGTCGGGCCGCCCCGAGGTGTCCACCTCGGCCTGCCGCTCGATGCCCGCGAACCCGCCCGTGCGCCGCACCTGAATACGCATGGGTCCCTGTCTAGTACGAACCTGCCCGGCGGGGAAACGGCGGGGCCTACAGCGTCCGCACCCCGACCTGCTCCCAGGCCTTGGCCACCGCTCGCAGCTCCTCGCTGCCGTCGCCGAACCTTGCCCTGGCGGCGGCGGCGGTCAGCGTGGCGAACTCGGCGAACATCGCGTCCTCCTTCAGCTCGCCGCCGGTCAGCACGTCGTACCAGATCTGCCCCGCCCGCTCCCAGGCGTGCCCGCCGAGGGCGGTGGCGGCCAGGTAGAAGGCGTGGTTGGGGATGCCCGAGTTGATGTGGACGCCGCCGTTGTCACGTCCGGTGCGGACGTAGGCGTCCATCGTCGCGGGCTGCGGGTCCTTGCCGAGGACGTCGTCGTCGTACGCCGTGCCCGGGGCCTTCATCGAGCGCAGGGCCACGCCGGACACGCGCGGGGCGAGCAGTCCCGCGCCGATCAGCCAGTCGGCCTCGGCGGCGGTCTGGCCGAGCGTGTACTGCTTGATCAGCGCGCCGAAGACGTCGGAGACGGACTCGTTGAGGGCGCCGGGCTGGCCGAAGTAGGTCAGGTTCGCCGTGTACTGGGTCACGCCGTGGACGAGCTCGTGGCCGATGACGTCGATCGGGAGGGTGAAGTCGAGGAAGATCTCGCCGTCCCCGTCGCCGAAGACCATCTGCTCGCCGTTCCAGAAGGCGTTGTTGTACTGCTCGTCGTAGTGCACGGTCGCGTCGAGCGGCAGTCCGGCGCCGTCGATCGAGTCGCGGCCGTAGGCGGCCAGGAACAGCTCGAAGGTGGCGCCGAGGCCCGCGTAGGCGCGGTTGACCGTGGCGTCCCGGCCGGGCTCGTCGCCCTCGGCGCGGACCTTCAGGCCGGGCAGGTCCGTGCGGTGCCGGGCGTCGTGGATCGTGCGGTGCGGGGTGCCTTCGGCGGCCCCGGCGGGCTGGGCGACCGCGGGGGCGCCGATGACCGTGGTGAGGCGGCGGTGGGTGCGCTCGTAGGCGTCGCGCTGGAGGGTCTGGCGGGCCGGGCCGGACAGCGCCGGGTCCTCGGAGCGGGCGAGCTGGTCGAGGACGTGCGGCGGGACGATGGTGCAGAAGGTCGCGGTCATGCCCGCACCTTTGCACCGAGTCAGTGGCCTGTCACCATCCGCAACCTCGATTGGTGAAATATGGGGATGTGGCGGCCGAGGCCGGTCGCGCTGTGTTATTCCGTGCGGCGGTGTGGGGGTTCTCGCGCGGTTCCCCGCCCCCGTTTCGGGCACGCGGTCCCGCATACTGATACAGGACCGCGCGATCCGGAAGGGCTCGACTAGCATGCTGCGCATCATGCGTTTCGGGCTGCTTCTTCTTAGCTGCCGCGGCGAGGGCCTGTAGTCGAGGCCGACCCCCTCCCCGCGGAGCTTGGTGTTGCGTCGTCGGCCGTCCTTCCGGACACCGGATTCCACCGGATTTCTCGAGGAGCCCACGCCACATGGCAAACCGCCAGCAGCCCAGTTCCCTGCCGATCCACAAGTACGGCCGGTACGACCAGGTCGACATCCCCGACCGCACCTGGCCGCAGAACCGGATCACCACCGCGCCGCGCTGGCTCTCCACCGACCTGCGGGACGGCAACCAGGCCCTGATCGACCCCATGTCGCCGGCGCGCAAGCGCGCGATGTTCGACCTGCTGGTCAGGATGGGCTACAAGGAGATCGAGGTCGGCTTCCCCGCCTCCGGTCAGACGGACTTCGACTTCGTGCGGTCGATCATCGAGGACGAGGACGCGATCCCGGACGACGTGACGATCTCGGTGCTGACCCAGGCCCGTGAGGACCTGATCGAGCGGACCGTGGAGTCCCTCAAGGGCGCCAAGCGCGCCACCGTCCACCTGTACAACGCCACGGCGCCGGTCTTCCGCCGGGTGGTCTTCCGCGGATCCAAGGAAGAGATCAAGCAGATCGCCGTCAACGGCACCCGGCTGGTGATGCAGTACGCGCAGAAGCTGCTCGACCCGGAGACCGAGTTCGGCTACCAGTACAGCCCGGAGATCTTCACCGACACCGAGCTGGACTTCGCGCTGGAGGTCTGCGAGGCGGTGATGGACGTCTGGCAGCCCGGCCCGGGCCGCGAGATCATCCTCAACCTGCCGGCGACCGTCGAGCGCTCCACGCCCTCCACGCACGCCGACCGCTTCGAGTGGATGGGCCGTCACCTGTCCCGCCGTGAGCACGTCTGTCTGTCCATCCACCCGCACAACGACCGCGGTACGGCTGTGGCGGCGGCCGAGCTGGCGCTGATGGCCGGCGCCGACCGGGTCGAGGGCTGTCTGTTCGGGCAGGGCGAGCGCACCGGCAACGTCGACCTGGTCACCCTGGGCATGAACCTGTTCTCGCAGGGCGTCGACCCGCAGATCGACTTCTCCGACATCGACGAGATCCGTCGTACGTGGGAGTACTGCAACCAGATGGAGGTCCACCCGCGCCACCCGTACGTGGGCGACCTGGTCTACACGTCCTTCTCCGGCTCCCACCAGGACGCCATCAAGAAGGGCTTCGACGCCATGGAGGCCGACGCGAAGGCCAAGGGCGTCACCGTCGACGACATCGAGTGGGCGGTGCCGTACCTGCCGATCGACCCCAAGGACGTCGGCCGCTCCTACGAGGCGGTCATCCGCGTGAACTCGCAGTCCGGCAAGGGCGGCGTCGCGTACGTGCTGAAGAACGAGCACAAGATGGACCTGCCGCGCCGGATGCAGATCGAGTTCTCGAAGATCATCCAGGCGAAGACGGACGCCGACGGCGGCGAGGTCACCCCGAAGGACATCTGGGCCGTCTTCGAGGACGAGTACCTGCCGAACCCGGACAACCCGTGGGGCCGGATCCAGGTCAGGACCGGCCAGTCGACCACCGACACGGACGGCGTGGACAAGCTCACCGTCGAGGCCACCGTGGACGGCACGGACACCGTCCTGTCGGGTATCGGCAACGGCCCGATCTCGGCGTTCTTCGACGCCCTGCAGTCGATCGGCATCGACGTCCGGCTGCTGGACTACCAGGAGCACACGATGAGCGAGGGCGCCTCCGCGCAGGCCGCCTCGTACATCGAATGCGCGATCGAGGACAAGATCCTCTGGGGGATCGGCATCGATGCGAACACGACACGTGCGTCGCTGAAGGCGGTCGTCTCGGCCGTCAACCGGGCGGCTCGCTGACCCCTCTGACCGGGCGTTTCGGGTCCCGTCCGCCGATTCTGTGGCGGGCGGGACCCCGTCGTTTACCAGCCAGGTCACGGAGAGGTCTCGTCCGGGGTGCTGACTCCACCTCACGGATGTGGCTAACATCACGCCAGCGCGGCGATGTTGCCGTGGGGTTACGGAGGTGCGACGTGCTGCCAGTCCGGGGACGAAACGGCCGTGCCGCCAGGCGTGCGCGCGTACTGGGCACCCGCACCGCGTGGACGGCCGTCGGGGACGGCGAGTTCTTCTGCCCCGGCTGCGGGGGCGACCGCAACTACCAGCGGCTGACCGGGCGTCGGCGCTTCACGCTGCTCGGCCTGCCCGTGCTGCCCCGCGGGGACACCGGGCCCGTCGTGGAATGCGCGGCCTGCCGCCGGCACTTCGGCACCGACGTCCTCGACCACCCCACCACGACGCGCTTCTCCGCGATGCTCCGCGACGCGGTGCACACCGTCGCCCTCGCGGTGCTGGCCGCGGGCGGCACGCGCACCCGCCCGTCGCTCACCGCGGCCGCCGGCACGGTCCGCGCGGCCGGGTTCGAGGACTGCACCGAGGAGCAGCTGAACGCGCTCGTGGAGGCGCTGGCCGCGGACACCGGCCGGGTCGCCGGCGCACCCTGCGGTCCGGGCCTGGCCATAGAGCTGCACGAGGCGCTCGACCCGCTCGCCCCGCATCTCGCCCCGGCGGGACGGGAGTCGATCCTCCTCCAGGGCGCCCGCATCGCCCTGGCCGACGGCCCCTACACGGCCGCCGAACGCGAGGTCCTCGCCACCGTCGGCGCCGCCCTCACCATCACCTCGGACGAGGTGACCCGCCTCCTGGCGACGGCCCGCACTCCCTCCTGACACCCACGCCGCTCACCGTGGCGTGCGCGAGCGGGGCGGTGACATTGGGGACGATGTGATCGGCATCCCGTCACCGACCCCGAGGGGCCCACCCGATGAGACCTCCCCGACGTGCCTTCCTGACCGCCGCGGCCGTCCTCGTCCCGCTCGTGTTCAGCCCGTTCACCGTCACCCTGCCGGCCTCCGCCGCCCGCTGCACCTCCTCGGTGCCCTACACCGCCGGGACGGGCGGCTACGCGGCCTTCCGCATCCCCGCGGCCGTGACGACCCGCGAGGGCACCGTCCTGGCCTTCGCGGAGGGCCGGCGGGGCGGTTCGAGCGACTCCGGCGACATCGATGTCCTCGTACGCCGCTCCCTGGACGGCGGCTGCACCTGGGGGCCGCTCACGGTCGTCGTCGCCGGGAAGGGGGACACCCGGGGCAACCCGGCGCCCGTCGTCGATCCCCGCACCGGTGCGGTCGTCCTGCTCACCTCCTACAACAGCGGCGCCGTGACGGAGGCGCAGATCATGCGGGGCGAGGTGACGCCCGCGCAGAGCCGCCGGGTGTTCGTGCAGCGCAGCACGGACGACGGCCGCACCTTCAGCGCCCCGCGGGAGATCACCGGCTCCGTGAAGCGGGCCGACTGGCGCTGGTACGCCACCGGCCCCGGGCACGCCGTCGCCCTCAGGCGCGGACCGCACGCCGGCCGCCTGGTGGTCCCCGCCAACCACTCCGTCGCCCCGCCCGCCGGTTCCCCCGACACCGGTCAGGAACCCCGCTACTACGGCGCCCACGCCCTCTACAGCGACAACGGCGGCGTTAGCTGGCGGCTGGGCTTCGTGGACGACTCCTACGACGGCCTGGACAACGCCAACGAGAGCACGGCCGCCGAACTCCCCGACGGCACGCTCTACTTCTCCGCCCGCGACCAGCACGGCACCAACGCCGGCCACCGTCTCGACAGCCGCTCCACCGACGGCGGCCGCACCCTCGACCGGCCCTACGCCGCCCAGTCCACCCTGAGCGACGTGCCCATCGTCCAGGCGAGCGTCCTCCAGCCCGACGCCCCGAACGCCCCGTTGCTCTTCTCCGGCCCGTCCGTGCCCACCGCCCGCCAGGCCATGGCGGTGTGGCGCAGCACGGACGCCGGCGCGACCTTCACCAAGGCGCTGACCCTGTCCGGGCAGCCGGCCGCCTACTCCGACCTGGTGCAGGTCGGTCCGGACACCCTCGGCGTGCTGTACGAGACGGGAGCACAGGGAACGCACGAGCGCATCGAGTTCCGGACGGTCCCGCTCGCCGACCTGACGGGTCTCTAGGGCCCGTCTCGCGTCTGCCGGACAGGCCCGTGGACCCGCCGTCAGAGCAGGCCCGCCGCCGCGAGGAACTTGCCCACCCGCTCCACCTCCTCCGGCGACAGCGGCACCTGGGGCTCCGCCGTCGCCGGGCAGTCGATGATCCCGCGCAGATGCAGCGCCGCCTTGAACGCGCCGAGCCCCGAGGAGCTCCCGCCCATCCGGGAGGGCGCACCGACGCCGACGAGGCCGAACAGGGCGCACAGCCGGTCCTGTTCGGCACGGGCGCGTTCCTGGTCGCCGGCCCGGCACAGCCGGTAGAGCCGTACGTAGCCGTGCGGGTCGACGTTCGCGAGGCCCGGCACGGCCCCGTCCGCGCCCATCGCCAGGGCCGCGTCCACGACGGTCTCGGACCCGGTCAGCACGCTGAAGCCGGAGGTGCCGGCGTGGGCCTGCAGGCCGGTGAGGACCTGACGGAAGCCGGTCATGTCCCCGCTGGAGTCCTTCAGCCCGGCCAGCACGCCGTCGGCGGCCAGCTCCAGGACCAGCTCCGCGGGCAGCTTGCTGTGGACGGCGACCGGGATGTCGTACGCCAGGACCGGGACGGGGGAGGCGGCGGCGACGAGCCGGTAGTGGCGGGCGATCTCCGCCGGGTGGGTACGGGTGTAGAAGGGCGCGGTGACGACGACGGCGTCCGCGCCCGCCGCCGCGACGGCCCGGACGTGGTCCAGGACGCGTGGGGTCGTCATGTCGATGGCGCCGGCCAGCAGCGGGAGCCGCCCGCCGAGGTGACCGGCGACGGCCTCCACGACGAGGGTGCGCTGCCGGTCGGTCAGATAGGCGGCCTCGGAGGTCGAGCCGAGGACGAACAGCCCGTGCACGCCACCGGCCACCAGATGGTCGACCAGCCTCAGCAGCGAGCGGACGTCCACCTCGCGCTCCGGTGTCAGGGGCGTGCAGACGGGCGGGACGACACCGGTGAGCGGAGAGGGGAAGGTCATGCGGGTTCCTTTGGTGCCTGGGCCTGGCCGACGAGTTCTCGGGTCGACTCTTCCTCTCCCACCGGATGGTGGCACCGGAAACGATGCGTCGGAGTGGCGGCCGCGGAAAATCCGGGCATCGACCCGGCGCACACCTCGTCCGCCTTCCAGCAGCGGGTGCGGAACGGACAGCCGCTCGGCGGCCGCGTCGCCGACGGGACCGGGCCGGCCAGCGGGATCGGGTCGACCGGGTCGAGCAGGCCGGGCGTCGCCGAGAACAGCGCCCGGGTGTACGGGTGCCGGGCGTGGTCGGTGACGCGGCCGGCCGGGGCCACCTCCACGATCCGGCCGAGGTACATGGTGATCACCCGGTCGCTCATCCGGCGTACCGTCTGGATGTCGTGCGACACGAACACCAGGGCCAGCCCCAGCCGCTCCTTCAGGTCCAGCAGCAGGTTGAGGATCTGGGCGCGCACCGAGACGTCCAGCGCGCTGGTCGGCTCGTCGGCGACCACCAGCTCGGGGTCGAGGGCGAGCGCGCGGGCGATGGCGACGCGCTGGCGCTGGCCGCCGGAGAGCTGGCCCGGCAGCCCGTCGGCCAGGGCCTTCGGCAGACCGACCAGCGCCATCAGCTCGCGTACCCGCTCCTCGCGCCCGGCGGTCGTGCCGCGCCCGTGCACGTCCAGCGGGTCGCGCAGGATCTGCCGTACCGTCAGCCGCCGGTTCAGGGCGGTCGAGGGGTCCTGGAAGATCATGCCGGTGTGGCTGCCGACGGCCGTGCGGCGCTCGCCGGGCGCCATGGCCCACAGGTCACGGCCCTGGAAGGACACCGTCCCGGACGTCGGCGGCTCGACGCCCACCAGCACCTTCGCCAGCGTCGACTTGCCGCAGCCGGACTCGCCGACCACGCCGACCGTCTCGCCCGGCGCGACGGACAGGTCGGCACCGGTCAGGGCGTACACCTTGTCGCGGGTCAGCAGCCCGCCGCTGCGGGCCTTGTGCACGACGTGCACGTCGGCGAGTTCCACCAGTGCGTTCACGTCACGACCTCGCTCTCCGCCTCGCCGCTGTTCACCAGCTGGATCGCCGGACGGTGGCAGGCGGCCGTGTGCGTCCGGGTGCCCGTCAGACCGGGGGCGGTGCTCCGGCAGATCTCGCCCGCCAGCGGGCAGCGGTCCGCGAACCGGCAGCCCGCCGGGAAGTCCGCCGGGGACGGTACGACGCCCTTGATCTGCGTCATCCGCTCGGCCGCCCCCTCCAGCGACAGCACGCTGCCGAGCAGTCCCCGCGTGTAGTGGTGGGCCGGCGCCTCGACGACGTCGGCGGTCACGCCGGTCTCCACGATCTGCCCGCCGTACATCACCACCACCCGGTCGGTGACGGCCGCGACGAGCGCCAGGTCGTGCGAGACCAGGATCAGGGCGAAGCCCAGCTCCTCGCGCAGCCGCAGCAGCAGTTCCATGATCTGCGCCTGCACGGTGACGTCGAGCGCGGTGGTCGGCTCGTCGGCGACGATCAGCTTCGGGTCGCGGGACAGGGCCATGGCGATCAGGACACGCTGGCGCTGGCCGCCGGAGAGCTCGTGCGGGTAGCTGCGCAGGGTGCGCTCGGGGTCGAGGCCGACCAGGGTCAGCAGCTCGGCGGGGCTGCGCCGGCCACCGCGCCGTACGAGCTGCCGGAGCTGGGCGCGGATGGTCATCGCCGGGTTCAGCGAGGAGAGCGCGTCCTGGTAGACCATGGCCATCTCGTGACCGAGCAGCCTGCGCCGGACCCGCATCGGCTCGCTGAGCAGGGGCCGCTGGTGGAAGCGGACCTCGCCGCGCACCCGGGCGCCCTTCGGCTGCAGTCCCATGACGGTGAGCGCGGTCAGCGACTTGCCGCAGCCGGACTCACCGACCAGGCCGAGCACCTCGCCCGCGCGCACCTCGAAGCTGATGCCGTCGACGATGTCCACGCCGTGGTGCCGGGCGGGGAAGCCGATGGCGAGGTTCTCGACGGCGAGCACCGGACCGCCGCCGGGCAGCGGGCGGGCGCGGGAGCGCAGCCGCAGGGCGGCCTGGGTGAGGCCGGGGAGCGGGGTGACCTTGCCGCTGCCGGGCTCGGGTGCCTCCAGCTGGTCCTGGGGGGTCTCGACCTCGCGGGGGGCCGGAGCCGCCCACGCGTCCGACACGCCCTCGGACAGGATGTTCAGCGACAGCACGGTCACCAGCATCAGCAGCCCGGGGAACACGGTGGCCCACCAGCCGCCGGTCAGCACCATGTTCTTGCCGTCCGCGATGACGCTGCCCCACGAGGGGTCGGGCGGCCGGACGCCGGCGCCGATGAAGGACAGCGAGGCCTCGAAGACGACGGCCTCGGCGACCTGCACCGTGCAGAACACGAGGACCGGCGCGGCGCAGTTGACGGCCACGTGCCTGATGACGATGTGCGGGGTGCGGGCGCCGATGACCCGTTCGGCCGTCACGTAGTCCTCGCCGTACTGGTCGAGGATGTTCGCCCGTACGACGCGGGCCACCGGCGGGGTGAACAGGAACGCGATCGCGCAGATCAGCACCGTGATCCCGCCGCCGAACACGGCGACCAGGACGGCGGCCAGCGCGATCCCCGGGAACGCCATCACGACGTCCAGGCAGCGCATCAGCGTCTCGTCCACCGCCTTGCGGGAGGTCGCCGCGACCGCCCCGATCAGCGAGCCCACCAGCAGCGCCAGCGTGGTGGCGCCGAGCCCGATGGCGAGGGACCAGCGGGCGCCGTGGATCAGCCGGCTGAGGATGTCCCGGCCGAGGCTGTCCTGGCCCATCCAGTGCGCGGCGGAGGGGTGCCCGGTGCCGTCGACGGGTGGCAGCTGCTCCAGCGGGTCGTAGGGCGCGACCAGCGGTGCGAACACCGCCACCAGCACCACCAGCGCGAGGAAGCACACGGCGACCTTCGACAGCAGCGGCAGCCGGCGCCAGCCGCGCAGCCGGACGCCGGGGCGGGAGAGCGCCTCGGTGAGGCTCTTGCGCGAGAACATCAGGCGGCATCCCTCAGTCGCGGGTTGACCAGCAGGTAGAGGATGTCGATGACGAGGTTGACGACCACGAAGCCGATCGCCGTGGTCAGGACGACGCCCTGGACGACGGCCGGATCGCCGTTCTTCACGGCGTCGATCATCAGCTTGCCCATGCCGGGCAGCGAGAAGATCGTCTCGATGACGACCGCGCCGCCGAGCAGGTAGCCCACGCGCAGCCCGAGGACGGTCAGCGGGTTGATGAGGGCGTTGCGCAGCACGTTGCGCCCGACCACCACCCGTGGCGGCAGCCCGCTGCCGATGGCGGTGCGGACGTAGTCCTTGTCCAGTTCCTCGACGACGGCGGTCCGCACGATCCGGGTCAGCTGCGCGGCGACCGGCAGGGACAGCGCGAGGGCGGGCAGCGTCATGGTCTGCAGCCAGCCGGTGACGGAGTCCCGCGGGTTGATGTAGCCGCCGGTCGGGAACCAGCCCAGGTCGACGGCCAGGTACTGGATCATCAGCAGCGCCAGCCAGAAGCCGGGCGCGGCGACGCCGGTCAGGGACACCACCCGGATGATCTGGTCCGGCAGCCGGCCGCGGTAGATCGCGGCGAGCACCCCACCGACCAGCGACAGCACCACCGCGATGCCGAGGCCCAGGAAGGTGAGCTGCAGGGTGAGCGGCAGCGCGGTCATCACCTGGTCGACGACCTCGCTCCGGGTGAGCGCGCTGGTGCCGAGGTCGCCGTGGAGCAGATCGCCGAGGAAGGCGACGTAGCGCACCGGCAGCGGGTCGAGCAGACCGTGTTCCGCGCGGAAGTCGTGCAGCTGCTGGGCCGTGGGGTTCGCGCCCTGGAAGAACGCGGACGCCGGGTCGACGTCCGAGAACCGCATCACCAGGAACACGAACAGCACGATGCCCAGCACCAGGGGCACGAGCAGCAGGACACGGCGGGCCAGGATCCTGACGACGGCGGCCACCGGCTAGGCCCACCTGGCCTGGAGGACGTTGATACCCGGGTACGGCTGGGCCCTTATCCCGGCCAGGTCGCTCGGGTCCCAGGCCGTCATCAGCTCGTTGTGGACGACCGGGTAGAGCACCGCCTGCTCGGCGACGACGTCGACGTAGTCCTGGATCATCGCCTTCTTGCGGGCCGCGTCGGGCTCCCTGGTGGCCCGGTCCATGTCCTTGAAGAGCTGCCGGGCGACCGGGTCGCCGGCCCAGCGGGCGTACCCCATCCAGAGGTTCTGGGGCCCGTAGTTGTAACGCATGATCAGGTCGGCGTCGAGACCGAACTGGTTGGGGTTCGAGGCCGCGGCCACCACCTGGTAGTCCTGCTTCTGGTCCATCTTGGTGAAGACGGCCGTGGTCTCCTGCGGCGACAGCGTGGTGCGCACCCCGATCGCGTCCCAGGACGACTTGATCGTCGGCAGGCAGTCGACGATCCAGCTGACGTTCACGGCGAGGATCTCGATCCGCAGCCCGCTGACCCCGGCCGCCTTCAGCAGCGCCCGCGCCCTGTCGGGGTCGTGGTCGTAGACGGTCCTGGCCCGCCGGTACGCGGGATTGGCCTCGTCGAGGAACGACGAGGACGGCTTGCCGTGCCCCTTGAGCGCGACCTCGACCATCTGCTCGGAGTCGATGGCGTAGTGCAGCGCCTGCCGGACCCGTACGTCGTCGAACGGCCCCCGCGCCGTGTTGAACATCAGGAAGAGGTTGTTCATCCCGAAACCGCCGGCCACCGTCAGGCCGCCGCTCTCCAGCACGCCGATGTTGGCGTAGGGGATGTTGTCCGCGATCTGCGCGCCCGCGCTGCCGCCGGAGATCTTGGCCACCCGGGGCGCGGCGTCGACGATCGTCAGCCAGTTCATCTTCTTGAAGGCCGCCCTGCGCGGCCCGTTGTAGCCCGCGTACGCCTCGAAGGTCGTGTTGGACTTCGGGTGGTGCGCGCTCTGCCGGTAGGGCCCGGAACCCACGGCCAGCCCCGCGATCGCGTCGTTCCAGGCGCCGGGCCGGGAGAAGACGTGCTTCGGCATGACCTTGGCCAGGGTGAGCCGGGCGGCCCCTTCCGGGAAGGGGAACTTCAGCAGCAGCTCGACGTTGCGCTCGTCGATCTTCCGTACGTCCTTCAGCCAGGGTTCGAAGAACCCCTTGACCAGGGTCTGGGTGTCCGGGTCGAGGATCCGGTCGAAGACGAAGACCACGTCGTC
The DNA here is from genome assembly GCF_055657325.1 of Streptomyces sp. NPDC107562. Lineage (NCBI taxonomy): Bacteria > Bacillati > Actinomycetota > Actinomycetes > Kitasatosporales > Streptomycetaceae > Streptomyces > Streptomyces sp. NPDC107562. Next base: position 890,863 of record NZ_JBVKBE010000002.1, on the reverse strand, counting down.
GGCGGTGACGGGCCTGCCGTCGTGGAACGTGGCGCCCGGGCGCAGGGTGAACCTCCAGGAAGTGGCGCCGAGGTCCGCGGGCACCCGGGTCGCCAGCGCGGGGTACGGCTCCCGGGAGATCGGGTCGGTGTCGAGCAGCCCCTCGTAGATGTGGTTGTTGGCCGCCATGCAGAACGCCGACGCCGTCTGCGTCGGGTCCCAGGTCCCGTCGTTCCCGTAGCCGATGACCGCCGTCAGGGTCCGGTTCGGGCCCTCGCCGCCGTCACCGGTGTCGTTCGTCGACTCGGGGCCCGCCGAGCAGGCCGCCAGCGACGCCGGGAGGGCGCAGGCGGCGGCGAGGGCGCCGGAGTGCTTCAGGAACGACCGGCGGTGCGGCGCCGGCACGTCGTGGGTCACGTCGCGCACGGGTCCTCCGAAGAGTGTGGGGGGAGGCGGTCGGATGAGTCCGCGTCACTCGGACGACGGGTCGGACGACGCGTCGGATGAGGGGGAGGTACGACGTCCTACGTCCCGCGGTGTGCGCGACGATAGGAGGGGCCGTGAGGGCGGTCAAGAGAGCGCACACGAATGGGGTATCCGCCACCGGCCGCGCCCATGGCGGCGCGGAACAGGGGGAGTTGACGCGACGCGGCGCACACCGCGACCGGACCGCCCGGCGCCCGCGACCGCCCGGACGGACCGCCCCCCGCGCTCACCGGTCACCGTCATCGCGCCATCATCACCGCGCCGCGCGCCCGCGACGTGGAGGGCGCGCAGCGCGTGACGGCAGTTCACTTCCGTGGCGGAGAGGGCCGGCGACCAGGTACCGGCCGCCGTCCAGGACCGACACGCCCCGTGGACCACCCCTCGCCCGGAACCGGTTGCCCCCGGGGAGGCGAAGAGGTTCGAATGACTCCATGACGACGGCGGGCGGGTGGGACGAGCGGATGCCGGGCGTGCTCCGGCTGCCCTCGGGCCGGCTGGTCCGGGGCCGGGGCCTGCGGCGCCCCCTCGATCCCGCGGCGCCCGCGCCGTCGTTCGGCCTGTACCTCCTCGGCGAGCCACCGCCCGCCTTCCCCTGGGAGTCCCGCTGGATCTCCTGGCCCGACTTCCGTCTTCCCCGGGACCGGACCGACGCGCGGGCGGCGCTGGCCGGCGCCTGGCGGCGGGCCGGCGGTGAGCGCGTCGAGATCGCCTGCGGCGGCGGACGCGGGCGCACGGGGACGGCGCTGGCCTGCCTGGCGGTCCTGGACGGCGTACCGCCGGAGGAGGCCGTGGCGTACGTCCGGGCGGGCTACGACCGCCGGGCGGTGGAGACGCCCTGGCAGCGGCGGTACGTGCGCGGCTTCGGCGCACGGTGAGGCCCCGCGTACCCCGGGCGGCCCGGGCGCCGGGGCGGTCGGCGGGCGGGGGGCGGGGCGCGGGGTGACCATGGGCGAGGAGGTGCGCGCATGGAATGGACCCTTGAGGTGATCGTCGTGCCGGTCACCGACCTGGACCGGGCCAAGGCCTTCTACCGGGACCGGTGCGGATTCCGCGCCGATGTCGACGCGCGGTCCTCCGAGGGTGCCGGCCGCTTCGTCCGGCTCACCCCGCCCGGCTCCCGCTGCTCGATCGTGCTGGAGTCCGGCGTGCCCGACTCGCCGGGACAGGCCCGGATGGCCCCCGGTGCCCTGCAGGGCCTCCAGCTGTGCGTCACCGACATCGAGGCGGCCCGCGCCGAGCTCGCCGGACGCGGGGTCGAGGTGACCCCGGTCCTGCACGTGACCGACTCGGGCTGGGCGCCCGGCCCGGGCGAGGAGCAGGGGAACGGCTTCCTCTTCTTCCAGGACCCGGACGGCAACGGCTGGGCGGTCCAGGAGGCCCCTCGATCCGCGGAGCGGCGCCGGGAGCCTGCCGAGTGTAGAGCCGGCGCGTGGCCGGGGAGTTGCAAAGAGTGAAACCCGACGGGGTCGGGGAGCCACACGGTGATGCACTGGCACACCGCACGGGAAAAGGCCGGAAGCCGATGAAGTCGAAGAAGCCGCCGCAGCCGCCGATCGGCTCGTACGTCGTGGACACCCACAGCGGAAAGGTGGGGATCGTCATGGGGCACGAGGGGCCGTACGTGCAGCTGAGAGCCGTGGGCGGCGGGAAGGAGTGGGACTGCGATCCGGAGGCCCTGCGCACCGCCACCGCGGCCGAGCGGCTCAGCGCGGCGACGGCCTACGCGAACGCCCGCAGCCGGGGCGAGGTCCCTTGAAGGAGGCCTCGCCGGCGTAGGGGACAATGTCGGCATGAGCCTGTTCCGCGACGACGGCATCGTGCTGCGCACCCAGAAGCTGGGTGAGGCCGACCGGATCATCACGTTGCTCACGCGGGGGCACGGGCGGGTGCGGGCCGTGGCGCGGGGCGTGCGGCGGACGAAGTCGAAGTTCGGGGCCCGGCTGGAGCCCTTCTCCCACGTCGACGTGCAGTTCTTCGCGCGGGGCAGCGAGCTGATCGGACGCGGGCTGCCGCTGTGCACGCAGAGCGAGACCATCGCACCGTACGGCGGCGGCATCGTGACCGACTACGCGCGCTACACCGCGGGCACGGCGATGCTGGAGACGGCGGAGCGCTTCACGGACCACGAGGGCGAGCCGGCCGTGCAGCAGTACCTGCTGCTGGTCGGCGCCCTGCGGACCCTCGCCCGCGGCGAGCACGCCCCGCACCTCGTGCTGGACGCCTTCCTGCTGCGCTCCCTCGCCGTGAACGGCTACGCCCCCAGCTTCGGCGACTGCGCCAGGTGCGGAATGCCCGGACCCAACCGGTTCTTCTCGGTGGCGTCCGGCGGCTCCATCTGCGTCGACTGCCGGGTTCCCGGCAGCGTCGTACCCTCGCCGCAGACCCTGGAACTCCTCGGGGCACTGCTTACGGGAGACTGGGAGACCGCGGACGCGTGCGAGCCGCGGCATGTGCGGGAGGGCAGCGGGCTGGTCTCCGCCTACCTGCACTGGCATCTGGAGCGCGGGCTGCGCTCCCTTCGGTACGTGGAAAAGTAAGAGCTGAGGGAGACGAGAAGCACATGGCCGTACGCGGGTTCCTGGGGCGCCAGCGGCGCGAGTACCTGACGCCCGAACCGCATCCGTCCGGTGCCCGCCCGCCGAGGCTGCCCGGCGAGCTGATCCCCCGCCACGTGGCGATCGTCATGGACGGCAACGGCCGCTGGGCCAAGGAGCGCGGGCTGCCGCGCACCGAGGGGCACAAGGTCGGCGCCGAGCGGGTGCTGGACGTGCTCCAGGGCGGGATCGAGATGGGCGTCGGCGCGATCTCGCTGTACGCCTTCTCCACCGAGAACTGGAAGCGCTCGCCGGACGAGGTGCGCTTCCTGATGAACTTCAACCGGGACTTCATCCGCAAGACCCGCGACCAGCTCGACGGGCTCGGTGTCCGGGTGCGCTGGGTGGGGCGGATGCCCAAGCTGTGGAAGTCGGTCGCCAAGGAGCTCCAGATCGCCCAGGAGCAGACGAAGGACAACGACCGTCTGACGCTGTACTTCTGCATGAACTACGGCGGCCGGGCCGAGGTCGCCGACGCGGCGAAGGCGATCGCCGAGGACGTGCGGGCCGGGCGTCTGGACCCGTCCAAGGTGACCGAGAAGACCGTCGCGAAGTACCTCTACTACCCGGACATGCCGGAAGTGGACCTCTTCCTGCGTCCCAGCGGGGAGCAGCGCACCTCGAACTTCCTGCTCTGGCAGAGCGCCTACGCGGAGATGGTCTTCCAGGACGTCCTGTGGCCGGACTTCGACCGCCGTGACCTGTGGCGGGCCTGCGTGGAGTTCGCGTCCCGGGACCGCCGCTTCGGCGGCGCGATCCCGAACGAGGAGCTGCTCGCCATGGAGGGCAGGCAGCCGTAGCGCGGCAGGCCAGAGGGCCGGGGCGCTCGGCGTCCCGGCCTCAGTTCTGCTCGGCCGCCCGGCAGTTCGCGCAGTCCGCGCAGGTGCCGAAGATCTCCACCGTGTGGGCCACGTTGACGTAGCCGTGCTCGGCGGCTATGGCCTCCGCCCAGGTCTCCACCGCGGGGCCCTCGACCTCGACGGCCTTTCCGCAGCCGCGGCAGACGAGGTGGTGGTGGTGTTCGCCGCTGGAGCAACGGCGGTAGACGGACTCGCCGTCGGAGGTGCGCAGGACGTCGACCTCGCCGGCGTCGGCGAGGGACTGCAGGGTGCGGTAGACCGTGGTGAGCCCGACGGAGTCGCCCTTGTGCTTGAGCATGTCGTGGAGCTCCTGAGCGCTGCGGAACTCCTCGACCTCTTCCAGGGCAGCCGACACAGCGGCGCGCTGCCGGGTGGCGCGGCCCTTCACGGGCGGTCCTGCGGTGGTCACCGGTTGCCTCCTTGCCTCTGTGTCTGCCGGGCCATTGTGCCAGCCCGGACCCCGCGCGGTCAGACGCCGATCCCGTCGCCGGCCCCACGGGTGGCCGGAATCGCGCACTCCGCCGGATCCCCGGCCGGCTGCGCCGCGGCCAGTGCCCGCGCGCGCCGCCGGGCCAGCGGCGCGGCCAGCCCGGTCAGCGCGACGAACGCGCCGATGGTCAGCAGCACGATGGTCGCGCCGGGCGGAACGTCCTGGTAGTACGAGGTGACGGTGCCCCCGAGCGTGACGGTCACGCCCAGGGCGACCGCGATCGCGAAGGTCGCCGCGAAGCTGCGGGTGAGCTGCTGGGCGGCGGCCACCGGGACCACCATCAGCGCCGACACCAGCAGCAGGCCGACCACTCGCATCGCCACGGTCACCGTCACCGCCGCGGTGATCGCCGTCAGCAGGTTCAGGGCCCGCACCGGCAGTCCCGTGACCCGCGCGAACTCCTCGTCCTGGCTGACCGCGAAGAGCTGCCGGCGCAGCCCGATCGTGACCAGGACCACGAAGGCCGCCAGCAGACAGATGGCGGTCACGTCCGACTCGCTGACCGTCGACAGCGAGCCGAAGAGGTACGAGGTGAGGTTCGCGTTGGAGCCGTTCGGCGCGAGGTTGATGAACATCACGCCGCCGGCCATACCGCCGTAGAAGAGCATGGCGAGGGCGATGTCGCCGCGGGTGCGGCCGTACCAGCGGATCAGCTCCATGAGCACCGCGCCGAGCACGGAGACCAGCGTCGCCATCCACACCGGCGACCAGGAGAGCAGGAAGCCGAGGCCCACGCCGGTCATGGCGACATGGCCGATGCCGTCGCCCATCAGGGCCTGGCGGCGCTGCACGAGGTAGATGCCGATCGCCGGGGCCGTGACGCCCACCAGCACCGCGGCGAGCAGGGCTCGCTGCATGAAGGCGTAGTCGAGGAAATCCATCAGCTCAGCAGTCCCGTGCGGATCGGTCCGGCGTCGTGCGCCGCGTGCGGGTGGACGTGGTCGTGGCCGGGCAGCGCGTGCTGGCCGACCGCCTTCGGGGGCGGGCCGTCGTGGGCCACACAGCCGTCGCGCAGGACGACGGCCCGGTCGATCAGCGGCTCCAGCGGGCCCAGTTCGTGCAGGACGAGCAGGACGCTCGCCCCGGCGGCGACCTGCTCCCGCAGGGTCCGCGCGAGCACCTCCTGGCTGGCCAGGTCGACGCCCGCCATCGGCTCGTCCATGATCAGCAGTTCGGGTGCGGAGGCGAGGGCGCGGGCGATCAGCACCCGCTGGTGCTGGCCTCCCGAGAGGGCGTCCACGGAGTCCTTGGCCCGGTCGGCCATCCCGACCAGTTCCAGGGCCCGGCGCACGGCCACGTGGTCCGCCTTGCGCAGCAGGCCGAAGCGGGCCCTGGACAGCCGGCCGGAGAGGACGACCTCCGTCACCGTCGCCGGCACACCGCCCGCGGCCGTGGTGCGCTGCGGCACGTACCCCACCCGGGCCCAGTCACGGAACCGGTGCCGCGGCGTGCCGAACAGCTCGATCGTCCCGGCGGCGACGGGCACCTGCCCGATCACCGTGCGCACCGCGGTCGACTTGCCCGAGCCGTTCGCGCCGAGCAGCGCGACGACCTCGCCGCGGCCGACGTCCAGGTCGATGCCGCGCAGCACCGGGCGCGAACCCAGTTCCGCGCGGACGCCGCGCAGGGATATGACGGACTCGCTCACGATGCGGCCTCCGTAACGATCACTTGGCGCCGAGGGCGGTCTTCAGCGCGCCGAGGTTGGACTCCATGACCTGGAAGTAGTCGTCGCCCTTGGACTTGTCGGTGATGCCCTCGAGGGGGTCGAGCACGTCCGTGCGCAGTCCGGCGTCCTTGCCGAGGGTCCTGGCGGTCCGGTCGCTCACCAGTGTCTCGTAGAACACGGTGGTCACGCCGTCGGCCTTGGCCTCCGACTGGAGTTCCTTGATCCGGGCCGGGCTCGGCTCGGACTCCGGGCTGATGCCGGAGATGGCCTCCTGGGTCAGGCCGTAGCGCTCGGCGAGGTAGCCGAAGGCGGCGTGGTTGGTGAAGAAGACCTTGGTGCGGGTGTTGCGCAGGCCGTCCTCGAACTTCGCGTCGAGCGCGTTCAGTTTGCCCACCAGCGCTTCCGTGTTCGCCTTGTAGTCGGCGGCGTGGTCCGGGTCGGCCTTCTCGAAGGCGGCGCCGACGCCCTCGGCGATCTCGGCGTACTTCACCGGGTCGAGCCAGACGTGCGGGTCGAGGGGGTGCTCGCCCTCCTCGGCGTGCTCCTCGCCCTCGTGCCCCTGCTCGCCCTCGTGCTCGTGCTCGACGTCGCCGTGGTCCTCCAGCGCGGTCAGGGAGGCGGCGTCGATCTTCGGGTCCACGTCGGCCTGGGCGACGGCCTCGTCGACGGTGGGCTGGAGGTCCTTGAGGTAGAGCACGGCGTCCGCCTCCTGGAGCTGCGCGGTCTGCTGGGCGCTGATCTCCAGGTCGTGCGGCTCCTGGCCGGGCTCGGTCAGGGTGGTGACGTTCACATGCTCCCCGCCGATCTGCTCGGCGAGGAACTGCATCGGATAGAACGAGGCGACGACGTCGAACTCGTCCGTGCCGCCCGCGGCCGCGCCGTCGCCGGAGCAGGCGGAGACGGCGGTGAGGCTGAGTGCGGCCAGCGCGGCCGTCGGTATGAGACGTCGTCGTATGTTCATGAGAGTCATTTTCAACAAAAGTGGAAACCGTTGTCAACAAACTTCTGATCCGGTTCCTGGGGAGCCCCGATTTGGTTCAGGGGGAGTGCGCGCCGGTAACCTGAATCATTCGCTGGAAGCATCTCGCTTCGTCGCCCGTCGTCGTAATGAAGAGAGCACCGTGGCCGCCGACAAGATCGACACCATCGTCAGCCTGAGCAAGCGCCGTGGCTTCGTTTTCCCCTGCAGTGAGATCTACGGCGGCCAGAAGGCCGCCTGGGACTACGGACCGCTGGGTGTCGAGCTCAAGGAGAACCTCAAGCGTCAGTGGTGGCGCTACATGGTGACGTCGCGCGAGGACGTCGTGGGTATCGACTCGTCCGTCATCCTGGCCCCCGAGGTCTGGGTCGCCTCCGGCCACGTCGCCACCTTCACCGACCCGCTCACCGAGTGCACCTCCTGCCACAAGCGGTTCCGCGCGGACCACCTGGAGGAGGCGTACGAGGAGAAGAAGGGCCGCGCCCCCGAGAACGGCCTCGCCGACATCAACTGCCCGAACTGCGGCACCAAGGGCCAGTTCACCGAGCCCAAGCAGTTCTCCGGTCTGCTGTCGACGCACCTCGGCCCGACCCAGGACAGCGGCTCCGTCGCCTACCTGCGCCCCGAGACCGCGCAGGGCATCTTCACCAACTTCGCCCAGGTGCAGACCACCTCGCGCCGCAAGCCGCCGTTCGGCATCGCGCAGATGGGCAAGTCCTTCCGCAACGAGATCACGCCCGGCAACTTCATCTTCCGCACCCGCGAGTTCGAGCAGATGGAGATGGAGTTCTTCGTCAAGCCGGGCGAGGACGAGAAGTGGCAGGAGTACTGGATGGAGCAGCGCTGGAACTGGTACACCGGCCTGGGCCTGCGCGAGGAGAACATGCGGTGGTACGAGCACCCGCAGGAGAAGCTCTCCCACTACTCCAAGCGCACCGCCGACATCGAGTACCGGTTCTCCTTCGGCGGCAGTGAGTGGGGCGAGCTGGAGGGTGTCGCCAACCGCACCGACTACGACCTGAACGCGCACTCCAAGGCCTCCGGCCAGGACCTCTCCTTCTACGACCAGGAGGCCCAGGAGCGCTGGACGCCGTACGTCATCGAGCCCGCGGCCGGTGTCGGCCGGGCGATGCTGGCCTTCCTGCTCGACGCCTACGTCGAGGACGAGGCCCCCAACGCCAAGGGCAAGATGGAGAAGCGCACCGTGCTGCGCCTCGACCACCGCCTCGCCCCGGTGAAGGTGGCGGTGCTCCCGCTGTCCCGCAACCCCGAGCTGTCGCCGAAGGCCAAGGGCCTCGCCCAGGCGCTGCGCCAGAACTGGAACATCGAGTTCGACGACGCCGGCGCCATCGGCCGCCGCTACCGCCGCCAGGACGAGATCGGCACGCCGTACTGCGTGACGGTCGACTTCGACACCCTGGACGACAACGCGGTCACCGTGCGCGAGCGCGACACCATGAAGCAGGAGCGGATCTCCCTCGACCAGATCGAGGGGTACCTGGCCACGCGCCTCATCGGCAGCTAGGTTCCGTCCGCGACACCGTCATTGGCCCCCGATACAGGTACCCGAGTGGTCCTGTATCGGGGGCCACGGCGTCGGCAGGGTGGGTCCATGACCCTCGCGTTCCTGCTGACCACCCTCGTTGTCGTCGTCACCCCCGGCACCGGCCTCGTCCACACGCTCGCCGCCGGGCTGTCCCGGGGGCGGCGGGCGAGTGTCGCGGCCGCCCTCGGGTGCACGCTCGCGATCGTCCCGCACGTGCTGGCCACCGTCACCGGCGTCGCCGCGCTGCTGCACGCCGGCGGCACCGCCTTCCAGGTGCTGAAGTACGCCGGGGTCGCCTATCTGCTGCACATGGCCTGGGTCACGGTGCGGGAGAAGGGCGCGATCGACCTCGGCGAGCGGGGCGCGGCGCCCCTCACCCAGGGGCGGGTGATCGTACGGGCCGTGCTGATCAATCTGCTCAACCCGAAGGTGACGATCTTCTTCCTGGCCTTCCTGCCCCAGTTCGTGAGCCCGGCCGAGCCGCACGCCGTGCCCCGGATGCTGGCGCTGGGCGGGGTGTTCATGCTGGTGACCTTCGTGGTGTTCGCCGCCTTCGGGCTGCTCGCGGCGTCCGTGCGCAGCCAGGTCGTGTCCCGGCCGCGGGTGATGACCTGGCTGCGCCGGACGTTCGCGGGCTCGTTCGTCGCGCTCGGCGCCCACCTGGCCTTCACGGCCCGCTAGGGCAGGCCCTGGGGTCGGCTCACCGGCCTTGCAGCGACCTGACGTTGTCGCCGAAGGTCCAGTTCTTCGAGCCGTCCCAGTTGATCGACCAGGTCATCAGGCCCTTGAGGCCGCCGTTGTAGTGCCGCCAGGCCTGGGCGACCAGGCTCGGTGACATGTGGCCGCCGCCCGCGCCGGGCTGTGCGGGCAGGCCGGGAACCTGCTTGTCGTAGGGCACGCGGACGGTCGTCCCCTGGATCACGAGTCCCCGGTCGAGGCAGTCGGTCTGCGCGACGAAGCCCTGGACGGTGCCGGCGGCGTAGGAGTCGCCGGAGCAGCCGTACATGCTGCCGTTGTAGTACTGCATGTTGAGCCACCACAGGCGGCCGTTGTCGGCGTACTTCTTGATGATCGGCAGGTACGCGCCCCAGATCGAGCCGTAGACGACGCTGCCGCCGGTGACGTACGCGGTCTCCGGGGCCATGGTCAGGCCGAAGTTCGACGGCATCCGCGCCAGCACCCCGTCGATGACGCGGATCAGGTTGGCCTGGGACGGGGACAGCTGGTTGATGTTGCCGCTGCCGACCAGGCCGGTCTCGATGTCGATGTCGATGCCGTCGAAGTTGTACTTCTTCAGGATGGGCACGATCGTCGCGACGAAGCGGTCGGCGACCGCCGTCGAGCTGAGGTCGATGCCGGCGGTGGCGCCGCCGATGGAGAGCAGCAGCGTCTTGCCCGAGGCCTTCGCCGCGCACATCTCCGCGGGCGTCGCGACCTTCACGCCCGTGTCCATGCCGTCCTCCCACAGCGCGGTGCCGTCGGAGCGGATCACCGGGAACGCCGCGTTGATCACGTTGTAGCCGTGCGCGCCGATCCGGGAATCGGTGATCGGGGTCCAGCCGAAGGGCGGGTGGACGCCGTTGGCGGCTCCGTCCCAGTTCTCCCAGTAGCCCTGCAGGACCTTGCCGCCGGGCTTCGACTTCACGGCGCAGGTGTCGGCCGCCGCGGCGGGGGGCGCGACGGGGAGCTGGGTGAGACAGGCGGTCGCCAGTGCGGCGGCCAGCAGGCGCAGGGCGCGGCGGATCATGCGGGGCCTCCCGGTGGGGGTCGGGGCGGGTGCGCGCAAGGTGTCGTAGGCATGACAGTGCTCGCGGTCCAGACCATTCGTCAAGAGGTCTGGACCAGAACCGGAGCCGCGCCCGAGGAGCGGCCCTGCGACGCATCTGACAAATGACAGCTGACAGATATTGAAATCTGTCAGCTGTCATGCCAAGGTGGAGCCATGACGATGCACACACGCACTCTCGGATCCACCGGCCCCCAGGTGTCCGCCCTCGGCCTCGGCTGCATGGGCATGTCCGCGCTCTACGGCGAAGCGGACCGGGCCGAATCCCTCGCGACCATCCACGCCGCCCTGGACGCCGGCGTCACCCTGCTCGACACCGGCGACTTCTACGGCATGGGCCACAACGAGATGCTGATCGGCGAGGCCCTGCGGTCCGCCCCCGCCGCTCAGCGCGAGCAGGCGCGGATCAGCGTGAAGTTCGGCGCCCTGCGCGGCCCCGCCGGCGACTGGCTCGGCTTCGACGCGCGCCCGGCCACCGTGAAGACCTTCGCCGCCTACACCCTCCAGCGCCTCGGCGTCGACCACATCGACGTCTACCGGCCCTCCCGGCTCGACCCGGACGTGCCGGTCGAGGAGACGGTCGGCGCCATCGCCGAGCTGGTCGAGCAGGGGTACGTCCGGCACATCGGCCTCAGCGAGGTCGGTGCCGACACCCTCCGCCGGGCCGCCGCCACCGCCCCGATCTCCGACCTCCAGATCGAGTACTCGCTGATCTCCCGGGGCATCGAGGCGGAGATCCTGCCGGCCGCCCGTGAGCTCGGCATCGCCGTCACCGCGTACGGCGTGCTCTCCCGCGGGCTGATCTCCGGGCACTTCACCGCCGACCGGCAGCTCCCGGCAGGCGACTTCCGGGCCGTCTCGCCCCGGTTCCAGGGCGAGAACCTCCAGCACAACCTGAACCTGGTGGAGGCGCTGCGCAAGATCGCCGAGCAGAAGGGCGTGAGCGTCGCCCAGATCGCCATCGCCTGGGTGCTCTCGCGCGGCGAGGACATCGTGCCGCTGGTCGGCGCCCGCCGCCGGGACCGGCTGGCCGAGTCGCTGGGCGCGCTGGACGTGCTCCTGGACGAGGCGGATCTGCGGGCGATCGAGGAGGCCGTCCCGGCGGACGCCGCCGCGGGCGAGCGCTACTCGTCGCAGCAGATGGCGCACCTCGACAGCGAACGCTGATCCGGGCTCAGGGTACGGTCACCCCATGTCCCCGACCAGCGAGACCCTGACCGCCGAGCGCGTCCTCGAAGCGACCGAGGAGGTGCTGCGCCGCCACGGCCCGGCCAAGGCCACCGTGGTCGACGTGGCCCGCGCGCTCGGCGTCAGCCACGGCAGTGTCTACCGGCACTTCCGCACCAAGGCGGCACTGCGGGAGGCGGTCACCAAGCGGTGGCTGGACCGTACGTCCGAGGCGCTGGCCGGGATCGTCGCCGAGGACCGGGACGCGGAGGGCCGGCTGCGGGACTGGCTGCGGGGGCTGTTCGACGCCAAGCGCCGCAAGGCGGGCGACGACCCGGAGCTCTTCGCGACGTACATGGTGCTGACCGGGGAGAGCGGCGAGGCGGTCCCGGAGCACATCGCGGAGCTCACCGCCCAACTGGCCCGCATCGTCGAGGCGGGGGTGGCGGCGGGAGCCTTCACCGCCACCGACCCGGAGATCACCGCGAGCGCGGTCTTCCAGGCCACCGGGCGCTTCCACGACCCCTGCTACGCCTCCGAATGGGCACTGCCCGGCGTGGAGGCGGACTTCGCGGCGGTCGTGGACCTGGTGGTGCGGGGGCTGCGCGCCTGAGCCCGGCGGGTCACGCCCCGGGGTCGACCGTGGCCTGGTGCGCCTCCTCCAGGTGCTCCTGCGCCTTCAGCCAGGGCAGGAACTGCGCGCCGCGGCGCCAGCCGCACGTGTCGCAGCTGATCGTGCGTTGCACCCCGGTGCGCTGCACCCGGACCACGTGCTCACGTCCGTGCTGATCCCACCGGCTGACCTTGCTCGTGTCGATCTGCGACATGACGCCTCCCGCGTCCGGTCCGGCGACCTGTTCGTCCGGCTGTCTCCTCGCGCAGCAAGGAGTGTGCAGCAGGATCAACATCAACGGGGATCTCTTCACGTCGAGTTGGCCAAGCTGTGCCCTGCGGTGCGGGGCCGCCGAGCGGGTTCAGGCCCGCTCGGCGGCCCCCACCGCCTGCCGGACCTCGCCCGACTCCAGGCGTTCGGCGGCCCGTTCGGCCGTCCTGCGGGCCCACCGTCCGCTGGTCAGCACCCCGAGGAACAGCACCGCCGCGCCGCACAGCACGAGCACCCACCACCCCGGCCGGGCGGCCGTGACGAACGCCTCCCGGTACGAGGACGTCCCGATCCCCGCCGCCAGCACCGCGCCCACCACCGCGACCCCCAGCGTCTGACCGAGCTGGCGGCTGGTGGAGGCGACGGCGGCGGCGACGCCGGCCTGGGCCCGCGGCATCCCGGAGACCGCCGTGTTGGTGATCGGCGCGTTCACGAACCCGAAGCCCACGCCGAACAGCACGTACCCGGCGAACAGCGTGGCGTCGGACGTCTCGCCCTCGAACCCGGCGAACAGCACCGCGCTCGCGGTCATCGCCAGCCCCGCGATCAGCAGTGGTATCCGCGGCCCCCGGCTGCCCACCAGCCGGCCGGCCAGCGGGGCGCACAGGAACGTCGGCACCGCCATCGGCAGCATCCACAGCCCGGCGTGCAGCGCGTCCAGCCCCCGGACGTTCTGGAGGTAGAGCGTCGACAGGAACAGGAACCCGCCCAGCGCCGCGAACGCGCTGATCGCTATCGCGGTCGCCCCGCTGAACGGCGCCGAACGGAAGAACCTCAGGTCGATCAGCGGCTCGGCGCGCCGGGGTTCGTAGGCGAGCAGCCCCAGCAGGGCGGCGAGGGCCACCGCAGCGAACGGCAGCACCGTCGCGAGCCCGGCGCTCGGCGCCTCGATGATCGCGTAGGTCAGCGCCCCGAACAGCGCGATCACCAGGAGCTGACCCACGGGGTCGGGCCGCCGGGCCTTCGGGGCGCGTGACTCGGGGACGAACCGCAGGGTCAGCAGCAGGGCGGCGGCGCCGACCGGCAGGTTGACCCAGAAGATCGCCCGCCAGTTCACCGCCTCCACCAGCAGGCCGCCGACCAGCGGGCCCATGGCCATCGAGATACCCACCACCGCGCCCCACGCGCCGATCGCGCGGGCCCGCTCGCGCGGGTCCGTGAAGGTGTTGGTGATGATCGACATGGCGACCGGGTTGAGCATCGAGCCGCCGACCGCCTGCACCATGCGGAAGATCACCAGCGTGTCCAGGCCGGGCGCGACCGAGCAGAGGGCCGAGCCGATGGTGAAGATCACCAGGCCCGCCATGAACACCCGCTTGCGGCCGATCCGGTCGGCGGTGGAGCCCGCGAGCATCAGCAGGGAGGCGAGGACGAGGGTGTACGCGTCGATCGCCCACTGGAGCCCCGACGTCCCGGTGTCCAGGTCCTCCTGCATGGAGGGCAGGGCCACGTTCAGGGCGGTGTTGTCCAGGCTCACGATCAGCAGGCTCATGCAGCAGATCGCGAGCACCAGCAGACGTCGGCGTGGGCTGAGCTCGGGCATGGTGTCCATCGTACGCCGATTTCGATAGTGCGGTTAACTAACGAATTTTACGAACTCATTGCACGGCACAATGGAGGAATGCCCACGCCCCTGCAGATCGGTCCGCACACCGTCCAGCCGCCCGTCGTCCTGGCCCCCATGGCCGGGATCACCAACGCGCCCTTCCGCACCCTGTGCAGGGAGTTCAGCGGGGGCAAGGGCCTGTTCGTGAGCGAGATGATCACGACCCGCGCGCTGGTCGAGCGCAACGAGAAGACCATGCAGCTGGTCCACTTCGACGCGAGCGAGCGGCCGCGGTCGATCCAGCTGTACGGCGTGGACCCGGCGACCGTCGGCAAGGCCGTCCGCATGATCGCGGAGGAGGACCTGGCCGACCACATCGACCTGAACTTCGGCTGCCCGGTACCGAAGGTGACCCGCAAGGGCGGCGGCTCCGCACTGCCGTACAAGCGCAACCTGCTGCGCGCCATCCTGCGCGAGGCGGTCAGCGGCGCCGGTGAGCTGCCGGTCACGATGAAGATGCGCAAGGGCATCGACGACGACCACATCACCTACCTCGACGCCGGCCGGATCGCCGTGGAGGAGGGCGTGACCGCCATCGCCCTGCACGGCCGCACCGCCGCCGAGCACTACGGCGGCACGGCCGACTGGGACGCCATCGCCCGGCTCAAGGAGCACGTGCCGGAGATCCCCGTGCTCGGCAACGGCGACATCTGGTCGGCCGAGGACGCGGTGCGGATGGTGCGGGAGACCGGCTGCGACGGCGTCGTGGTCGGGCGCGGCTGCCTGGGGCGGCCGTGGCTGTTCGCCGATCTGGTGGCCGCCTTCGAGGGGCGCGACGAGGACCTCGCGCGGCCCGGCCTGCGCGAGGTCGCCGACGTGATGGTCCGGCACGCGACCCTGCTCGGGGAGTGGATCGGCGACGAGGCACGCGGCGTCATCGACTTCCGCAAGCACGTCGCCTGGTACCTGAAGGGCTTCGCGGTCGGCTCCGAGATGCGCCGGCGCCTCGCCGTCACGTCCTCGCTCGCCGAACTGCGCGCGGGGCTGGACGAGCTGGACCTCGGCCAGCCCTGGCCGACCGGCGCCGACGGGCCCCGCGGCCGCACGTCCGGCAACAACCGGGTGGTGCTGCCGGACGGCTGGCTGAAGGACCCCTACGACTGCGCGGGCATCGGCGAGGACGCCGAACTGGACACCTCCGGCGGCTGATCAGCCGGTCTTCCGGGACGGCGTCGAGCCGTACGCCGTCAGGAAGCGGTCCCGGAAGTCGCTCATCTTCCACACCGGGGCGTCCTGCGCGGGCCGCAGCCCGTCCGTCCAGCCCCAGCTCGCGATCTTGTCCAGCACCTTCGGG
Organism: Streptomyces sp. NPDC107562; assembly: GCF_055657325.1. Classification (NCBI taxonomy): domain Bacteria; kingdom Bacillati; phylum Actinomycetota; class Actinomycetes; order Kitasatosporales; family Streptomycetaceae; genus Streptomyces; species Streptomyces sp. NPDC107562. The sequence goes on along the minus strand of NZ_JBVKBE010000002.1, from coordinate 875,524 downwards.
TCCTTGGCGACGACCGTCACCGGCACGTCCCGGCTGGCGCGGTGGCCGCTGACCCGGGCGATGGGCTGGTGGTCGCCGAGGAAGACCATGACGGTGTCCTCGGTGCCGTACCGCTCCAGCCACTGGGTGAGGCTGGTGACGGAGTACTGCACGGACTTGCCGTACTCCTCCTTGGAGCGGTCGCTGTCCGCAATGATGTCGGAGGGCTGCGTGCCCGCCCGCTGGATCGGCCCGAAGAGCGAGCCGTCGCCGAGGTCGTCCCAGTCGACCATCTTCGGCAGCGGCGACCAGGGCTGGTGACTGGAGGTCAGGATGATCTCCGCCATCAGCGGCTTGTCGCGCTTCTTGCCGTGCTGGAGGCGCTGGAACGCCTCCAGGGCGTACTGGTCCGGCATGGTCGACCAGCTGAACTTCGGACCCTTGTAGCCGAGTTCGAAGGCGTCGTAGACGCTGTCCAGCCCGTAGAACTTCGCCTCCGGCCAGCCCTTGCGCACACCCGGCATCACCCCGACCGTCTCCCAGTCGCCGGTCTTCTGGAACGCCTTGGTCAGGGTGAGGTGGTCGCCGGAGGTGACGGTCCGGTAGCGCTGCTGGCTGTCGATCCACAGACCGGACAGGAACGTGGAGTGGCCGAGCCAGCTGCTGCCGCCGTAGGTCGCCGACGTCAGCCATCCGCTCTTCGAGGCGAAGCCGGCCTCGGTGAGCGACTCGGTGCCGGAGTCCAGGGTCCGGCGGACGCCGGGAGCGATGCGGGGGTCCTCGATCGCGCTGCGGCCGTAGCTCTCGATGAAGGCGAAGATGACGTCCTTGCCCCGCAGGTCCGGCACGAGTTGTTCGCCCGGCGTCCCGCCGAAGACGTCCGTCCGTGCCTCCCGCTCGAACGCCGCCTCGTCCCGCAGCGTCGCCTGCACCCGCCGCACCTGCACCTCCACCAGCACCGAGGCGTGGTCGGTCGCGAGCGGCAGCGAGCCCGTCTGGAGTCCCAGCGCGGACGTCAGCGTCCAGACGACGGCGGCGGCGAGCGTGGAGCGGACGGCGACCGCGCGGTGCCGGGCGAGCACATTGCTCAGCCGGACCGTGGCCAGGGTCATCGCCGCGAACACCAGGACGGCGAGCAGGATCGCGCCGACGGCGAGCGCCGTGGCGCCCGCGCCGCCCATCGCGTCCTCCATGTACGCCTGGGCGTCGTCCAGCAGGCCCCAGTCGAGGACCAGGTTGAAGCCCCGGCCGAGGTACTCGTAGAAGCCCATGTCGAGCACGTTCAGGGCGGTCAGCGCGGCGAGCCCGAGACCGCCCAGGACGGCCGCCACGAGTCGGGGGCGGCGCGGCAGCACCAGCAGGACGGCGGCGCCGATGATCGCCTCGACCGGAAGGCGCAGGAACTTGCCCGGGGTGAGGGTGTGCAGGGTGTTCGGCAGCAGCAGCGCGCCCAGCACCAGCAGCACGGAGACGGCGGTGACGAGGTGGCGCAGCACGCGCACGGCGGTGGGATGCGCGGCACGCCACCGTGTGAGGCGGCCGGACGGGGCGTCGGGCCCGGGGGGCTGCGCAGCGGTGTCCGACGGGCTCTGCGACGGGCCGTCCGCAGGGCCGTCCGGAGCGGTCTCCGGCGCGTCCTCGGTCGTGCGCGGTTGACGCGTGAAGACAGCCACCCCTGGGTCCTTCCGTACGAAAGCGCCGAAAAGTGGCGGACCCGGCGTGGGGGAACGGGTCCGCCACCCTCACGTACGGCCCGCCGCTCCGTCGCGTTCAGTGCACACCGAAATATCACCGCAGGCCGGTGAGTCGGCCGGTTCGCCCCCGCTACCGTAGAGTTACGTCTCTTCACCACGCAAAACTCATCGCGTAATGCAGGGTTGGGTCACACAAGGGGGTGCGCATGACCGGACGCAACACGGCCCAGGCCAGCGCGGGGGAGCTGCTCGGACTGGTCCGCAGTGGCCGCGCCACCACACGCGGAGCGCTCCAGCAGGCCACCGGCCTGTCCCGGGCGACCGTCGGCCAGCGCCTCGACCGCCTCTTCCGCGCCGGCTGGCTGCGCGAGGGCGCCGGCGGCCCGGTGGACTCCCCGCTCGGTGGACGTCCCGCCATCACCCTGGAGTTCGACGACGCGCACGCGGTCGTCCTCGCCGCCGACCTCGACACCCGCCACGCCCGCGCGGCGGTCCTCTCCCTGACCGGGGAGATACTCGCGGAGCACACCGGCACCCTGGTCATCGAGGACGGCCCGGAGCCGGTCCTCGGCGAACTCGGCCGGTGGTTCGCGCGGATGCTGCGGGAGGGCGGCCACCGCGCCGACCAGGTCTGCGGCATCGGCCTCGCGGTCCCCGGACCCGTCGACACCGACACCGGCCGGGTGGTCCAGCCCCCGATCATGCCGGGCTGGGACTGCTACGACATCCGCGGCCGGCTGGCCAGGGCGTTCTCCGAGCACTCGGGCGCCGGGCCCGTCCCGGTCCTGGTCGACAACGACGCGAACCTGATGGCCTACGGCGAACAGCGCACCGCGCACCCCGGCTGCTCGGCGTTCGTCCTCGTGAAGGTCTCCACGGGCATCGGAGCGGGCGTCGTCGTCGACGGCTCGGTCTACCGGGGCTTGGACGGCGGCGCGGGGGACATCGGGCACATCCGGGTGCCGGAGGGCGCGGACGCGCTGTGCCGGTGCGGTTCCCACGGCTGTCTGGCCGCTGTCGCGAGCGGAGGCGCCGTGGCCCGGCGGCTGGCCGAGGCGGGAGTGCCGGCGGCGTCCGGTTCGGACGTGCGGGAGCTGCTGGCGGCCGGGCACCCGGAGGCGGTGGGGCTGGCACGGGAGGCCGGGCGCCGGGTCGGCGAGGTGCTGGCGACCGTCGTGACGCTGCTGAACCCCGGGGTGCTGATGGTGGCCGGGGATTTGGCCGGAACTCCCTTCCTGACCGGCGTGCGCGAACTGCTCTACGAGCGGGCGCTGCCGCGCTCCACGGCCCGGCTGGAGATCGTGACCTCACGGCTCGGGGAGCGGGCCGGGCTGGTGGGGGCCGGTGCGCTGGTCGTGGAGCACCTGTACGCGCCGGAGCGGGTGGAGGAGCGACTGCGTGCGCTGGGCGTGTGACAGGCACGTTTCCGTCTCCCGACCACGTCCGCATGGTGAAATCCCGCCGCCTGTGGCAGCGTGATTCTCGCCACCCCTGATAAGGGTTGCGCTCAGATGAGCGAATCGTGGGCGACTGCACTTCTCCAAGGGGTGGCACTGAGTGCCACGCCTTGATCGTTCATCGATCGAAATCAGGCGTGGCGGATGCCGCTCAGATGAGCGGTTTCCGGGGCCCGCCGAGGCCGCCGCGTTCAAGAAGTGAAAACATGGGTCTGTCACCGCATACCAAGCCTTGACTTTCGATCTGGTGGCGGACGAGTGGTTACAGGCGCATGACGCACAAGTAGACGTACCCAGGCGCCTTCGATCTGGGTATGTTCCTCGCCGTCAGGGCAGCCACCGCGTCCTCGAGGAGTCGAGACCGTGTCGGAAAACAAAGATCCCCAGGTAGCCGAATCCGGCACCAGCGTTGAGGGCGTGAAGTTCGTTTACGACTTCACCGAGGGCAACAAGGACCTCAAGGACCTCCTCGGTGGCAAGGGCGCGAACCTCGCCGAGATGACCAACCTGGGCCTTCCCGTCCCCCCGGGCTTCACCATCACCACCGAGGCCTGCAAGGTCTACCTCGACAGCGGCGAGGAGCCCGCGGCACTGCGTGACGAGGTGAGTGCGCACCTCGACGCGCTGGAGCGGACGATGGGCAAGAAGCTCGGACAGGCCGACAACCCCCTCCTCGTGTCGGTCCGCTCCGGTGCCAAGTTCTCCATGCCCGGCATGATGGACACGGTCCTCAACATCGGTCTGTCGGACAAGTCCGTCCAGGGGCTGGCCAAGCAGGCCGGCGACGACCGCTTCGCCTGGGACTCCTACCGCCGCCTCATCCAGATGTTCGGCAAGACCGTCCTCGGCGTCGACGGCGAGCTGTTCGAGGAGGCGCTGGAGAAGGCCAAGGAGGCCAAGAAGGTCACGGTCGACACCGAGCTGGAGGCCGCGGACCTCAAGAAGCTGGTCACCGCCTTCAAGAAGATCGTCAAGAAGGAGGCCGGCCGGGACTTCCCGCAGGACCCGCGCGAGCAGATGGACCTCGCCATCCACGCGGTCTTCGACTCCTGGAACACCGACCGGGCCAAGCTCTACCGCCGCCAGGAGCGCATCCCGCACGACCTGGGCACCGCCGTCAACGTCTGCTCGATGGTCTTCGGCAACCTCGGCCCCGACTCCGGCACCGGCGTCGCCTTCACCCGCGACCCCGCCTCCGGCCACCAGGGCGTCTACGGCGACTACCTGCAGAACGCCCAGGGCGAGGACGTGGTGGCGGGCATCCGCAACACCGTGCCGCTCGCGGAGCTGGAGCAGATCGACAAGAAGTCGTACGACCAGCTGATGCAGATCATGGAGACGCTGGAGAACCACTACAAGGACCTGTGCGACATCGAGTTCACGATCGAGCGCGGTCAGCTGTGGATGCTTCAGACCCGCGTCGGCAAGCGCACCGCCGGTGCCGCCTTCCGGATCGCGACCCAGCTCGTCGACCAGGGCCTGATCGACGAGGCCGAGGCCCTCCAGCGGGTCAACGGCGCCCAGCTCGCCCAGCTGATGTTCCCGCGCTTCGACGACAGCGCCAAGGTCGAGCAGGTCGGCCGGGGCATCGCGGCCTCGCCGGGTGCGGCGGTCGGCAAGGCGGTCTTCGACTCGTACACCGCGGTGAAGTGGTCGCGCTCCGGCGAGAAGGTCATCCTGATCCGCCGGGAGACCAACCCCGACGACCTGGACGGCATGATCGCGGCCGAGGGCATCCTGACCTCGCGCGGCGGCAAGACCTCCCACGCGGCCGTGGTCGCGCGCGGCATGGGCAAGACCTGTGTCTGCGGCGCGGAGGAGCTGGAGGTCGACACCAAGCGCCGCCGGATGACGGTGCCGGGCGGCCATGTGGTGGAGGAGGGCGACCTCATCTCCATCGACGGCTCCTCGGGCAAGGTGTACCTCGGAGAGGTGCCGGTGGTCCCGTCCCCGGTCGTCGAGTACTTCGAGGGCCGGATGCACGCGGGCGCGGACGACGCCGACGAGCTGGTCGAGGCGGTGCACCGCATCATGGCGTTCGCGGACCGCAAGCGCCGGCTGCGGGTGCGGGCCAACGCGGACAACGCCGAGGACGCGCTGCGGGCCCGCCGCTTCGGCGCGCAGGGCATCGGCCTGTGCCGTACCGAGCACATGTTCCTCGGGGACCGCCGTGAGCTGGTCGAGCGCCTGATCCTGGCCGACACGGAGACGGAGCGCGAGGAGTCGCTGAAGGAGCTGCTGCCGCTGCAGAAGCAGGACTTCGTGGAGCTCTTCGAGGCGATGGACGGCCTGCCGGTCACCATCCGGCTGCTCGACCCGCCGCTGCACGAGTTCCTCCCCGACATCACCGAGCTGTCGGTCCGGGTGGCCCTGGCGGAGTCCCGCCAGGAGCCGCACGAGAACGAACTGCGCCTGCTCCAGGCCGTGCACCGGCTGCACGAGCAGAACCCGATGCTGGGCCTGCGCGGCGTCCGGCTCGGCCTGGTCATCCCCGGACTGTTCACGATGCAGGTCCGGGCGATCGCCGAGGCCGCGGCCGCGCGCAAGGCGGCGAAGGGCGACCCGCGCGCCGAGGTCATGATCCCGTTGGTCGGCACGGTGCAGGAGCTCGAACTGGTCCGCGACGAGGCCGACCAGGTCATCGCCGAGGTCGAGGCCGCGACCGACACGAAGCTGAAGCTGGCGATCGGCACCATGATCGAGCTGCCGCGCGCCGCGCTGACCGCCGCTCAGATCGCCGAGGCCGCGGAGTTCTTCTCCTTCGGCACCAACGACCTGACGCAGACGGTGTGGGGCTTCAGCCGGGACGACGTGGAGGCCTCGTTCTTCACCGCGTACCTGGAGAAGGGCATCTTCGGCGTCTCCCCGTTCGAGACGATCGACAGGGACGGCGTGGGTTCGCTGGTCGCGGCCGCCGCGAAGGCCGGCCGCGAGACCCGCCCCGACCTCAAGCTCGGCGTCTGCGGCGAGCACGGCGGTGACCCGGAGTCGGTGCACTTCTTCCACGAGGTCGGCCTGGACTACGTCTCCTGCTCGCCGTTCCGGATCCCGGTGGCGCGGCTGGAGGCGGGCCGCGCGGCCTCGCAGTCGACGGGCAGCGACCACCGCTGACCCAGGGCCCCGGAACCGCCGTTGATCCCCGACCCTCACGATCCGGCGGCGGCTCCGGCGTACCAGGAGAGGGCGGCACCCTTGTGCGGGGGCGCCGCCCTCTTCGGCGTGCCGGGGATGCCGGGTCCCGCGCGCTACCGCCCCTCGGCGGGGTCGTCGAGGTCGGCGGCGAGGCGGCGCAGGGGCGGGCCGTACTCGGGGTCGGCCAGGGCGGCGGCGAACTGGGCGGTGAGGTAGGCGAGCGGGTTGCCGGTGTCGTACCAGCGGCCCTGGATGACCTGCCCGTACACCGCGCGGCTGCCGGCGTAGGCGTTGATGGCGTCGGTCAGGTAGATCTCGCCGGTCCGGTGCTCGTACCAGCGCTTGGTCTGCTCCCGCAGTTCGTCCACGATCCCCGGGGTGACGACGTACCCGCCGATGGCCGCGTAGGCCGAGGGCGCGTCCTGCGGCTTGGGCTTCTCCACCAGGCCGGTGATGCGCAGCAGCCCTTCGTCCAGATCCTCCCTGACCACGGGCACGCCGTAGCGCTGGGAGTCGCCCGGGTCCATCGGCATCAGCGCGAGGACCGGGCAGCTGGTGGCCTCGTAGGCCCGGATCAGCTGCTGGGCCCGCGGCACCTCGGCGACGAACACGTCGTCCGGCCACAGCACGAGCATCGGCTCGTCACCGAAGTTGCGGGCGGCGCTGAGCACGGGCGTGCCGTTGCCGTACGGGCCGTGCTGGTCGAGGTAGGTGATGTGGCCGAGCCGGGACAGCTCGCCGACCTCCTCCACGGCATCCGCGTACGCCGCCTTGCCGTCGGCCCGCAGCTGCGCGACCAGCGCGGGGTTGGGCCGGAAGTGGTCCTGGATCAGGCCCTTGCCGCCCGAGACGACGATGGTGATGTCGGTGATGCCGGACGCCACGAGTTCCCGGACGGTGTGCTCGATGACGGGTTTGTCGCCGACGGGCAGCATCTCCTTGGGCGTGGCCTTGGTCAGCGGCAGAAGCCTGGAACCGAGGCCGGCGGCGGGAATGACTGCCCTGCGGATGGTCGTGGCCATGGAGCCCCCAGAGGCGGAAGTGGGTGTCGAGGAACGGGATGTGGTGGCGGTGAGTCTTCCACCCGGACGTGTACCGCCGAGGGACTGCGCATGCCCGTGGCGTGGAGGAGCGCCGCTCGAAGCCCGGGTCCGGGCGAGGGGCAACCGGGTGACGGATGTTGCCCGGGACCGGCGTGCGTCGTTAGGCGGGACATGATCAAGAAGCTCGTCTGTGTCTCCGTCATGGCCACCGCGCTCGTGGCCGCCGCCCCCGCCGCCCAGGCCGCCCCGGCTCCCGACCCCACCCAGGAGGTGCCCGCCACCGCCCTGTTGAGCGGCGTGCTCGGCGCGCTGGAGGTGGGACACCCGGTCACCTCCCTGAACACGATCCTCCCCAACGGCCTCACCGGCCACTGAGTCACGCGTCGCAGGCGACGCCGTCGCCGTCCCGGTCCAGGTGCGAGGCGTAGCCGGGTTCACCGCGATGGATCGGGGCGGCACCGGCCGCCCGTGCCTCGCTGCAGTTGCCGTAGGAGACGGTGCCGGCGCCGGACGAGTCGTCCGAGCCGCCTCCGGCCGCGGGCTCGGCGGTGACCGTCCGGGTCGCGGTGACCGTCTTCGTGACGGTCACCGTGGGCGCCGGTGCGGCCTCAGGGGTCCGCGTCACCGTCGCTGTCGCCGTCGCGGTGACGGTCTGCGTCGGTGCCGGCTCGGCGGCCGCCGGCTTCGCGTCGGTCGTCCTCTCGCCGTCGCCGCCGCCCGCGCCGATGCCGACGCCGAGGAAGAGGGTCAGGGCCAGGGCGGGCAGTACGTACCGTTTGCGGGCCCACCCGGGGGCGGGGCGAACGGCGGGTGGCGGCGGTGGGATGTACGGGTTGGTCATCTCGTCCCCCCAGACGTGTTACGTGAGGGGATGAACGTAATGCCGGGTCGCGTGACACACGGGCTATGTGGCCATTTCGTGACACTTGTGGGCGTCAGGTGGAGGTCCAGCCGCTCCACCGGGTGACCCGGACGGCGACCACGGGCCCTGGGGGAGGGGAGTCGCCGTACTGGTCGTCCCGGGCGTACTTGCCGCGCAGTGACGCGAGGGCGTGGCGGCGTTCCGCCCCGTCCTGAAGGATCTCCCCCCGGCCGTCGGCGCGGGCCCACCACAGTGCCGACCAGTCCTCGTCGTAGTGGTCGGCCAGCACCGCCACCGCGGGGTTCTCCCGGATGTTCTGCAACCGGCGCAGGTCCCAGGTGCTCTTGGGCTTGTGGTCCACGGCGAAGTACAGGACCTCGGCGACGACGACGAACGTCACCGGCACGAGGTGCGGCACCCCGCCGGCGCCGGCCGTCGCCAGCCGCGCGACGGGCGCGGTGACGAAACGCCGCCTGGCGTCGGCGGGTGAGAGCCTCATACGTCCACCGTGCCACGCGGCGCACCCGGGCGGCCCGGCGTCAGAGCCGCACGGCCACCCCGTTGAACGTCGTCTCCGGCGTCTGCGGGCTGGTGAAGCGGGCGTTGACCAGGTAGAGGCGGTCGCCGTGGCGGGCCGCGGTGGTGGGCACGTCGAACCGGGGGTCGGTGATCGTGCGGATCAGGGAGGCGCCGCGCAGGTCGCGGGAGAGCGACCAGACGCTGATCAGGTTGAGGCGGTTCTGGACGACGTACAGGGTGTGGCCGACGCGGACCAGGCCGTCGCCGTTCACGACCGAGTCCGCGCCCCGCAGGCGGATCCGCGTGGCGGACCCGGTGCGCAGCGACACGTGGTACAGCTCGCCCGGGGTGCTCTTCACGACGATCAGGCCACGCCCGTCGGGGGTCGCCACGAGGCCGTTGGCGTTGTTGACGTCGGGCGTCTGCGTCCAGTCGCCCGTCAGGGGCAGGGTGCGGACCTCTTCGCGGTCCCCTCCGCGGGCGCCGCGCGGGACGCCGTGCAGGACCGCCGCGCGGGAGTCCGTGAACCAGGCCCGGTCGCCGGTCAGGACGACGTCGTTGACGAACTGACCCGAGGTGGCGGTCAGTCGGTACGTCCGCAGGAGTTCGCCCGTGCGCGCGTGCAGCACGCGAGCCGTCCCGCCGCCGCCCCCGGCCACGTACAGCAGACCGTCGCGGTCCAGTTTCAGGCCGATGGACGCCGTGCCCGCCGCGCCGGGGTGGACGGTCTCGTAGGCGCCCGTGCGCAGGTCCGTGCGCAGGACGGCGCCGTCGGCGCGGGAGCCCATGTACGCGTACGGCCTGTCGCCGATGGTGATGCCCTCGGGGAGGAAGCCGTCGGGGAGCGGGAACTCCGTCGGCCACCTGCCCTTCGTGCCCGCCCGTGCCGGGCCGGCCGCGGTGGCCACCGTGAGCGCGGCGGCCATGCCGCCGAGCACGGCACGCCGGGACGGCTGGGGATGGTTCCGAGTCATGGATCGCGCCTCCGTGAGGGTGGGGCAGGAAGAGTCGGTGGGACTCGATGAAACCTCTCGTTCCGGCGTGTCTCGACCGCCTCGGCGAACTCGACAGGAACTCGACAGCGACCCGGCGGGCCGCCCTCCCGGGGCGTGACCGTGCCCCACCGACCTCTCACCAGCCCGTCAGGGCGCGTCAGGCGCGGAAGGGGCCCGTCACCTCGTACGTGATGCCGCCGGAGGAGCTGCCGCTCGTGCCGCGCTGGCTGGAGAAGTACAGGCGCCGCCCGTCGGGGGAGAACGCCGGTCCCGTGATCTCCGAGCCGGACTGGCCGTCGATCCGCAGGAACGGGGCGATCACGTCGTTGGGCGTGATCACGCAGATCTCCATGGTGCCGCCGTCCTCCGCGACGAACAGGTCGCCGGAGGAGCTGCCGGTGATGTTGTCGACGCCGGTGAGCGGGGCCGTGCCGGAGCTGACGAGGGAGTCGTCGTAGGCCAGCTCGTAGGTGTTGTTGGTCAGGTTGACCTGCCAGACGCGGTTGTCGCCCTTGGTGGTGAACCAGACCGTGTCGTCGGCGTAGTGGCAGCCCTCGCCGCCGTTGAAGGACTTCGAGCCGGACACCTGGGAGCGGGTGGCGGTCGGGGAGCCGTCCGGGTCGGGCACGTTCGCCCAGGTGAAGGAACCGGACGTGGCGGAGCCCGCGACCATCACCTGGAGCGTGCCCGAGGACAGGTCGCCCCAGGTCGCCGGGACGAACCGGTAGAAGCGGCCGTTGGTCTCGTCCTCGGTCAGGTAGACGACCCTGCGGACGGGGTCGGCGGCCGCCGCCTCGTGCTTGAAGCGGCCCATGGCGTCACGGCGCACCGCCGCCTTCACGCCCCACGGGTCGGTCTCGAAGACGTAGCCGAGGGACACCTCCTCGCAGGACAGCCAGGTGTTCCACGGGGTCTTGCCGCCCGCGCAGTTGGTGCGGGTGCCGGAGAGGATGCGGTACGCCCCGGTGACCGCGCCCGTCGAGGAGAACTTCACCGCGCTCGCGCCGCCGGAGGGGTTGATCTCCGAGTTGGACACGTAGATCCAGCCGCTGCCGTCGGCGTAACAGGCGCCGCCGTCCGGGGCGTTGTGCCAGGTGTAGGACGTGCCGGAGACACGCTGGCCGGAACGGGCGATCACCCTGCTGGTGAAGCCGTTGGGGAGTCTGATGCCGTTGGCGTCGGGCGAACCGAGCGCACCGTAGGGGCCTGTGCCCGGCTGGGCGGGGGCCGCGTACGCGGCGCCGCGCCACAGGCTGCCGCCGAGCGCTGCCGTAGAGCCGCCGAGGACGGCCGCACGCAGGAGGTTACGACGTTCCACTCTCACTCCAAGAGGTGCCGTGACCGGCCCCGCCACCGGTCGGCGGCGGGGCGTTGCGGTCAGGGACCCTAGGCGAGCGGGGTGGACACGCCGTGGACGGCCCGTGACGCGTCGGCGGCGTGCACACGGGCAGGCGGCGCGGCGTCCGTCCGCCTGGTCCATCTTCAAGTGCCGTGTGCGCACGACCTGTTGACTTCCTGTCGTCGCGTTGGTTGGGTGGCTCATCCACTGAGTCACCGGGTCACCGAGGCGCACCACGGAGGAACCGCATGGAGGCACTGCCCCGCGACACCGTCGTCGACGTCCTGGAAGGGCGGTTGCGCGAGGACATCCTCGCCGGGCGGCACCCCGTCGGCAGCTATCTGCCACCGGAACGCCGGCTCGCCGACGGCTACGGCGTCAACCGCACCACCCTCAAGCACGCCTTCGGCCGTCTCGTCCAGGCGGGCCTGCTGGAGACCAAGCACGGAGTGGGCACCCGGGTACGGGACTTCGCGCGCCTGGGCGGCGCCGACCTGCTGCCCATGCTGGTGCGGCACAGCCCGGACTGGGTGGGCGAGGTCTTCGAAGTACGCCGTGCCGTCGGCGGGTTGATCGCCGGCCAGGCCGCGGCGCGGGCCACCGCGCGGGACCGCGCCGCGCTGCGCGCCCTGCTCGACGCCGTGCGCGAGGCCGACGGGGGCGCGGACGTCCAGCTCGCGGACATCGAGGTGCACCGGGCCCTGGCCCGCGCGACCGGCAACCGCGTCTACGTCCTGCTGACCAACACCCTCTTCAACGCCTATCTGCCGGTGCGCGCCGCCCTGGTGGGGCCCTTCACCGACCCGGGGGCAGCCCACGCGCGGCTCGCACCGGTGGTGGACGCCGTGGCGGCCGGTGACGAGGACGGCGCACGGCGGGCGGCCGAGGCCTATCTCACCGCGACCGAGCGGATCATGCTGGAGGGACTCGCGTGACGGCCGGGACGGACACCCCCGCCGCGCCGGACACCCCCGCCGCGCCGGGCGCCGGCGCCCGGCGGGCACCGGGGACGCGGGGCACGACGTTCCGCGAGACGATGCTCGGCACGGTCCGGCTCGACGGCGAGGACCGCACCCGCCGGATCCGCCTGGACCTGCGCGTGACGGCGGACCGGGTGCTGCGGCCCCTCGCCACGACCCGGGCGGCCGCCACCGGACGCCTGCGGATCGCGGGCCTCGCCGACGACCCCGGGACCCGGGGCGAGCTGGAGATATCCCCCCTCGCCAGGCGCCGCATCCGCTACCGCCTGAGCTTCACCGCCGACGGCCGCCACCTCACCCTCGACGGCTGGAAGTCGGTGACCCCGCGCCGCCCGCTCACCTCGATGACCGTGCTGCCGTTCACCCTGTACGAGAACGGGACGCGAGCGGGCACCGGCACCCTGCGGTTCCCCCTCACCACCGGCCTCGCGCCGTTCCTCGCGAGCTTCCGCTTCCCCCGCCGTCAGGACGCGCACGCGCTCATGGCGCCCCGCTGGAACGGAGAGCCCGGACGCACCGAGGTCTGGTACACCACCCTCACCGACCCGGCCACCGGCACCGGACTCTGGCTCCACCACGAACTCACCGCGCCCGCCGACGGATCCCCGCCGTACGCGCACGGCTGGGCCGCCGCCTTTCCCGCGCGAGGACCCGTGCGGCACGCCCGCTTCGGCCCGGCGCCGTGGGACCGGCCAGGCGACGGATTCACGGCGGCGGGCGTCGCGGCCGGCCCCGGCCGGCTGACCGGAGCGGCGGACACGTTCCACTGGGACCTCACCGAACGGGCCGCCGACGAGCCGCTGTTCACCTTCCCCCGCTGGTCATGGCGCCGCCCCCTGCTCCCGGCCGCCCAGATCCTGCCCGCCGCGCGCGCCGCCTACGACGGGACCTTCACGTACGACGGCACCACCCTGACCCTCGACGGTGCCCCCGGCGGCTCGGCCCGCATCTACGGGCACGGCAACGCCCGTCGCTGGGCCTGGCTGCACGCCGACCTCGGCGACGGCGACGTCCTGGAGGTGGTCGCCGCGGTGTCCATGCGGCCCGTGCTGCGCCGGCTGCCCCCGCTGGTGTTCCTGCGGCTGCGGCGCGGCGCCGGGACCTGGCCGCGGCGCGTGGAGCGCGGCGCGATCGGCTGGGCGGGCCTGCGGCGGTTCCGCGCCGACGTCGGCCTGCCCACCTGGACCGTGACCGGCCGCGCCGGACTGCGGCGCATCCGTGTCGAGGTCACGCAGCCCGCGGACCGCACCCTCGCGCTCGACTACACCGACCCGGACGGCGCCCCCGCCGTCTGCCGCAACAGCGAACGCGCCGACGCCCACGTCCTGCTGGAACGGTGGTGGTGGCCGGGCGGCTGGCGTACCGAGGCCGAGTGGCACCTGGACGGGACCGCCCACGCGGAAGTGGGCACCCGATGAGCCTCACCGGACTCGTCGCCGCGCTGCTGGCCGACGACGGCACCGAACTCTGGCCCGCCCGGGTGCCCGCCCGCCTCGACCGCGTGCTCGACGCGATGCCGCTGCCCGCCCGTTCCGGCGTACGGGCCGCCGCGCTCGCCGTCGACGCCTACGCTCTGGCCCGCACGGGACGCGGACTCGCCCGCCTCACCCCCGCCGAGCGGGAGTCGGTCCTCGCGGGCCTCGGCGGACACCGTGCGCTGCTCCCGCTCCTGGACGTGCTCAAGGTGCCGGTCCTGCTGGCGGCCGGTACCGAACGCCTGCTCCAGGACGGGCCGAAGCCCGTCGCGCCGGCGCCCCCCGACCCCCCGCTCGACTGCACGCCCGCCGGAGCCTGGCCCGCCCGCTCCACCGCGGACGCCGTCGTCGTCGGCTCCGGCGCGGGCGGCGCCGTCGCGGCCCGCACCCTGGCCCGCGCCGGACTCGACGTCGTCGTACTGGAGGAGGGGCACCACCACTCCACCGCCTCGTTCGGCGGACGGGCCCCGCTGGACCGCTTCGCCCAGCTGTACCGCGACGGCGGCGCCACCGTCGCCCTCGGTGACCCCCCGTTGCTGCTGCCCGTCGGCCGGGCGGTCGGCGGAACCACCGTGGTCAACTCCGGCACCTGCTACCGCACCCCCGGCCACGTACTGGCCCGCTGGCGCGACGACTTCGGCTTCGCGCTCGCCGAGCGCCTCGGGCCCTGCCTCGACGAGGCCGAACGCACCCTGCGCGTCGCCCGTCAGCCCCTCGACGTGCTCGGCACCAACGGGCGGCTCGCGCTCGCCGGTGCGGAGAAGCTCGGCTGGCGGGCCGCGCCGCTGCGGCGCAACGCGCCCGGCTGCAAGGGGTCCTGCCAGTGCGTGGTGGGCTGTCCGACCGGCGCCAAGCAGAGCGTCCAGCTCTCCGTCCTGCCCGACGCCTGTGCCGCCGGGGCACGCATCGTGACCGGCGCCCGGGTACGCCGGGTCCTCGTGGACGGCGACCGGCCCGGCGGGCCGCGTGCGGCGGGCGTGCGGGTGCGACGGGACGGCGGCGGGGAGTTCGAGATCCTGGCGCCGCTCGTGGTGGTCGCCGCCGGCGCCCTCCAGTCGCCGCCGCTGCTGCGGCGCTCAGGACTCGGCGGTCATCCGCGGCTCGGCCGCAACCTCAGCGTCCACCCGGCCACCAGCGTCGCCGGGCGGTTCGCCGAACCGGTCGTCGCCTGGGAAGGCGTACTGCAGAGCGTCGGCGTCGAGGAGCAGCACGGCGAGGGCGTCCTGATCGAGGCCACGGCCACACCGCCTGGTATGGGGTCCTTCGTCCTGCCGGGCCTGGGCCGGCGGTTGCGCGGCGAGCTGGCCGACGCGGGGCACCTCGCCACACTCGGCGCGATGATCGCCGACCGCCCTTCCGGCCGGGTCCTGGGACGCGAGCGCACGCTGCTCCGCTACGACCTGGACCCCCGTGACGCGGGCCGGCTGACACGGGCCGTGCGCGCCATGGGCGAGCTGCTGTTCGCGGCGGGCGCGCGCGAGGTCCTCACCGGCATCCCCGCCGCTCCGCGCGCACGCACCCTCGCCGAACTCGACGCCGTCCTCGCCCGGGTGAGCGCGCGCAGCCTGCATCTGTCGGCCTACCACCCCACCGGCACGGTGGCGGCGGGCGCCGACGCGCAGCGCGCCCCGGCCGACCCGGTGGGACGGCTCCGGGGCGTGACGGGAGTGCTGATCGCCGACGCGTCCGTGCTGCCGAGCTGCCCCGAGGTGAACCCGCAGCTGAGCATCATGGCCGCGGCACTGGCGGTCACGGAGGCGCATCTGGAGCGGTGAGGCGGGTCCCCCGGAGGACCCGCCCTTCCCGTCCGGCCCGCTCAGGCCGCGCGCACCTCGTACGTGCGCACCCGTACGGTCTCGTCGTCCAGGCACTGCCCCGACAGCAGGTCGAAGCGCTGCTTGAGCAGGGGGGAGGCGACGAACGGGCGGCCCTGGTGGGTGCCGGTCAGGCCGCGGGAGAGGACCGCCGCGCCGGTGAACGGATCGCGGTTGCCGAGGGCGTACAGGCCGCCCGCGCGGTCGCGGAAGACGGCGACCTGGTCCCCGTCCGGCAGCAGCGCCGCCACTCCCCGGCCGGGCAGGAGCCGGCGCAGGTCGCAGACCGCGAACCAGCCGTCGGCCAGCTGGAGCTGGATCACGAGGTCGGTCGTCTCGGGTGCCAGGGTCATCGCTGAGCGGTTCCTTCCAGGACGTCTGCCGCACGGGGCAGGCCGATCGACAGCAGCGGCAGGTCGGGCTTGATCTGGTCGCGTTCGGGGACGAAGGCGACGACCGGGTCGGGGGTGTCGGGCGCGTTCACGAAGGAGACGAAGCGGGCCAGCTTCTCGGGATCGGCGATGGTCTCGGCCCACTCGTCGTGGTAGTGCGCCACGTGCGCCGCCATCAGGCGCTCCAGTTCCTCGCAGATGCCCAGGGAGTCCTCGACCACCACCTCGCGCACGTGGTCGAGGCCGCCGGGGACGCGCTCCAGCCATGTCGAGGTGCGCTCCAGGCGGTCCGCCGTGCGGATGTAGAACATCAGGAAGCGGTCGATCAGGCGGATCAGCTCGGCGTCCGACAGGTCCTGCGCCAACAGGTCCGCGTGGCGCGGCGTCGCCCCGCCGTTGCCGCCGACGTAGAGGTTCCAGCCGTTCGACGTGGCGATCACGCCGAAGTCCTTCGACCGGGCCTCGGCGCACTCCCGGGCGCAGCCGGAGACGGCCGACTTGAGCTTGTGCGGGGAGCGCAGGCCCCGGTAGCGCAGCTCCAGGTCGATCGCCATCCGGACCGAGTCCTGCACGCCGTAGCGGCACCAGGTCTGCCCCACGCAGGACTTCACCGTGCGCAGCGACTTGCCGTACGCGTGGCCCGACTCGAAGCCCGCGTCCACCAGGCGCGTCCAGATCAGCGGCAGCTGCTCGACGCGCGCGCCGAACAAGTCGATGCGCTGGCCGCCGGTGATCTTGGTGTAGAGCCCGAAGTCCCGGGCGATCTCGCCGATGACGATCAGCTTCTCCGGGGCGATCTCACCGCCGGGGATCCGGGGCACGACGGAGTACGAGCCGTTCCGCTGGAGGTTGGCGAGGAAGTGGTCGTTGGTGTCCTGGAGGGCCGCCTGCTCGCCGTCCAGGACATGGCCGCTCGCGCCGATCGCCGGGGCGAGCGAGGCGATGACCGAGGCGACCGCGGGCTTGCAGATCTCGCAGCCGTCGCCACCCCGGGCGCCCTGCCTGCCGTGGCGGTCGAGGAGGTCCTGGTACGAGGTGACGCGCAGCGCGAGCACGATCTCGTACAGCTCCTCGCGGGTCTGCGCGAAGCAGCCGCACAGCCCCTTGTCGACCTCGACGCCGCTCGCCTCCAGCTCGGCGGTGACCAGCTGGCCGAGCACCTTGACGCAACTGCCGCAGCCCGTCCCGGCCCTGGTGCACTTCTTCACCTCGGGGACCGTCACGCACCGGTGGTCCGTCACCGCGCCCCGCACGGCGCCCTTGGTGACGTTGTGGCAGGAGCAGATCACCGCGTCGTCGGGGAGCGCGGACGGCCCGAGCTGGGCACCGCCGCCGGAGCCGGCCGGCAGGACCAGGGACTCGGGGGCGACGGGCGGGACGGAGCCGGTGAGGGCGCGCAGGGTGCCGTACGCCTCCGCGTCACCCACGAGGACGCCGCCGAGCAGCGTGCCGTCGCGGCCGATGACGAGCTTCTTGTACAGGCCGCTGCGGGAGTCGGAGTAGACGACGTCGAGACAGTCGGCCGTGGTGCCGTGCGCGTCGCCGAAGGACGCGACGTCCACGCCGAGCAGCTTGAGCTTGGTGGAGAGGTCGGCGCCGACGAAGGACGCCTCGTCGGCGGCGATCGTCGCCGCCGCCGTCGCGGCCTGCTCGTAACCCGGGGCGACCAGGCCGTACACCCGGCCGTCCACCGCCTGGGCGCACTCGCCGATCGCGAACACGCGCGGGTCGGTGACCGTCCGGCACCGCTCGTCGACGGTGATGCCGCCGCGCTCGCCGACCGCCAGCCCGCAGTCGCGCGCCAGCTGGTCGCGGGGGCGGACGCCGGCGCTGAACACCACCAGGTCGACGGCGAGTTCGCCGCCGTCGGAGAGCCTCATGCCGCTGACGCGGCCCGCGGCGTCCGTGACGATCTCCTGTGTGCCCGTGCCGGTGTGGACGCTCAGGCCCATGCCCTCAATGGTGCGCAGCAGCGCCGCGCCGCCGCCGTCGTCGACCTGCACCGGCATCAGGCGCGGGGCGAACTCCACGATGTGGGTGGACAGGCCGAGGCCCTGGAGGGCGCCCGCCGCCTCCAGGCCGAGCAGGCCGCCGCCGACCACCGCGCCCACCCGGGCCCCGTCCGCGGCGCGGGCCTCGATGGCGAGCAGGTCCTCGATCGTGCGGTACACGAAGCAGCCGTCCGCGTCCTTGCCGGGGACCGGTGGGACGAAGGGGTACGAGCCGGTGGCGAGGACCAGGACGTCGTAGGCGAAGACCTCGCCGGAGCGCGCCGTGACCGTGCGGGCCGCGCGGTCGATCCGCTCCGCCGGGTCACCGAGGCGCAGGTCGATGCCGTGCTCGGCGAGGAACGCCTCGTCGGTCAGGGAGAGGTCCTCGGGGGTGCGGCCGGAGAAGTACGAGGTGAGCTGGACGCGGTCGTAGGCGGGACGCGGCTCCTCGCAGAGCACGACCACGCGGTGCGTCCTGGTCAGGCCGCGCTCGGCGAGCGCTTCGAGGAAGCGCTGGCCGACCATGCCATGGCCGACGAGCACGATCGTGGGGGTGTCTGCGGACATTCAGGAGCCTCCGTCGTGGGTGAGCAGGTGGAGCAGGGGGCCGTCGGCGGGGAGCGGCTCCGCCCCCTCCCAGGCGCGGGCGAGGGCGCCGACGGTGCCGAGCTCGCCGACGAGCAGCCCGCCGACCAGCCGGTCGTCGCGGACGACGACCTTCCGGTAGGTGCCCCGGGTGGCGTCGGCGAGCTGCACGACGTCGTCCCCCGGGCGGGGCTGGGTCTCGCCGAACGCGGCGAGGTCGAAGGGGGCCAGGCCCGCGGGGGCCCGGCCGGCGAGGGTGAGGCGGGTGAGGGCGCGGGTGCCGGTGTAGCGGGCGGTGGCGCTGCCGGCCAACAGCGCGGCGAGGGTGTCGGCCTGGTCGAGCGCGGGGGCGGCGAGGCCGTAGAGGGTGCCGTCGTGCTGGGCGCAGTCGCCGATCGCGTGGATGTGCGGGTCGGAGGTGCGCAGCTCGTCGTCGACGAGGACGCCCTCGCCGACATTGAGCCCCGCCGTCCGGGCCAGCCCCACACGGGGGCGGACACCGCAGGCCAGCACCAGGAGGTCGGCGTCGAGGGTGTAGCCGTCGGCCAGCTCGACGGAGCGGACGGCACCGGCGACGACCCGCACGCCGCGCACCCGGCACTCGGTGTGCACCTCGACGCCGAGGTCCTTCAGATGGCGTCCGACCAGCCGGGAGGCGGCCGGGTCGAGCTGCCGCTCCATGAGCCGCTCGGCCTGCTGGGCGAGCACGACCTGCGCCCCGCGCACCGCGAGCGCACGGGCGGCGGAGACCCCGAGCAGGCCGCCGCCGATGACGACGGCGCGTGCCGAGGGGCGGACCGCCTTGGACAGGCCCAGGCAGTCGTCCATGGTGCGGAACGCGTGGACGCCCTCCGGCAGCTCCCGGCCGCCGGGGGTGAACAGGCCGCGCAGGGGCGGCAGCACCGGGTTGGAGCCGGTGGCCAGGACCAGCGTGCCGTAGGGAACCACCGAGCCGTCCGCGCAGCGCACGGTCCGCGCCTCGCGGTCGATGCCGGTCACCCGTGCGCGCAGCGGCTCCGCCGGGGCGGTGAGGCCCGGCAGGGCGATCACGTCCGGTTCGTAGCGCCCGGCGAGCACCTCGGCGAGCAGGACCCGGTTGTACGGGCGGTGCTCCTCCTCGCCGACGAGCAGCGCGGGCGTGCCGAGCTCGCCGAGCCGCCGGGCGAGCCGTGCGCCCGCGAGGCCGGAGCCGATCACCACCACACGCGTATCCGAGGTCATGCCTCGCAGCGTGCGGGGCGGGTGTTACCCGGCGACATCACCGCTGTTTCCCACCGGGAACGCTGCCCTCAGCGGGGACGGGGACCGGCTGTGAGGGCCCCGCCGGTGGGGCGGGAGCCCCGGGATAGGGTCGCGATCATGCCCGACATACCCCTTGCCATGGTCGTCGCCCTGTGCCTGGCCGCCCTCGCGGCCGGCTGGATCGACGCCGTGGTCGGCGGGGGAGGCCTGGTGCTCCTGCCCGTCCTGCTGCTGGGGCTCCCCGCCGGCACCCCGGCCGCGTACGCGCTCGGCACCAACAAGGCCGTCGCCATCGTCGGCACGACCGGGGCCGCCGTGACGTACGCCCGCAAGGCCCGCGTGGACGTCCCGATGGCGATCCGTATCGGCCTCGCCGCGCTCGCGGGCTCCTGCGGCGGGGCCTTCTTCGCGGCCGGGATGAGCACGGAGGTGCTCAAGCCGCTGATCATGGTGGTGCTGCTCGCCGTGGCCGCCTTCGTGATCCTCAAGCCCGCCTTCGGCACCGCCCCGGCGCCGGGCCCCGTCACCCGGCGCCGCGTCCTCGCCGCGATCGGCCTCGCGGGTCTGGGCATCGGCTTCTACGACGGCCTGATCGGCCCCGGGACCGGCACCTTCCTGGTCCTGGCCCTGACCGCCGTGCTCCACCTCGACCTGGTCACCGCCTCCGCCACGGCGAAGATCGTCAACTGCTGCACCAACGCCGGCGCCCTGGCGACCTTCGCCTGGCAGGGCACCGTGCTGTGGCAGCTGGCCGCGGTGATGGCCGTGTTCAACCTCGCGGGCGGCACCCTGGGCGCGCGCACCGCGCTGAAGAAGGGCAGCGGATTCGTCCGGGTGGTGCTGCTGACGGTGGTGTTCGCCCTGGTGGCGAACCTGGCGTACGAACAGTGGCTGGCTTAGCCGGCGTTGCCGGTGACGAGCAGTTCGATCACCCCCGTGGTGTCCTCGGCGCCGTGCCCGGCGGCCAGCCGGCGCTCCATGAGCCCCATGAACGGCGTGAGCAGCTCCGTGCTGACGCCCTGCTCCTCGGCGGTGCGCAGCAGCGTGGCGTTGGCGGCCACCTGCATGGCGAGGTCGGACACCACGTCCTTGGTGCAGTCGCCGCCCGCCAGCCTGTCGGCGGTGTCCAGCGCGGCCGGTGCCATCGCGGTCAGCCAGGACACGAGCAGCGGGGCGAACTCGCGCGGCGCGATGTCCTCCCCGCGGATCAGCGCGAAGGCGTGCGTGATGCCCGCGAACATGCCGTCCATGGCGCTGAGCAGCGCCACGTCGTGCAGCGCGGCGAAGCCCGGGTCCGGGCCGACGTAGCGGACGCCGGCCGGGACCGCCAGGGTGTCGCGGTGCTCCTCGAACAGCCCGGACGAGCCGCTGTACAGCACATAGGCCCCGGACGCCGGGTCGCCGACCATCGGCGGAACGGCCATGACGCCCGCGTCCAGGAACCG
Source organism: Streptomyces sp. NPDC107562 (assembly GCF_055657325.1). Taxonomy (NCBI): domain Bacteria; kingdom Bacillati; phylum Actinomycetota; class Actinomycetes; order Kitasatosporales; family Streptomycetaceae; genus Streptomyces; species Streptomyces sp. NPDC107562. Next base: position 854,580 of record NZ_JBVKBE010000002.1, on the reverse strand, counting down.
GGCGCCGCGCTCCTTCGCCCAGGCGGCGCGGGCGCGGCCCTGGCCCGGCGTGCCGGTGGTGAGGTTGACGAGGTCGCGGCCGGACAGGTCGGCGCCCGACAGGGCCTCGCCGACCGAGGCGTCGTCCAGCAGACAGGCGATCACCAGCCTGTTCGCGGCCACCGCCGCGGCCGCGCTCCCGGCGACGGCGGCGCCCTCGGCGGCGAGGGGCTCGGCGCGGGCGGCGGTACGGTTCCAGACGGTGACGGGGTGGCCGGCGGCGAGCCAGGCGCGGGCCAGGGCGGTGCCCATGGCGCCCGTGCCGAGGAGGGTGAGCGGGGTCGGGGAAGAGGTGTCTTCGGTCATGGCGTTCAGCCTCGGTGAGGGGAAACGGCCTGCTCAAGTACGTACTTGCGAGTGGGTGGTTACCTGGGGGGAAGCGTGCAGGCAGCGGGAGGACGGGGTGGGGCGGGCATGACGGTGGGACGACGGCCGGGCGCGTACGTGTGCGGGATCGACGCGGCGATGGAGGTGATCGGCGGGAAGTGGAAGGTGCTCGTCCTGTGGGCGCTGCACGTGCGGCCGCACCGCTTCGGCGAGCTGCGCCGGGAACTGCCCGGGGTGACGGAGAAGGTGCTCGCGGCGCAGCTGCGGGAGCTGGAGGCGGACGGGATCGTGCACCGCGAGGTGTACGAGGAGGTGCCGCCGAGGGTGGAGTACTCACTGACCCCCCGGGGTGCGGCGCTCAACGAGGCGCTGGAGCCGCTCGGCGCGTGGGGGAGCGCCCATGTGCTCGCACGGTCCCCGGAAGGCGTCACGCGCTCCCCGTGAGATGGGCGAACACCACGACGTTGCCCTGGTAGCCGGTGCTGCGCGAGTAGCCGCCGCCGCAGGTGATCACCCGTAGCTCGGGCCGGGCCGCCGCGCCGTACACCTTCTCGTCGGGGAAGTCCTCGGCGTCGTAGACCTCGATCGCGTCCACCAGGAACCGGGCCACGCTGCCGTCCCGACGGTCCACCTCGATGGCGCTGCCGCGCTTGAGGGCGCCGAGGCGGAAGAAGACGGCGGGGCCCTCGGTGTTGTCGACGTGCCCGGCGACGATGGCGGTGCCGGTCTCCCCGGGCGTGGTGCCCGCCTCGTACCAGCCGGCGAGGTTCTTGTGCGCGGCGGGCGGCACGTCGAGGCTGCCCGCGCGGGTCAGGCCGAGGCCCATCAGGGGCGCGTCCACGCGGATCTCGGGGATCCGGATGCGGTCGGGCGGGGACGGCGGCAGCCCCGGCGCCGCCTGCTGCCGCAGGGCCGTGCCGACCCGCGCCTCGGCGGCCGACGGCTGCGGGGGCGCGTCCCCGCCGGTCAGCAGCCACGCGCCGGCGCACAGGGCGAAGACGGTGACGCCGGCTATCGCGACGTCGCCGGTGTTGCCGTACCTGCCCATGTCGGCCTCCCAGCTCGACTGTTCCACCCGTTCCCCCTCCGGGCCGCGAGGGGCGTCGCGCCCGGAGGGGGTGGGGACTTGCGGTACCGGCGGACGGACAGCGGAGGGTGTCCGTCAGATCCCGTCGCCTCTCGCCCGGCGATGCAGGAGCCAGGTACCGCCCGCGCCGGCGACGGCGAGAGCCGCCACGCCGGCCGCGGTCTGCACGGGGTCGGAGCCCAGAGCGCCGCCGACCCCCGTCTTCACAATGCCCTTCGGGTGCACATAACCCCGCGCCGACTCCATGACGACCACCAGGTCACCGCGGACCTCCGGCCCACCCCCGGGGCACTTCGCGACGATCTCGTACGTCCCCGGCTGCGCGCTGGCCGGCACCCGGAACTGCCCGATCGCGTCGCCCTCGTGCGTGCTGGGCGCGAGCGTGAAGCGCCCGGCGCCCACCGCGCTGGCGTCGCCCTCGGCCGTGCCGTCCTTCCCGCAGGCCGTGGTGTTCACGGTGACGTCACCGCCGGGCACCGCGGTGGACGGGAAGACCTCCAGGCCCGAGCCGTCCGCGGCGTACCCGGGCGCGTCGAGCGACCCCGCGGTGGCGACCGCGAGTGCCGTACCGATCAGCAGACGGGCGGTGCGTCGCATCGATGCTCCTCACGAGCGTCTCCGGCGGGCAACGGCCCGCGGCACCCCCATGTGCCGCCGTCGGTCGCCCCTGCACTTCCGAGGTAAAGGGCAGGACGACGAGCCCGCTTGCTGAGGGGCCGTCAGATTTGGGGTGAACGGGTGCCCCCGGCCCCCCGCGAGGTGCGCACTCCCGCGCGTTTCAGCAGGTCAAGGGCTTCTGGAAGGGAGGGCGGGGAAAAGTATCCGAAGGGGCGAGAGGGAGGTGTGAACGGGTGACCCCGCCTCGGGGGCACGGCGAGGCCGGCCGTCTCCGGGGTGCGTCGGGGCGACGCGGAGACGACCGGCCTCGGGGCGGGTGCGCTGCTCAGCCCACGTTCACCGCGCTCCAGGCCGCCCCCACGGCCGCGTGCTCCACGCTGTCGGCCCCGTACAGGTCCGCCGCGGCCTTCAGGGTCGCGGTGCGCGCTCCGGCGTAGTCCGTCGACGAGGTCATGTACACCGTCAGCGCCCGGTACCAGATCGCCCCCAGCTTGGCCCGGCCGATGCCCTCGACCGCGGAGCCGTCGCAGGTGCGGGAGTCGTGGGCCGCGCCGTTGATCGTCTTGGCGCCGCTGCCCTCCGCCAGCAGATACGCGAAGTGGTTGCCGATGCCGGAGGAGTAGTGGACGTCGAGGCTGCCGGCGGTGGAGCTCCAGCAGTCGGCCGAGAGGCCGTCGCGCGAGGGGCGGTCCATGTACCGCAACGCGCTCCGCCCGAAGCCCTCGCGCACGATCTCCTCGCCGATCAGCCAGTCGCCCTTGTCGGACGCGTTGCCCGCGTGGAACTCCACGAGGGTGCCGAAGATGTCGGAGGTGGACTCGTTGAGCCCCCCGGACTCGCCCGAGTACGTCAGCGCGGCGGTCTTGGAGGTCACGCCGTGCGCCATCTCGTGGCCCGTGATGTCGAGGGACACCAGCGGTCCCATGTTCGTGCCGTCACCGTCGCCGTAGGTCATGCAGAAGCAGGTGTCGTCCCAGAACGCGTTGTTGTACCGGGTGCCGTAGTGGACCCGGTTGTACGAGCCCTTGCCGTCGCCCGCGATGCCGTTGCGGCCGTGGACGTCGTGGAAGTAGTCCCAGGTGGTGTCGGTGCCGTACTGGGCGTCCACCGCCGCCGAGACCCGGTCCGTCGTCGTGCCGTCGCCCCACTGGTTGTCGGCGTCCGTGAAGACGGTCGAGGGGGCGCGCACGACACAGATGGTGCCGAGGAGACACAGGTCGGAGCGGTTCGCGGCGTCACCGGTGTACGTGCCGCCCCGTGTCGGGTCCGTGAGCCGGTACGACGATCCCGTGGCCGTCGTCTCCAGCGGCACCGTCCCGCCGTACAGCGAACTCCCCTTGCCCTCCGCCGACTCCAGGGTGTCCCAGGCGTCGATCTGCGCGCCGCTGCGGGCGTCCGTCAGCACCGTGCGCGCGAGCGGGTTGCCCCGGCCGTCCAGCGCCACCGCCTCGGTCCGCCACGCCAGCCTCGGTGTGCCGTGCAGGGCGTCGACGACCAGTTCCGGCTTGGCCGTCAGCCGCTTCAGCGCCTCACCGAGACGCGTGGCGCGCAGGGAGTTGGCGGCGTGGTCGGCGGCCTTCGGCGCGGAGAGCAGGGGCGTGACCGACGGCAGGGACAGGGCGGCGCGGGTGGCCCGGCTCGCCCCGCGGTAGCTGCCGTCCGGGGCCAGGTGGACGACGAAGTCGCCGCCGGGGACCGGGAGTCGTTCGTAGGTGCGGTCGTAGCGGACGTGCTGGGTGCCGTCCTGGTCGACGATCACGTCCCGGACCTTCGTGCCCTGGGCGGCGGTCAGGCCCAGGGCGTCGGCCTGTCGCGCGAGCGCCGCGGCCGCGTTCTCGACCGCCTGGTCCCGGGTCGGCCGCTCGGCCGCGCCCGCGGCGGTGGGGGAGAGGGCGGCGGCCAGCAGCGCGGCGGTGGTGGCGGTGACGGCGAGACGGGAAGCTCGCGCGTGCCGTATTCGACTCATCGGTCTCCTCGGGAAGGCGCCGAAGTGGGGGGCGGCGCAGACGTTCACCGAGGTTTACGCGATCATGACTTGTCATGTCCATAGACGTCAGGTGTGGGTGTGTGAGGGGTGAGAATCGTTTCTGTGACCCTCCCGTTCTTCGTCTACGGCACCCTCCGCCCGGGTGAGCCCCACCACGACACGTTCCTGCGCGGCCGCACCCGGACCGAGGAGGCGGCCCGCCTCACGGGCGCGGTGCTCTACGAAGGACCGGGCTATCCGTACGCCGTGGAGGAGCCCGGCGCGGTGGTGACCGGCGAACTGATCACGCCGCTGCCGGACGCCTACGGCGAACTCCTGGCCGCGCTCGACCGGTTGGAGGAGTACGCGCCCGGAGACGCCCGCAACCTCTACGAGCGCGTCGCCCGCGAGGTCGTCCGGGACACCGACGGCGCGACGCTGCGGGCCTGGGTGTACGTCGCCGCCCCCGCGGTCGCCGCCCGGCTGCGGGCCGGGGGCGAGCGGATCGAGGGCGGGGACTGGCGGGCGCGCAGGTGAGTTCCGCGCGGCCCGCGCCGTGGCCGTGCGGTCTACGCTGTGGCGGCCTCGCTCACCTGCGGCGCGGGCGCCGGCTCCGACACGACCTCCAGGGCGTTCACGGCTTCCGGGCCTACCGCGGCTTTCCCGCTTTCCTCGGCTTCCACGCCTTTCACGGCTTCCGCGGCTTCCACGGCTTCCACGCGCACCGCGCACACCTTGAACTCCGGCATCCGCGAGACGGGGTCCAGCGCCGGGTTGGTGAGGGTGTTGGCGCGCCCCTCGCCGGGCCAGTGGAACGGCATGAAGACCGTGTCCGGGCGGATGGACGGCGTGATCCTGGCCGGTGCCACCGCCCGCCCCCGCCGGGACACGACCGCCACCGGGTCGCCCTCGGCCGCGCCCAGCCGCCGCGCCAGGTGCGGGTGCAGCTCGACGAAGGGTCCGGGCGCGGCGGCGTTCAGCTCGTCGACGCGGCGGGTCTGGGCGCCGGACTGGTACTGGGCCACCACCCGCCCGGTGGTCAGCACCACCGGGTACGCGTCGTCGGGTTCCTCGGCGGCGGCCCGGTGCGCGACGGACACGAAGCGGGCCCGGCCGTCGTCGGTGGCGAAGCGGTCGAGGAAGAGCCGGGGAGTGCCGGGGTGCACGCCCACGGGGGCGCCGGGCCGACGTCCGCCGGACGCGGGGGCCGCCCCCGCCGCCCCCGGCGCGCGGACAGGGGCGGCCGGGTCCTCCGCGCCCGCCGGGCACGGCCAGAACACCCCGTTCTCCTCGACGAGACGGCGGTAGGTGATGCCGGAGTAGTCCGCGGGACCACCCGCGGACGCGCGGCGCAGTTCCTCGAAGACCTCCTCGGGGTCGGTCGGGAACCCCTTCTCGACGCCCAGCCGCGCGGCGAGTTCGTGCAGGACCTCCAGATCGCTGCGCACCCCCTGCGGCGGGGTGATCGCCCGCCGGCGCAGCAGCACCCGGCCCTCCAGGCTGGTCGTCGTGCCGCTCTCCTCCGCCCACTGCGTCACGGGCAGCACGACGTCCGCGAGGGCCGCCGTCTCCGACAGCACCACGTCGCACACGGCGAGGAGGTCGAGGGACCTGAGGCGTTCCTCCACATGCGCGGCGCGCGGGGCGGACACCACCGGGTTGGAGCCCATCAGCAGCAGCGCCCTGACGTCACCGCCGAGCGCGTCCAGCAGCTCGTACGCGCTGCGGCCGGGGCCCGGCAGGCTGTCGGGGTCGACGCCCCACACCCCGGCCACATGCCGCCTCGCCGCCGGATCGGTCAGCTTGCGGTACCCGGGCAACTGGTCGGCCTTCTGCCCGTGTTCGCGTCCCCCCTGGCCGTTGCCCTGGCCGGTGAGGCAGCCGTACCCGGACAGCGGTCGGCCCGCCCGCCCGGTCGCCAGGCACAGGTTGATCCAGGCGCCCACCGTGTCCGTGCCCTTGGACTGCTGCTCCGGCCCGCGCGCGGTGAGCACCATCGCGGCCTCCGGCTCACAGAACAGCCGTACCGCTGCCCGCAGTTGCGGTACCGGCACCCCGGTGATCCGCTCGACGTACTCCGGCCAGTGCGCCATCGCCGCGGCACGCGCGTCCTCCCAGCCGCTCGTGCGCTCCCGGATGAACTCCTCGTCGGTCCGCCCCTCGGCCACGACCAGGTGCAGCAGGCCCGCGGCCAGCGCGAGATCGGTACCGGGCCGGGGCGCGAGGTGCAGGTCGGCCTGCTCGGCGGTCCTGGTGCGGCGCGGGTCGACGACGATCAGCGTGCCGCCGTTGTCCTTCAGCTCGGTCAGGTACCGCAGCGCCGGCGGCATGGTCTCCGCGAGGTTCGAGCCGACCAGGATCACGCACCCGGTCCTCGGGATGTCCTCCAGCGGGAACGGCAGCCCCCGGTCCAGCCCGAACGCCCTGGTACCGGCCGCCGCGGCGGACGACATGCAGAACCGCCCGTTGTAGTCGATCTGCGAGGTGCCCAGCACGAGGCGGGCGAACTTGCCGAGCGAGTACGCCTTCTCGTTGGTCAGCCCGCCCCCGCCGAACACGCCCAGCGCGTCGGGTCCGTGCGCCGACCGGACCGAGGACAGCCCCTCGGCGATCCGGCCGAGCGCCTCGTCCCAGGTCGCGGGCGTCAGCACGCCCTTCTCGCGGACCAGCGGCGAGGTCAGCCGCACCCGCGAGGACAGCACCGCGGGCGCCGTCCTGCCCTTGCCGCACAGCGCCCCCCGGTTCACCGGGAAGTCCGGACGCTCACCGACCTCGACGGTCCCGTCCGGGGCGGGCGTGAGAGTCATCCCGCACTGCAGGGCGCAGTACGGGCAGTGCGTGGGCGTCGCGGAGGGGTCCATGCGGGCCAGCGTGCGTGGCCGGTGTTACGTGCCGGGACGGCTCCTTGTTACACGGGCGCGACGGTGATCTCCCCGTCGGGCCCGGTCCGCCGTGAGGTGCCGAGGTGGCTCAAAAGGGCGCAGGTCTGCGACCAATTCCGGTCAAGATTCAGTCGCCTCTTGTCACTCCTCCTCCGCCGCGAGCGCGCGTTCCACCCCCCGTTCGCGGGGCCCGAGGAACCGCGGATCCGGCTCCAGGACGACGTCCAGCGCGGCCTTCCCCGCCGCGAGGATCTCCCGGACGCCCCCGTAGTACCAGGTCGCGTCGTGCCGCTCGTCCACTCCGACGCCGTACGACGTGACCCCCGCCGCCTCGCACAACGCGACCGCGCGCCGGATGTGGAAGCCCTGGCTGATCAGCACCGCCTCGTCGACGCCGAAGATCTTCCGGGCCCGCACGCAGGAGTCCCAGGTGTCGAAGCCCGCGTAGTCGCTGACGATCCGGGCGTCCGGGACGCCGTGCCGGGTGAGATAGGCGCGCATCGCGTCCGGCTCGTCGTAGTCCTCGCGGCTGTTGTCGCCGGTGACGAGCACCGCCCGCACCCGCCCCTCGCGATACAGCTCGGCGGCCGCGTCCAGACGGTGGGCGAGGTAGGGCGACGGCTCGCCGTTCCACAGACCGGCGCCGAAGACGACCGCGACCCCGGTGCGGGGCGCGTCGGCGGTCGTGCGCAGCCGGTCGTCCGTGCTCACGTACATCCACGTCGACGGCAGCAGCGCGAGCACGCACCCCGCGAGCAGCGCCTGCACCAGTCGTCGCTGCCCGGTCCGGGTGCGCGGCGGACGTGGTCGGCGGATCTTCATGGGATGCCCTCCCGGTCGGCTCCGACACGTCGGCGACACATCGGTTCGACACGAAGAGACGCTCCGCGAGGCCCGAGGGTTCCGTGGCCGTCGTCACGCCCGCCGCCGAAACCCCAGGTCACCCCGCCTCACACCGCTCCGGTCCCGCACGGTGAGCCTGGCGAAAACACCCGTGACGCCCGCGCAACGGGGCGGCAACGTCGGGGCGCAACGATCGGTTCATGACCGCGTTGCTCCCGCTTCACGACGAGTCCGGCCAGGGCCCCGGGTCCCCGGCGCTGGTCCTGGTGGCCCACGGCAGCCGCGACCCGCGCACCCTCGCCACGGTCCACGCCCTGCTCGACCGCGTCCAAGAGCTGCGCCCCGGCCTGCGGGTGCACCTCGGCCACATCGAGCTGAACGAGCCCCTGCTGCCCGACACCCTCGCCGCCCTCGGCGACGACGACGCGATCCTCGTACCTCTCCTGCTCAGCCGCGGCCACCACATCAAGCGGGACGTCCCCGAGATGGCCGCCGCCGCGCGGGCCCGCACCCGGGTGGCCGCGCCGCTCGGCCCGCACCGCCTCCTCGTGGAGACCCTGTGCGCCCGCCTCGCCGAGGCGGGCTGGCGCGGCCCCGTGACGGAGTCCGAACGCCGCTCGACCGCCGTGGTGCTCGCCGCGGCCGGCTCCCGCGACCCCGACGCCGCGACCGACACCGGCCGCACCGCGCGGCTCCTCGCCGCGCGCCTCGGCGTCCCGGTCCTCGCGGCCTACGCCTCGGCCACCTCCCCCACGGTGGCGCAGGCGCTCGGCGCCCTCAGGTCGCAGGGCCGTCGGCGCACGGCCCTGGCCTCGTACTTCACGGCGCCGGGCCGCTTCGCGCGGGAGTGCGCGCAGGCGGCGCCGGGCATCACCGCGGCCCCCTTGGGAGCCCACCCCCTGATGGCCCACCTGATACTCACCCGCTACGACGAGGCAAGCTCCCCCACCCGCCCCCTCCTCCACCACCCGACCCCGGCCTGACGCCCTTGGGCGCGCCCCGACGGCCCTCCACCAACCGACCCCGGCTTGACGCCGTTGGGGGCGCGGGGAACTGCGCGACAAGCCACGATCCACCCGCACCCGCCCCCCACCCCGACGGCCCTCCGAAAACTGGCGCTGGCCCGACGTCCTTGGGGGCGCGGGGAACTGCGCGACAAGCCACGATCCACCCGCACCCGCCCCATACCCCGACGGCCCTCCGAAAACTGGCGCCGGCCCGACGCCCTTGGGGGCGCGGGGAACTGCGCGACAAGCCACGATCCACCCGCACCCGCCCCCACACCCCGACGGCCCTCCACCCACCGACCCCGGCCCGACGCCCTTGGGGGCGCGGGGAACTGCGCGACAAGCCACCAACCACCCGCACCCGCCCCAACACACCACGACCCGGCAGACGCGTACGCGTTTGTCACCCCCTGCACTTACTGTCGAGTCATGGAAGGCACCGCACAGCAGCCGCACGAGAACCACATCCCTCCCCCCGGCTACGACCCGACGTCGGTCGAACGCTATGCCCCCGAGCCCGACAAACGCCCCGGCCGCACAGCCTTCCAACGAGACCGCGCCCGCATCCTGCACTCCGCCGCCCTGCGCAGGCTCGCCGGCAAGACCCAGGTGGTGACCCCCGGAGGGACCGGCGCGGCCTGGGACCCCAGCCCCCGCACCCGCCTGACCCACTCGCTCGAATGCGCCCAGGTGGGCCGCGAACTCGGCGCGGCCCTCGGCTGCGACCCCGACCTGGTCGAGGCCGCCTGCCTCTCCCACGACCTCGGTCACCCGCCCTTCGGGCACAACGGCGAACAGGCACTCAACGAATTCGCCGAGGACTGCGGCGGTTTCGAGGGCAACGCCCAGTCCCTCAGGCTCCTGACCCGCATCGAGCCCAAGCGCTTCACCCCGGACGGCTCCGTGGGCCTCAACCTCACCCGCGCCGCCCTCGACGCCGCCACCAAGTACCCCTGGCCGCGCGGCGCCCACCCCACCGACCCGGCCTCCCCGAAGTTCGGTGTGTACGAGGACGACCGCCCGGTCTTCGACTGGGCCCGCAAGGACGCCCCCGGCACCCGCATCTGCTTCGAGGCCCAGGTCATGGACTGGTCGGACGACGTGGCGTACTCGGTCCACGACGTCGAGGACGGCCTGCACGCCGGCCACATCGACCCCAACTGCCTGCACGCGGAGCCGGAACGGCAGGCGGTGTTCGAGGTCGCCGTCGGCCGGTACGTCCCGGCGGACACCGACCCGGCCGAACTCGCCGCCGCCCTCGACCGGCTCCTCGACGAGGAGTGGTGGCCGCACGGCTACGACGGCACGGCCCAGGCGCAGGCCCGGCTCAAGGACGCGACCAGCCAGCTCATCGGCCGCTTCTGCCTGGCCGCCGAGACCGCCACCCGCGAAGCGTTCGGCGCCGGCCGGCTCACCCGGTACGTCGCCGAACTGGTCGTCCCCCGCGAGACCCGGATGGAGTGCGCGGTGCTGAAGGCGGTCGCCGACCGGTACGTCATGCAGCGTGCCGAACAGGCCCGGCTGCGCGCCGATCAGCGGGTGGTCGTCGCCGAGCTGGCGGAGGCACTCACCGCCCGCGCGCCGGACGGACTGGACCCGCAGTTCCGCGCGTTGTTCGACCGGGCGCCCGACGACCGCGCCCGCAAACGGGTGATCGTCGACCAGATCGCGTCCCTGACGGACGTCTCCGCGCGCTCGCTCCACGTGCGGCTGACGGCGCACCTGTGAGACCAACGCGCCACGGGGACCCCCACCAGGCGCCGAAGGTGACCCTGCGTGGCCTGATCGGGGCACCCCCTCTTCCCGCATCACGCTGCGTGCGGGACGCTCGCATATGACCGCACGTTGAACTTGCACGGGGCGGCACGATTAAGAGGAGGCATCAAGTGGTCGACGCGGATCAGACGTTCGTCATCGTCGGAGGAGGGCTCGCCGGTGCGAAGGCGGCCGAGACGCTGCGGGCGGAGGGCTTCAGCGGCCGGGTGATACTGATCTGCGACGAACGCGACCACCCGTACGAGCGCCCGGCCCTCTCGAAGGGCTATCTGCTCGGCAAGGAGGAGCGCGACAGCGTCTTCGTGCACGAGCCCGCCTGGTATGCGCAGAACGACGTCGAACTGCATCTCGGCCAGACGGTCGACGCCATCGACCGCACGGCGAAGACGGTCCGCTTCGGCGAGGACGGCACCGTCGTCCGCTACGACAGGCTGCTGCTGGCCACCGGTTCCGAGCCCCGCCGCTTGGACGTCCCCGGCACCGACCTGGCCGGCGTGCACCATCTGCGCCGCCTCGCGCACTCCGAGCGGCTGCGCGGCGTCCTGCAGTCGCTGGGCAGGGACAACGGCCATCTGGTCGTCGCCGGCGCGGGCTGGATCGGCCTGGAGGTCGCGGCGGCGGCCCGGGAGTACGGCGCGGAGGTCACGGTCGTCGAACCGGAGCCGACCCCGCTGCACGGTGTGCTCGGCCCGGAGCTGGGCGCCCTCTTCGCCGAGCTGCACCAGGACCACGGTGTCCGGTTCCGCTTCGGGGTCCGGCTGACCGAGATCGTCGGCCAGGACGGCATGGTGCTGGCCGCCCGCACGGACGACGGCGAGGAGCACCCCGCGCACGACGTGCTGGCCGCGATCGGCGCCGCCCCCCGGACCGGGCTGGCCGAGGCGGCGGGCCTGGAGATCGCGGACCGGGCGCACGGCGGGGGCGTCGTGGTCGACGAGCGGCTGCGCACCTCCGACCCGGACATCTTCGCCACCGGCGACGTCGCCGCCTTCCCGCACGCCCTCTTCGACACCCGCATCCGCGTCGAGCACTGGGCGAACGCGCTGAACGGCGGCCCGGCAGCGGCGAGGGCGATGCTGGGCCGGCCGGTGACGTACGACCGGGTGCCCTACTTCTTCTCCGACCAGTACGACCTCGGCATGGAGTACTCCGGGTGGGCGCCGCCGGGGACGTACGACCAGGTGGTGATCCGCGGGGACGCGGGCAAGCGGGAGTTCATCGCGTTCTGGCTGGCCGAGGGCCGGGTGCTGGCCGGGATGAACGTGAACGTGTGGGACGTCACAGAGCCCATCCAGAACCTGATCCGCTCGCAGGCGCCCCTGGACGCCGACGCCCTGGCCGACCCGCACGTCCCGCTGGACAGTCTGCTCCCGTAGCCGACGGGACTGTCGTTCCGTCCCCGTAGAATCACCTCGTGGCAGGACGGATCAACGACGAGGACGTGAAGGCGGTACGGGACGCGGTCCCGATCGACGCCGTCGTGTCCGAGTACCTCCAGCTGCGGAACGCGGGCGGCGGAAACCTCAAGGGGCTGTGCCCCTTCCACGACGAGAAGTCGCCGTCCTTCCAGGTCAGCCCCAGCAAGGGACTCTTCCACTGCTTCGGCTGCCAGGAGGGCGGCGACACCATCACGTTCGTGATGAAGGTCGACCACCTCTCCTTCTCGGAGGCCGTGGAGCGCCTCGCCGCCCAGGCCGGCATCACCCTGCGCTACGAGGAGGGCGGCTACAACCCCGCCCACCAGCGCGGCGAGCGCATCCGCCTGGTCGAGGCCCACAAGATCGCCGCCGAGTGGTACGCGGAACAGCTCGCCACCGGCCCGGAGGCGGAGACCGGCCGGGTCTTCCTCGCCGACCGCGGCTTCGACCAGTCGGCGGCCGTCCACTTCGGCGTCGGCTACAGCCCCCAGGGCTGGGACCACCTCACGCGTCACCTCCGCGGCAAGGGCTTCACCGACAAGGAGCTGCTGCTCTCCGGCCTCTCCCAGGAGGGCCGCCGCGGCCCCATCGACCGCTTCCGCGGCCGGCTGATGTGGCCGATCCGGGACATCGGCGGCGAGGTCGTCGGCTTCGGCGCCCGCAAGCTCTACGAGGCGGACAACGGCCCGAAGTACCTCAACACGCCCGAAACGGCGATCTACAAGAAGTCCCAGGTCCTCTACGGCATCGACCTGGCCAAGAAGGAGATCGCCAAGACCAGCCGCGCGGTGGTCGTCGAGGGCTACACGGACGTCATGGCCTGCCACCTCGCCGGTGTGACCACGGCCATCGCCACCTGCGGCACGGCGTTCGGCGGCGACCACATCAAGATCCTCCGCCGCCTCCTCATGGACAACGGCTCGGCCCGCGTGATCTTCACCTTCGACGGCGACGCGGCCGGCCAGAAAGCGGCCCTGCGCGCCTTCGAGGACGACCAGAAGTTCGCCGCCGAGACCTACATCGCGATCGCCCCGGACGGCATGGACCCCTGCGACCTGCGGCTCGCCAAGGGCGACGACGCGGTGTCCGACCTGGTCGAACCCCGCACGCCGCTCTTCGAGTTCGCCCTGCGCCAGATCGTCGTCCGCTACGACCTCGACACCCCGGCCGGCCGGGCCGCCGCCCTCGACGAGGCCGCCCCGATCGTCGCCCGGATCAAGAACAGCGGCGCCCAGCACGAGGTCGCCGTCCAGCTCGCCGGCATGCTCGGCATCCTGGACACCCAGTTCGTGGTCAAGCGCGTGGCGCAACTGGCCCGCTGGGCCCGGGACCGCGGCGGCAAGGGCCCGGCCCCGACGCGACCGCAGCAGCCGTACGACGCCGCCCCCGCCCCCCGGACGTCGGGCCCGGCCCTGACACTGCGCAACCCGGTGTACGCCACCGAGCGCGAGCTCCTCAAACTCGCTCTCCAGCGACCCGAGTTGGTCTCCCCGGCCTTCGACGCCTACGGCGTCGACGAGTTCACCGCCGCGCCCTACGCCGCCGTACGCCAGGCGGTCCTGGACGCGGGCGGCGCCGAGTACGGCGTGCAGGACCCGCAGCAGTACCTGATCCGGGTCCGGGAGGCGGCCCCGGACGACGCCGTCCGCGCGATGGTCACGGAGCTGGCGGTCGAGGCGATCATGCGCCGCACGGTCGACGAGGCGTACGCGGGGGAGCAGCTGGTCTGGGTCCGCCGCCGCGCCGTCGACCGCCGCATCCAGGACGTCCAGAGCGCCCTGGCCCGCCTGGGCAGCAGCGGCGACGCGGCCCAACTCGCGGCCGTGCAGAACGAGTTGTGGGTGCTCCAGCAGTACGGGCAGGCACTGCGGGAGCGCGGCGCCGCCGCTCTGTGACCCCCGGGCGGATCGCCCCCGGGGTCCCGTGATGACCGCCCCGTCACGGGCCGGACGCAAAAAGTCACCGCACGCCCCTCGTGGCGGCGATGTGTCGTACCCCACACTGGGTCCCGGTGCCTGAGTCCTCGGAGCGCGGCCGATCCGTCCTCGACGGATCCCTCGCCCACGCTGTTCCGCCCGTCGCGTGCGGGACGGACAGCGGCGAGGCCGCCGACTCCGTCCCCCGAGCAGCGCTGCCGCACGTCTCAGCAGCGATCATCCTGGAGGTCGCCCCCGTGCAGACCCAGACCCTCATCCAGACCGACGCCGGCAGTGCCACCGGCGCTGACGGCACCGCGCCGGACGCGGAGCCCGGAGTACTGGTGGCCGTGCCGCCGCAGGGCCGGGCCGCGCGCCACCCGGAGACGGAACCGCCCGAGGTCACGGAGGCCGCCGGGCACCCCGAGGAGGCCGCCGACGCGCCCGGCCCCGGCGAGCCGGCCGACGCGGAACCGGTGATCCAGGACGAGCCGGTGGAACCGCCCGTGCCCAGCCGGGCCGACACCGGCGGCCCGTCCTCGGACCTGTTCCGTCAGTACCTGAGGGAGATCGGCCGCATCCCGCTGCTCAGCGCGGCCGAGGAGGTCGAACTCGCGCGCCGGGTCGAGGCCGGCCTGTTCGCCGAGGCGAAGCTGAGCGGCGCGGCCGACCTGGACTCCCAGCTGGCGCTGGACCTGGACCGCCTGGTCGTCATGGGCAGGATGGCCAAACGCCGGCTCATCGAGGCGAACCTGCGGCTCGTCGTCTCGGTCGCCAAGCGGTACGTCGGCCGTGGCCTGACCATGCTGGACCTGGTGCAGGAGGGCAACCTCGGCCTCATCCGCGCGGTCGAGAAGTTCGACTACGCGCGCGGCTACAAGTTCTCCACGTACGCGACCTGGTGGATCCGCCAGGCCATGTCCCGCGCCCTGGCCGACCAGGCCCGCACGATCCGGGTCCCCGTCCACGTGGTGGAGTTGATCAACCGCGTGGTCCGGGTGCAGCGCCGGATGCTCCAGGAGCGCGGCTACGAACCCACTCCCGAAGAGGTCGCCGCCCATCTCGACCTGCCGCCCGAGCGGGTCGGCGAGGTGCTGCGCCTCGCCCAGGAGCCGGTCTCCCTGCACGCCCCCGTGGGCGAGGAGGACGACGTGGCCCTCGGCGACCTGATCGAGGACGGCGACGCGGCCAGCCCCGTGGAATCGGCCGCCTTCCTCCTCCTTCGGGAGCACCTGGAGGCGGTCCTGTCGACCCTGGGCGAGCGGGAGCGCAAGGTCGTCCAGCTCCGCTACGGCCTGGACGACGGCCGCCCCCGCACGCTGGAGGAGATCGGCCGGATCTTCGGCGTCACCCGCGAGCGGATACGCCAGATCGAGTCGAAGACCCTGAACAAGCTGCGCGACCACGCCTTCGCGGACCAGCTGAGGGGCTACCTGGACTGACCCGTGACCCGGGGGTGCCGCCGTGGCAGTGGCGGCGGCACCCCCGGACGGGCCACCGGCTCAGTCGACCTCGGCCACCGCCTCCGCGAACTGCGCCTTGTACAGGCGTGCGTAGGCACCGCCGGCGGCCAGCAGCGCGGAGTGCGCCCCCTGCTCGACGATCGCCCCGTTCTCCATGACCAGGATCGTGTCCGCGTCCCGGACGGTCGACAGCCGGTGCGCGATCACGAACGAGGTCCGGCCGTGCGCGAGCTTCGCCATCGCCTTCTGGATCAGCACCTCGGTGCGGGTGTCCACGGAGGACGTCGCCTCGTCCAGCACCAGGATCACCGGGTCGGACAGGAACGCCCGCGCGATCGTGATGAGCTGCTTCTCACCCGCGCTGACCCCCGCCCCGTCGTCGTCGATCACCGTGTCGTAGCCGTCGGGCAGCGTACGGATGAAGCGGTCGGCGTGTGCCGCCCGCGCCGCCTCCTCGATCTCGCCCCGGGTGACCTCGCGGGCCGCCCCGTACGCGATGTTCTCGGCGATCGTCCCGCCGAACAGCCAGGTGTCCTGCAACACCATCCCGATCCCGGCCCGCAGTTCGTCGCGGGACATCCGCGCGATGTCGGCCCCGTCGAGCGTGATCCGGCCCCCGGACACCTCGTAGAACCGCATCAGCAGATTGACCAGCGTGGTCTTGCCCGCCCCGGTCGGTCCGACGATCGCGACCGTCTGCCCCGGCTCCACCGCCAGCGTCAGATCCTCGATCAGCGGCTTGTCCGGGTCGTACCGGAAGGACACGCCCTCCAGCGCCACCCGGCCCCGCAGCTTCGGCGGTCGCAGCCCCGGCACGGGGTCCGCCGACTGCTCCGGCGCGTCCAGGAGTTCGAAGACGCGCTCGGACGAGGCCACCCCGGACTGCACCAGGTTCGCCATCGAGGCGAGCTGCGTCAGGGGCATCGAGAACTGCCGCGAGTACTGGATGAAGGCCTGCACGTCACCGATCGACAGCGAGCCGGAGGCGACCCGCAGCCCGCCGACCACCGCGACCAGCACGTAGTTCAGGTTCGACACGAACAGCATCAGCGGCTGCATGACCCCGCTGTTGAACTGCGCCCGGAACCCGGCCTCGTACAGCGCCTCGTTCTGCTCGGCGAACTGCCGTGCCGACTCCTCCTGCCGCCCGAACACCTTCACCAGCGTGTGCCCGGTGTACATCTCCTCCACATGCGCGTTCAGCTGACCCGTCGAGCGCCACTGCTGCACGAAGTGCGGCTGCGACCGCTTGCCCACGTACGTCGCCACGGACAGCGACAGCGGGACCGTCACCAGCGCCACCAGCGCCAGGATCCAGGACACCCAGAACATCATCGCCAGCACGCCGATGATGGTCAGCAGCGAGTTGATCAGCTGGCCCATCGACTGCTGGAGGGTCTGGCCGATGTTGTCGATGTCGTTGGTCGCCCGGCTCAGCACCTCACCGCGCTGCCGCTTGTCGAAGTACGACAGGGGCAGCCGCGACAGCTTCGTCTGCACGTCCTCGCGCATCCGGTACATCGTCCGGTTGACGGCCCGGTTCACCAGCCGCGTCGCCACCGCCATCAGCAGCCCCGCGACCACGAACACCACCAGCGCCAGCAGCAGTACGTTGCCCACCGCGTCGAAGTCGATGCCCTGGCCCGGCGTGAAGTCCGTGCTGCGGAGCATGTCGGCCACGGCGCCGTCACCGCGCTCGCGCATGGCGTCGAGCGCCTGCTCCTTGCTCGTCCCGGCCGGCAGCTCCCGGCCGACGATCCCCGCGAACACCAGATCGGTGGCGTCGCCCAGGATCTTCGGCCCGATCACCGACAGCCCCACGCTCACCACCACGCACAGCAGCAGCGCCCCGATGGTCAGCCGCTCGTGCCGGAACCGGCCGACCAGCCGGCGTCCCGACACCCGGAAGTCCATCGAGCGATGGTCGGGGCCGGTCCCGGCCATCATCCGCCCCATCGGACCGGCCATCAGGCAGCCTCCGCTTCCGTCAGCTGGGAGAGCACGATCTCCCGGTAGGTCTCGTTGTCCGCCATCAGCTCGCGGTGCGTCCCGGTGCCCACCACCCGGCCGGCGTCCAGCACGACGATCCGGTCGGCGTCCCGGATGGTCGCCACCCGCTGCGCGACGATCACCACGGTCGCCCGCGCGGTCTCCCGGGTGAGCGCCGCGCGCAGCGCGGCGTCGGTGGCGTAGTCGAGGGCGGAGAAGGAGTCGTCGAACAGGTAGATCTCGGGGCGCTGCACCAGCGTCCGCGCGATCGCGAGCCGCTGTCGCTGACCGCCGGAGACGTTGGTCCCGCCCTGCGCGACCGGCGCGTCAAGACCGCCCTCCAGCTCCTCGACGAACGCCTTGGCCTGCGCCACCTCCAGCGCGTGCCACAGTTCCTCGTCGGTCGCGTCGGGATTGCCGTACCGGAGGTTGGTCGCGACCGTGCCGGCGAAGAGGTACGGCTTCTGCGGCACCAGCCCGACGGTGCGGGCCAGCACCCTCGGGTCGATCGTCCGGACGTCCACCCCGTCGACCAGCACCTGTCCGTCGGTGACGTCGAAGAGCCGGGGCACCAGCCCGAGCAGCGTGGACTTGCCGCTGCCGGTCGAGCCGATCACGGCGGTGGTCTCACCGGGCCGGGCGACCATCTCGATGCCCCTCAGCACCGGCTCCTCGGCACCCGGGTAGCGGAAGCCGGCCCCGCGGATCTCCAGATGCCCGTGCCGGTGCAGTTCGCGCACCGGCGCCACCGGCGGCACGACGCTGGAGCCGGTCTCCAGCACGTCCTGGATCCGTTCGGCGCACACCTCGGCGCGCGGCACCATCATGAACATGAAGGTGGCCATCATCACGGACATCACGATCTGCAGCAGATAGGCGAGGTACGCCGTCAGATCGCCGATCTGCATCCCGCCGCTGTCGATGCGGTGGGCGCCGAACCACACCACCGCGATCGACGAGACGTTCACGACCGTCATGACGATCGGGAACATCAGCGCGAGCAGCTTGCCGGTGCCGAGCGACACCTCCGTCAGGTCGGCGTTGGCCTTCCGGAAGCGGTCCTGCTCGTACCCGTCGCGCACGAAGGCGCGGATCACCCGGTTGCCGGTGATCTGCTCGCGCAGCACCCGGTTGACCGTGTCCAACCGCACCTGCATCGACCGGAACAGCGGCCGCAGCGACCGCACGATCAGGGTCACGGTGAGGCCCAGCACCGGCACCACGGCGACCAGTACCCCGGACAGCGGCACGTCCAGGCCGAGTGCCAGCACGATGCCGCCGACGCACATGATCGGTGCCGACACCATCAGGGTGAAGGTCATCAGGCACAGCATCTGCACCTGCTGCACGTCGTTCGTGGTCCGCGTGATCAGCGAGGGCGCGCCGAAATGGC
Organism: Streptomyces sp. NPDC107562; assembly: GCF_055657325.1. Taxonomy (NCBI): domain Bacteria; kingdom Bacillati; phylum Actinomycetota; class Actinomycetes; order Kitasatosporales; family Streptomycetaceae; genus Streptomyces; species Streptomyces sp. NPDC107562. The sequence continues at coordinate 835,856 of NZ_JBVKBE010000002.1, read as the reverse complement.
CCACCTCACGCGCGGAGAACGACTGCACCCGGTCGAAGATCGCGGCGCGCACGTCCCGGCCGAGCGCCGAGGCGGTACGGGCGCCGTAGTAGACGGCACCGATGTTGCACACCACCTGGACCAGCGAGACGCCGATCATCACGGCGCCGAAGGACAGGATCCGACCGGTGTCGCCGAGGACGACACCGTTGTCGATGATGTGGGCGTTCAGCGTGGGCAGGTAGAGGGTCGCGCAGGTCTGCAGGAACTGGAGCAGCACCAGCACGGCGATAGGTCTCTTGTAGGGCCTGAGGTAGGTCCGCAGCAGTCGTATGAGCACGCTGTTCTCTCGGAGTCGGCGACAGGGGGTGAATGGTTGCCCCTGGCCCCTATCGTCGGACACTCCACCCGCGTTACCTCAACCCGTGCGGCCCGACGGCCGCTAGACGTGGAACGCGCCCGGATGGGTCTGCTCCCGCACCGAGACGTACTGCTGGCGCACCGCCTGCCCGACCGCCAGGTCCTCGCCGGGCTCCAGCACCTGCGCGACCGCGCCCTGCCAGGCCGGCGGCGTGCGCGGATCGAGGGTGCCCTGGGACGCACCGAGCGCCCATGCCGCCTGCCGGGCCGCCCCGATCGCCGCGTAGTCCGCGGGCTGGGGTACGACGACCTGCGCCCCGAACAGCGAGGGGGCCGAGGCCTGGACGGCCGGCAGCTCGGCCGCCGCCCCCAGCAGGAAGACCCGTCGCACCTCCACCCCGCGCCCGCGCAGGACGTCCAGCGCGTCGGCCAGGCCGCAGAGCATGCCCTCGAAGGAGGCCCGCGCCAGATGCTCCGCCTTCATCGACTCCCGCCGCAGCCCGGTCAGCGTCCCCGCGGTGTGCGGCAGCGCGGGCGTGCGCTCGCCCTCCAGATAGGGCAGCAGCACGAGACCGTGGGAGCCGGGTGTCGACTTCATCGCGAGGTCGGACAGGCTCTCCAGATCGGGCAGCCCGAGCAGCTCGGCGGTGCCGCGCAGGGTGCGCACCGCGTTCAGCGTGGTGACCACGGGCAGGTGCATGCCGGTGGCGTCGGCGAGGGAGGTGATCATCCCGGAGCCGTCCTGGAGCGCCTCGGGGTGCACGGCCATCACGGAACCGGAGGCACCGAGCGAGACGACCGCGTCCCCGAAACCGAGGCCCAGCCCGAAGGCGGCGGCCATGGTCTCGCCGGTCCCGGCGGAGATCAGCAGTCCCTCCGGCGTCGTGCCGGCCGCCTCGGACGGCCCGATCACCTCGGGCAGCATGACCTGGTGACCGAGCGCCAGCTCCACCAGGTCGGACCGGTAGCCGCCGGTGGCGGGGGACCAGTAGCCGGTGCCCGAGGCGCCACCCCGGTCGGTGGTCCGCCGGACCGGGCGGCCCAGCAACTGCCACACCAGCCAGTCGTGCGCCTGCATCAGCAGGGCGACCCGGGCCGCGTTCTCGGGTTCGTTGCGGGCGAGCCAGCGCAGCTTGGTCACCGGCTGGGCGGCCTGCGGCACGCAGCCCACGGCCTGCGCCCACGCCTCACGCCCGCCCAGCGCGTCGATCAGATCGGCCGCCGAGACCTGCGCCCGCTTGTCGCCGCCGACCAGCGCGGGCCGTACGGTGCCGCCCTGCGCGTCCAGCGGCACGACGGCGTTCTGCTGGGCGGAGACCCCGATGGCCTGCACGCCTTCCAGCAGTCCGCCGCCGGCGGCCTCGCCCAGGGACAGCAGCCACGCCTGTGGATCGACGTCGCTGGGCCGCCCGCCGCCCTCGGCGCCCTCCACCGGATGCGGCGCGTAGCCCTGCCGCAGCACGGCTCCGGTGTCCGCGTCGCAGACGACGATACGAGTGAAATCGGGCGAACTGTCCAACCCGGCGACTATCCCCATGGCTCAAATTCTGCCGCAGTACCGCGCATGCTCGGGCCGGGGGCGCCCTCTCAGGTGTTGCTCGTGCCCCAGTCGTCCTCCGCCGAGCCGTTGACGTTGCGCTCGCGCAGGGAGCGGACGCGGTGGGCGACCGAGTCGGGCATACGGTCGCCGACCTTCTCGCTCACCGTGTGGAACGCCTTGCCCGCGAACTGGCGGCCCTGCAGCGCGGCCGTCTCGGCGGTGTTGCGGACGGCGGGGTTCTGCGCGACCTGCCGCGCGGTCTTCTTCAGTTGCTCGTAGCGTTCGCGCCCGGCCCGTGTGCCCAGCACGTAACCCAGAGCGAGTCCGACGACGAACGTGAGCCGGTAACGCATGGCGGCCACCCTTCCCTTGCGTAGGTCCTCTGGCGCGGCCTCGAGCCGGGAGTACCGATTGGCGAAGCACCCCCCTGCTTGCGCTAATGTATGTGTCGCAGCGAGCGCGCGCCCCCTGGCGGATACCCAGGTGAGTACGTTCGATGCAACGAGGCATTCCTCCGTAGCTCAATTGGCAGAGCAGCCGGCTGTTAACCGGCAGGTTACTGGTTCGAGTCCAGTCGGGGGAGCTCGGTCCTCCGTAGCTCAATTGGCAGAGCAGCCGGCTGTTAACCGGCAGGTTACTGGTTCGAGTCCAGTCGGGGGAGCAGCCTGAAGAGGACCCCGTCGGGGTCCTTTTTCATGTCCGGCGGAACCGCCCGGGCCATGGGGAAGTCCTCAAGGTCATGTGAAGCCGACCATCCGGAGCAGGAGATCGTATGAGCGGCTATGCTGCGGCAGACGGCGCGTACAAATGTGCGCGACACGCCGCTATGGGGCGGTAGCTCAGCCGGTTAGAGCAGCGGACTCATAATCCGTCGGCCGTGGGTTCGAGTCCCACCCGCCCCACCACCCACCCCGGGTGCAGAAGCGTTTCTGGTCCATCGGGCCGCCGGGTTCAACGAGCGTGGGGCTCCGAGGACACCCACGTGGGTGATCGTCCCCTTCGCCGCGCCGGGGCCGGGCATGTCTGGGCGTGCGGCTGACGATGATGCGGGCGTGACCGCCGCGATCCTTCGCCCCCTGGTGTCGGCACTGCTGATGTCGACCACGCTGCTGATGCCCGCGCCCGCCCAAGCGGCCTCCCCGCCACGGCCGGTGTCCGCGGCGGAGCGCGGTACGGACGCGTATCTCGACGCCGTCCGGGACGACCCCCGGCTCCTGGCCGCATTCTTCCGCCGGCTGCCCAAAGGGGCCGACCTGCACCATCACCTCTCCGGTGCGGCCGCCACGGAGTATCTGATCGAGCTGGCCGCCGAGGACGGGCTGTGCGTCGACACCGCGACGACGACCGCCGTCGCGCCGCCGTGCGGGCCCGGGACCCGCCCGGCCGCCGACGCCCGTACCGACCGGGCCTTCCACGAGGTGATCCTGCGCGCCTGGTCCATGCACGGCTTCCCGCCCGGCGGGAGGGGCCACGACCACTTCTTCGCCACCTTCGGCAAGTTCGCGGCGGTGAGCGAGCCGCACCGCGGCAAGCTGCTGGCCGAGGTCGCGGACGACGTGGCCGCGCAGCAGCAGTTCTCCTTGGAGACCATGGTCACCCCGGCCGCCGCGGCGGCCGAGCGGCTCGCCGACGAGGTCGGCTGGGACAGCGACCTCACACGGATGTTCGCCGGACTCACGGCCGGGGGCGGGCTGGACCGGCTGGTGGCCGAGGCCCGCGCGGAGGCCGACGCCGCCGACGCCGAGTTCCGTACGGCCGCCCGCTGCGACACCGGTCGTCCGCGGCCCGCCTGCGCGCTGCCCGTCCGGTTCATCTCCCATGTGCTGCGCGGCGGTTCACCGGAGCGGGTGTTCACCCAGATCGCGCTCGGCATGCGCCTGGCCGAGGAGGACCCCCGTTTCGTCGCGGTCAACCTCGTCCAGCCCGAGGACGGGGAGGTCGCCCTGCGCGACTACCGCCTCCACATGCGCATGCTCGACCACCTGCGCCGCCTCCACCCCCGCGTGCACCTCACGCTGCACGCCGGAGAACTGGTGCCGGGGCTGGTCGAGCCCGAGGACCTGACGTTCCACATCCATGACGCCGTCCACGTCGCCGGCGCCGAGCGCGTCGGCCACGGGGTCGACCTGCTCCACGAGCACGACCGCCGGCGCACCCTGCGCACCATGGCCGCCCGCGAGATCGCCGTGGAGGTGCCCTTCACCAGCAACGCCCAGGTCCTCGGGGTGCGCGGCGACGACCATCCCTTCGACGTCTACCGCCGCCACGGCGTCCCCGTCGTGCTCGCCACCGACGACCCCGGCGTCAGCCGCACCGACATCGGCGCCGAGTACCGGTACGCGGCCTTGACCTACGGGTTGTCGTACCCGGAGCTGAAGGATCTGGCGCGGGCCTCGCTGGAGTACGCCTTCCTGCCGGGTCGGAGCCTGTGGCTCGGGAGCCCGGCGCGGGACGGATACCGGCCGGTGACCGCCTGCCGGGGACAGCGTTCCGGGGAGCCCGCACCCGGGACGGACTGCCGCCGGCTGCTGGAGCGCAGCTTCAGAGCCCGACTCCAGTGGCGGCAGGAGGCCGCCTTCGAGCGGTTCGAGGAGGCCTTCGGCGGCGGCGGGAAGCGGGGGACCGGCTTGTAAAGGGCCCGCTCATCGGCCCCTTCGCGCCAGGGCCCGGCGCAGCGCCTCGCGTACCTCGCCGGGCGGGGGCGGGGCCTTGCTCTCCGCGCCGGAGGTGATGGCCGCGGCGACCGTGTGGAGCTTGGTGTTGGACAGCTGGGAGGCCTCGCGCAGGATGTGCCAGGCCTCGTCGGAGGTGCAGGAGTGCGTGGCCATGAGGATGCCGCGGGCCTGGTCGATCACCGGGCGGGAGGCGATGGCCCGGCGCAGGTGCTCGATCTCCTCGCGCAGTTCGTGGAGCTGTTCCGCGCGCTCCAGGGACACGGAGGAGGACAGGGGGGCGCGCGAGCGCAGGCCCTGCGGGTTCGGGTCCACGGGGCGCAGGGGGTCGGAGGTGTCCAAGCCGATCAGCTCCAGGATGCGGCGCGGCTGGCCGTGCCAGTTGGTGGCGGAGACCGCGATCAGGTGTCGTTGCCCGTGGTCGCGCAGGGTGTCCAGGAAGTGTTGTCCCGCCGTGTCCATGAAGATCACGCCGGTCATGTCCAGCTCCACCCGCCGGGTGGAGGCGGGGAGTTCGGCGAGTGCCGCGGCCAGGACGGCATCGCATCCGTGGACGATCTCACCCCGCGCGCGGAGCACGGCCCGGTCACCGCCGTCCGCGCCCCCGTCGATGGTGAGTGGATACGACCGCTCCGCGAGAGAGGGTGGTGCCACTGGGGTCATGTCACCGCCTTCGTGGTCCCCTGAAGCCCTGGGCGGCCGTCGACGTCCTGGCGCGACGTCACTTCCGCCCACGGCTCTTCACGTTTCCCGATGTCGTGTGGAGCCCCCCGCCGCCCCGATGCTGAACGTGCGCCTGCCCGGGGTGCGGCGCCCTACACCCCTGGTCGCCGAACTTCCTGGATTGACCGGATCGCGTCGGGGTACGAGCGACGGTGACCAGGAGGAGGGGGAGTCGGCAGTGACCATCCGGTACCGCGTCACGCACCGTCCCGGCGGCACGGCGGCGGCGCTGACCGTCGCACCGCTGGCCGAGCGGTGCGGCGTGCGCGCGGTGGGCGAGGTGGGGCTGACCACGCGACGGATCTGGCAGAGCGCGCTGGAAGAGGTGGTGCGCGACGGCCGGGACGTGTGCCATCTGGAGCTGTCCGCCGTGACGTTCGTGGACGTCGGGGGCGCCGACGTGCTCGTGGACGCCGCGCGGCGGCTGCCCGACGGCCGGCGGATCGTGCTGCACCGGCCGCCGCGGGCCCTGTGCCGGACACTGGAACTGTTCTGGCCCGATCTGTCGGCGATCGAGGTGACGACGTCATGAGCGCACCGGCCGAGTCCTTCGACTCCGTCGGGTCCGCCGACCGTCCGGCCCGGTCCGAACCCTTCGCGCACCCCGCCCTGTTCTACGCCGGCGAGACCGAGTACCTCGACGGCGTCCTCCCTTTCGTCCGCGCGGGCCTCGCCGCCGGGGAGCCGGTGGCGGTGGCCGTGCCCGGCCGGAACCTGACCCTGATCCGGGACGGGCTCGGCGACCTGGCCGACGCGGTGCGACTGCTCGACATGCGCGAGGCCGGGCGCAACCCCGGCCGCATCCTCCCCGGTGTGCTCCACGCGTTCGCCGACGCCCAGCCGGCCGGCCGCCGGGTACGGATCGTCGGCGAGCCGATCTGGGCCGGCCGCACGCCCGCCGAGCAGCCCGCCTGCGCCCAGCACGAGGCCCTGATCAACGCCGCCTTCCGCGGCCGCCGGATGACCGTGCTGTGCCCGTACGACACCGCTGCCCTGGACGACGAGGTGCTCGCCGACGCCCGCGCCACCCATCCCACGGTCGTCACCGGGGGCCGGGAGCGGAGCAGCGCGGAGTACGACTGGGAGGGCGTCGCCCGCCGCTGCAACCTGCCCCTGCCCGTCGTGCCGGACGCGCCCGCCTTCCACTTCACCGCGGACACCCTGCCGGCCGTCCGGCACACCGCAACCGCCGAGGCGGCGCGGTGCGGGCTGGCCGGCATCCGGCTGGAGGACCTGGCGCTGGCCACCGCCGAGCTGACCACCAACAGCGTGGTGCACGGCGGCGGGTCCGGCGTGCTGCGGCTGTGGGCCGAGGACGGGCACGTGGTGTGCGAGGTGCGCGACGAGGGACGGCTGACGGATCCGCTGGCGGGCCGCCGCCCCGCCTCCCGTGACCAGCGCGGCGGTCGGGGGCTCCTGCTGGTGAACATGGTCGCCGATCTCGTCCGGGTGCACGCGGACGAGGCGGGCACGACGGTCCGCTGCTGGTTCTCCCGCTGAGGCGGCTACGCCGGGGGCTGCTGGAGGGTCAGGATCGTCGCGCGGACCTCCTCGATGGTCGCGTGGAGTTCGTCCACCGCCCGTCCGAGCCGCTCGTGGACGGCGCCGGCCTCGGCGCGGCGCTGCGCGCCCTCCAGCATCAGCGCGGTGGCGAACAGGCGTTGCACGACCAGGTCGTGCAGATCGCGGGCGATGCGGTCGCGGTCCTCGTAGACCGCGAGGCGGGCCCGGCTGTGCCGGGCGTCGGCGAGGACCAGGGCGAGCGCGGCCTGGGAGGCGAACTGGCCGGCCAGCAGCCGCTCCAGGGGTGTGTACGGGCGGTCGCCGCGCAGCCGGGGCAGGGCGAGGGTGCCGATCAGCCGGCCGCCCGACTGCAACGGCAGCAGCATGCTGGGGCCGAACCGGTGCCGCACCCGCGTCGTCATACGCGGGTCGGTCGCCGAGTCGTCGACGAAGACCGGCTCACCGCCGAGGAGTTGTTCGAGGACGGGGCTGCCGGGCGCGATGGTCGTGCCGACGAGGTCGGCGGGGTCCTCGTGGGCGGCGGCGACGATCTCCATGCCGCCCGCCGCGGTGGGCAGCAGGATGATGCCGGCGGCGGCGTCGGCGAGGAGCCGGGCCCGTTCGGCGACCGTCCTCAGGGCGTCGTCGGCGCTCTCACCGCCGAGCAGCGCGGTGGTGACGGCGGCCACGCCCTCGATCCAGCGCTCCCGCTGCCGGGCGGCCTCGTACAGCCGGGCGTTGCCGAGGGCGATGCCGGCCTGGGCGGCGAGGACGTGCAGCAGTTGCTCGTCCTCCGTGGTGAACGGCCCGCCGCCGTCCTTGCCGGCCAGCCGGAGATGGCCGAACTCCTCGTCGTCGACGTGGATCGGAACGTCGAGGGTGGGGGTGCGCGGGGGTGTGGTGGGCGAACCCGCCCCGCGGATCTCGTCCAGGCCGTCCTGGCCCGGGTCGCGCGGGCGGAGGGCGGCGTACCGGGCGCCGGTCAGTTCGGCCGCGCCGTCGACGATGCGCTGGAGGGTGGCGCGCAGACCCAGGTCGGCGCCGACGCCGAGGACGGCCCCGAGGAGGAGGGCGGGGAGGCGGGGTGCGTCGGGCATGTCGGCCCGGGGCCCGTGCGGCGCCTCAGCTGCCCAGCGGGTCCAGCTCCAGCGGTTCGATCCGGCCCTCCAGCATGGTGCCGAGGCCCTGCACCGCGCAGACGTCGGGCCGCTCGGCGATGTGCACGGGCATGCCGGTGGCCTGCCGCAGCATCTGGTCGAAGCCGGGGAGCAGGGCGCTGCCGCCGACCATCATGATCCCCCGGTCGGCGAGGTCGGCCACCAGGTCCGGCGGGCAGTCCCGCAGCACCTTGCCGATGCCGTCGAGCACCGCGGTCAGCGGCGTCTGGATGGCCTCCCGCACGGCGGCGGTGTCGATGCGCACGCTGCGGGCGAGACCGGTGGCCACGTCGCGGCCGTGGATCTCCGTGGAGGCCGGCCCCTGAGGGGTGAGCCCGTTGCCCGAGAGGGCGATCTGCAGGGGTCGCACCGACTGGCTGGGCAGCACCAGTTCGTGTTCGTGCCGCAGGTGCTGCACGATCGCGTGGTCCACGGCCTCGCCGCCGACCGGGATCCGCACGGCGGTGACGATGGAACCGAGGGAGAGCACCGCGACCTGCGTGGCGGCGGCCCCGCACACCAGGACCATCGTCGCCTCGGGCTGCTCGACCGGCAGTCCGCAGCCGACGGCGGCCGCGATCAGCGTGTCGACCAGTTCGACGCGCCGGGCCCCGAGGCCCACGAGGGTCTCGATGGTCGCGCGCTGGGCGAGCGGATCGGCGTCGTGCGGGGTGCACGCGGCGGCCCGCAGCCGGGGCTTGCGGCGCAGGTGCCGGCGCATCTTGTCGCCGAGCAGATGGCGCAGCATCCGCTGGGCCATCTCGATGTCGACCACCGTGCCGCCGGACACCGGCCGTACGACCCGGATGTAGTCCGGGGTGCGTCCCGTCATCTGCTCGGCGAGCTCACCGACCGCGATCAGTGCTCCGCTACGGGTGTTGACGGCGGCCGCCGACGGCTGGTCCACGACGAGCCCGGCGCCCCTGACGTACACCCGCGTCCGCGCCGCCCCCAGGTCGACGGCGAAATGGCAGCGCCGCAGCTGTTCCAGACTGGCGGTCATGGCGGTCCTCCCGGGCCTGCGAGCCGAGGTGCCGCCGGTCGGCGGGCCCTCTTCTGCATCGTGCGGGGGGTCGGACGGGGGCCGCCTTCTGGAGGGGGCCGGGCGGGGTGCGGCCGTACGGGTGGTCGTTCGGAGCGCCGCGCCCGGGACGCTTGACGCGGACGGCGCCGCCCCCCTGGGACGGGGAGGCGGCGCCGTCGTGCTGCTCGGACCGTCAGACCAGCCGGCCGACGAGGTGGACGATGCCGGCGAGGATGTCGGTGAGAAGGTTCATGAGCGTGACCTCTGTATCGGCCGCCACGCCTGCCCCACTCGCCCTCATGAGTGACGATCACCTGTTCCAGGGAACAACTGCTCGCTTGTTCGGGCCATGCCCAGATCCACCAAGTCCTGCGGCCGGAGCCGGAGTTGGTCGGCCGTCGACTCCACCTCCTGCGGCGGCCGCTTGAGGATCGCGGCGGCCGGCTCGGGGGCTATGACCGAGAAGTAGCTGTCGGGCGTCGCCCAGGTACTGCCCGGGGCGGCCAGGGCGAGCGCGCCGCCGGAGCCGCCCTCGCCGATCACCAGGGTCGTGACCGGGGTACGGGCCGCGGCCACCGCGGCGAACACGTCGGCGATCGCCGCCCCCGCGCCCTGCCGCTCCGCCTCCGCGTCGTTCGCGGCGCCCGGGGTGTCCACCAGCGTCAGCACCGGGATGCCCAGCCGGTCCGCGAGCCGGATCAGCCGGGCCGCGGTGCGGTAACCGGCGGGGCGGGTCGCCGTCCCGGTCTGGGCCGCGTACGCGACGGTGCGGCCCGCGTGGACACCGAAGCCGCACAGCATTCCCTCGTCGGTGCCGCCGCACCGGTCGCCGCTGATCGCGACCCGCTCGGTGAAGTAGGCGTCCAGATAGCTCCGTGCGCGCGGGCGCCGCGGCGAGCGGGCGCGCAGGACCGCCTCCCAGCCGGTGGCGGGCAGGCCGGTCGCGCCCAGGGGGCCGGGCGGGGGCGCCGGTGCGGTGGACGGCGCGGTCAGCAGCCGCAGCCAGCGCCCGAGCTCCGGCCGCAGTTCCTCCGGGGCCACGACCGCGTCGGCGGCGCCCGCCGCCACCTGGGCCTCCGCCGTGTACGCGGCGGGGTCGGCGTCGGCCGGGCGGACCCGGGAGCCCGCGAACCCGACCTGGGCGCCGGGCAGCGCGAGGATCACGTCGGCGCCCGCGCCGAGGGTGGCCCAGCCACCGCCGGTGGTCGGGTCCCGGACGACGGCCAGCTGCGGCAGCCCGGCCTCGCGGGTGAGCGCCGACTGCCGTGCCACGCGCTGGAGCTGGGTGAGCGCGACCATGCCCTCCTGCATACGGCTGCCGCCGGTGGCGATCAGCGCGACGACCGGCAGCCGGTGGGCGCGGGCGTGGCCGTACGCCGCCTCCAGCCGGTCGCCGGAGCGTTCGCCGAGCGAGCCGCCGAGGAAGCCGAACTCGAAGGCGACGAGGACCGCTTCGGTGCCCTCGACATGGGCGGTGCCGCAGACGACGGACTCCTCCTCGCCGGTGCGCTCGGCGGCGCGGGCGCGAGAGGCGTCGTAGCCCTGCCAGCTCAGGGGGCCGTCGGGTGCGGACCGCCGTGCCGGGTGGGGCAGTTCGGTGAAGTCCTCGGTGACGAGGGCGAGGGCCGCGCGGGCCGAGGGGCGCTCAGGCATGGCTGCCCAGGGACCGCTTCATGATCTTCCCCATGTCGTTGCGGGGGAGCGCGTCGAGGTGGTGGACGACCCGTGGCCGCTTGTGCGGGGCGAGCCGGCGGGCGACGTGATCGGCCAGTTCCTCGACACCGGGCGGGAAACGGGGGTCCGCCGGGACGACCCAGGCGACGATCCGCTCGCCGAGGTCCGGGTCGGGCTCCCCGGTGACGGCGGCCTCCCGCACCCCGGGATGCTCCAGGAGCGCGTTCTCGATCTCACCGGCGCCGATCTTGTAGCCGCCGCTCTTGATGAGGTCGGTGGCCTTGCGGCCGACGATGCGGACCTGGCCGTCCGGATCGCGCACCGCCATGTCGCCGGTGCGGAACCAGCCGTCGGCGGTGAAGGCGGCGGCGGTGGCGTCGGGGCGGTTGAGGTACTCGGTGAACAGGTTCGGACCGCGCACCTGGATCTCGCCGACGCTCTCCCCGTCGTAGGCGGCCAGCGGTGTCCCGTCGTCCTCCACCAGCCGCAGTTCCACGCCGGGGAGCGGAACGCCGACGGTGCCCGCGCGGGCCTCGCCGTCGGCGCGGACGGCGGTGTTCATCAGCGTCTCGGTCATGCCGTAGCGCTCCACGACCCGGCGGCCGGTGGCCGACGCGATCCGCTCGTGGTCGTGCACGGGCAGGGCGGCCGAGCCCGAGACCAGCAGGCGCGCCCCGGCCAGCGCCTTGACCAGCTCCGGGTCGGTGGAGAGGGCCTCGGCGATGCGGTGGTACATCGTCGGGACGCCGAAGAGCATGGTCCCGCCGGTGCCCAGCTCCCGGGCCACGCCCTCGGGGCTGAAGCGGCCCAGGTGGCGGACGGATCCGCCGCGCCGGAGCGGGCCGAGGACTCCGAGGACCAGTCCGTGCACATGGAACAGCGGCAGCCCGTGCACCAGCACGTCGTCGCCGGTCCACTGCCAGGCGTCGGCCAGCGCGTCGAGGGTCGAGGCGATCGCGCGGCGCGGGATCACGGCGCCCTTGGGCGGGCCGGTGGTGCCGGAGGTGTAGACGATCAGGGCGGGCGTGGCGTCGTCGGCGTCCTGCGCCGGGGCGGTGCCGGTGGCCCGGACGTCGACGTCGACGCGCGGCAGGCCCGCGAGCGCGGCGGGGAGTTCGGCGCCGGGCGCGGTGAGGACCAGGTCCGGGGTGCTGTCGGCCAGGATGTGGCCGAGTTCCTTCTCGCCGGACTTCGGGTTCAGCGGCACCGCGGCCACCTGGGCGGCCAGGGCGCCGACGGTGGCGACGGCGGTCTCCAGGTCCGGGGTCGCCCAGACGGCGACGCGGCCGGCGGCACCGATCCGCTCGGCGACGGCACCGGCCGCGGCGGCCAGCGCCGCGTACGTCAGGGAGCGGTCGCCGAAGGCCAGGGCGGGCAGCTCGGCCGGCCCTTCGGCGAGGGCCGGAAAGAGTGGGGACACGCGGCGTACTCCTTGGTGATCGGGCGTCGGGGTCGGGGTCGGGGTGGACGTCGAGGGCCGGGGGTCAGGCGTCGGTGGTCGGGGTCGGGCGTCTGGCGTCGGGGGCGGGGGTCGGGGGTCGTGGGTCAGGCGTCGGTGGTGGGTGGTCGGTGCCCGGTGCCGGTTGCCGTCGTCGGGGGTCGGTGCCCGGCGTCGGTTGCGGTCGTCGGGGTCGGGGTCGGGCGGCGGGGGTCGGGCGTTGGTGGTGGGTGGTCGGTGCCGGGTGCCGGTTGCGGTCGTCGGGGTCGGGGGTCGGTGCCCGGCGTCGGTTGCGGTGGCCGGGGTCGAGGTCGGGCGGCGGGGGCGGGCGTCGGTGGTGGGTGGTCGGTGCCCGGTGCCGGTTGCGGTCGTCGGGGGTCGGTGCCCGGCGTCGGTTGCGGTCGTCGGGGTCGGGGTCGGGGTGTCGGGCTTGTGGTGGCGGCGGGTTTCGTCGGTGGACGGTGAGTCGGAGCGGGGGGTCTCGAGGTGGGTGGGTGAGGTGGGCCTCGGGGTGCGGGCCGGGCGGTGGGGTCGGGGTCATCCGAAGCCCGGTACGACCATCACCAGCCACACCACCGCGGGAACGACGGCCACCACAACTCCTCCGTACACCATCAGCTGCCGGAAGAAACGCTCACGGTCGACGTCCGGCGCCGCGGCCAGCACCAGCGCCCCGTTCGTCGAGAACGGGCTGACGTCCACGACCGTCGCCGACACCGCCAGCGCCGCCACCATGCCGACCGCCCCGATCTCGCCCTGGGCGAGGAAGGGGACCGCCAGCGGGATCAGCGCGCCCATGATGCCGACGGAGGAGGCGAACGCCGAGACGATCGCGCCGATGTAGCAGAGCAGCACCGCGGCCAGCAGCGGTACACCGATGCCGCCGACGCCCTCGCCGGCCCAGGTGATGGTGCCCATCTCCTCGAGGACACCGACGTAGGTCAGGACGCCGCAGATGAGCAGGACGGTGGGCCAGGCGATCTGGCCGACGGCGGCGCGGCTGTCGTCGGGCCATGCGGCGCTCAGGACGACGGCCAGGGTGATCGCGGTCAGGCCCGCGTCGAGGTCGAAGGCGAGGACCGCGACGACGAGGGCGACGAGGGACAGCAGGGTGGTGATGCGGGCGGGGGTGAGTGGGGTGGGCGACTCGACGGGCTGGTCGGTGCGGGTGGCCACCGCGGTGGCGGAGCCGAGGGTGCCCGGTTCCGGCGTCGGTTCGGTGCGGGTCCGTCGTGGCTGTTCGCGCGGTTCCCCGTGCCCCCCGGCGGCGTCCGCGTCGCCCTTGCGCCCGAGGCGCAGGCCGCCGCACACGACGTACACCACACCCGCGATGACGAGGTTGGCGACGAGCGAGGCGAGGAAGAGGACGACCTCGTTGCCGGGGAGCTTCTCGCGCTCCACGATGCCGTTGACGATCGTGCCGTAGATGCTGATCGGCGAGAAGCCGCCGGCCTGCGCGCCGTGCACGACCATCGCGCCCATCAGCAGGGGGCTGATCCGGTAGCGGGCGGCGAAGCTCAGGGCGACCGGCGCGACGATGGCGACGGCGGCGGGGCTGACCGCGCCGATGGCGGTGAGGGCGCCGGTGAGGGCGAACATCACCCAGGGGATCAGGGCGACACGGCCCCCGACCAGCCGCACGGCGGCGTGCACCAGCCAGTCGGTGGTGCCGTTGGCGCGGGCGATCGCGAAGAGGTACGTGACGCCGACCAGGACGACGAACAGATCGCCGGGGAAGCCGGCGAAGATGCCGTCCGCGTCGAGGTCGGCGACCAGGGTGCCGACCCCGAATGCGGCGGCGAAGGACAGGGCGCCCATGTTGATCGAGCGGGTGGTGGCGATGACGAACACCACCACGAGGACGAGGATGGAGATCAGTTCTGGGGACATACGGGCTCCCGTCGTTGGGCCCCGGAGTGGACGAGTGGCTGAGCCAATGGGGGGATCGAGCGGCTGGCTGGCCAGCGTGGTGGCGGCAGCGGGGCGCGTCAAGGGGTCGCGCGGGAATTGGCTGAGCCACTTAACCACTTGTCGGCCCGGTGCTACGCTCCCGCCGTGACCGACGCCCTGCGCCCGATGGCGAAGCAGCAGCGCCTCTACGAGCAGGTGCTGGACCGGCTGCGCGACTACGTCACCGAGGGCGGCCTGCGCGCCGGCGACCGGCTGCCGCCCGAACGGGACCTGGCCGCCCGGCTCGGGGTGAGCCGGGCCTCGGTGAAGCAGGCGATCGTGGTGCTGGAGGTGCAGGGCCTGGTGGAGGCCCGGCACGGCGGCGGTACGTACCTGGTGCGCGACACCCTCGAAGTGGAACCGGTCGAGCGGATGGTGGACCGGCGCCGGCGCCTGCCCGACGTGCTGGAGGCCCGCGAGGCGCTGGAGACCAAGCTCGCCGAACTCGCCGCCGAGCGGCGCGAGGAGGACGACCTGACGGCGATGCGCGCGGCGCTGGAGCACATGGCCCAGGAGATCGAGCGGGGCGGGCACGGCGTGGAGGGCGACCGTCTCTTCCACGCGGCGGTCACCGAGGCCGCGCACAGCGCCCTCCTCGCGGAGTTCATGCGTTCCATCGCCGACCAGATCGCGGAGAGCCGCACCGAGTCCCTGCGCCAGCCGCACCGTCCCGCCCGTTCCCTGGCCCAGCACCAGGCGATCCTGGACGCCGTCGAGGCGCGGCGGCCCCGCCAGGCGGCGGCCGCGATGCGCCGCCACGTCCGCACGGTCGCGAAGGTCCGCCTGCTGTCCTGGGACCCGGCCGAGGACCACTGACCGTCCCGGTTGTTAGCCTGCGGGCGACCGGCCGCGCGAACGCGTGTGCCGGCCACGTCCGTACGAGGAGGGAGGGCGCCGTGGCACGGATAGCCCTGGCCACCTGCCGCCCGGGTCCCGAGGTCAGTGCTGACCCGGATCTGCCGGGGCTGGTGGCGGCGTTGGGGGAGGCGGGGGCCGACGCGGTCGCCGTGGAGTGGGACCGGGACGACGTCGACTGGGGCGGGTTCGATCTCGTGCTGATCCGGTCGACCTGGGACTACAGCTGGCGGTCCGCGGAGTTCCTGGAGTGGGTGGCGGCCTGCGGCAAGGCCACGCGGCTGGCCAATCCGGCCGACGTGGTGCGGTGGAACACGGACAAGCGGTATCTCGGGGAGCTGGCGGCGGCCGGCGTGCCGGTGGTGCCGACCCGGTACGTCGCGCCGGGGGAGGCGGCCGAGCTGCCGCACGACCGGGAGTTCGTCGTCAAGCCGACCTCGGGGGCGGGGGCGCGGTTCGCGGCCCGGTACACGCCCGACCAGCACGGGAGTGCCGTACGGCATCTCGACCGCCTGCACGCCGAGGGCTTCACCGCGATGGTGCAGCCCTACGTCGCGGGCATCGACGTCAGCGGGGAACGGGCGCTGCAGTTCTTCGGCGGGCGTCTGCTGCACGCCAGCCGCAAGGGTGCCGTGCTGGCCCGGGGCACGGCGTACGACGCGCGCAAGGTCGCCCATCCGGGGCTGGAGGTCTGGGAGCCGACGCCGGACGAACTGGCCGTCGCCGAGCGGGCGCTGGGTGCCGTGCCCGGTGCGCCCGAGCTGCTCTACGCCCGTGTCGACCTGGTCGACGGCGAGGGCGGGGAGCCACGCGTGATGGAGCTGGAGCTGGTGGAGCCGAACCTGTTCCTGTCGCTGCACGGCGCTTCCGTGCCGCGGGTCGTCGAGGCGGTGCTGGCGGCGGCCGGGCGGTGACGGGGCGGGCGTGCCGGTGGGACCGCCGGCCCGCCCCGGGACCGCGTTCACAGGACCCGGCGGCCGCCGATCATCGTGCGCTGGAGCAGGCCCCAGGTGAACTCCGCCGTGACCTCGTGGCGCCGGCCGTCGGTGTCGTCGGCGCTGAAGGCGAGGCCCCAGCGGGTGGGCGCCGTGCCCTCCAGCGGGCGGGCGGGCGCGAAGGCGCGGGCCGCGTCGTCGACCGTGCAGGACCAGGGATAGAGGTCCTCGACCGTGTGCAGCTCGGCGGGTTTGGCGTCGGGGGCGCGGACCAGCCATTCGTTCCAGACCGCGCCCCCCGGGGCGAGCAGCACCTCGAAGCGCAGGTCGGGCCAGAGCGGGACCGGCCACTGCCAGGCCTCGCAGTCCAGGTCGCCGATGCGGCGGGAGATCGTCCACTCCGGGGCGCCGAGGATCGACCGGTGCCTGCTCTGGGCGGCGCGGACGCGCGGTGAGCGCAGCAGCATCTGCCAGCGCCGGTTCGCGTCCTGCATGCGGTTGACGGAGACGCCCAGCTCTCGGCGGGCGTCCTCGACGAGGTCGGGGTTGTGGTCGGCCATGCGGCGCAGCAGGACCACTTGGAAGTCGACGGGGGTGAAGGAGCTAGTGGGGTTCTCTGCGGAGGACGGCATGCGGACCATCGTCGCCCATTCGGCCCCTTCCCGGGCGCCGTCCGTCCGGAAGGAACAGTACGGAGTTGACGTATCTGATCCGGTCGTGTAATGGGAGCACGCGCCGAACCAGGCCGTGCGCGGCGACGTGCGAGGTGGCTGCCTGGTGTTCCTCCAGGGGGAAGTCGGCGAGCGGGATCCACCGGTCCTCGGGGAGCACCCAGCCGTCATATCCGAGTGCTTTCAAATACGTCAGGACGGGCGAGATCGGCTGGATGCGGGACTCCAGTTCGACGAACAGGGCCGGGCGGTCGCGGGTCAGCAGGGCCCTCCCGCCGCGCAGGACCGCCAGTTCGCTGCCGTCCACGTCGATCTTCACGAAGCCGACGTCCCGCAACTCCAGGTCGTCCAGCGCCACGCACCGGACGTCCACGGCGTGGGCGTGGATGTCCCGCCGGACGAGGGACGAGACACCCCGGTTCCCCGTGTCGTCGGCCGGCAGCCACAGCCGGGCCGAGCCCGGGCCGTCCGAGGCGGCGGCCTGGATCACCCGGACGTTGCGCGGGGCGGTCGCCGTGAGCAGGCGGGCCAGGTGCGGGACCGGTTCGACCGTCACCACCCGGCGGGCGAGTCCGGACAGGCGGTGGGTCCAGGGGCCGTACCAGCCGCCGATGTCCACCGCCGTGCCGCAGCCGGGCGGGCACAGTTCGGCGATCCTGGCCAGCTCCGGTTCGAAGCGCGGGTAGACCGCGCGGGCGGTCGCCGCGACGAGGCGGGCCGGCAGGAAGGGGGCGAGGCGGGCGGCGAGCGTGGTCATGGAGCCATCCGTTCCGGGTCGAGGGGGCCTGGGCGCCGAGCGGTCCCGGGGCCTTCGGTCAGGGGGCCATGCGCTTGAGGAGCTGTTCGTGCTCGTGGTCGGAGACCTGTTCGCCGGAGGACGGCAGCAGTTGCGGGATGCCGTCGACGATCGGATAGCGGCGGCGCAGGCGCGGGTTGTAGAGCGCCTGGGCCGGCGGCACCGACCCGTCCGGCGGCAACAGGTGCAGCGGCCCCTTGTCGAGGGGGCACGCGAGGATCTTCAGCAACTGCTCGTCGGGGCCGGTGGAGGGGCTCATGGCGGGGTCAACTCCTTCGCGGGGACGGGGGCTCGGGGCGCCTCGTCGTGCTTGGGCATGGCCAGCAGCACGGCGACCGCGAGGGCCGTGCCCGCCAGCCGCAGTCCGAGCCGCAGCGGGTGGTCCGGCAGCGCCTCGCCGAACGAGAGCGTGCCGAGCACCGCCGTGTACAGGCTGGTCACCGTCGTGCACACCGGCACGATCAGCGAGGCCCGGCAGCATTGCAGTGCCGCCTGCGACATGACCAGGCCGAACGCGCCGGTGAACACGAGCAGATACGGATACGGCGAGCGCAGCACGGCGAGCAGCGCGCCGCCGACGTCGCTGCCCGCCCAGTAGCCGGAGACGCCCTTGATGGCGAGCGAGCTGACCCCGTAGAGCAGGCCCACCGCCACCCCGTACTCGACGCCCGCCGTCGGCATCCGGTGCCGGCGCAGCGCCCGGCGCTCGGCGGCGCGGTACAGCCACACGCCGCACCCGAGCGAGGGCACGCACAGCAGCCAGACGAGCGGGTAGGGCGCCGCGCGGCTGACGGTGTCCGCGGACTCGTCCAGGGAGAGCACGACCATCAGCAGCGCGGCGAGGATCGCGGCGAGCGCGTACCGCTCGCGCCCGGTCGTCTCCTCGCCCAGCAGCCGGGCCGAGAGCAGGACGAGCAGGACCAGGCCGGAGACGAAGATGCCCTGCGCGGCGGCGATCGGCAGGGTGCGGTAGACGACGAGCTGGGCGGCGAATCCGGCGCCGAGGGCGAGGGAACCGCCGATCCACAGCGGGCTGCCGAGCACCAGGCGCAGCAGCCGGCCCGGACGGCGCACGGTGACCTCGGGCAGCGCGGCCAGCGCCCGCTTCTCCAGGACGAACCCGCCGCTGTACAGGACGTTCGCCAGCAGGGCCGCGGCCACTCCCCACCACACGGCCTACGACCTTCGCGCGTGCAGCAGCAGGATCGAGGCCAGGCCCGGCCGGGCACAGGCGAGCCGGTCCAGCGCCCGCAACGGGCGCGGTACGCCGTGGAAGGGGGCCCCTTCGAGCCGTACGACCTCGAAGCCTGCGGCGGCGACGAACTCCCGCAGCGCGCGGGCGGTGTACAGCCGCAGATGTCCCACCACCTCCCGGCCCGGCCGGCCGTGGATCGCGCGCAGGCTCACCTCGGAGAAGACGGGCTGCACGCCGGCGAGCAGCAGGGCGCGGTTGTACCAGGCGGCGAGGTTGGGCGTGGAGAGCATCAGGTGGCCGCCGGGGCGCAGGACCCGGCGCAGTTCGTCGAGGGCGGCGTCCGGGTCGACGAGGTGCTCGATCACCTCGCTGAACAGGACGGCGTCGGCGGCCCCGGTGCGCAGGGGCAGCCCGCCGCCGGTGAGTTCGCCGCGCACGGCGTACGCCAGCCGCGGCCGGGCCCGCCGCAGGGCGTCCTGGGACCAGTCCACGCCGACGACGCGGTGGCCGGTGAGCAGGGGGGCGGCGGTCGCGGCGGCGGTGCCGTCGCCGCAGCCGATGTCGAGCACGAGGCCCGCCGTGGTGCTCCCGCGCAGGGCGGCGGCGAGCATGCGGGCCTGGCGGAGGCTGCGGGGGGCGCCGGAGGCCACCGGGACGGCGGGGTTCTCGTAGAAGTCGCGCAGGCCTCCCGGCGGTGCGGTGGCCGTCATCGGGGCGCCTCCGTCGCGTGCAGGTGGTGCGCGAACAGGTCCCGCAGACGGGCGCCGTCGCCGGGCCCGAGCAGGGCGTGCGACCAGCGCAGCGACAGATGGAGGCGGCCCGCGGTGGAGGCCGTGGTGAACGTCAGGCCCCGGGGCATGCGGGCCGGCGCCGAGAACCAGACCGCGTGCGCGCGGCCGGCCTCGTCGCCGAAGTCCAGCGGGTACGGGATGCGGCCGATGTTGCTCAGCAGCGTGGTCGACGTCCAGGGGGCGGCGGCCCTGCGCAGCGTGCGGGCGACTCCGGCGCGCCACGGCACGGGGAGCACGGGTGCCGCCAGGAGGGCGGCACCGCGGCCCAGCGGGGGGCGGGGCATGGACTTCAGGGCACGGGTGCGGCCGGCCGTGCCGTGGAGCAGGGCGGGCATGTCGGTCGTGGCCCGGCCCAGCTCGTCGGGGGTGAAGGGGACGTCGACCAGGCGGGTGCCGTTGCCGATGGGCATGGTGGTGTCGCGGGGGCGGTCGTCGACCGGCATGGTGATGCGCAGCGGGCGGGGGCGGGCGCCGTGCTCGCGGTTCCAGTGGGCCACGGTCAGGGCGGTGGCGACCATCAGCTGGTCGTTGACCGTGTAGGGGGAGCCCTTGGGGCGGTGCGGCAGCGGCAGTTCGGTGACGAGCACGCCGTTGCCGGGGGAGGGGCCCGGCGTGCCGGGGGCGACGCGGGCCGGCGGGGACCACGGGGAGGGGGCGGGCTCGGCGGGCGGTGCGTCGGTGGCCGTGCGCACGGGCGGGGCCGCGGGGGAGTTGTCTTTGCCGCCGTACAGCTCCGCGGCGGTGGCCAGGACGCGCAGGCAGGCCGGTCCGTCGAGGGCGGTGTGGTTGACGGTGAGGACGAGGGCCGTTTCCTCGCCCGGCAGGCCCGGGACGACCTCCAGGCGGATCGGCGGGGACAGCGAGAGCGGCGGCGCCTCGGCCAGCGCCCGCGTCCGCGCCTCCCGCAGCGCCTCACGCCCCGGTCGCGCGAACCGGACCACCTCCACGTCCGGGTCCGCCGTCAGCTCCCACTCGTAGCGACGGCGCCACCACGGGCCCGGGGCCTCGCGCATCAGGACGCGCGGGTGCCGGTGCAGGGCCGCGGCCAAGGCCCTGCGCAGGCGCGCCGGGTCCAGCGGGCCGGGCAGGCGGACCTCGATGTGCACCGTCTCCGGTTCCGCGTCCTGCTGGCAGTGCCGGGCCACCTCGTCCACGACCGGGAACGGAATGCGGCCCGCCGGGCGGGGTGTCACGTCGTCCAGTGCGGTCATCGGCTGTCGTCTCCCCCCTGGGGTTCCGGGCTGCCGGGACCGCGTGCCGTCAGGGGCGGCCCGGCCTCGGCGCGCGGGAACGGGTCCTGCGCGGGCCTTCGGCGCCGGGGCAGCGGTCGTGTCGCAGCGGTCTCCGGGGCCGTCGGCGGGCCCGCCGCCGTGGCCGGCCCCGGAGGCCGTACGGGGGGCGGCGCCGCGGTGGTACCCGGCTCCGCGGGCACCGGTGGCAGCACCGCCGTCGTGCCCGGGTCGCCGGCCCGCTCCCGCACGCCCACCAGTGCGGCGAACAGGCCGATCAGCGCGAACAGTTGGGCCACGGGGGAGAAGGCGCCCGCACCCTGCCCGGGCGGCTCGCCCGCACCGGTCGCCGCCACCGCACCCGCCGCCGCGAGCGCCCCGAACGCGATCGGCACCAGCAGCGCGCGCCGCCGGTACGCCAGCACCGCGAGCGCCGGCACCAGCAGCGCGAACCACCCGGCGATCACCACGCCCACCAGCGTCAGCGCCACCGCGCCCAGCCACGGCCCGGGCGCCGGGGGCGCCGGCTGCGGGACGTCGGGGTTGGGCGCGCGGCGCCGCCACACCACCAGGCCCGCGAGCACGGCCAGTCCGGCCCCGCTGCCGAGGAGCCCCGCCTCGTACGTGGTGGCCGGCTCGTACGACAGCTTGATCGTGCCGCCCGGCCCGGCCGGGACGCGCCAGCCCTGCTGCCAGCCGTCCAGCCGGACCGGCGTGAGCTCCGCGCCGTTCAGCGTGGCCCGCCAGCCGTCGTTGTGGTTCTCGTACGTCGTCAGGTACGAGGCGGCGCCGCTGCCGGCGCTCACCTCGCGGCGGTCGCCGAGCCAGTCCCGTATCCGCAGGTCACGGTCCTGCGACACCGGGTCGGTCACGGTGCCGCGCGTCAGCCGCACGTCCGTCAGGACCAGCGGGCCGGCGTCGCCCGCCTCGACGCGGTGCGCGCCCTGCGACAGTTCCAGGCCGCCCTGCGGGCAGAGGGTCACCGCCACCGGCCGGCGTTCCGTCAGGTCGCGCACCGTGCCCGTGACGCCGGTCCGGTACAGCTCGCCGTCGACCGCCAGCAGCGGGCCCCGGCCGCACGGCAGGGAGAACTCCCTCTCGGGGCGGGGCTGCGGGGTGCGGTAGCTGTCGAGGGCGGGGAGATAGGCCTCGGTCAGACCCACCGGCAGTTGCAGGTCCTCGTCGACGACGGGGTGGTGGAGCGTGAGCGGCGCCGTCGCGGTGACCGTGATCTCCAGGCGGTCGGTCGTGATCGCCGGGAAGCGCACCCAGCCGTTCTCGTCCACGCCGGCGCTCGCCGCACCGTCGGGGGAACTGACGCGCACCTGGGTGGGCCGGCTGGACAGCCCGCCGGCCGCGGCCAGCACCAGCTCGCTCACCGGCTGCCTGCCCTCCCAGCGCAGCCGGACCGTGGGCCGGTCGCCCGCGATCCACGCCGTCGTCAGATCGCCGTCGGTGAGGTTGCGCGCGCCGAGGCCCGCGCCGAGCCGGGCCGTGGAGTCGGCGGTCGCGGTGATGCGCTGCCGCTGGTCGGGCGCGATCTCGTAGAGCAGCCGGTCCAGTTCCTCACCGGGCACCGCCACCGCGCTCGCCGTCACCTCGTACGTGCCGGCGGCGGTCGTCTCGAAGCGGCGGTGCAGACCCGTCTCGGTACCGGTGGGGGACAGGCCGGTGGGGTCGGCCGCGCGGTGCAGGGAGACGATCTCGGAGGCCGCCTCCGTGACGTCCGACGGCAGCCGCAGCAGGCGCGTCACCTGCACGTCCGGCAGCCGGATCTCGGCGAAGCCCGCCCCGGTCAGCCCGGTCCTGCGCGCCACCGATTCGACGATCGTCAGCTTCATCCAGCCGGTCTCGCCCGCCGGTGCCCGCACCCGCTGCGGCATGCCGTTCGGCTGGAGGAAGCTGGTCACCGCGCCGCGTTCGGTCTCCACCCGCACCCGGGTTGCGGCCGCCCGCACGCTCTCCTGCGGCAGCGGCGTCACCTCGAACGACGACGGCATGTCGTACGCACCGTCGCCGTCGCCCGGGCCGGCGAACCCGATCCGCAGCCACTGCCCGTTCGGCGACCCGGCCGACCCCTCCGTCCACGCGGTGGCGGGATCGCCGTCGAAGGCGTTCACGGGGTCGAACTGCGGCAGATGGAAGAACCAGCCGCCGTACGAGGACGCCGTCACGGACCGCGCCCCGCGCAGCTCCGCCACCGTCTGATGGCGCACACCGGTCACCGGCAGGATCTGGTGCGGCGGCTCACCGGCGTCCTGCTCGGCGTCCGGCGCGTTGCGCTCGTCCCGGGTGTACGGGTACGAGGTGTTGGCGTGGACGAGACCGAACCGCGTGTCGGCGCGCCGCAGTCCGTCGCCGGTCACCTGGAGCTGCGGCCGGCCGAGCCCGGGGTGGTGGTCGCCGGACAGCACGGTCGCCCGGCCGCGCAGCGCCGAGGCGAGCGGCAGCAGCGACTCGGGGCCGCCGGAGACGACGGCCGTGTCCGCGATCGGGTGGAGCGCGGCCTGTCCGGGCCGGGTGACGCCCTCGCCGCCCGGCCGGTAGACCTCCACCGCCCGCTGCCGCGGGTAGAGGCCCTCGACCTGGAGCGGGGTGTCGTCCGCGATCCGGCCACCGGTCATGACCGGGCCGAGCCCGGTGACCCGCTCGTACCCGGACTGCTCCAGCGCGCGCTTGACGGTCGTGGTCGGGACGGCGCCGATCTGGTCGGGGTCGAGGTCGTTGCGTACGACGACGTAGTGGATGCCCGCGCGGCTCAGGAAGTCGGCCAGGCCCGGCACTTCGGCGCCGGTCAGCAGGGCCTGCTCCACCGCGTCCATGGCGCGCCGGTTGCCGGGGGTGCCGAAGGGGACGTGGTCCCGCTGGGCCCAGCGGGACTCGGCGAGGACGTCGAGGGGCTGGTCGACGGTGGAGCCCCAGGTGTGGATGCCGTGCGCGGTGGCCGGCACGACCAGGGCGCGGGAGTCGGGGGAGTACTTCTCCAGCCAGTCGGCGGTGGCCTTCCAGTACGTGGGGATCTCCTGGAAGGAGCCCGCGTTGAGGAGCGAGCCGTTGACGTACGGCAGGGCGAGCCCCGGCAGTACCAGCACCGCCGCGGCCAGCGGGGCGAACCGGCGGCCCCGCACCGGCCGGGCGCCGCGCGGCTCGGCGGCCACCGCCCCCAGGTGGGCGAGCCCGAGGACCAGGGCGAGGGCCAGGCCCGTCTGGAACTTGTAGATGTTCCTGAACGGCGCCAGCGGGCCGTCCAGCCAGGTCTGCACGGTCTCGTGGAAGGGCGCCCCGAACGCGCCGCCGTACCCGGCGAGCAGGACCAGGCCGGTCACCAGCACGGTCAGCACCAGCCACCGCCGCTCCGGCATGTCCCGCCGGGCCAGCCCGGCCAGTCCCAGCCCGGCGGCGAGCGCCGAGCAGACCACCACGAGCGCCGAGGACACCACGGTCCAGCCGGCCGGCAGCCACGCCTCGCCGAAGTGCAGGTACGCCACCCAGTTCCCGGCGCCGCGCAGCGCCTCGGTGGCCGCCATGGTGTCGGTCGTCGTCCGCGCGCTCTCGATGTAGGGGAGGAAGTTCTCGCCGTAGGCGCCGAGCAGCAGCAGCGGGATCCACCACCAGGCGGTCGCCACGAGCACGCCCGGCACCCACCAGGCGATCAGCTTGCGCTGCCGGGGCCCGGCCGGGCGGGAGAGCAGATACAGGCCCACCGGGAGCAGGGCCGCCAGCGTCGAGGCCGCGTTCACCCCGCCCATGAACGGGATGATCAGCGCCGACCGCAGCGCTGCCACGCGGGCGCTGTACCGCTCGTCGGTCAGCGGCAGCAGTACCCACGGCAGGAACGCGCCGGGCAGCGCGGCGGCCGACGTCGAGCCGACCACGATCGTGAACAGCGGCCACAGCGCGTACGCCACCGCGGCCGGCAGCCGGGAGGCCGCGTTGCCGACGCGCAGTCGCTCGGCCAGCCGCAGCGCGCCCCAGAACGCGACGGACACGACCAGCGACATCCACAGGCGCTCCGCCAGCCACACGGGCAGGTCGACCGCGCGGCACAGCCAGTGGAAGGGGAGCATCGGCCACAGATAGCCGGCGTACTGGTCCTGGATGCCGCCGAAGCCGGCCCGGTCGTGCCACAACTGGCCGAGGTCGGCGAGGAACCGGCCCGGGTCGACGGTGACCCCGAGCTTGGTGTCGAAGGTCTGCCGGCCCGGCCGCACCGCCAGGAACAGCACGAGGACCACGGCCCAGAACCCCAGCAGCCAGCGCCGCGACCGCGGGCCCTCCGGGGGGCCCGCGGCGGTCGCGGTGGTGGGGACGGCTGCCGGGGGAGGAGCCTGGACCGTGGTCGTCATGGGGGACACCGCCGGAGGATGAGGAGAAGGTTCCAGGTGGCCACCTCGCGGATGCCGGGCGCCTTGACGACGGCCCCCGGGAGGAACGGCCAGTAGCGGGAGCGCGCCGTGACGAGCGTGACGTCGCCGCGGGCGCGCACCTGCCGCAGGGTGGGGCCGATGTGCACGGCGAAGAGGTTCTCGCCGAGGGTGTGCTTGGCGGGCCTGCCGGTACGGCGGCGGTAGCGGGCGCGGGCCCGTTCGGCGCCGAGGTAGTGCCAGGGCGCCCACTCGTGGCCGCCCCACGGGGACAGCCAGTTGGTGAACGACACGTAGATCAGGCCCCCGGGCCGGGTCACGCGTGCCAGCTCGCTGAGGAAGGTCTGCGGATCGGCCACGTGCTCCAGGACGTTGGAGGAGAACGTGACGTCGGCGGCCCCGTCGGGCAGCGGCAGCAGATAGCCGTCGGCGAGCACCGTGCCGTCGGGCGGCTGCCCGCCCAGTTCGCGCGCGTCGGGCTCGAAGAGGTAGGCGTGCGCGCCGCGCCGCCGGAACTCCGCGGTGAAGTGCCCGCTGCCGCCGCCGACGTCGACGACGACCCGCCCGGCGACGGGACCGTCGTACGCCTCGACCTGGTCGGCGGCGTCCCGGGCGAGCAGCGCGTAGCAGGCGTCGGGGTCGTCCCGCTCGTGCAGGAACGCGCGGAAGAGGGCGAGGGAACGCCGGAACGACGGATCCTTGAAACCCCGGTGAGGTGACACCGTGGAGGGGCGCGGGGAACTGCGCGATCGACCGGGGCCGACCCGCAGTCGCCGGTCGGCCGCGGGCGTACGGCGAGGCGCCGTCATGGCGTCCAGCCCCGCACCGCTTCCGCGGCGACCGCCCGGAACTGCCGCACCGTACGGTCCCACCGGTACCGGGCGGCGTGTTCGAGGGCCGCCTTGCCCATGAGCTCGCGGCGGTGTCCCGACAGGGCCAGCGTGCACCAGGCCGCCGCGAAGGAGGACTCGCCGGTGGCCAGCACGCCGGTCTCGCCGTCGACGACGGAGTCGCGCAGCCCCGGCACGCAGAAGCCGATCGCCGGGGTCCCGCGGGCGGCGGCCTCCGTCACCACCAGGCCCCAGCCCTCCACCGCCGAGGGGTGCAGCAGCAGCCAGGCCGCGCACAGCAGGCGGTGCTTCTCGGCCTCGCCGACCCGGCCCGCGAACTCGACGCCCGGTCCGGCCAGCGCGGTGAGCCGCTCCCGCTCGGGGCCGTCGCCCACGATCACCAGACGTCCGCCGGTGACGGGGCGGACCCGCTCCCACAGCCGCAGCAGCAGATCGACGCGCTTGTACTCGACGAGCCGGCCGACCGCCACGAACAGCGGCTCGGAGGAGCGCGGGACGCGCGGGCCGGGCTCCTCGACGCCGTTGTGGACGACCCGGATGCGCTCGCGGGGCACGCCGATCGCGCGCAGGGCGTGGGCGGTGGAGGGGGAGACGGCGACCACCAGGCCGCGGGAGCGCGCGCCGGTCAGCGCCCAGTGTTCGAGCCGCCGGCCGACGCGCGCGGCGGGCGCCAGCGGGCCGCCGAAGCGCATCCGCCACAGGTCGGAGTGGACGTGGTTGACCAGGCGCAGGGTGGGGCCACGGTGCCACAGCGGGGCGAGGTAGGGCATGCCGTTGCACACCTCGACCAGCAGGTCGCAGTCGCCGACCTGGCGCGCGAAGGCGGAGCGGGCGCGCAGATAGTGGCCGTAGGGGCCGCCCGCCGAGACGACCCGGTAGTCGCGGAAGGCCGCCGGGCCGCCGCACAGGAGCGTGACCTGGTGGCCGTGGCGGGTCAGGCCCTCGGCCAGCCGGTCGACGAGCAGTTCGGAGCCGCCCGCGGCCGGGTTGCCGAGGTCACGGTGCGCGAGGAAGACGATGCGGCGCGGGGGCGGGGGGAGCGCCGGGGGGTGCTGCTGCGGCCGGGGGAGAGCGGTGCGCAGCGGCGGTACGTGCTGGGGCATGGGTGCTCCAACTCGTCTCGGGGTGCGGTACTCGATGTGGGGGAGTTGCCGGTGGGGTGGGGAGGGTTGCCGGTGGGAAGGAGGGTTGCCGGTGGGGCGGTCGGGGTTTCCGTGCCTGTCCTGGGCGGGGCCTGTGGACGGGATGTGTGCGGGGTGGGGTGGACAGTTTTCGCCGAGGCGTTCGTCACGGCTACTCACGCGCATGACAATTTCGGGGCTTGTTGTACCTGACGTCACGTCACAACGTGAGCGTCGGTCCGACTCCGGGCCTTGACGGCTTCCCGGGCCGCGCCGACACTGGGCCGACGGGCAGGGGCGGGCACCGGGGTGGGACGACCTCCGGAGCAGAGAGGCTGACCCCGTATGTCCAGACTGATCGCCGCCACCGTGACCGTCGTGGTCGCGGCGGCCCTCGCCGTGGGCACCGCGCTCGGCGTCGTCGCCCTGCTCGAGGCCACTCCCGAGCAGCCCAACAGCCCGTTGGTCACCTACGGACGCGCCGGCCAGGGGGGTTGACGGTGAGTGCCCACCCGGCAACCGTCACCCCGCCCGCCGCCACCGGGGCGTCCCGTTCCGCGTGGCACGAGGTGCCCCGGCTCCAGGTGCGCCGGTTCGCGGCGATCGCCAAGGCGGAGGCGCCCGAACTGGCCGAGGAGATCCTGCGCGAGATCCGCCGCGAGCACCCCCACCTGCCGCTCGTGCTGGACGAGAGCGGTGAGCCGATGGCACTGGTCGGCATCCGGCGGGCCATCGAGGTGTTCGTGCAGCACCTGGAGCACGCCGACTACTCGACCGGCCGCCCCACCGTGCCGCCCGGCGTCTTCCAGGACTTCGGCCGCGGCGAGGGGCTCAACGGCCGCACCCTGGACTCGCTCCAGGCGATCTACCGGATGGGGGTACGGCTGGCCTGGCGCCGCTTCGCCGACATCGGCCAGCGCGTGCAGATCCCGCCGCCCGCCATGTACGAACTGGTCGACGCCGGCTACGAGTACCTCGACGGCCTGGTCGAGCAGTCCGTGCGCGGTTACGCCGAGGCCGCCGCCCGCCAGGCCGGGGAGCGGCTGCGCCTGCAACGCCGCCTGATGGAACTGCTGCTCGCCGAACGCCACCGCGCCGACGCGGCCGACGCCCTCGCCGAGCGCGCCGCGCGGATCGGCTGGCACCTGCCGGACAAGGTCGCCGTCGGGGTGCTGCTGCGCCCGGCGCGGGAGGCGGTCGCGCCCGCCGTCGGGCAGGGCGTGCTGCTCGACCTGGAGGGTGAGCAGCCCCGCATGGTCGTGCCCGAACCGGACGCCGCCGGGCGCCAGGAGCTGCTGCAGCGCGCGCTCACCGGCTGGGCGGGGGCCATCGGTCCGCCGGTGCCGCTGACCGACGCCGCGAAGTCGCTGCGCTGGGCCGAGGCCGCCGTGCGCCTGATGGAACGGCGGCTGCTGCCCGCCGGGGAGGTGCTGTTCTGCACCGAGCACACCGAGGCGCTGGTCCTGCTCCAGCCCGAGGAACTCCTCGACGACCTGGCGCTGCGCTGCCTCGCCCCGCTCGCGCACTGCGGGCCCGCGCACGCGCGCCGGCTGGCGGAGACCCTGCTGGCCTGGCTGGAGACGCGGGGCGGGGCGCCCGAGGTGGCGGAGCGGCTCGGCGTGCATCCGCAGACCGTCCGGTACCGGTTGCGGCAGATCCGGGAGCTGTGGGGCGACGAGGTCGACGACCCCGACCGGCGCTTCGAACTGGAACTGGTGCTGCGTGCCCAGCGGTTGCGCGGGGAGATCGGGCAGAGCGGCGCGCCGTCGCGTCAGGCGGCACCGGGCGGCGGACGGGCCAGGTCGCGGCGCCCGACGACCCGGCCGCGGTAGCCGCGCTCGCGGGCCGGGTCGTTCCCGCGCGACCCGGCCCCGGCAGGACCATGGGGCCCAGCGCGACCATGGGCCGCGGCAAGACCATTGCCCCGGCAAACACTCCATGAGTAGCCTGTGTTCGCCATTCCGACCGCGTGTTGAAATCTCGAACGTGGCGGACGCCGTAAGCCGCAGACGCAAGTCTCAGAACGCAAGGAGGGGGCCGGCCGTGGGACGCCTCGTACCTGCCGTGACCCGGGCTCTCGACATCCTGGAGCTCTTCCTCGACGGGGACGGCACGCTCTCCGCCCCCGACATCGTGCGCAGGCTCCAGCTGCCGCGCACCACCGTGCACGAACTGGTCACCACGCTCGCCGCCCGGTCGTACATCGTCCAGGTCCCCGGCCAGCCCGGCCGCTACCGGCTCGGCGTCCGGCCGTACCAGCTCGGCAGCCGCTACGCCGAGCAGCTCGACCTCGCCGCCGAGGGCCAGCAGGTCGCCCGGTCCGTGGCCGAGACCTGCGACGAGACGGTGCACGTGGCGATCCTGGAGGGCACGGACGTCATCTACATCGCCAAGGTCGACTCCACGCACGCCGTGCGGATGGTCTCCGCGGCCGGCCGTCGTCTCCCCGCCCACTGCACCTCCGTCGGCAAGATGCTGCTCGCCTCCCTGCCCGGGCCGGAGCTCGCGGCCCGGGTCCCCGACGGCGCCGAGCTGACCGCGATGACGGGGAACAGCATCACCGACCCGGCGGCCCTGCGCGAGGCCCTCGCCGGGATCCGGCAGCGGGGCATCGCAGTGGAGAGCCGGGAGTCCAACCCGGACGTCTCCTGCGTCGCCGCGCCGGTCCGGGACCGTACCGGTCAGGTGGTGGCCGCCCTGTCCATCTCGGTGCCGATGATCCGCTGGAGCGACGCGCGCCTCGCCGAGCTGGAGCAGCTCGCCGTGAAGGGCGCGGCCGAGCTGTCGGAGCGGCTGGGCCACCGGAGCACGGTATGACGGCCTACGAGGTGGCCGTACGAGCCGAGGCGGCGCTCGGCGAGGGCCCGACGTGGGACGCGCGGGACGGCCGGCTGATCTGGATCGACATTCTGGGCGGCCGGCTGCACACCTACGACCCCGCCACCGGCCACCGCACCACCCGCACCGTCCACCAGCACATCGGCGCGGCCAAGCCCCGCGCCGGCGGCGGCCTGGTCCTCAACCTCCGGGACGGGGTGGCCCTGCTGGACCCGGACGGCACCCTCCGCCCGCTGCACCACGACCCGGTCCCCGGCCGGCGCGCCAACGACGCCGCCGTGGCACCCGACGGCTCGCTGTGGGCGGGCACCATGCGCTACGACGAGGCGCCGGGCGGCGGCACGCTGAGCCGCGTCACACCTGACGGCACGGTGGAACTCGTCCTCGGCGACGTGACGGTGAGCAACGGCACCGGCTGGAGCCCCGACGGCCGCCTCATGTACTACGTCGACTCCCCGACGCGCCGGATCGACGTCTTCGACCACGCCGACGGCCGGGTGTCCCGCCGCCGCACCCTGGTGGAGATCGAGGAGGGCGCCGGATTCCCCGACGGCCTCACGGTCGACGCCGACGGCTGCGTCTGGGTGGCCCTGTGGGACGGGGGCGCGATACGCCGCTACACGCCGGCCGGCGCCCTGGACCGTACCCTCCGGCTCCCCGTCCCCCGCCCCACGGCCTGCGCCTTCGGCGGCCCCGACCTGAGGGACCTGTACGTCACCACGGCCCGCACCGGCCTGACGACCCCATCCCCCCTCTCCGGCTCCCTCCTGGTCCTCCCCACCACCGGCACCGGCCTGCCCCAACCGGCGTTCGCGGGCTAGGGCGTCCGGCGGGCCCTTGGTGGGAGTGGGGGTTTCTGTGAGGGTGGGGGGATGACGATCTCGTCGGAAGGGGAGCGGCGTTCCGTCGCGTTGTGGGGCGCGATCGACGGCTACGACGCGGCAGACTTCCGCGCCGAGGTCGGGGCGTTCGCGGACGAGCTTCCGGCGGGTCATCCGGTCGCGTACTGCGAACGCGCCTGCGCCGACGACTCGACCGGTGTCGGCGAGGAAGCCGTTCCGCTGTACCGGCGCGCCCTGGACGCGGGGCTGACCGGAGAGCGACGGCGCCGGGCCGTGATCCAGATGGCGAGCACGCTGCGTGCCCTGGGCGAGGCCGGGACCAGCGTCGAACTGCTCACCGCGGAACAGGACAACGGCTCCGACCACCTCGACGACGCCGTGACCGCGTTCCTGGCGCCGGCGCTGATGGACGTCGGCCGGGAGCGCGAGGCCGCCGCGCTGGCGCTGGGGGCCCTCTCCAAGCACCTGCCGCGCTGCAACCGTTCCCTCGCGAACTACGCCGGCATCGCGATCGGCGAGGAACCGAGCGCCTGACGAATGGCAGGCAGGGCCGCCCGGCCGTCGGCGTGGTAGCCGCGGTCACGGTGGCGGCGACGTCTGGAGCTGCGCCGGTGGTCGGCCGGCCACCGGGCGTCCGCCGATGACGCGGTACATGCCGATCGAGTGGTGGGTGGCGGTGTCGGCGAAGCCGAACTTCTCGTAGAGGTGGCGAGCCGGGCCGTCGGCGATCAGGGAGACGTATGCGGTGGCGGGCGCCCGGCGTTCGAGTTCCGAGGTGAGCGCGGCCATGATGCGCCTGCCGAGGCCGCGGCCTCGGTGGGCGGGGTGGACGCACATGTCGACGATCTGGAAGGCGGTGCCGCCGTCCCCGATGATCCGTCCCATGCCGATGGGAACCCCCTCGTGGAGGAGGACCACGCCGTGCCAGGTGTTGGGCAGGGCGAGCGCGACCGCTTCGGGGTCCTTGTCGGAGAGGCCTGCGTCGGTGCGCAGGCGGCGGAAGACCTCGACGCAGGGCACACCGCTGCTCAACTCGTACCGGTCGTTCACGGTCGGTGGCCGGTCTCGGCGTGGTCGCCGTGGTCGCCGACCTGGGCTCGGAACCACTCGTGCAGGGCGTCGACCAGCTCGGGCTCGTCGGTGGAGTACGTCAGGGTGGCTCCGTCGGTCCGCTCCTCGTAGCGGACGTCGACGCGCTCGTAGCCCTTCTCCAGTGCGGCCAGTCCCGGCATGGTGTCGCCGTGGATCCGTGCGGGGTCGCCGAAGTCGCCCTGCCCGAACGCTTTGGCCTCCTGCCGCAGGTGGCGGCGGACGAGGGCGACCTGCCCGGCGTCGTCCGGCTGGTCGGCGACGACGTCCTGGACGCCGCCGGTGTCGGTCGGGGTGAAGTGGTGGGTGGTCTCCTCGAGGTCGAAGGGCATCACGGTCCGGCCGCGTGCGGCGACCGCTTCCTGCCGATCGGACCGCCCGTCGCGGCCCTGCTGGGAGCCGCCGATCCAAACGGCTGCGGCGAGAGCCGCGCCGATTCCGGCCGTGCTGATGCCGACCGTCAGCAGGCGGCGCTGTGCGAGGTTCATCGGGTGCCTTCCGTGAACATGTCGAGGGCGGGTGGGGGGCCGGTTCCGTCGCGACCGGGACCCGGTGCCGGGCCTGGGCTCATTGCTGTTCGGCGGGGATCAGCCACCGGACGATGAAGGCGGAGAGCGCGGCCATTGCGGTGGCGACGAGGAACGCGTCGTCGAAACCGGAAGCGGTTCCGGCGCCGGTGCGGGAGGCGATGCTCGTGGCGGCTGCGCTGGAGACGGCCGCGGCGCCGGCGGAGGCGCCGAACTCGTGGAAGGTGCTGACGATGCCCGACGCGATGCCGGCCTCGTGCGGGGCGACGCCGCCGAGCGCGGTGGCGGAGGCGACGACGAACAGGCCGCCCAGTCCCGCCGCGGCCACGCTCACCCCGGTGACCATCGCGGCCGTTGCGGACCACAGCACGGGCACGAGGAAACCTGCGGCCGCCACGGTCAGCGAGATCACCGCCAGCAGCCTGGCCCCCAGACGGCCGATCACACGGCCGGCGGCTGCGGCGGCGGCCATGGTCAGCAGCGCGACCGGCAGGAACAGCACACCGGTCATCAGCGCTCCGTGGCCCTGGAGGTTCTGCAGGTAGAAGGAGCCGAGGAAGAAGACGTCCACCATGAGCGCCGTGGTCACGGCGATGACGAAGGTGCCCGCCACGACCGGCCGCCGACCGAGGAGGCGCAGGTCCATCAGCGGCGCCGCCGCCCGACGCTGCCACAGGGCGAAGACCGCGTAGCCGGCTGCCGCAGCAGCCAGCAGGGTCACGGTGACGAGGTCGAGCCAGCCGTGGTCGCCGGCACGGATCAGGGCGTAGATGAGCGTGCCGGTCGCGCCGGCGACCAGGACGGCGCCGGGTATGTCGAGGGAGCCGGTGGCCGCGCGGGGCAGGCGGGGCAGGATCCGGGCGAGCGAGACGAGGACGGCCAGGCCGACCGGGACGTTGACGAAGAACACCCAGGCCCAGCCCGGACCTGCCGTGATCAGCCCGCCCAGCAGTACGCCGAGGGCGGCGCCCCCGCCGCCGAGTGCGGACCAGATACCCAGCGCCCGGTTGCGCTCGTCGCCGTCGAACAGCCGCACCACCACCGACAGAGCGGCAGGCGAGAGCAGCGCGGCGCCCGCCCCCTGGGCGATGCGGGACGTGAGCAGCAGCGGGGCGCCGGTGGCGAGCCCGGCGGACAGGGACGCGGCGGTGAACACGGCGAGCCCTGCCAGGACCACCCGCCGAGGGCCGAACAGGTCCGCGGCCCGGCCGCCGAGCAGCATCAGGCTCCCGAACGTCAAGGCGTAGCCGCTGACCACCCAGGTCAGTTCCGCTCGGTCCAGGCCCAGTTCGGCGCCCATGTCCGGCAGGGCGATCGCCACCACGGTGATGTCGAGGATCAGCATCAGCTGGGCCAGCCCCAGCAGTCCCAGGGCCGTCCAGCGCAGCGGATGCGGTGCATCCGGGGCATGGGTGGTGCTGGTTCCCGTGTCGCTCATGACGTTCACCCCTCCTCTCGCTAAGTCATACAGGACTGTTCACGTTATACGTCCGAGGGGTATAAGCCAAACAGTGCTGTACGAGTTGAAGAGGTAGGATGGGCGCATGGCGAGCAAGAACCCCACGGTCACCAAGCGGGCGGACGCGCTGCGCAGCATCGAGGCGATCGTGCAGGCCGCGACCGAATGCCTCACGCGGAACCCGGAGGCGAGCCTGAGCGAGATCGCGCGGGCCGCGGGCGTGGGCCGGGTGACGCTGTACGGCCACTTCGCCTCCCGGGCGGAGGTCGTCGACGCGGCGATGAGCCGCGCGCTCGACCGGGGCAACGCCGTCCTGGACACGGTCGACATGACCGGTGACCCGCGGCTCGCCCTGGCCCGGTACGTCGAGGCCGGCTGGCATCTGGTCGACGAGGCACGGGCGCTGCTCGCGGCCGCACAACGGGAACTGACGGCCGGACGCATCCTCGAACTGCACGCCGGACCCGCCGCCCGCGTCGAAGCACTGGTCGCCCGCGGCCGCGCCGAGGGGGTCTTCCGGACCGACCTGCCGATCGCCTGGATGGTCAACGTCCTGCACGCGGTCATGCACAGCGCGGCAGAAGAGATCCGCGCCGGCCGCCTCACCTCCGAGCACGCGGCGGACCACATCACCGCCACGGTGCTCGCCGCCTTCACCCCGCCGGGCGCACCGGTGCCCGAGACCGGCGGCGGGGCCCGTCCGTCATCCGCACGGACGAAGCCGTGATCCGCGAGGCGCCCTCGTCCGCGAGGGCGGTCAGGGGAGGAGGGGCGTCTCGCGCGGGGCGTCCGGCCGGAGGGGACGGAACCACAGCTCCCCGGCGGCGCTGAAGTGCCGCCCGTGCCGTGGGCGTTCGGATCCTGTGGATGCCGGCCGCCGGCCCACGTCGCGCCGGGCCGCGCTCGTCACCCGGGTGTTGCGGGCGACCGTCCGCAGGTCGCCCGCTTCGACGTAGCGGCCCGGCCAGGCTCTACGCGAGCCCCGCGGCCTTTCGTTCCTCGGGGGTCAACGGGGGGCCGGGCAGCGCCGGCTGGAGCGGTCCCAGCGCCGCCGCCAGCAGCACCGAGGGGGTCAGCAGCACCTCCGAGCGCCGCTCCAGCGACGTCACGTCGGTCACCCGGCGGGCGATCCGGCCGTTGCCGGTGGCCGTGTACATGAGCCGGTCGACGTACGAGGCCACGAGCCGGTCCCGGAGGGTGGGGCCGTCGGGGGTGGCCCCGGGGTAGAACACGTCCTGTCCGATGGCCAGGTCCCAGGCCGCGCCGACCGGTCGTGCCAGCGCCTTCTGGATCCGGCGGGAGAGCCCTCGTGCCGCCCAGCCGTGGCGCCGCGTCAGATCGCGCAACGTCAGCGCGCTCTGCGCGGCGGCCGCCAGGCCGTGCCCGTAGACCGGGTTGAAGGAGGCGAGCGCGTCGCCGAGGACGGTGAAGTTCTCGGGCCAGGCCGGCATCCGCTCGTAGTAGTGGCGGCGGTTGACGGTGGCGCGGGTGAACGACACCCCCGACAGCGGCTCGGCCCGCTCCAGCAGCTCGCCGATCAGCGGGTGCCGCAGGTCCTCGCGGGCGAACCGCTCGAAGTCGCCGGTGTCGGAGGAGGGTTCGCCGCCCCGGGTGCCGGACAGCGTGACGATCCACCTGCCGTCCTCGATGGGCAGCAGGAAGCCCGCCCGGCCCGGCCCGCCGTCCCGGGGGTCGGACTGCACGTTGACGACCGGGAAGCCGCAGCGGGCGTCCTCGGGGGCGAGGTAGAGCCGGCTGGCGTAGGCCAGACCGGGGTCGACCTTGCGGTGCGGGGCGGGCGGAAGCCCCAGCTCCGTCAGCCAGTGGGCGGCCGTGGAGCCGCGCCCGGTGGCGTCGACGACCATGCCCGCCCCGACGACCCGCTCGTCACCGGTGTCCCGGCTCCGCACGCGGACCCCGGTGACGGCCGCCGCGGTGCCTTCGAGGCCCAGTCCCTCGGTGCCCTGGAGGACCTCGATCCGCGGGTCCGCGAGCACCTGCGCCCGGATCGTGGCGTCCAGCAGGTCGCGGCCGGCCAGGAGCACGTGGTGGGACTCGGGCCAGCGGCGGAACCAGCCCTGCCGGGACAGGGCGACCATGTCCGTGGTGACGGGCAGCCGGCGCGCCCCGGCCTCCCGCAGCGCCTCGGTGACGCCCGGCACCAGATCCTCCACCGCTCGCGCGCCGCCCGACCACAGCATGTGGGCGTGCCGTGCCTGCGGCAGACCCTTGCGGGGCGCGGGCCCCTCGGGCAGCACGTCCCGCTCCACCACGACGACCCGGTCGGCGAACTCCGCCAGCGCGCGCGCCGCGAGCATCCCGGCGTGGGATCCGCCGAGGACGACGGCGGTTCTGGCGGGGAGGGACGGTTCAGTCATGCGCGGACACACTCTCTGCCGGGGCGGCGGCGCGGGCGCGGACCGCCTTGATCTCGTCGGAACTGCGAAGGGCCTGGGCTACCGCGTGGATCTCCCGCAGGAGGTAGGTGTTGTCCGGCTCCGAGGCCGGCTCCGAGGCCGACACGGAGGCCGACACGGAGGGCGCGGCGCTCCGGCCGTCCCGGGACCGTTCCCGGGCGGCGACGGCGTCCAGGATCGTCACGCCGGCGGCGAGGGCCTGCGCCCGGCCGCGCTCGAATCCGAGGTCGAGGGCCGCCTCGTACGCCCGGCCGCGCAGGTCCTCGTCGAGATGGCGGGAGAGCTGCAGCAGCGCGTCACGGATGAACGTCTCCCGGCGGATCAGGCGCAGTTCGGCGGGGGCGTGCGGGGCGAAGGGCTCGCGGCCGTCGGTGACGGAACGCATCAGCAGGGCGAGGGGGCGCAGTTGCCGGTGGCGGGCGCGGACCCGCCAGTGCTCCTGGAGGTACTGGCCGGCGTGCGGGACGATGAATCCGATCGCGACCAGGGTGGCGGAGACGCAGGCGGCCACCGGCGCGACGTCGGTGCTCAGCCAGTCCAGGTCGTGGCCGGTCCAGCGGGCGACGATGGCGGTGAGCTTGGACGCGTCGAAGAACAGGTTCGTCGCGTAGCCGACGCCCAGCAGCCGCAGGCCCCAGCGCAGCCAGGCGTCGAGGCCGTCGGTGCGGATCCAGTTCCAGATCAGCCGGGCCGTGATCGCGCAGGCCACGGTGTGCGCGGTCAGGTAGAGCATGATCTGCTCGCGCATGAAGGGCGTGGTGGCGTAGTACGTGTCCAGGTCGCGCAGGCGTTCCACGGGCGCGTCGGCCAGCCAGAAGAGCACCCACAGGGTGACGATCACGCCCGCGTAGACGGCGACGACCAGGCGGACCGCGCGGCGGGTGCGGTTCGCGCGGTCGGTGAGGCCGTTGCGCCAGGCGATGATCAGCAGCAGCCATGACGCGCACAGCGCGGTGAGCAGGGAGTACACCCAGGGCGCGGAGATGTTGGGCACCCCGGTGACCCGGTTCGTCCACGCGATGGTCCCCGGGGCGGCGAAGACGAACACGGCGCAGGCGAAGAGCAGCAGACCGCCGACGGCCCGCAGCAGCGGGTCCCGCCACATCTTGATGATGCTGGGCAGTTTGATCGCCAGGGCCGCGGTCAGTACGAGGGCCGGCAGCCAGAAGGTCATGTGCACCTCGCTGAAGAGATCACCGGCGGCGTCCGCGGTAGCCCATGGAACGCTGTACGGGGTCGAGGGAGCGCTGGACGGGGTCGAGCGAGCCGTCGTGGCCCAGGCCGCCCCCGTCGCCCGCGGCCAGGGGCCGGAACAGCGCGGCGAGTCGGTGGCCGAACTCGTCGGCCTCGGCCTCCTCCCGCCGGCGCGAACCGTTGCGGGCGGCGACGGCGAGGGCGGTGCCCGGACGGCCGGAACGGTCCGCGAGGGCGTGCGCGGCGGCCGTGCCGACGACGTGCTGATGACCGTGTCCCGCGTACATGTGCCACAACTCGTGGCCGAGGATGACCAGTTGCTGCACCGCCTCGGCGCGCTCCTCGACGATGACGAGGTCGAAGTCCTCGAACTCCACCCACAGACCGGTCACTTCGATCTCGTCGGGGAACCGCTCGAAGCGCAGCTCGACCGGGCGTCCGCCGCGCAGCGTGCTCATCGCCTCGCACAGGGCCCGGCACAGTTCGCGCAGCCCGGCGGGGGGCCGGGGGCGGGTCCGCAGGGCGGTGCCGAGCTCGGCGACCAGCGCGCGCATGGCCGAGCCGCGCCGGCGGCGCCGTAGCACAGCGAGATCCATCGCACCCCCCTCACCACCGACCGAAGACCGGTTCGAGACTACGCGGCCGGATGTGTCCGCGTCATGTGGTCCCGCGACCGTAGTTCAACCGAGAACGATCACCTCGTGCGGCAGCGCGCGGGCGCCTTTCCCGTGTGCCGGATGGCCGCGGATTTCGGCCGCCCGTCCTGTCGGCCCACAATGGGCGCATGAGGATCTCGGCACGGGCGGACTACGCGGTACGGGCGGTGCTCGAACTCGCCGTACGGCAGGGCGGCGAACCGGTGAAGGCGGAGGCCGTCGCCGCCGCGCAGGACATCCCGCACAAGTTCCTGGAGGGGATCCTCGGCGATCTGCGGCGCGGCGGGATCGTCGACAGCCGGCGCGGCGGGAGCGGCGGCTACCGGCTGGCGCGCGAGGCGTCGGCGATCACGGTCGCCGACATCATCCGGACCGTCGACGGACCGATCGTCTCGGTGCGCGGCGAACGCCCGACCGGGTTGGCGTACCAGGGCTCGGCGGAGCCGCTGCTGCCGCTGTGGATCGCGCTGCGGGCGAACGTGCGCAAGATCCTCGAAGGGGTCACCGTCGCGGACATCGCGGCGAACGCGCTGCCGGAACCGGTACGCGCACTCGCGGCGGAACCGTCGTCCTGGGAGAACCCCACCTGACCCCACCTGACCCCACCTGACCCCACCTGACCCCACCTGACCCCACCTGACCCCACCTGACCCCGCCCGGCCACGGCACCTGACGGCAGCGCCTAATACCCCCCGCACACCAGCTCCAGCGCCTCGTTCAGTCCGCTCGGTCTCGGCATGCCCGACGGGGCGGAGCCGGACCATCCCGTGCCGCCGAGCACGACCAGCGGACGGCGGCGTGCGCCCCGGGCGCCCCAGCGGGCGCCGGCGACGTGCGCCGCCAGGGGCGCGCTCGCCGTGCTGCGGGCCTGCGCCCACAGGACGACGACCGCAGGGCCGAGCCGTCGCACCGCCGCGGTCAGCGCCTCCGCCGGCACGGCCGCGCCGAACATCCGGGTGGGCACGCCGCGTTCGCTCAGCGCCGCGGTGAGGGCTTCGAGGGCCAGGGTGTGCTGCTCCCCGGGCACGCAGGCCAGCACGACCGGACCGGGGGTGGTCGCGGGGGCCTGTTCCGGCGGCGGGGCGGGCTGGTCCACCCGCCGGGTGGCCCGGCGCAGTGTGGTCGAGACATGCCAGGACAGCAGATGCTCGACCTCGACGTAACGGTCGCCCGACGTCTCCCACTTGCGGCCCACGGCGTGCAGCACCGGCATCATGACGTCGTGCCAGGCGCCGACGACACCATGGCGGTCCACGGCGGCGGTGAGCAGGTCGTCCACCGCCGGGGCGTCCAGCCGTACGGCGGCCCGGGCGAGGCCGCGGCACTCCTGGCGCACGTCGCCCAGCGGGAGCGCACCGGCCGCGTGGGAGCGGCCGTCGCCGTCGAGGCCGCCGCCGTCCGGGCCGTCCTGCGCCGCGGACACGTCGACGCCGGCGCGCGCGGCACGGGCCGCCTCGGCCGGCGGCACCCCCGCCGACGTCAGCCGGCACATCGCCTCCAGCACCGCCACGTCCCGCGGCGACCAGCGGCGGTGCCGTCCCTCGGTGCGGACCTCCGTGCCGACCCCGTAGCGGCGGTCCCAGGAGCGCAGCGTCGTGGGCGAGACCCCCAGCCGCCGGGCCAGGGCACCGGTCGTCAGACCCACCTCGGAGACCGGCTCCCTCTCCCGTGCCATGCGCAGACTCTACGGCGGTGACGCCGGGTCAGCCCGGGAAACGGCCGGTCGAACGCAGGAGCCAGCGGCGCTCGGCGTACGCCAGGTCGTCGCGCCACAGGCGCCCGGCGGCGGCGCGCACCAGCGGACGCAGCGCGGGCGACAGCGCGCGGGCCACGGCGAAGCCGCGGCGGTCCGAGGCGGCCACGACCGCCTCGATCACGGCGGTGCGCGGCCTGCCCCCCTCGTCCGTGCCGAGCGGCGTGGCATGGGTCTCGACGACGGAACCCTCGCCCTCGCCCGCGACGATGCGCATCACTACGGTGCGGGGCCCCGGCGCGGTGAACACGGCCCGTACCGGCACCACCAGCCGCCCGGCGACCTTGAACGACACGTCGACGGCGAAACCGTCGCCGTCGTCGCCCGCCCGGTCCGGGCCCGGCACGTCGAGGACGGTGAGGTCCACGAAGGAGTACGGGTGGAACCAGGCGCCGTGCCACGGGTCGAGCCGGTTGGCGACCACGTCCTCGGGCTCGCAGACACCGCTCCCCGTGTACACGGCGTGCAGGGCGCCGGGGAGCGCCGGCCGGGCGGGCACCACGGGGGCGTCGAGCGGCCTCTCGCCGCCGACGTCGTCCAGCCGGACCCAGACGAGAACGCCGTCGTCGTGCGCGGGCAGCGGCTCCCAGCCCGCCGCCGCGCTGCCGTCCAGGGCCATGCCGTGCCAGTGGCAGATCAGCGTGCCGCAGCGCACCGGGCTGTCACCGAGCGGCGCCCCGAGGTGGGGGCAGCTGCCGGGTCCGGCCACCAGCCGCCCCGCGCGGTCGCGCCAGACGACCACCTCCCGCCCCGCGACCGTCCGCGCGAGCGGCCGGTCGCGGGGAAGGCCGGCGGTGGCGCCGACGACGTACCAGTTGCCGGACGGCCGCGCCTGCGCCCGTTTCAGCGCGCCGGCGATCACGGCCGGGCGGGCTTCCCGCCAGGTGGGCCGCTGGTGGGTCCAGGCCACCGGGTTGCGGCGCAGCCGCAGCGGGAACCGGCCGCGGCGGCCCGCGGTCACCGGGTCTCCTCGGGGACCACGGCGGCCGGCACCCCCATGTCCGCGGGCGGCCGCGGAGCGGCGGCGCCCGCGGCCACCCGGGCCCGCAGCACCCGCACGAGACCGTCGCCGGCCACCGTCAGCCTCCTGCGCAGCGGGACCACCGCTCGCCGGTGGACCACCGCGTACCCGTCCTCGGCGATGGCGTCGAGGATCCCTCCGTAGAGCACGAACGCGGTGCGGATGCAGGGGCGTGACACCGGGTCGAGCATGGCGATACCGGGCGCGGCCTCGCGGTAGACGCCGCGGGTGAGGTCCTCGGCGGCCCGCAGCGCGGCGGTGATACGGCGGTCGGCGCGGCCGGTGCGGCGGCTCCAGAGCAGCAGTTCGCGGTCGGCGCCGTGCGCGGCGAGCAGGTCGGCGGGGAGGTAGACCCGGCCGCGGTCGAGGTCCTCGCCCACGTCCCGCAGGAAGTTGGTGAGCTGGAAGGCCACGCCGAGGGCCGCGGCGTGCGGGGCGGCCTCGGCGCGCGGTACGACGGTGCCGAGGACGGGCAGCATCTGCAGCCCGATCACGGCGGCGGAGCCGTGCATGTAGGCGCGCAGGTCGGCGTAGTCGGCGTAGTCCGTGACCTCCAGGTCGCTGCGCATGGCGGCCATGAAGTCCGTGAAGTGCTGGTGGTCGATGGCGTGGCGGCGGGCGGTGTCCGCGAGGGCGTGGA
Source organism: Streptomyces sp. NPDC107562 (assembly GCF_055657325.1). Taxonomy (NCBI): domain Bacteria; kingdom Bacillati; phylum Actinomycetota; class Actinomycetes; order Kitasatosporales; family Streptomycetaceae; genus Streptomyces; species Streptomyces sp. NPDC107562. Next base: position 794,592 of record NZ_JBVKBE010000002.1, on the reverse strand, counting down.
CCACGGGCTCGGTGCTGTGCCCCTCCCGCAGCCCGCGTTCCAGCCGGGCCCGCAGCAGCGCGAGCCGTCGTGCCCGGTCGCCCGGTGTGTCGCCGGTGCCGAGGGCGTCCACGATGTCGTCCGCCCAGCGGGCGAACCCGTACAGGGCGTGCACGGCCGGCCGGCGCGCCACGGGCAGCAGCCGGGTGGCGAGGAAGTACGTCTTCCCGTGCCGGGCGTTGAGGGTGCGGCAGTGGGCGTAGGCGGCGCGCAGGTCCGGGTCGGCGATGCCCGCCGCGTCGAGCTCTCGGCCGGTCATGACGTGATCCCTTCGGTTGCCTGGCGGTCGGTACGGGGCCCGGGGCGGGGGCCCGGCGCGGTGCCCCCGGTGACGCGGGCGGCGGCGAGCTTGCCGGACAGCAGCACCGTGGGGACGCCGACGCCGGGCGTCGTGCCGCAGCCCGCGAGGACGGCGTTGTCCGTGCCGCGCACGAGGTTGCGGGGCCGGAACGGGCCGGTCTGGCGGAAGGTGTGGGCGGCCGAGAACGGCGTGCCGGCCGCGTGCCCCTGCGCCTCCCAGTCGGCGGGCGTGACCAGGCACTCCTCCTCGATGGCCGCGGCCAGGCCGGTCAGCCCCCGGCGTTCGAGCTCGGCGAGCAGCCGGTCGCGGTAACGGGGCGCCAGATCCCGCCAGTCGGTCGCGTCCGGCCCGATGTCGGTGTTGGGGCACGGGGCGAGCACGTAGTGCAGATGGCGGCCGGCCGGCGCGAGACCCGGGTCGGTCGTGGTGGGGCGGGTGATCAGCAGCGACGGGTCCGACATGAGGCTGCCGGTGCGGGTGAGTTCGTCGAAGGTGTCGTGCCAGCGCGCGCCGAAGGACAGGGTGTGATGCGCGAGCCCGGGCCAGGTGCGGTCGGTGCCCGCGTGCAGGACGACGGCCGACGGGGCGTGCGTCAGCCGCGCCGGACGGCGGGGCGTGCGCCCCAGCAGCCGGTAGGCCACGGGCAGGTCGGGGGTGAGGACGACGGCGTCGCAGGGGATGCGGTCGTCGGCGGTGACCACCGCGCTCACCCGGCTGCCGCGCCGCTCCAGCCGGACGACCTCCTGGCCGTGCCGGAACGAGGCGCCCGCGGCGGCCGCCGCGTCCGCCATGGCCTGCGGCAGGGCGTGCATCCCGCCGCGCGGGAAGTACACGCCGGCCACGGTGTCCATGTAGGCGATCACCGCGTACGCGGCGAGGGCGCGCCGGGGCGGGACACCGGCGTACAGCGCCTGGAACGAGAACACCCGGCGCAGCCGCTCGTCGCGCAGGAACCGGCCGATGGCCGGCTCCAGCCTGCCGAAGCCGCCCAGCGCCGCGAGCCGCGCCAGGTCCCCGGTGAGCAGCTCGAACGGCGAGTCGAAGTTGCGGTCGATGAAGCGCCGCATCTGGGCCCGGTACACCTGCTCCAGCCAGTGCCGCAGCCGCCGGTAACCGGCCGCCTCGGCGGCGCCCGCGAAGCGCTCGACCTCGGCCTCCATCGCCGGCCCGTCCGTGTGCACGTCCAGGGCGCTGCCGTCGGCGAAGCACGCCCGGTAGGCGGGCCGCAGCTCGATCAGCTCGACCCGGTCGGCCAGGCGCTCCCCGACCGCCGCGAAGGCCTCGTCCGCGAGGTGCGGCATCGTCAGCACCGTGGGGCCCGTGTCGAAGCGGTAGCCCGCGCGGGTCAGGCGTCCGGCGCGTCCGCCGGGCAGCGCGTCGCGCTCGACGACGGTGACCCGGCGCCCGGCGCCGAGGAGGTGCAGGGCGGCCGACAGACCGGACAGGCCGGCGCCGACGACCACGACGTGGTCGGTGCGTCCCGGTACGGTGCGGCTCATCGGCCGGCCCCCTCGGTCTCGGCGACGGGGGCGGCGCGCTGCGGCCCGGCGGCCGGCCGCGCCGTGGGCAGCCCCGCCACGCGGAGCAGCAGCCGCTCCAGTTCGGCGCCGCCCGCCGGGTCCAGGCGGGCACTTCTCAACTGTCCGACGGCGCACCGCGCCAGCCGCCCGATCCGGTCCTCCACGGCCTGCAGCGCACCCGTGGTGACGAGGACCCGCCGCACCGCGTCGAGGGCGCGATCCGGCAGGTCGGCGCGGCCGTAGGCCTCGTCGAGCACGGCGAGGGCACCGAGGTCACCGGCCGTCTCGGCCCACGCGCGGGCGACGGTGAAGACGTACGTGGGCTTGCCGTTGCGGATGTCGCCGCCCGGCGGCTTCCCGGTGCGGTCCGGGTCGGCGAACAGGTCGTCGAGGTCGTCGCGCAGCTGGAACGCGAGGCCCGCGCAGCGTCCGGCGGCACACAGCGCCGTCGTCGTGGCCTGGTCGGCGCCCGCGAGCGCGGCGCCCAGCGCCATCGGCCGTTCCACCGAGTACAGGGCGCTCTTGAGGGTGGCGGCCCGGACCGCCTGCGGCACGGCGTGCGAGCGGGTGGCCTGCCCCTGGACGTCGAGGTACTGGCCGGCCACCATCTCGGTGCGCATGTCCCGCCACAGCTCCCGCACCCGGCGGTTGGCGCGCTGCGGCACCACGGTTTCGGCGATCAGGTCGTCCGCCCAGGCCAGCGCCAGGTCCCCGGCGAGCATCGCGGCGGCCTCGCCGAGCCGTTCGGACCTGCCGTCCGGAGCGGTGCGCCGGTACTCGGCGGCGACGGCGGCGTGCAGGGCGGGACGGCCGCGCCGGGTGCGGGCGCCGTCCATCAGGTCGTCATGGGCCAGCGCGCAGGTCTGGATGAGTTCGAGGGCGGCCCCGGTACGCAGCGCCGCACGTGCGCAGAGGTCGTCGCGGCCACCGCAGGCGCGCAGCGTCCACCACACGATCCGGGAGCGCAGCCGCTTGCCGCCGTCCAGGGTGAAGCGGGCGACCCGGTCGGCGACGTCGCGGGCGAAGAGCGGGTCCAGTGCGCGGGCGCGGGCGAGGTGCTCGGACAGGACCTGCCCGAGCACCCGTCCGACGGCGGCGGAGACGTCCCGGTCGACGACGGCCGGCCGCAACCCGTCCGCCGGGCACGGCTCCTGCCGGTCGGCCGGGGCCGCGGGGGGCCGGTCGGCCGGGTCCGCCGCGTCGGCACGGTGGTCCGTGGGGTGGCTGGCACGCATGCCGGGGTCCTCTCCTCGGTGGCGCGGCACTGTGTCCATGCCTTCCGCGCGAGCGACCGGAACGGATGCGCCAATGGGGTACGTCCGCACCCGCGCCCCGCTCGGCACGTGCCGCTCAGCCGCGCTCACGGGCCCGCTTGAAGCGGGCGAGCCCCTCGGAGAGGTCGACCAGCGGCTCCGGATAGTCGAGCGCCGAGCGCTCGGGCCCCTTCAGCTTCCACGGCTCGTGCACGGCGGGGCCCTCGACGCCCTCCAGTTCGGGGACCCAGCGCCGCACGTACGTCCCGTCGGGGTCGTAGCGCTTCGCCTGGAGCACCGGGTTGAGGACCCGGTTGGGCCGGGTGTCGGTGCCGGTCCCGGCCACCCACTGCCAGTTGAGCTGGTTGTTGGCGAGGTCCCCGTCGACCAGCAGGGACAGGAAGTGCTCGGCGCCGATCCGCCAGTCGACGTAGAGCGTCTTGGCCAGGAACGACGCGGTCAGCAGGCGGCCGCGGTTGTGCATCCAGCCCTCGTGGCTCAGCTGGCGCATCGCGGCGTCGACGACCGGGTAGCCGGTACGGCCCGCGCGCCAGGCCTCGATGTCGTCGTGGGCCTCGCCGGCGTCCCGCCAGCGGTCGGCGCGGTCGCGGTAGTCGGCGGTGGCCGCGTCGGGCCGGGCGGCCAGGACCTGGCGGTGGAAGTCCCGCCAGGCCAGCTGTCGTACGAAGGCGTCGGCGCCGGCACCGCCCGCACCGCGGGCCCGGTGGACGATCTCGACGGGGGAGAGGGTGCCGAAGTGCAGATGCGGCGACAGGCGGGAGGTCGCGTCGCCCGCCAGGTCGTCGTGCCGGTCCTCGTAGCGGCGGACGGGCCCGTTCAGCCAGGCCGTCAGGCGCTTGCGGCCGTCCGTCTCCCCGCCGCGCGCCAGCCCCGGGGAGACTCCCGCGACCTTGCGGCGCGAGGGCAGCGGCTCGGAACCGAGGCCGTCGGGGACGCCCACCGCGCGCGGGGCGTCGAGCGGGCCGCGCAGCTTCTCGTCCGACCATCGGCGGAAGTACGGCGTGAAGACCGCGAAGTGGTCCGCGCCGGCCGGGGTGATCGCGCCGGCCGCCACGGCGGTGGTGACCGTGTCGTGCACGTGCAGGCGCCGGCCGTCCGCCTCCAGCGCGGCACGCAGGCGCTCCTCACGCCGGTGCGCGTAGGCGCTGGCGTCGGACGCCATGTGCACCTCGTCGGCGTCGGCGTCGGCCTCGGCGGCGACCTTGCACACCTCGCGCACGACGTCGCCGGAACGGATCACGAGGCGCCCGCCCCGGGCCCGCAGTCCGGCGTCGAGGTCGCCCAGGCAGTCGGCCAGGAAGGCCGCCCGGTTCGGCACCGCGAACCCGGCGTCCGTGATGCCCCGGTCGTGCACGAACAGGGGCACGACCTGACGGGAGCCGTCGAGCGCGGCCCGCAGCGGGGGGTGATCGTGCAGCCGCAGGTCCGCGGTGAACAGAACGACGGATACGTTCATGGGCGTGCTCCAGGGATGAGGACGGACGGCACGGACCGCGGCCTCACGGAGACGAGGCCGACGCGCACCCGGAGACGGTCGGTACACCCGGGCGCCGGGGGTCTCGCCGGGTCGGGGCGGGTGCGCGGCCGGTCCGCGGTGCGGTGCTGGTGGGCCGTGTCGGTGGCGGGGCGGGGGTGCGGGGGGCTTGCCGCGGGCCGGCGGGTGTGCGGGGGGTTCGCCTTGGGCGGGTGGGGGTGTGGCTGGGGCCGGAGGCGGTGGGTGTGCGGCCCGTCCGGTGTGCGGTGGTCGTGGGCCGTGCGGTCGGTGGGTGGCCCGGGGGCTGTGGTGGGGCGGGGGCGAGGGGGGTTCGCCGTGGGGCGGCGGGTGTGCGGCCCGTCCGGCGTGCGGTGGTCGGGAGCCGTGCGGTCGGTGTGCGGGTGGGCCGTCGGGCCGGCGGCTGGCTCGGGGGCTGTGGAGGGGCGTCGGGGTGTGTGTGGCTGCTGTTGGCTCGGGGTGGTCGGGGGCCCGCCGGTTCGGGGGTGGTGTGCCGTCGGGGCCCGGGTCATCGCCGCGCACCGCCCCGCGCGCTCGCCGCCGGTTCGCCCGGTGCGGCCGCGCTCCTCGCCGCCGCGCGCGCGATGTTGCGGGCCATGCCGCCGAAGACGGCCGCGTGGAAGGGGGAGATGCTCCACCAGTACAGGTGCCCGAGCAGCCCGTGCGGGTGGAAGAGGGCGCGCTGCCGGTAGCGCGCGCGCCCCTCGCCGAGCGGCTCGGCGTACAGCTCCAGCCACGCCAGCCCCGGCAGCCGCATCTCCGCCCGCAGTCGCAGCAGGCGGCCCGGTTCGACATCCTCCACGCGCCAGAAGTCGACGGCGTCCCCCACCCGCAGCCGGCTCGCGTCCCGGCGCCCGCGGCGCAGGCCCGCGCCGCCGACCAGCCGGTCCAGCCAGCCGCGCACCGACCAGGCCACCGGCAGGGAGTACCAGCCGTTCTCCCCGCCGATGCCCTCGATGATCCGCCACAGGGCCTCGCCCGAGGCGTCCACGGGCACGGTGCGCCTGTCCTGGTAGAGGCTGCCGCCCGCCCAGTCGGGGTCCGTCGGCAGGGGGTCGCTGGGTGCGCCGGGCAGGGCCGAGGACGACCAGCGCGTGGTGACCTGGGCGTCCCGGACGCGCTGGAGGGCCAGCCGTACCGCTTCGTCGAACTCGATCAACCCGCCGGGCGGGTCGGGAACGTACTCCGCGATGTCGTGCTCGCGGCAGATCACCTCGTGGCGCAGGGACTCCGTGAGCGGGCGGGCGAGGGACGGCGGCACCGGCGTCACCAGCCCCACCCAGTAGCTGGACAGCCGGGGCGTGAGCACCGGCACGGGCAGGATCAGCCGCCGGGGCAGCTCCGCGACCGCCGCGTAGCGGAGCATCATGTCGCGGTACGTCAGGATCTCCGGGCCGCCGATGTCGAACGCGCGGTTCACCGAGGCCGGCATGGCGGCGCTGCCCACCAGCAGCCGCAGCACGTCCCGCACGGCGATGGGCTGGATCCGAGTGCGCACCCAGCTGGGCGTGACCATCACCGGCAGCCGCTCGGTGAGATAGCGCAGCATCTCGAAGGAGGCGGAGCCCGAGCCGATGATGACGGCGGCCCGCAGCACGGTCGTCGGCACCCCCGAGGCGAGAAGGATGCGCCCGACCTCGGTGCGGGAGCGCAGGTGCGGCGACAGCTCGCTGTCGGGCACGCCCGCGGGTGTCAGACCGCCGAGGTAGACGATGCGGCGCACCCCCGCGGCCCGGGCCTGTTCCGCGAAGACGCGGGCGGCCCGCCGGTCGGCCTCCTCGAACCCGCCGCCCGTGCCCAGCGCGTGGACCAGGTAGTAGGCGACGTCGATCCCGCGCAGTGCCTCGGCGGCCGACGCGGGGTCCATGACGTCGCCGCGCGCCACCTCGACCTCGCCCGCCCAGGCGTGGTCGCGCAGCTTGTCCGGCGACCGGGTCAGACAGCGCACCCGGTGCCCCGTCTCCAGCAGCTCCGGGACGAGCCGCCCACCGATGTACCCCGTGGCCCCGGTGACGAGGCAGCGCGGCCCCGGTTCGGTGACGTGCTGGCCCATGGTCGTTCCTCCGTGTCGGCGCATCTCGGATACCTTCCACGCGGGCGGCCCGCTTGGATGCGGTGACGCTTCGCCTAGGCTGATCAGGTGGCCGGAGCAGACGTGCAGCACAGCGGGGCGGACGGGACCGACGAGGCGCCCGGGAGCCGGGCTCCGGGCGGCGGCCGGGACGTCGACCTGCAGGCCCTCGCCGTGGCGCTGCGCAGGATGCACGGTGAGATCGGCCGGGTGGTCCAGCGCTTCGCGGGGGAGCGGGGCCTGCACCCGACGGACGTCCAGGCGCTGGCGGCGATCCTGGACGCCGAGGAGCCGATGACGCCGGGCCGGCTGCGCGAGAGCCTCGGGCTGACCTCCGGTGCGGTCACCGCGTGCCTGGACCGGCTGGAGCGGGCGGGTCACATCCGCCGGGTACGGGAGAGCAGCGATCGCCGCGTGGTTCACCTGTACTACGTGCAGGACGCGCGGGCGGCGGCCCACACGCACTTCCGTCCGCTGGCCGACGCCACCCGGTCCGCCATGGACCGGTTCACCGACGACGAGCTGGCCGTGGTGGTCCGCTTCCTCTCCGTCCTCAACGAGGAACTCGCCGTGGGTCGGTGAATCCGAAGGGCCGCCGCCGGCGGAAGGAAGGGCGTCACCTACGATCACGAGCGGCCCGAAAAACTCAATGATTGAGATTCTTTATCGTTGAGTTGTTTCGCGCCGTCCGTCGTACCGCCGCCCTCGACGCCTGGAGAACCATGTCCGTGCACCCCCGACGAGCGCGCCTGCTCGTCCCCGTCCTCCTGCTGATCGCCTGGCTCGGCATCGGCGGCGCGCTGGGCCCGTTCGCCGGCAGGCTCGGCGAGGTGGCCACCAACGACCAGGCGGCCTTCCTGCCCCGCAGCGCCGAGTCCACCAAGGTCATCGAGGCGCAACGCGCCTTCAGCCAGGCGGAGACGCTGCCCGCGGTCGTCGTGTGGACGACCGGGGGCGAGGCCGCGGGCGCGCGGCCCGAGGCGACCCGGGCGCTGGCCTCGCTGGCCGGGGCGCCGGGCGTGACCGGACGGCCCTCGCCCGCGCTCCTCTCGGGGGACGGCGCCGCACTCCAGGGCGTCGTCCAGCTCCGCCCGGACCTCGGTGACGAACTGCCCGCGGCGCTCGACCGGATCCGCGCCGCCGCCGAGCGGGTGCCGGGGACCACGGTGGCACTGGCCGGTCCCGCCGCCACCCAGGCGGACCTGTCCGACGCCTTCGCCGGCATCGACGGACTGCTGCTGGTGGTGGCACTGATCACCGTCCTGGTCATCCTGCTGCTGGTCTACCGCAGCGTGCTCCTGCCCTTCGTGGTGATACTCGGCTCGGTCTTCTCCCTCGGGCTGGCCTGCGCGGTCGTCTACGCGCTGGCCGCGCACGACGTCGTGCGCGTCGACGGCCAGGTGCAGGGCATCCTCTCCATCCTGGTGATCGGCGCGGCCACCGACTACGCCCTGCTGATCACCGCCCGTTTCCGCGAGGAACTCGCGCTGCGCGAGGACCGCTTCGAGGCCGTGCGGGCCGCGCTGCGGCAGTCCTGGGGCGCGGTCGTCGCCAGTGCCGCGACGGTGGCGCTCGGCCTGCTCGCCCTGCTGCTCAGCGATCTGACGAACAATCGGGCCCTCGGGCCGGTCGGCGCGATCGGCATCGCGTGCGCCGTGCTCAGCTCGCTCACGTTCCTGCCGGCGGCGCTGGTCCTGCTGGGCCGTGCCGCGTACTGGCCCGCCCGGCCCCGTTCCGGCGGGGCGGCGGGCGCCGCGACCGGTGTGTGGCGCCGGATCGCGGACCTCGTGGACCGCGCGCCGCGCAAGGTCTGGGCGATCGCGCTGGCCGCGCTGCTCGCCTGCGCCGCCCTGGCGCCGACCCTGACGTCCAAGGGGGTCCCGCTGGACGAGATCTTCGTGGACGACGCCCCGTCCGTCGCCGCCCAGCGCACCCTCGGCGAGCACTTCCCCGGCGGCGCCGGCAACCCCGCGGTGGTCCTTGCCGACGCCGGACGCCTGGACCGGGTGGTCGCCGCGGCCCGGGCCACCGACGGGGTCGCGGGGGCGGCGGCCGTGAGTCGTTCCGGGCGGCCGGGGCAGGAGCCGTACGTGGTCGACGGGCGGGCGCGGGTGGACGTCACCCTGAAGGCCGCCGCGGACAGCGAGGCGGCCAAGGAGACCGTGGCGCGCCTGCGCACTGCCGTGCGGGCCGTGCCGGGCGCGGACGCGCTGGTCGGCGGTTGCACGGCCCAGCAGTACGACACCCTGCGCACGGCCGAGCGGGACCGCGCCGTCATCGTGCCCGTCGTCCTCGCGGTGATCTTCCTCGTCCTCGTCGGGCTGCTGCGGTCGCTGCTCGCGCCCGCGCTGCTCGTGGCCACCGTGGCGCTCAGCTTCCTCGCCACGCTGGGCGTCGCGTCCCTGGTCTTCACCCATGTCCTCGGGTTCACCGGCAGCGATCCCTCGGTGCCGCTGTACGGCTTCGTGTTCCTCGTGGCCCTCGGCGTGGACTACAACATCTTCCTCATGTCCCGGGTACGCGAGGAGTCACTGCGGCACGGCGTACGCGAGGGCATGCTGCGCGGACTCGTCACCACGGGCGGCGTCATCACCTCCGCCGGCGTCGTGCTCGCGGCCACCTTCGCCGCGCTCGGCGTCATCCCGCTGGCCTTCCTCGTGCAGATCGCCTTCATCGTGGCCTTCGGCGTCCTGCTGGACACCCTGGTGGTCCGTTCCCTGCTGGTGCCCGCGCTGGTACGCGACATCGGAGCCCCGGTGTGGTGGCCCGGCCGACTCGCCCGTCGCCTCACCCCACCCACCGCGGACTGACGCCCGCCGACCCGCCGACCGGCACCCGCCGGTCCGGCGTCCGCCGCTTCGGCGATCGTCGGCCGAAGCGGGCCGACCGACGTACGCCAGTCCGCGTCCGCCGGTTCAGTGATCATCGGCCGGCGCGGGCCGGTCGGCGCGGGCCGGTTGGTGCTTGCCGGTCCGGAGTTCGCTGCCGGTGGTCGGCGGGCGGTGCTTGCCGGTCCGGCGACCGCCGCTTCGGCGATCGCCGGCCGAAGCGGGCCGACCGACGTCCGCCGGTCCGCGTCCGCCGGTCCGGGGTTCGTCGGTTCAGTGATCGTCGGGTGGCGGCCGCTGGTTTCAGTGGATGTCGAGGAGGGCCGTGAGGGTGCGTAGGGTTGCTGAGCGGCCGCGGTCCGGCACGGTGCGCAGGGGCTCGGCCCGCACCCCCCACCGGCGCAGGAGCACATTGGCGGCCAGGAACCCGCTGGTCGCGGCGCGTTCCATGAGGGCGACGGGCAGGCCGGTGGCGACCATGTCCCCGGCCACGACGACCGCCGGGTCCGCGGTGCGCACCCGCGGGCGCCGGTCGTAGCCGCCGACCGCGAACAGCGGGCAGTCCTCGCGCCATTCGTCGCGGGAGTCGATCACCCCCGCGTCGCGGGTCTCCGGGTACACCCGGTGCAACTGGCTCACCAGCCGCTCCCGCACCTCCTTGCGGTCGGCGCCCGGCGGGACGGCGTAGGCGTGCAGCTCGACCACGGAACCCCCGGTGCGCAGCGCCCAGCGGTGGGCCTCGCCCTCCCAGCGGTCGAGGACGCTGATGTTGTCCAGCTCCGCGTACCCGCTGGTCCCCAGGAAGGCGGGGCGGTCCGGATGCACCGGCCGGTCCAGCCAGAGCCGGGACACGAGGAACGGCGGCGCGGTGCGCAGGCCGGCGACACCGGTACGCCAGGCCCGGTCGACCAGGTCGGGCGAGGCCGCCGCGACCTGCCGCAGGCCGGCGACGTCCGTCGCCAGCACCACGGCGTCATAGGCCCGCGTCCGGTCGGCGACGGTGACGCGCACCGTGCCGTCCGGGCCCGGGGCCACCGCCTCCACCGGGCTGGACAGCAGGATCGTCGCCCCGCGTTCCTGGAGGTAGTCCCCGAGGGGCTCCCACAGCGCCTGGGGGAACGGCTCGCGCGGCACGTCGAACAGCAGGCCCTCGCTGGAGCCGAGGAAGTAGATGTGGAACATCAGCGCCAGTTCCGCCGCCGACAGCTGCCTCGGGTCGGCGAAGAAGCTGCGCGAGAACACCTCGAAGGCGAGGTGCCGGGCCGCCGCCGGGAAGCCGATGCGGCCCAGGAAGTCGTGCGCGCTGATGTCGTCGAGCCGCTCGTAGACCCGCGGTACGCGGACGTCCAGCAAGGGCAGCGCGGAGCGCGCGTTCATGGCCATCAGGTCCCGCCAGCCGAACGTGGGACTCAGCGCCACGAAGCCGAGGGCGTTCAGCGGGGGAGTGCGCGGGACGCGGGCGAAGCTGTCGAGCAGCCCGTCGCTGTGGCGCAGCGGGTAGTCGGGCAGGGGGGTCAGCCCGTGCAGGCCCGGGTCGGTGCGCCGCAGCAGCGCTCGCAGGTTGTAGTACTGCCGGAAGAACGCGTGGAAGCCTCGGGTCATGGTGCCGGTCGACCCGTCGGCAAGGCGCACCTGCCACCCCGCCAGCCGCCCACCCAGGTCGGACTCGCGTTCGAGCAGCGTCACCCGTACCCCGCGCTCCGCCAGGACGGTGGCCGCCGCGAGCCCCGCGATGCCCCCGCCGACGACGGCGACCGACGGCCCGACGCCCTCCAGCCGCGGCACGCCCCTGCGATCCGTCAGCACGCGCGCCCTGCGGTCCCGTCCGTGGCCGTCGCCTGCCCGGGAGCCGTCGCCCACGAAGCCCGTCCTCCTCATGCCTGTCCCTCTCGTGTGGCGGGAACCCGTGCCACGAACGTGTGGGTGATCCCGGTCTGCCAGCCCGTCAGCGGCAGCGTCCGCACCTGGGCGAACCCCGCCCGCTCCAGGCGCGCGGCGAAGTCGCCCGCCGTGTCGAACTCCACGACGCTGCGCCACAGATGCGCGTACAGCGCGGCGTCCCCGGTGCGCCGGGCCACCGGGAGCACCAGGCCCTTGCACACGGCCGTCCACACCGCGCGGTGCGCCGTACGCCCGGTGAGGCTGTACTCGTGCACCGCGAGCCGCCCGCCGGGCAGGAGCAGGTCCCGCACCCCCGTAAGGACCCGGTCCGGATCGGCGACGTTGCGGAACAGGTAGGCCGCGAACACCGCGTCGAACGGGCCGGTGACCCCGGCGGCGGCCAGTTCCTCGGCGGGGGCGTGCACGAACTCGACCCGGGCCGGCCAGCGTTTGTCACGCGCCTTGGCGAGCATGCCCCGCGACGCGTCCACCGCCGTGATCCGGGCGCGCGGCAGGGCGGCCAGCAGGGCGGCCGTGGAGGCGCCCGTGCCGCAGCCCAGGTCCAGCACATGCAGGCCGCTGCCGCCGTCGGGCAGGGCCAGCCGACGGGCGGAGCGCCGCAGTTGGCCGTGGTATCCGGGGTTGGCGGCGACCATCCAGTCGTAGGACGGTGCCGCGTGGTCGAAGGCGGCCGAGAGTTCGGCGTCGCGCAGGAGTGACATGGGGGTGCTCCTCGGTACGGCGGTGGAGAGCCGGGTCACGGCCGGGGCGGGCGCCCGATGGGCACGGGCCGCCGCTCGGCCGGGCGCCGGGGCAGGAAGGGCAGTTCCAGGGCGGTGCGCAGCATCGGCCGGGCCGGGGTGCGCAAGCCCACCGCGACGTCCTCCAGGACGTTGGTCCGGCCGTCGAGGAAGCGCAGCAGCCGCGGTGCCGGCACCTTCCCGAACAGCCCGGTGAACAGGGCGGACCCGTCCACCCGCCCGGTGTCGAGGGCGCGCAGCAGCACGGCGTCCATGGCGCGGGACCGCGCTCCGTGCGGGTCGGGGGCGAGCGGCGTACGGCCCTCGGCGAGCGCCGCCGCGATCGCCCGCGACTGGCGCTGGGCGGCGGCGAAGGAGTAGCCGGTCGCGGGGCGGGTCGTCCCGCCCGCCACCCCGATCGGGAAGACGGAGCCGCCCGCCCGGCGGGGCAGGCGGGCGTCGGTCATCGCGATGACTCCTTGCTCCACCGCCGTCACCTCGTGGGCCCGGAGGCCGAGCACCTCGGCGGCGTAGAGCGTCAGCGCCCGGTCGTAGGCGTCGTCGTCGAGGACCTCGGCGGAGAACTCCGTGTACTCCACCAGCGCCTCGCGCCGGCCGAGGGGCAGGACGTACCCGAAGGCGAGGCCGTGCCGCGGCTGCGGGACGCGGAAGTCCATCAGGTCGGCCACGCCCGGTTCGAAGGCGGGGCGTGAGGTCCGTACGAACCAGCCGCGGAAGTGCTGCAGGAGCGTGGTCCTGGCCGGTCGCGGCCCGTGCGGCGGCCGGGAGTCGAACACCCAGCGGGCCCGCAGCCGCACGGGGGCGCCGCCGGCGTCGTATCCGCACACCTCGGCGCCGCCGGGAACGTCCCGTACGTCCTCGACCACGGCCTCGTACCGCAGGCATCCGGACCGGGCGAGTTCCTCGTCGGCCCACCGCTCGAAGTCGACGGACCGGATCATCTTGTAGCGCAGCGGACCGGGATCGCGCACCACGGCCGCGCCGTCCGCGCCCGTGACGCGCAGGCGCCCCCACTCGGCGTGGACGACACCGTCGTACTCACCGCCCGCCGCCTCCCAGTAGCACCACGTCCGCGGCGGCGGCCGTAAGGCGCCGGGCGGCGCGTCGACCAGGGCCACCGTCAGGGGCCGCCGGTCGCGCACCAGGGGCCCGGTGAGCCGCCGCGCCAGCGACAACCCCGCGGCACCGCCACCGATGACGACTACGTCTGCGTCCCGCACCAAGGCTCCCTCGCGGCCGTGCCCGGTCCCGGTGCGCAGTGCCGGGACGCGTACTCATGATGCTGTTGCTTCCGCGCCGGACCCGCTCCTGGATGCACCGCCCGCCCGAGTTCACGCGTTCGCCGTGCCCACGTCCTCGCGCAGGCAGCGGGCGAGGCGGTGCAGCCCCCGGCGGGCGTGGCTCTTGACCGTGCCCAGCGGCCAGCCGGTGACGTCGGCGATCTGCGCCTGGGAGAGGTCGTCGTAGAAGGCGAGGCGCAGCACCTGGCGCTGCGGTGAGGACAGCTTCGCCAGTTCGGTCGCCACCAGCACGCGGTCGATGGCCGCGTCCGGTTCCGCCGCCGCCCGCGCGGCCCGGCCGGCCAGCAGCGAACCGGCGACCTCGGCGAGCTCGGTACGCCGGTACCGGGCCGCCAGCGCGTCCGCCACCTTGCGCCGGGTGATGCCCACCAGCCAGGCGGACAGCGCGCCGCGCTCCGGGGCGAAGCCGGCCCGGCCGCGCCACGCCGCGAGGAACACCGCCTGGGTGACGTCCTCCGCCTCGCCCCGGTCCGCGAGCGAACGGCTGGCCAGCGCGTGGACGAGCGGCCCGAACCGCTGGTACATCGCGGCCAGGCAGTCGTCGTCCCCTTCGGCGAACCGCGCCTCCAGGTCCTCGTCGACGATCCGCTGTGCGTACATGCTGCGTGGCCCCCTCAGCCGAGCGGTACTCCTCCGTCGTCCCGCTCCCCACCGTGCGACCGGGCGCCGGGGGCCTTCAACTCGCACCGACTGTGCATCGTTTTTCTCGAGGAGAGTGCTGGAGGAGAGTGCTGGACGAGAGCGCTGGAGAGTGGGGGCGGGGCTGAGGGGTTCCGGGCCTCAGTCCGGGCAGATCTCGTCGGGCAGGGTGCCGGGCAGTCCGGCGCGTTCGTCCGCCGTGAGGTCCCGGCCCAGGACCTGGCACAGGTGCCGTTTCCACAGGGCGGGGTCGAGGCGGATCAGGCTCAGAGTGCCCGGTTCGTACGCGTCCCAGGAGTAGCTGGACAGCACGGGAGAGCCGAGGAGGGCCGTGCCGTCCCGTGTCGCGGCCACGAACCGCTGGTTCACGTCGAAGTCGTACGACTCGCGGTGGGCGGGCTCGTCCGCGTCGAGGAAGACGACCGAACTGTCGGTGGCCACGAAGTACTCGCCGCCCCCCGCGCTGCCCACGGCCCACCGGTTCGGGCGCAGGGGGCCGAGGGCACCGATCACCTTCCTCGACGGCTGCCCCGGTGCGACCGACCACAGCTCCACGATGCGTCCGGTGGTCAGCACGGCGACGTACCGGGTGTCCTTCAGGAACGTCGCCACGCGGAGGTTGTCCGCGAGCCGGATGCGCAGGGCCTTGTTCTCCTCGCCGGTGCGCAGATCCACCGCGTGCAGGTCCGGTTCGCCGGCCACGGTGACCCCCACGTGTCCCGGCTCCCGGTGGGGGCGCACGGAATAGTCCGGCCGGTCCTCGGTGGTCAGCCGCAGGTCCTCCAGGTCGATCGGGGGTGACAGACGGCGTCCCTCGCGGGCGTCCCAGCTCTCGACGCGCGTCCCGGCGACCGTCACCAGCCGCTCGTCGTCCAGGAACTCGAAGTGCAGGAGCGCCTGCTGTCCTTCCGCGTCCCGTGGGGGTGCCGCCGTGGTGAAGTCGGCGACGCGACGCAGCGAAGGCAGCGCCCGGACGGTGATCCGCCGCAGGTCCGAGACGTCGGCCACCAGCGTCTGGGAGCCGTTGACCGCGAGCGCCTGATCCTCCGCCGAGGGAGGGGTCCGCGCGTCGACGTCCGCCTCGGCCAGGGTCCGTCCCGCACCCTCGGTCTCCACGATCCGCAGGCTCTCGCCGTGCTCGCCCACCCGGACCAGCATGCGGCTCCCGTCGCCCAGCAGCCGTGGCGGACCGTAGGCCGTGTGGCCGGCGGCCTCCGTCAGCTCGTGCACGTCGACCGAGGTCTCGCCCACGACCGGGATCGCGGGCTCGCCCGCCGAGCCCAGCAGGGGCAGGTCGGAGCCGTCGTCGTACGAGGAGACCATGGGGCCGGTGAACTCTCTTGCCTTGCGGTCCTCGGAGAGGGGCACGAGGTGCCATGCGTGGTCTCCGGCGTACTGGGCGAAGCGCTCTCCCCGCTCGTCGAGGAGGGGCGTCGAGCAGGCCGCGTCGCGGCCCGTGTCGTGGCGGCGCAGCACCTTCCCGTCCGTCAGCCGGACGGCCTCGTAGCGGGCTTCTCCGAGACCGGAGTCACCGAGGCGCCGGCAGGTGATCGCCACGCCGCCGTCGCGCGAGACCCGGGTGCCGTTCGCGTCGAGGCCGTCGGCCAGCTCCCGTACCCTGCCGGTCCGGACGTCGACGGTGATCAGTGAGACGGGCCCGAAGAGCGGGAAGCCCTTGGTGGCCACCAGGGTGTCGTCGTCGGGCCCGAACCAGATCCCGCCGAGGTCGGCGACCCGGTCCGGCAGCACGCGCGGCCGTCCCGTCTCCAGGTCCCACACCCGTACCGGGAGCGACTTCGAGTACGCCGACATCTCGACCAGAAAGCGCGCGTCCGGGGAGAAGGCGACCACCTTGTCGTTGCCTTCCTCGGTCGCGGCGGTGCGGCCGTCGAGCGCACCGGTCAGTTCGTGCGCGGGCCCGATCATCCGCTTTCCCCGTGGCGTGACGTCGTGCCAGACCGTCACCGCGTCCTTGTCCCGGACGTAGGCGATCCGCCGCCCGTCCCGGCTGACCACCGGGAGGATGACGTTGGGCCCGAGCGCGAGGTTCTCCTGCCGGACCCGGCCCGCACCGTCGCGCAGGTACAGGGTCGCCCGGCCGCCTTCGGAGATCACCAGCGTCACCCGGCCGTCCACGCTCATGGCCGTGGCGTGGATGCTCCCTTCGACGCCCGTGAGCGTCCACTTGACCTGCCTCAGCTCCGCGTACCGGCGCAGGAGGGCGCTGCGCGCCTCCTGCGTCGCGGCGATCTCGTAGGCGGCCATCGCCGCCAGCGCGGCATGTCCGGGGTTGGTGTCCGTCAGTTCGTCCGACTGCACCGCGAGCGTCCTCGACCTCCCCTCGGCCGCCCGCTGCTCCCCGGTGCGCGACGCCTGCCACCAGAAGGTGCCCAGACCCACGATCACCGCGAAGGCCAAGGCCGCCGCGCCCCACTTCGCCCGGGTCCGCCGCGCCCGCGTCCGGCGCAGCTGCCGCGCCAGGCCGAGGAATTCGCGCTGCTGCTCGGTCAGTTCCTGCAAGCGCCCCCGCAGCCGGGCCTCCACGGTGGCGAGTTGGGCCGACCGGGGCAGCAGGGCGGCGGGACGGTCCGCCTTCCGCCACCGTTCCAGGTCGTGCTGCACCTCGGCCCGTGCTGCCAGGAAGTCGGCGTCGTCGCGGACCAGTTCGGCCAGGACCGGCCACACCGTGATCAGCGCCTCGTGCGCCAGCTCCACGCTCTCCGGGTGTCCGTCACCGCCGGACAGCACCAGCAGGCGCCGCCCGGCCAGTGCCTGGGCCAGCCGCCAGCGTTCCTCCCCGGCCTCCTCGCGGGGCAGTGCCCGCCGCAGGGTGACGTCGCCGCCCGGCACCACCCGCACCAGGCCCGCCAGCAGTCGCCGTCCCGCCGCCTCGCCGCCCGGCGGGACGCACTCCCGCCAGGCCTCCTCGGCATGGCGTCGCAGGGCGCCCGACACTCCGCCGATGTCCTGGTACGTCGCCGCCCGCAGCCGGCCGGCGCTCTGCTGCTCCCACAACTGCTCCAGCACGAAGCCGAGGAGCGGGAGGATCCCCGGCTCGCCCCCCGCGTCGTCGAGGATGCGCCGGTCGAGCCCCGGGTCGTAGTCGACCGCCGGGACGCCCTGGACCGGCCGGGTGATCACCGCGTGGAGCTGGTCCCGGCCCATGGGCGTCAGCGGCAGCGTCGCCCCGCGGCGGAGCGCGGGTCCCAGGTGCGGGTGGTTCAGGGCGGCGTCCATGCAGTCGGCCCGCAAGGTGGCCAGGACCCGCAGGCCGGGTGGCCGCCGCTGGGGGAACAGCAGGTCCAGGGCGCCGGTGAGTTGTGCCTCGGGCGCGTTCAGCAGCGCCTCGGCCTGGTCGAGGACGACGAGCAGACGCGCGGCCGGACGGCCCGTGACACGGTGGAACGTGTCGGCGAGGCCCAGCCTTCCCAGCCACGCCTCCACCTGGTCGGCGCCCTCGGCCCGTGCGGGCCCCGATCCGTCGGCCCCGGACAGTTCGAACAACTCGGTCGCGAGGGCCGCGCGCAGCGACTCGACGCGTCCGCAGTCGACGACCAGCACGTCGTGCCCGTCCCGGCGCATCCTGGGAACCACGCCGGCGAACGCGAGCGAGGACTTGCCGCATCCGGAGGGCCCGTAGACGGTCACGCCCGGCTGGTCGCCGCGCAGCGCGGTGACCGCCCTGTCGACGTCCTCCTCCCGGCCGAAGAAGACCTCGGCGTCGGCCTCCTGGAAGGGCTTCAGGCCCCGGAAAGGCGTCTTCGGCAGCAGAACGGCGCCCAGTTCGGGTATCTCCCGCACCAGCGCCCCGGTGCGCAGCACGAACGCCTGCTGCGCCTCGCGCACCGGCTGGGCCGCCACGACCACGCCGACGGCTGCGCCGAGTTCGTCGTCCCAGACCGGGCTCCCGCTGAAGCCGGGTCTGACGTGGACCGCCTGCCCGTCCGCCCGCGACAACTGCACCCAGCCGCGCCCGGTGGGACCGCGGAAGCGGCCCTCGTGCCAGATCCCGTCCGGGTGGTCGTCGGGGAACCCGACGGCCCGGGTCTCGTGGTCCCAGACGTTGCGGGCGTCGGCCATCGGCAGCGGGTGCGCCCCGGGCAGCGGGCCGGCCAGCCGCAGCACGGCGGCGTCGCCGCTCTGGTCGTCCCTGGTCGGTACCCAGTGCAGTACTTCCGCCGTCGCGGCCGGGACGTCGTCCGCGAGCGGCAGGTCGACGGTGACCCGGGCGCCCGGGGCGACGGCGGTGTCACGGGGCAGGGCGAGCGCGTCGGACACCACATGGGCGCAGGTGACCAGCAGTTCGCCGGTCACCAGGAAGCCGGCGCCGGCGATGGTGCCGTCCTGTCCCCTGACCCGGACCACCGCCGACGCCATCGCCGACTCCGGCTCCCCGGTGCCGATCAGTTCGTGTCCCGTCACCGACGCCCCCGTCGTGGTCCTGGCCCTAACCCTGGCCCTCGATGCCGTGCTGCGCGTGCCAGGTCAGGCTGACGGAGAAGTTCGCCGCCGCCGACGAACCGGCGATCAGTACCTTGGCGTCCGCCGAGAGGGACATGCCGAACTCCAGGGTCGCCTCGTCCGGTGGCCGCGTCATCTCCCGGCACTGGCCGACGAACGCGTCCGCCACGGGCCGCACGACCTCCAGGATCTGGTCGAGCGACTGCTCGGCGCGCGCCACCGCGCGACCGCCCCGGCCCACGCGTACGAGGCTGTCGTCGACGTCGTTCACCTGGACGCGGACGACGTCGCCGCCGTCGTTCGTGGGCACTTCCACGGTGCACAAGGGCTGCCGCTCGCTCAGGGACATGCAGTTCCCCTCAACTCGTGTACCGCACAGTCAGGTTGACCGGGCGAGCCTAGCCAATGAGGGCCGTGGGATCACGGGGTTGGGGGAGTGTCGTCGATGCGGGACACGAATCCGGTCCAGGCCTGCGGAGAAAGGGCCAGGTGAGGGGCCTGGTGGTGCTTGGAGTCCCGGACGTGGACGATGGAGGGGGTGAGGGCGACCTCGACGCAGTCGCCGGAACCGCCGCTGCTGTAGCTGCTCTTGAACCAGGCCAGATCGCTGGTGCTCATAGGTCTCCTCGCATCAGATGCAGAAGGCTCATCGAGTCTTTGAGGGTGAGAGCCTGTGAGCGCATCCTGGCATACCGCATCTGAAGCATGCTGACCCTCTTCCGGTCGGCGATGAACTGGCCGTTCTCCTGCCCCTCGCAGTACGCGAACCACTTGTTCTCCGGCGTCTCCAACAGCTGCATCGGACCGTCCAGACCCGCGTGGGTCTCCTGTTCCGTCGGCATGATCTGCACTTCGACGTTCCGCAGCGCGGCCAGCTCCAGCACGTGGTCGAGGAGGTGCCGGGTGACCGCCGCTCCGCCGGTCCGGCGCCGGAAGAGGTGCTCCTCCAGGATGAAGCTGAACGCCGTGTTGGGCCGCCGCCGCAGCAGTTGCTGACGTTCGGCCCGCGCGGCCCACTGGGCCTCGATCTGCTCGTCGCCGAGGGGCGGCAGTTGGTTGGTGAACAGGGTCCGCGCGTACGGCTCCGTCTGCAACAGCCCGGGAACCAGCCGGCACTCGTACGTGGACAGCGTGATGGCCGCCCCCTCCAGTCGCGCCCACTGCCGGAACCACGCCGCGAGCCCCGGCTGCCGGGCGACGCACGGCGCCGCCTTGCGCAACGCCCCCGTGTTCCCGAGGACGTCCTCCGAGCGCTCCGCGAATCCCGGATCCGGCATGCGCCGGCCCAACTCGATGGACGCCACGGTGTGTTTGGACAGCCCCACCCGGGACCCGAACTCCTCCCTGCTCAAGCCCGCATGCTCCCGTAATGCCTGGACGACCGCCCCGAACGTCCGCAGACTGTCCGACGCCTCCGGCTCGCCACCCTGCCCGGCAGCGCTCACGCCATGACCCATGGCACACCTCCCACCCGCCATGCTCACGTTCGGTGACGAGTACTGTCCAGTTGGTGACCGCGTACGCTTGCGCAGCGTACGCGCCGCCGACCTGGTGAACCGGTCCGCCCGGGCGTCAGATTGGGCGCATGACCGCACCTTCCGCCCCGCAGAACCCGGTTACCGTACGTGTGTTCACCCAACGGCTGCGTTCCACACCCCGGGGCGCCCGGCTCGCCCGGCACCTCGCGCTGCGTCAGCTCGCCGTCTGGGGAGTCCCGGACGACACCGCCGCACTCGACTCCGTGGCCGTCGTCGTCGCCGAGCTGGCCGCCAACGCCGTGACCCATGGCAGGGTGCCGGGACGGGACTTCGAACTGCGGCTCTCGCTCGTCCCCGGCAGCGTCCGGATCGAGGTCACGGACACGGGCCCCGGGCCCCGGCCGCCCGGCCCGGGTGACGTGCGGCCACCGGCGCCGGGGGCCGAGTCCGGGCGGGGCCTGGTGCTCGTCGAGGCCCTGGCCGACCGATGGGAGGTGCTGGAGCGGGATCCCGCGCCCGGAAAGACCGTGCGGGCCGAGGTGGACCTGCCGGGCCGGCTCCGGCCGTTGTGGGCCTGACGGTCACGGGAGGCCTGCGGCCCTCACCCCACCTGCCCCATGCCCGCCGGATTCGGCCATGTCGTTGGCGTCGGCCAGCCCGTCGCCGCCGGGGCGAGGCCGGCCGGCGGGACCGGGGCGCCCGGTCCCGTGGTGCCCCGGACCTGCGCCGCGGTGAGGCCGCCCCGCGCGGGGACGCCGGGCGGCGTGGGCGCGGGCAGGGGCTGCGGGGCGGCCTGGGCCACCGCCGGCTGCGGCACGGCGGGCTGGGGCACGGCCGGCTGGGGGACGGGGGGCTGCTGCATCGGAGCCTGCGGGAGGTGCTGAGGCAGCTGCGGTGGGGGGACCTGCTGGGGGACATGGGGATGCGGCAGCTGCGGTGAGGGCAACTGTGGTTGCGGGATCTGCTGCGGGATCTGCTGGGGGATCTGCGGTGGCGGCATCTGCTGCTGCGGCGGGGGATACGCCTGTGCCGCCGCCGGCATCGGCATGCCCGCGCCGGCCCCCGGCATGGCCGCCGCGACGGCCTGTGCGGCGATGCCCTGCATGCCGGCCCCGTTGGTGGCGCCGACCAGCCGGTCGACCGCCGCCGTGCCCGAGCTGTAGCTGGTCCCGGTGCTCGGCTCGGGCACGGCGGCTCCCCTCCTGGTCCCGTAGAGCACCTGTTCCAGGCCGGACACCAGGCGACGCACATCCACCTGGGGGCGCACCACGAGACGCAGGAAGCGGCTGGAGGATCCGATCTTGTTGCCGCACTCGCGGACCAGGATCCGGTGCTCGGTGAGCAGCCGGTCCCGGACCACGGTCCCCTCGGCGCCCACCGGCAGACGCACGAAGAGGAAGTTGCCCTGCGAGGGGTAGACCGTGAGGCCGGGGAGGGAGGAGAGCTGGCTGGCCATCTCCAGCCGGTCCCGGCGGACCTGCTGGAGGCTCTGCGCGTACTCCTGGCCGTGTTCCTTCAGCATGAACACCACGTGTTCGGCGAAGGAGTTGAGGTTCCACTTCGGCAGCATGGAGCGGATCCGGCCCGCGAGGGCCGGGTTGGCGACCAGGTAGCCGAAGCGGATGCCGTGCAGGCCGAAGTTCTTGCCGAGGCTGCGCAGCACGACGACGTTGGGGCGGATCATCGCCTCCTGCACGACGCTCGGCTCGGCTTCCGCGTCGGCGAACTCCAGGAACGACTCGTCGACGACGACCAGGTCTCGGTCCGCCATCGCGTCCATGAACTGCACGATCGCGTGCTTGTGCACGAAACCGCCGTCGGGGTTGTTGGGGTTGCACAGCACGGCGACCCGGGTGCCCCGGGCCCGGATGAACTCGGCGTACTGCGCGAGGTCGAGGGCGAAGCCGCTGGACTCCTGGAGCGGGAACATGTCGACCCGCTTGCCGGTCTCCATGGGCTGGTCGGTCCAGCGGCCGAAGGTGGGGACGGGGATGGCGAGGGACTCCCGGACGAGCAGATGGTCGATCCAGGTGATCAGCTCGGTCGAGCCGTTGCCCATCGCCACGCACTGCGGCGGAAGCTGGAGCAGGCTGCACAGTTCGGCCGTGATGGTGTCGGCGCTGCTCGGGTAGTACGTGACGATCTCGCGCAGCTTGCCCGCCATCTCGTCGAACATCGCCGGGGTCGGGAAGTACGGGTTGCAGGGGATGCAGAAGTCCACCGGACCCGACCCGTCGCTCTCCCGCGTCAACGCCGCCATCGACGGGCTGTGCGCAGCGGTACTGCGAAACAGCGAGGTGACGTTGTCAGGCAAGGAGACCTCCGGCTGGGGCGGACCCGGCGGGGAGGACCGGGTCCGTCGTGCGGGTGGCCCGTGCGGGGGAGCACGGGCCGCCCTTACATACGGAGGTTGCGGTGGCTCCGTTCAATGGATGTGACGGAAGTGTGGAGCACCGGGCCGGGAAGCGGTCACGCGCCGAACGAGTGCACCGTCGTCGTGCGGTACGTCTGCCCCGGTCGCAGCACCGTCGAGGGGAACGACGGCTTGTTCGGCGAGTCCGGGAAGTGCTGCGTCTCCAGGCAGAGCCCGTCGCCCTGCCGGTAGACGGTCCCTCCGGAGCCGACCAGCGTGCCGTCGAGGAAGTTGCCGGAGTAGAACTGCAGACCCGGCTCGGTGGTCGCGATCCGCAGGGTGCGGCCCGACGACGGGTCCCTGAGCGTGGCGACGTGCTCCGGGCGGGCGGTGCCGCCCTTGTCCAGTACCCAGTTGTGGTCGAAGCCCTGGCCGTACAGCAGTTGTCCGTGCGCCACCCGGATGTCCTCGCCGACCGTCTTGGCGCGGCGGAAGTCGAAGGGGGTGCCCGAGACCCGCGCCTGTTCCCCCGTGGGGATCAGCCCGGAGTCGACCGGCGTGTAGCGCGAGGCGGCGAGGGTGAGTTCGTGGTCGTGGATCGAGCCGCTCGACTCGCCGGCCAGGTTCCAGTAGACGTGACTGGTGAGGTTCACGACGGTCGGCCTGCTGGTGGTGGCCTCGTAGTCGACGCGCCAGTCGCCGTGCCGGGTGAGGGTGTAGGTGACCTTGGTCCTGAGCGTTCCGGGGTAGCCCATCTCGCCGTCGACGCTGGTGCGGTACAGATGCAATCCGACGTCCGAGCCCCTGGTGAACGGTTCGACGTCCCAGACGTGCTTGTCGAAGCCCTGGGCGCCGCCGTGCAGGCTGTTCTCGCCGTCGTTGACGGAGAGCTGGTGGGTCGTGCCGTCCAGGGTGAAGCGGCCCTTGCCGATGCGGTTGCCGTAGCGGCCGATCAGCGCGCCGAAGTAGGGGCTCTTCGCCACGTAGTCCTCGACGGTGTCGAAACCCAGGGAGACGTTGGCGTACCGCCCGCGCCGGTCCGGGATGCCGAGGGACTGGACGATCCCGCCGTAGGAGAGGACCTTCAGCCGGGTGCCGCCGTTCTCCAGCGCCCAGCTGTACACCTTCGTCCCGTCGGCGAGCTTCCCGAAGAGCGACTTCACCGGCTTCCCGTCTCCCGTCGCGTGCGCGGTGCCGCCGGCGGTGGCGGCGGTGACACCCGCGGCCGCCGCTCCGGCAAGGACTGTACGTCTGCTCAGTTCCATGTGCGGCTCCTGCAAGGGAAGGGGCCCCGCCGTGCGGCGGGGCCCGGTTGACCTACGAACCGACCTTGCGCTTGTTCCACACGTCGAAGCCGACCGCCGCCAGCAGCACCAGGCCCTTGATGACCTGCTGCCAGTCGGTGCCGATGCCGACGAGGTTCATGCCGTTGTTCAGCACGCCCAGGACCAGACCGCCGATGATCGCGCCGAGCACGGTGCCGACGCCGCCGCTCATCGACGCGCCGCCGATGAACGACGCGGCGATCGCCTCCAGTTCGAAGTTGAGGCCGGCCTTGGGCGAGGCCGCGTTGAAGCGGGCGGCGAAGACCAGACCCGCCAGGGCCGCGAGCATGCCCATGTTCAGGAAGACCAGGAAGGTGACCTTCTTGTCCTTCACGCCGGACAGCTTGGCCGCGGGCAGGTTGCCGCCGATGGCGTAGATGTGCCGGCCGACGATCGCGTTGCGCATCACGTAGCCGAAGCCGACGACCAGGACGCCGAGGATCAGCAGCACGATCGGCGCGCCCTTGTAGCTGGCCAGCAGCAGCGTGGCGACCAGGACGGCCGCGACCAGGGCGACAAGCTTCAGCAGGAAGAAGTTCCGCGGCAGCACCTCCAGCGAGAACTCCTGCTGGCGCTTGCGGTCGCGCACCTCCTGAAGGACCACGAAGGCGATCAGCGCGAAGCCCAGCAACAAGGTGAGATTGTGGTAGTTGGTCTCCGGTCCGACCTCCGGCAGGAAGCCGTTGGCGACCTTCTGCAGGCCTTCCGGGAACGGGCCGAGGGTCTGGCCCTCCAGGAAGATCTCGGTCAGACCGCGGAAGATGAGCATGCCCGCGAGGGTCACGATGAACGACGGTATGCCGCCGTAGGCGATGAAGAACCCCTGTGCGGCACCCGCGACGGCGCCCATGGCCAGGCAGAGGATCACCGCCAGCGGCCACGGTATGTCGTTCCTGACCATGAACACGGCGGCCATCGAGCCGATGAACGCCGTCAGCGAGCCGACCGAGAGGTCGATGTGGCCCGCGATGATGACGAGCATCATGCCGATCGCGAGGATCAGGATGTAGCTGTTCTGGAGCACCAGGTTGGAGACGTTGCGCGGCAGCAGCAGGTCCCCGTCGGTCCAGACGGCGAACAGCACCACGATCAGGCCGAGGGCGATCAGCATGCCGTACTGCCGCATGTTGCGGCGCATCCCGTCCAGCACCATCTGGAGCAGGCCGCCCCCCGCGCCCGCTCCGCCCTTGCCCGCCGGCGCGGGGGCCGGGGTCTTGGCGGTCACATCCGTGCTCATCGCGTTACCTCTTTGTCCTTCGTCATCTGACGCATCAGCGCTTCCTGGGAGGCCTCCGCCCGGGAGAACTCGCCGGTCAGCCGGCCGGCGGCCATCGTGTAGATGCGGTCGCACATGCCGAGCAGCTCCGGCAGTTCGGAGGAGATGAAGACGACCGCCTTACCCTCGGCGGCGAGTTGGTCGATGACCGTGTAGATCTCGTACTTGGCGCCGACGTCGATGCCGCGCGTCGGCTCGTCCAGGATCAGCACCTCGGGACCCGCGAAGATCCACTTGCTGAGGACGACCTTCTGCTGGTTGCCGCCGGACAGCTTGCCCACCGGCTCGAAGACCGTCGGTGCCTTGATGTTCATCGACCTGCGGAAGCCCTCGGCGACCTGCCGCTCCCCGTGCTCGTCGACCACACCGCGCTTGGCGACCTTCTTCAGCGCCGTCAGCGAGATGTTCCGGTTGATGGTGTCGATGAGGTTCAGGCCGTAGTGCTTGCGGTCCTCGGTGACGTAGGCGATGCCGTGTTTCACGGCCTCCGCCACCGTCTTCGTACGGATCTCGCGGCCGTCCTTGAGGACCGAACCGCCCGCGTAGCGGCCGTAGGTGCGCCCGAAGACGCTCATCGCCAGTTCGGTGCGGCCGGCGCCCATCAGGCCCGCGATGCCGACGATCTCCCCGCGCCGCACCGCCAGCGACACGTCGTCGACCACCTTGCGCTGCTGGTCGATCGGGTGGTGCACGGTCCAGCCCCGGATCTCCAGCGCGGGCGCGGCACCCTCTTCCGGCCGGTGCGGGGTGCGCTCGGGGAAGCGGTGTTCGAGGTCGCGGCCGACCATCCCGCTGATGATCCGGTCCTCGGTGGTCTCCGCGGCCTTCACGTCGAGCGTCTCGATGGTCCGTCCGTCGCGCAGGATGGTCACCGAGTCGGCGACCTTGCGGATCTCGTTCAGCTTGTGCGAGATGATGATCGAGGTGATGCCCTGGTTCTTCAACTCCAGGATCAGGTCGAGCAGTTTGCCGCTGTCCTCGTCGTTGAGAGCGGCCGTCGGCTCGTCCAGGATGAGCAGCTTCACCTTCTTGGACAGCGCCTTGGCGATCTCGACGAGCTGCTGCTTGCCCACGCCGATGTCCGCGACCCGGGTCTCCGGGTGGTCGGTCAGCCCGACCCTGCGCAGCAGCTCGGTGGCGTGCCGCAGGGTCTCGGTCCAGTCGATCCGGCCGCGCCTCGCGTGCTCGTTGCCGAGGAAGATGTTCTCCGCGATCGACAGGTACGGCACCAGCGCCAGCTCCTGGTGGATGATCACGATGCCGTGCTGTTCGCTCGCCCGGATGTCCTTGAACCGGCAGGCCTCCCCTTCGAAGAGGATCTCCCCGTCGTAGGTGCCGTGCGGGTGGACGCCGGAGAGGACCTTCATCAGGGTCGACTTGCCGGCGCCGTTCTCCCCGCAGATGGCGTGGACCTCGCCCTGGCGGACGGTCAGCGTGACGTCCGACAGCGCCTTGACGCCGGGAAAGGTCTTGACGATCGAGCGCATTTCCAGGACGGGTCCCGCCATGGTCGTGCCTTCCAATCCCTAGGTACGGCGGTTTGCTAGAGGTCGCTTTCCTTGATGTAGCCGGAGTCGACCACGGTCTCCTGGTAGTTGGCCTTGTCGACGCTCACCGGTTCCAGCAGGAAGGCGGGCACGACCTTGGCGCCGTTGTCGTACGTCTTGGTGTCGTTGACCTCGGGCTTCTTGTCGTTGAGCAGCGCGTCGACCATGTTCGAGGCCACCTTGGCGAGTTCGCGGGTGTCCTTGTAGACGGTCATCGCCTGCTCGTCCGCGATGATCGACTTCACCGAGGCGACCTCGGCGTCCTGGCCGGTGACGATCGGCAGCGGCTTGCTCCCCGAGCCGTAGTCGTCCGACTTCAGCGCCGAGAGGATGCCGATGGAGATGCCGTCGTAGGGCGAGAGCACCGCGTCCACCCGCTCGGACTTGTACGCCGAGGTCAGGATGTCGTCCATGCGCTTCTGCGCGGTGCCGCCGTCCCAGCGCAGGGTGGTGACCTGGGTCAGCTTGGTCTGGCCGGAGCGGACCACCAGCTGCTTCTTGTCGATGTAGGGCTGCAGGACGTTCATCGCGCCCTGGAAGAAGTAGCGGGTGTTGTTGTCGTCGTTGGAGCCCGCGAACAGCTCGACGTTGAAGGGGCCCTTCTCGCTGCCGTCCTTCAGGCCGAGCTTGTCGACTATGTAGCCGCCCTGGAGTTCGCCGACCTTCTCGTTGTCGAAGGAGGCGTAGTAGTCGACGTTCTCGGTGCCGAGGATCAGTCGGTCGTAGGAGATCACCGGGATGTCGGCGTCCTTGGCCTGCTGAAGGACGTTGTTCATCGACTTGTTGTCGATGGCCGCGACGATCAGGGCCTTCACGCCCTGGGTGATGAGGTTCTCGACCTGGGAGACCTGCTGGTCGGGGTCGTCCTCGCCGTAGACGAGCTTGGTCTTGTAGCCCTTGGACTCCAGGTCCTTGACGACGTTGTTGCCGTCGGCGATCCAGCGCTCCGAGGACTTGGTGGGCATCGCGATGCCGATGGTCGCGCCCTCGGCGCCGCCCGAGTCCTCCTTGCTGCCGCCCTCGCCGCTCTGACCGCAGGCGGAGAGGGTGAGGGCGAGAGCGGCGGCGGCGGCCGTCGCGGTGAGTGCGGCTCTGCGGTTACGCATGATCATCATCCTTGATGTGTGCGGTGAGGGACCGAGACGAGGTGTGTGGGATTGTGCGCGGCTGTGTCTTCTTTTGAGAAGCAATTTTCCGGAACGTTATGACGAGATCTCGAACCGGCGGAGGGCGCCCGGCAGTCGGGAGCCGAGCGGCGCCATGTCGCCGTCCGCTCCGTGCCGGGCCAGCAGGTCGAGGGCGAGCCGGCCGCGCCGCACCCGCTCCCTGGCGGTGGCCAGGGTCAGCTCGCGCAGATGGTGCCCGTAGGGGTAGATCCCGGGCGCCTTGGAGAGGCCGAACTTCAGATAGAGCGGTGCGCCGCGCCGGATCAGCTCGGCGACCTCGTACATCCGCACATAGCCGCCGAGGTCGTCGGGGGCCTCGATGTACATGTCCATGGGGGCGCCGGACACCCGGCGGATCTCCGTGAGGTGATCCAGCGTCAGGTCGCTGGGCACGTTGACGGAGTCGGCGCCCAGCCGCTCGTACACCGCGAAACTCGCCGGGTTCACGGGCCCGATCAGCGCCGACACCTTGAGCGTGGTGTCGGCCGGGAGGATGCCCTGGGTGCGTGCCCGGTGCAGTGTCCACAGCACGCCCTCGTCCGCGACGAGCAGGCACTTCACCCCCAGCTCGGTCGCCCGCACGGCGTCCTCGACGCAGCCGGCGACGGCGTCGTGGCCGCGCGCCCGCGCTCCGGCGCCCCGGGAGTCGCTGCGGGTCGACCCGCCGATGTCCCAGGTGCCGCGCGGTCCGGTGAACAGGCAGAGTTCGATGTCGCGTGCGGCGGTCGCCTCGACCATCTCGGTGATCTCGGTGTCGGTCAGCATCCACACCCCGCTGCCCTGGCTGATCCGGTGGATCGGCACGTCCAGGCGCGAGGACTCCTTGAGGACGACCGCCAGCGCCTCGGGACCCTCGCACGAAGGGATCTCGGTGCGCCAGCGGCCGCCACCCGGGAAGGTGTGCGGTGAGGAGTCGGCGGGGTCGGGGGCGGGCACGCCCAGGCCGAGCGCGGTGAGTGCCTGCTCACCGGGCCTGCGGGCGGCCGTGGCGGAAGCGTCGGTCACAAGCTGTCCTTAGTGTTCGATATTTCGGACGAGGTTCGCGGCTTCGGGGACGCGGGGGCCGAGTACGCCGGTACGGGGGCCGTCAGGTCGCCCCCGTACCGGCGTACGCTCACGGGCGGAGCAGCACCTTGCCGACCTTCGGGTCGCCGGCGCCGACCAGCTCGATGGCGTGCGGGAACTCGGTCAGCGGCAGCTCGTGGGTGACCAGCGGCAGCGGATCCAGCAGCCCGGCGCCGAACATCCGCACCGCGTGCGCCCAGGCGTCCGGCGGCGCCCCGAAGACGGTGTGCACCTCCAGTTGCCGTACCACCAGGTCCGTCGGGTCCAGACCCTCGGCGCCCGGCGCCGGGATCCCCGTCAGCACCAGCCGGCCACCGCGCCGCAGCAGCGCGGCGGCGTTCCGGGCGGCGTCGGCCGACCCGGCCGTCTCGATCA
Source organism: Streptomyces sp. NPDC107562 (assembly GCF_055657325.1). Classification (NCBI taxonomy): domain Bacteria; kingdom Bacillati; phylum Actinomycetota; class Actinomycetes; order Kitasatosporales; family Streptomycetaceae; genus Streptomyces; species Streptomyces sp. NPDC107562. Next base: position 765,439 of record NZ_JBVKBE010000002.1, on the reverse strand, counting down.
CCACGTCGAAGTCGCCGGGGAGGTCCTCATCCTTGGTGCGGAAGTCGGTGGCGCCGAACTCCCTCGCCAGGGCGGCGCGGTCGGAGCGGGTGCCGACGACCAGCAGGTCGGCCGGAGAGACGGCCCGCAGGAACTGCGCGGCGAACATGCCGAGGGTGCCGGTGCCGACGACGGCCACCCGCTCGCCCGGCCTCGCGCCCGCCTTGAGGGCCGCCGCGGCGACACAGGCGGCGGGTTCGAGCAGCGCGGCGGCGGTGAGGTCGGCGTCGTCGCGAAGGACGTGCAGGAGACGGGCCGGCAGGGTGAGGGTGGTCGCCATGGCGCCGGGCAGGGTGAAGCCCGTCTCCTCGTACCCGGCCGTGCACAGCGTGGTCTCGCCCGCGTGGCAGCGGTCGCACACCTGGCAGTTGCGAAAGCCCTCGCCGACCACCTTGCGGCCGGCCAGCGACTCCGGGACCCCGGCGCCGGTCTCCGTGACCGTCCCCGACCACTCGTGGCCGGGGGTGAGCGGATAGCGGACGTAACCCTCGGGCCGGTTGCCCTGGTAGACCTCGCGGTCGCTGCCGCAGATGCCGACGGCGTGCACCCGGACCTGCGCCTCGCCGGGGCCCGGCGGGCGGGGCGTGTGCGCGACGAGCCGGTGCGCGCCGGGCGCCTCGACGACGACGGCCGTGCTCACCGCGTCCCCTTCGGCTTGCGCTGCTCCCAGCCCTCGGCCCACAGGTCGAAGCGGGCCTGCTGCTGCGGGAACTCGGCGGCCGCGTCGGTGTCCAGCTCGACGCCGAGGCCGGGGGCGTGCGAGAGGTGGAAGCAGCCGTCCTCCGGGTCCACCTGGGGCGCGCCCTTGACGACCTTCTTGATCTCCGCGTCCGCGAAGTCGTTGAAGTGCTCCAGGATCTTGAAGTTGGGGGTGGTGAAGCCGACCTGGAGCGAGGCGGCGGTGAGCACCGAGCCGCCGACGTTGTGCGGCGCGATCAGCGTGTAGTGGGTCTCGGCGGTGGCGGCGAGCTTGCGGGTCTCCCAGATGCCGCCGATGTGGCCGACGTCCGGCTGGATGATGTCGACGGCCTGGCTCTCGAACAGCTCGCGGAACTCGATCCGGTCGTGGATCCGCTCGCCGGTGGCGACCGGCATGTCCACCTTCGCGGCGACCTTCTCCAGGGCCTTGAGGTTCTCCGGCGGGACCGGCTCCTCCAGCCAGGCCGGCCTGAAGGGCGCCAGTTCGTGGGCGAGCCGGACGGCGGTGGCGGGGGAGAAGCGGCCGTGCATCTCCAGCATCAGCTCGGCCTCGGGACCGATGGCGTCCCGGACCGCCTCGATCAGGGAGACGGCGTAGCGGGTCTGCTGGTGGTCCAGCTCGAAGTGCCCGGTCCCGAAGGGGTCGATCTTCAGGGCCCGGTAGCCGCGCGCCATGACCTCCTGGGCGGCCTTGTGGTACGCCTCCGGCGTCCGCTCCGTGGTGTACCAGCCGTTGGCGTACGCCTTGACCTTGTCGGTGACCTTGCCGCCCAGCAGCTGCCAGACCGGCACGCCGAGGGCCTTGCCCTTGATGTCCCAGCAGGCCATCTCGACCACGGCGATGCCCGACATCACGATCTCGCCGGCCCGCCCGTAGTCGCCGTACTTCATGCGGCGCACCAGGTCTTCGAGGGCGAAGGGGTCCGAGCCGGCGATGTGGTTGGCCTCGGCCTCCCTCAGATAGCCGAGGAGAGCGTCGGTGCGGCCCAGCATCCGGGTCTCCCCGACGCCCGTGATTCCCTCGTCGGTGTGCACCTGGACGTAGGTCAGGTTGCGCCACGGCGTCCCGACCACGTGCGTGCTGATTCCGGTGATGCGCACGGCAGTTGCCCCTCGTGAAGGTCGGCTCTGTTCGATATTTCGTCACACGTTCGAAATGTTGGCGTGACAGTAAGGACGGGGCGGTGGGGGTGTCAATGGGGTGGGCGGGTAACGGTTTCGAGACTTTCACTGACCGGTTTCGGCATGATGCGCGCGGGTTGCCCTCAAGCCGACGCGCCGGAGGAGCTTGTTCCGCACAGAACCTTCACAGCGACGACTATGAACGTTACCGATCAAAAACTTAACCTTCCCGCGTCATGGACTACTGCCACCCGTGCCGACGGCACCTGAATGGCGCGCTCGCCTGCCCGGGGTGCGGCACACCTTCCGATCAACTTCGCGCCTACGCGGAGGAAACCGTCGTGCGCACCGTCGTACGGACGGATGTGCGTACGGACGTCGTCACGGTGGTCCGGGCCGCGGAGCCCGGCGAACCGCGCGGCGCCGACCGCGACGACAACGATGCCGACGACGCCGACGAGATCGACGACGACGATGCCGAGTTCGAGGAGGACGACGGCCCCGGGCGGGAGTCCAGGCGCCGCCGCCAGTCGAACGTCAGCCGTCGCGACCGCAAGGCCGCGGCCCACCGCCGCAGGCGGCGCCGCACCCTGCTGATCGTCGCGGGGTTCCTGCTGGCCGCGGGCGCCCTCAGCCTCGCCGAACTCGGCCTGGACGCCCCGGGCTCGGCGCCGAAACCGGCCGCCGCCGGGGACGCCTCGGCGGACGGCGGCGCGGAGGACGAGTCCGAGGAGTCGGAGGACCCCGGGGCAGACGCCTCCACGGGCGCCACACCCACGGCCTCCTCGTCCTCCTCCGCGTCCGCCTCCCCGTCCGAGTCGGCCAAGGACGAGGACGAGAAGGAGGACAAGGAGTCGGCGAGCCCGACGGCGGAGGAAGGCTCCGCCCCGGCGGACACGGCCCCGGACCCGACGGCCTCCGCCCCGGCGCCCCCACCCGCCCCGGACCCGACCCCCACCCCGACGGCGGACCCCCCGACCCAGGACCCGACCCCCAAACCGACCCCCACCCAAACCTGCGACCGCTTCCTGTGGTGGTGCACCTAGCCCACCGGCCGTAGCAGCCGGTCGCCCTGCGACAGGAGCGGGGCGGCCCACCGCAACGACTGCCCCGCCCAAGCGTCCGGGGGCTCGGTCCGGGTGGGCCCGAGGCCGGCCGCCCTCGGCGGGTTCGCGTGGCGGCGCACCGCACCGGAACGGCCGCTCTGCGCAGGCGTTCGGCGGGTCCACTCGGGTGGGTCGCGACGCGAGTCGCCCCGTGGCGCGCCCGGTCGCTTCGCGTGGCGGCGCACCGGAACGGCCGCTCTGCGCAGGCGTTCGGCGGGTCCACTCGGGTGGGTCGCGACGCGAGTCGCCTCGTGGCGCGGCCGGTGGCTTCGCGTGGCGGCGCACCGCAACGGGCCGCCCCGCGCAGGTGCCCGGGGGTGCGCGCTCGGGTGGGTCCGGAGGCCGGTCGCTGGTGGCACGGCCCACCGGTTCGCGTGGCGGCGCACCGTAACGGGGGCCCCGCGCAAGCGTCCGGGTGGGGTCGGAGGCCGGGCGGGGTCGTGTGACGGCGGGTCCGACGGCGGTGCGGCGCGGCGGCCGACGGGTGGGGCCGTTTGTGTCGGCCCCGGGGCCGCCGGGCCGTCGTTCCCTCACCCTCCGGCGTGGATCGCCGGTTCCTGGGGTGGTGGGTCGAGGTTCGGTGGGGTGCGGTCGGTGGCCGCCTCCTTCGCCCAGGTCTCCAGGACGTCCGTGAACTCGGCGGCCCGCTCCGCCCAGTCGAGCTCCGCCAGCGCCGCCGCGCGGCCGCGGACGGCGGTGTCCCGGCGCAGCCGCGCGTCGGTGCGCAGCCGGCGTACCGCCTCCGCGGCCGCCGCCGGGTCGCCGTAGGGGACGACGAGACCGCAGCGGTGCCGCTTCACCAGGGCCGCCGCCAGCGGGTTCGGCGTGGTGACGACGGGGACGCCGTGGGCCATGTACTCGACGACCTTGGTGGGCCGCGAGTGACGGTAGTTGGGCTGGTCGTGGAGGAGGGACAGTCCCGCCGTCGCGCCGGAGAGCAGCGCGAGCGCACGGTCGTTGGGCAGATAGCCGTGCCAGTTGAGGACACCCTCGCGGTCGGCCTCGGTCAGCGCGCCGCGCACATCCACGTCGGCCGCGCCGATCGCGTCGACCCGGACGTCCGGCGCCAGCAGCCGCGCCGTCTCGATGAGGTCGAGCGCGCCGCGCGCCCGGGACAGGTGCCCCAGATAGACGACCCGGTCCGGGCCGGGCGGTTCGGGCGGCGCGGCGGGCACCGCCGTGAGGTTCGGCACGACGGGGTGGAGCCGGCGGAACCGCTCCCGGTACGCGTCCTCGGCGAGCAGCAGCCGCACATGCCGTTCGGCCAGACGTTCCGCCGCCCGCACCGCCAGCTTCAGCGGCGGCCGCAGCGCCGTCGGCACCCAGCGCTTCATCGTGAGCGCCGCCGCCGTGTCCTCGTGCACGTCCCACACGGTCACCGGGGCCCGGCCGCCACGCCGCCAGCGGCGCATGGTGCCGGGCAGGGCGAGCAGCAGCTCCGGGTCGTGCAGCAGCACCACGTCCGCGTCCGGTCCGCGCTCCACGAGCAGCGCGCGCGCCGCCCGCAGCGCCGCCCGGCGTTCCCGGCCGGCGGCCCGGGGGAGGTCCACGCCCTCGACACCCGGGCGCGGCTGCACCCCACGGGCGCCGAAGGGGGCGGCGTACACGATCCGGTGGCCGCGTTCGGCCAGCGCCGCGATCTGCCGGTGCAGTATCCGCGCGTCCTCCGGATGGTGGACGACGGTGACCACGAGTATCCGCATCAGAACAGCACCTTTCGGCTCCGCCCGGCCCGCTACAGCACCTCGACACCGGGGCGGAATATCCGCCCCCGGGTGTCGAAGAGCAGGCGGGCCGCGTCGGCGAGGGCGGGCAGGTCGTAGGAGGAGTGGTCCTGGAGCAGGATCGTCAGGTCGTGCCCGGCGGCGGCGGCCGTCGGGTCGTCGACGCGGGGGACCGGCACACCGTCGACGGACCACTCGTCGACATGCGGGTCGTGGAAGAAGATCTCGGCCTCCCGCTGCCGCAGCAGCCGGGCCACCGGCACCGCCGGGCTCTCCCGCTGGTCGGCCACGTCGGGCTTGTAGGTGACGCCGAGCATCAGCACCCGGGAGCCGTGCAGCGGCCGGCCGGCGTGGTTGAGCAGGTCCTGGGCGCGGCGGACGACGTACTCCGGCATCCGCCGGTTGATCTCCTGGGCGAGCTCGACGAACCGGAACTCGTAGCCGAGCGACGAACGCACCTTGTAGGAGAGGTAGTTCGGGTCGATGGGTATGCAGTGCCCGCCGACGCCGGCGCCCGGCCGGAACGCCTGGAAGCCGAACGGCTTCGTGCCGGCGCAGCGGATCGCGTCCCACAGGTCGACGCCCAGCTCATGGCTGATGACGGCGAGTTCGTTGACGAGGGCGATGTTGACGTGCCGGTAGGTGTTCTCCAGCAGCTTGGCCATCTCGGCCTCGCGGGTGCCCTTCGCCTGCACGACCGTGTCGACGAGCTTGCCGTAGAAGCCGACCGCGCGGGCGGCGCACGAGGGGGTGCAGCCGCCGACGACCTTCGGGGTGTCGCGCAGCCCGTGCCCGGTGTTGCCGGGGTCGATGCGCTCCGGTGAGAAGGCGAGGGCGAAGTCCTGCCCGGCGCGCAGCCCGGAGACCTCCTCCAGCAGCGGCCGTACGACCTCCTCGGTGGTCCCCGGGTAGGTGGTGGACTCCAGCACCACGAGCTGTCCGGGCCGCAGCCGGCCCGCCACCGCCCGGACGGCGGCGGTGACCGCGCTGAGATCGGGCCCGCCGTCCCCGTTGAGGGGGGTCGGCACGCAGATCACCACTGTCTGGACGCGGGCGAGGCAGCTGTCGTCGGTCGCGGCGCGGAACCCGGCCGCCAGCATCGCGCGGACGTCCTCGTCGGAGACGTCGTCGACGTGGGAGCGCCCGGAGTTGAGCCCGGCGGCGATCCGGGGGTTCTTGTCGAGGCCGACGACCTTCAGGCCGACCGCCGCCGCCTCCCGCGCGAGCGGCAGCCCGACGTAGCCGAGCCCGATCACCGCGAGTTCGGCGGTGCCGGCCATTTCTGATTCCCCGAGCTGTGCGTTCTTGTCCCCGAGCGGTTCGGACTGGTCGACCTGCATAGGGCTGCTCCCGTCCCGTGGGCGGACTCGGATCTGAAGTTGTGCGGTCCGGTCCGCTCCCGCGAGGCAGCCGGACGGCTCCTCGCGGACGGCCGAGCGGTTCCTCAGAGACAGCCGAGGGCGCGGTACGCCTCCCGGGTGGTCGCGGCGACCCGCGTCCAGGTGCGGTCGCGCGCCACGATCTGACGAGCGGCCGTACCCCATTCGGACCGCTTTCGACTGTAAAGAAGGAATTCGATCGCATCTGCCCAAGCCTGTTCCGATGCGGGCGGAACGAGCTGCCCGGTCACTCCCGGCTTGACGAGCTCCCGCAGCGCGGGGAGATCGCTGGCGGCCACCGGCAGCCCGCTCGCCATCGCCTCGACCGGCTTCAGCGGTGTCACCAGCCGGCAGACCCGGGCGTCGGTGCGCGGCACCGCGAACACGTCCAACACGGCGTGGAAAGCGCGGACTTGGGCGTACGGGACCTGGCCCGTGAACAACGCCGTCCCGTCGTCCAGACCCAGCAGGCAGGCGAGCCTCGACAGCGCCGGCCGCTCGGGTCCGTCCCCCACGATCAGCAGCCGCAACGGCACCCCACGGCGCCTCAGCTCGGCACCCGCATGGAGCAATGTGCCGATTCCCTCGTGTGGAGTAAGGCTGCTGACCGTGCCGACCACGAAGTCGTCCGGCGCGATGCCGAGCCGGGCCCGCAGCGGCGCCCCGTCCGGCGGCGGCGTCAGGAACTCCTCGTCCACCGCGTTCGGCACGATCAGCACCCGCTCCTCGGGCACCCCGCGGGCCACGATCTCCGCCTTCATCGCCGCCCCCAGCGTCAGCACCAGGTCCGCCTCCCGCATGCAGTGCGTCTCCAGCTCGCGCCGGGCCCGGTACGTCGGGTCGTCCGGCGTCCGTCCCGGTGCCTGGGTCAGCCAGGTGTCCTCCAGGAAGCCCCGCACCTCGTAGACCACCGGCAGCCCGTAGGCCGCGCGCAGGGCCAGTGCCACCCGCCCGTTGCCGTGGTCGGTGGCCGGGTGCAGCACGGCAGGCCGCAGCCGCTCCACCAGCCGCCCGGCCAACTCGGCGTTGCGGGCCAGCACCGCCGCCTGCCCGTACGGCAGCCAGGACGGCAACAGCCGGTGCTGCGGCACTCCGTCCACCGTCTGCACCGCACGGGCGTCCAGCACCCCCTGCGCCACCGGGAACCCGACCCGCGTCACCACGTGCGGATCGAGCCCGGCGGCCCGCTGCGCCGCGGCGATCTTCTGGGTGCGCACGGTGTAACCGGCGTGCTTGAACGGCAGTCCGTTGGTGACCAGATGGAGCACCCGGCCCGGCACCGGCAGCAGGGCCGTGCGGGCGGGCGGCGCGGGCACGTGTACCCCGGATGGAGCAGCGGCCGGACCCGCTGTCCGGGCCCGGCCGGCCAGGCGCCGTTCCAGCGGACGGACCCGGCGCCGCACGGGCGACGGCAGCAGCCGTACCCCCAGCAGCGCGGCCCTCAGGGGGTCATGGCGCAGTTCGCCCCACGCCACGGATGCGGCCAGACTGAGCGCACGGGGGATATGACGCGACATGCCGTCACGTTAGGCGGCGAGAGCGGAGAAAGTACGACATGAACGGCCGCATACTTCACGTCGTCGGCACCCGACCGAACTTCGTCAAGGCCGCCCCGGTCGTCGCCGCACTGCGCACCGCGGGCTGCGACCAGGTGCTCGTGCACACCGGCCAGCACTACGACGAACGGATGTCGGACATCTTCTTCCGGCAGCTCGGCCTGCCCCGACCGGACACCGATCTCGGTGTCGGCTCCGGCAGCCACGCCCGGCAGACCGCCGACCTGCTCGTCGCCCTGGAGGCCGAGCTGACCGCCCGCGACCCGGCCCTCGTCATGGTCTACGGGGACGTCAACTCCACGCTGGCGGCCGCCCTGGTCGCCGCCAAGCTGGGGATGCCCCTCGCCCATGTGGAGGCGGGACTGCGCAGCTTCGACATGACGATGCCGGAGGAGGTGAACCGGCGCCTGGTCGACCAGCTGGCCGATCTGCTCTTCGCCACCAGCCCCGAGGCGATCGGCCACCTCGCCCGCGAGGGCGTCGACCCCGCCCGGGTACATCTGGTCGGCAACCCCATGATCGACACCCTGCTCACCCACGTGGACCACTTCGACCCGGCCGCCGCCCGCGCCGCCCACGGGCTGCCCGAGCGCTACGCCGTGGTCACCCTGCACCGACCCGCCAACGTCGACGACCCCGATGCGGCGAAGGCGGCCGCCCGGGTGCTGACCGAGGCGGCCCGCCTCCTCGACCTGGCCGTCCCCCTGCACCCGCGCGGCCGGGCGGCGCTCGGCGAGGCCGGCCTCGACGGCGCACCCGGCGTCCACGTCCTCGACCCGCTGGGATACGTCGAGTTCATGAGCCTGGTGCGCGGCGCGGCGGCGGTGATCACCGACTCCGGCGGCGTCCAGGAGGAGACCACCGTGCTCGGGGTGCCCTGCCTGACCCTGCGCACCACGACCGAGCGGCCGGTCACCGTCACCCACGGCACCAACCGGCTCGTCGGCCACGCCGAACTCGTCCCCGCGCTGCGCAAGGTGCTGGACGGCGGCCGGCCGGCGCCCGACGAGGGACCTCCCCTGTGGGACGGCCGCGCCGGAGCCCGGATCGCCACCGAAGTCGTCCGCCGGCTGGACCACCATGTCTGAGTCCACCCGCCTCTACTGGGACACCCGCCACCGCGAGCACGACGACCTCGCCTCGGGCGGTCACATCGGCCTGGACCGCGCGGGCAACGAGATCTTCTACGCCCAGCGGCTCGGCGCCCTGCTGCCGCTGATCGGCGACCTGGCCGACGAGTCGGCCCCCCTGTTCGTGCTCGACGCGGGCTGCGGCAAGGGGCACTTCGCCCGCGCCCTGGCCCGCTGCGGGCACCGCGTCGACGCCTTCGACACGAGCGAGGAGGCCGTCGCGCACGCCCAGGCCGAGGGCGGCGGCCCGCGCTACGCCGTCGCCGCCCTGGACGAGTGGCGCAGCCCCTGGCAGTACGACGTCGTGCTCTGCCTCGACGTCCTCTTCCACGTCCTCGACGACGCGGAGTGGGCGGCCGGGCTGGGCAACCTGGCCTCGCTGGTGCGGATCACCGGACGGCTGATCCTGACCGACGAGGACATCACCTCCCGCCGGCCGCGCGGCGACTACATCCTGCACCGCCCGGCCGACGAGTACACCGCGCTGCTCGAACCCCTCGGCCTGCGGCACACCCTGTTCACCCCGTACGGCTTCCGCGAGAACGAGGTCGGCTTCCACGTCTTCACGAGGACCCGCTGATGCGCCTGACCGATCTGCTCCACCCTCACCTGGACGGCGTCACCACCGTCGTGGACGCCACCGACGGCGGGCTCGACCTGGAGCCCTACCTCCATCTGCCCGACGACGTCGCCATGCACCACGGCGAACGCGACATCGGCGAGAACGAGCTGGTGATCGTCTCGTTCGGCCCCGACCCGGCGCTGCACGGCACCGAGACCGACTGTCTCGCCGTGCTGCGCCGCATGCGCCCCGGCGGCCGCGGCCTGATCCTCTTCGGGCACCGCGGCCCCGAACTCCCCTACCACCGGCTGCTCGACGCCCTGGTCGCCCACCACTGCCAGGTGCTGCGCGCCGCCCCCCTCGACTACGTGCACCTGCACGCGGCCGCGGTGATCGTGCGCACCGACGAACTCCGGCCGCCGCACGACTGGTTCGGCAGGGCCGTCCCGGCGGAGGGCTTCGCCACCGCCCTGCGGATCGCCGACGAGTACGTCCTCGCCGATCTGGTGTCCCGCTCGCTGCGGGCCCGGGTGCTGGACCTCGAACGCGACGCCGAGGAGGCGGAACGCGCCCGCGGCCCCGTCCACGAGGAGGGCCTCGCCGAGCGCCTGGCCGCCGCCGCGCGGGACAAGGACCAGCTGGCGGCCGCCCTGCACCGCGCACGCGACCGCGTCGGCCTGCTGGAGGCGCGGGTGGCCATGCTGGAGGGCTCGACCTCCCTGCGGGTCGGCCGGGCCCTGGTGTCGGCCGCCCGCTCCCCCCGGCAGGAGGCGCCCCGACTGCCCCGCGAGCTGTACGGACTGTGGCGGGGACGGGTGAAGCCCCGTGCCCTGTCCGCCTCCTCGCGCGCCGCCACCGAGGCGGGGCTGCGGGAGCTGTACGGGCGATGGCGGGGGCGCCTGAAACCGGGCACCGTGGTCACGGGCGCGGCGAGCCGCGCGACGGCGCGTCCGGCGCCGTCCGGTCCCGTGCCCCAGGTCGCGGTGCCCGACGGGCGGATGCACCTCGCCCACCGGGCGTTCACCTCGACGCCCCGCGACCGGATGGTGCTCGTCGGGGTGCTGACCGATGAGACCGCCGCGGACCTCGCGGCGGACGCGGTGGTCAACCGCGCGCTGCCGCACGACGGCCGGCTGGTCGTGCAGCGCACCGACCCGGACGCCCTGGTCGTCCAGCTCAGCGCCTGCACCGGCGACGGCCCCTGGTCGCTCACCGGCACCGGACTCGCCCCCGACCTGGACCGGAAACTGGCCGAACTGCTCACCGAGACCCGCGCGGTGGGCCGCCGCTGCCTGCTGTGGCGGGACGGCCCGGCCTCCGCCGCCCCCGGCCTCACCCGGCTCGCCTGGGACGCGGTCCTCGACGCCGACGCCGGAGTGCGGCTGACGGCCCTCGACCCTGCCGTCGCCGGCCGGCAGCGACTGCGCGAGGTGTTCCGGGCGGAGAGCTCCCGGGTACGGCTGTCGCAGCTGGCCCGCCGGATCGGCGCCCCCGACCCGCTGGACCGGCGCCGGATCTGCGTGCTGGCCGACCCACGGGACCGGGCCGGCGTCGCCCGTCTCACCGAGCAGGTGCTGAGCCAGCGTCACCGGCCCGCCGAGGTCGTCGTGCCCGATCCCACCGGGCTCGACGAACTCGCCGCCGCCGGCGTCACGGTGCGCACCGGCGAGCCCCTCGCGCCCTGGGTCGTCGACTGGACGGACCTCACCGAGGAGCGCCCGGACACCCTGCTGCTCGACCTGATGTGCGCGCAGGAGTACTCCGGCGCCGACGCGGTGGGCTCCACGCCCGCCGCCGACGACTACCTCTTCGTCCCCGAACTGCGCCCCCTCCTGGTGCGCCGGTCGCTGCTGACCTCCGGCGCGCCGCCCGAGACCTGGGCGCGCCAGGGACACCGCCTGTTCGCCTGGTGCGGGAAGGAGCCGACATGAGCCGGACACTGAACGCGCTCGTCTACGGCGACGTTGACCTCAATCTCATCGACGGCTCGGCCGTCTGGGCCCAGTCGACGGTGCAGGCACTGTCGCGGGCCGGCTGCCGGACCCGGCTGGTCCTCAAGGCCCCCGTGCTCACCGGCCGGCTGATCGACCCGCTGGCCGGGCTGCCCGGGGTCACCGTGGTCAGCCCGCACGAGCAGCGGCTGCTGTCCGGGCTGTCCGACCGGCCGCTGTCGCCGGTGCAGGCCTCCCAGGCGCTGACCCTGCTCGACCAGGACGAGCCCTGCGACCTGCTGGTGCTGCGCGGCCGGCGGCTGGTGGGGCGGATGGTCACCGACGGCCTCTTCGAGGGGCGGATCTGGGCCTACCTCACCGACATCCCGCAGTCGGCCGCCGAGATGACCGAGGGGGCGCGCGCGGAACTCACCCGGATCGCCGAGGCCTCCCAGCGTCTGCTGTGCCAGACCGAGGAGCTGCGCTGCCTGCTGGAGACCTCCGTGCCCGAGGCCTGCGGCAAGTGCGTGCTCAGCCCGCCCGCCGTGCCCGAGCCGGGCTTCCCGCTGCCGGAGCGCGAGCATCCGCACGACCCCTTCCGGCTCGTCTACACCGGCAAGTTCGCCCCGCTGTGGAACACCCTGCCGATGACCCGGCTGCCGGCGCTGCTCGCCGAGGAGGGGGTGCGGGCCGAGCTGCACACCGTCGGCGACAAGATCCACGAAGACCCCTCGCACCCGGAGTTCCAGGAAGCCATGGCGCGGGCGCTGGCCGGCACGCCGGGGGTCGAGCACCACGGCGGGCAGCCGCGCGAGGAGGCCATGCGCATCGCCGCCGAGTGCGACCTCGGCATCGGCTGGCGCGAGCCCGCCCTGGACGCGAGCCTCGAACTGTCCACCAAGGTGCTGGAGTTCGGCGCCCTCGGGCTGCCGGTCGTCCTCAACCGCACCCCCGCCCACGAAGCGCTGCTCGGCGGCGACTACCCCCTGTTCGTCACCGGGCACGCCGGACTCGACGACGCCGTCGAGACCGTCGCGCGTGCGGTGCGGGAGCCGCAGGCCCGGCGGACCGCCGCCGAGCGCTGCCGTCAGGCCGCCTCCCGCTACACGCTCCGGGCCGCCGCCGCGCGCTGGCGCGCCCAGCTGGACCAGGCCTTCCCCGAGGCGCCCGCCGCCGTGACCGCCCGGCCGCGACCGCTGCGGGTCGGCGTCGCCGGCCACGACCTGAAGTTCCTCTCCCGGCTCCTCGACCACTTCCGCACCGTGCCCGGTCTCGACGTGCGCGTCGACGCCTGGCCCGCGCTGGCCCGGCACGATCCGGCGGCGAGCCGGGACCTCGCCGGATGGGCCGACGTCGTGGTCGTCGAGTGGTGCGGCCCGGCCGCGGTCTGGTACAGCCGCCACAAGCGGCAGGACAGCCGGCTGATCGTCCGGCTGCACCGCTTCGAACTGGACGCCGACTGGCCCGCGCAGGTCGACATCGACGCCGTCGACCAGGTCATCTGCGTCAGCTCGTACTACGCCCGCCGCACCCTGGAGGAGACCGGCTGGCCGGAGTCCAAGGTGACCGTCGTCCCGAACTGGGTCGACACCGACCAGCTCGACCGCCCCAAGGCGTCCGGCGCCCGCTTCCGGCTCGGCATGATCGGCATCGCGCCCAGCCGCAAACGCATGGACCTGGGCCTGGACGTGCTGGAGGCGCTGCGCGCCCGGGACCGTCGCTGGCACCTCTCCGTCAAGTCCAAGCCGCCCTGGGAGTACTGGTGGATCTGGAACAAGCCCGAGGAGCGCGCGCACTACGACGCCGTACTGCGCCGTATGCAGACCTCGCCGCTGCTCGACGGTGCGGTGGTCTTCGACGACTTCGGCGCGGACGTGGCCGGCTGGCTCCGCCGGATCGGGAACGTGCTGTCCACCAGCGACGACGAGAGCTTCCATCTCGCCCCGGCCGAGGGCATGGCTTCCGCCGCGGTGCCCGCGCTGCTGCCGTGGCCGGGGGCCGACGAGATCTACGACCGGCGGTGGATCCACCAGGATCCGCAGGCGATGGCGGAGTCGCTGGCCGGGCTGGGCGAGGAAGGCTGGCGGGAGGCCGGGCAACTGGCCCGCACCCAGGTGCGGGAGCAGTTCTCGCTGCACCGGGTGGCCCGGACCTGGACGGATCTGCTGGTGTCCCGCTGACGGGATCAGGCAGCGGGCTCCGGTTTGGCGACCCGGAACACGAACTGACCGCAGAACATGAGCTTGCGCAGGTTCACCAGCGCCGTCCGCCGCCCGGTCTGCTGCGCCCAGCTGTCGATCTCGACGTTCAGCGGGGACTCCTCGCTCCAGTAGCGCCCGTACTTCTGCTTGCCGCCGTCCCCGTAGGACCGCATGATCAGCGTCACCCCGTCCAGGGACGGCCGGATCTCCTCGAGCGCCAGCCCGGCCTCCTCGACCAGCACCCGGAAGCCGTACGGCGTGTAGTTCCACAGGCTGAAGGAGTGGTACGGCTCGAACTGGGACGTGCTGCCGATGAACAGCCCGCCCGGCCGCAGCACCCGGCCGATCTCCGCGAGCAGCTCACGCGGGTGCGAGACGTGCTCGAAGACCTGGTGCGAGTAGATCAGCGGGACGGTGTCCGAGCGGAACGGCAGGCGGACACCGTCGAAGTGGACCAGCGGATCTCCGTTCGGCCGGTACTGCCGCGACTCCGGGGAGTCCTGGATGTCCACCCCGATCCATCGCACCTTCGGATCGTGTCGGCGAAAGAGGGCGACGGACGCGCCCCGCCCGCACCCGAGGTCGACCACCCGGTCCGGTGCGCCCGGCGCGGTCATGACCTCGTCCAGGTAGTAGCGGGACGTGACCTGGCGTGCGTGGTCGTCGGGGATGCAGTCGCGCATGAGGTCCCACAGGGTCGCCATGCGCCGAGGCTAAGGAGATGCCGCACGCGCGCCCCGCAACCCCCCGGCGGTTCGCGCGCCCCGCCACCCGGAAGGCGTGATGCCACAGCCCCGCGGGTGGATACACCTAGCCCTCCACCGCCACCATGCGCTGCAGCAGGTCCCGCAGTGTCCGCCGTTCCTCCTCGCTCAGCCCCGCGAGCGGCTCGCGGGCGAAGCGCAGCGACTCGCGCAGACTGCGGGCCACCCGGTGGCCTTCGTCCGTCGCCGCCGCCAGCTTCACCCGGCGGTCGGCCGGATCCGGGCGGCGCTCGGCCAGGCCCCGCGACGCGAGGCGGTCGACGATGCCGGTGACGTTCGACGGCTCGCACTTGAGCTTGTGGGCCAGCTTGCGCATGGGGAGCGGCTCCAGCGAGAGCAGGCTGAGCAGCTTCGCCTGGGCGCCGGTCAGCGCGTGCTCGGCGGCCGCCTCCTCGTACTCCTCGTGGTACCGGGCCACGACCGAGCCGATCAGGTCGACGACCTCCATGGTCAGCGCGTCGGGGCGGGTGCGGTGAGGTGTGGCCATGCCGTCCAGGGTACCCCGTTACTTGACAGCATGAAATGTTCAAGCGCATCGTTGTTTCAGGTACTGAAGTATCAGTATCGGCCCCCGCACGAGTCCGAAGCCCGAGGAAAGGTGCCCGCCCCATGACCGCCACCCCCGCCCTGCCCGACGTCTCCCGCGAGTGGCACCTGGCCGCCCGTCCCGTCGGCTGGCCCAAGCCCGAGGACTTCGCCCTGGTCGAGGCCCCGATGCCCACGCCGGGTGAGGGCCAGGTCCTGGTACGGAACCTGTACGTCTCCGTCGACCCCTACATGCGCGGCCGGATGAGCGCCGCCAAGTCCTACGCCGCCCCCTACGAGCTGGGCAAGGCCATGCAGGGGGGCGCCGTCGGCGAGGTCGTCGCCTCGCGCGCCGAGGGCTTCGCGGTCGGCGACCACGTCCTGCACTTCTTCGGCTGGCGCGAGTACGCCGCCTTCGACGCCAAGAACGCCGTCAAGGTCGACCCGCAGGCCGCGCCCCTGTCCACGTACCTGGGCGTGCTCGGCATGACCGGGCTCACCGCCTACGCGGGCCTGCTGCGCACCGCCTCCTTCAAGGAGGGCGACGTCGTGTTCGTCTCCGGCGCCGCCGGTGCCGTCGGCAGCCAGGTCGGGCAGATCGCGAAGCTCAAGGGCGCCTCCCGCGTCATCGGCTCCGCGGGCTCCGACGAGAAGGTGAAGCTGCTCGTCGAGGAGTACGGCTTCGACGCCGCCTTCAACTACAAGTCCGGGCCGGTGAGCGAGCAGTTGCGCGCCGCCGCCCCCGACGGCATCGACGTCTACTTCGACAACGTCGGAGGCGACCACCTGGAGGCGGCCGTCGGCTCCCTGAACCTGGGCGGCCGCATCGCGGTCTGCGGCATGATCTCGGTCTACAACAACACCGAGCCCGCCCCCGGCCCGCGCAACCTCGCCCGCCTCATCCAGACCCGCGGCCGCATCGAGGGGTTCCTGGTCGGCGACCACTACGACCTCCAGCCGCAGTTCGTCCAGGAGGTCGGCCCCTGGATCGCCTCGGGCGCCCTCAAGTACCGCGAGACCGTCGTCGAGGGCATCGAGAACAACCTGGAGGCCTTCTTCGGTGTGCTGCGCGGCGACAACACCGGAAAGATGATCGTCAAGCTCTGAGGTCCGCCGCCCGCCCGGCCTTCCTTGACTTTCCGGTATGCGGTAACTTCTTTCCGAAATCCTCCCGGGATCGTGGGCGCGAGTCCCGGGTGGACCGAGGAGGAAGACCACCGCATGCCCATTCAGCAGTCCGACGTCCTGTACACCGCCGTCGCCACCGCCCAGGGCGGCCGCGACGGCCGGGTCGCCACCGACGACGGCAGGCTCGACGTCGTGGTGAACCCGCCGAAGGAGATGGGCGGCAGCGGCTCCGGCACCAACCCGGAGCAGCTGTTCGCCGCCGGCTACAGCGCCTGCTTCCAGGGTGCCCTCGGCGTCGTCGCCCGCAAGGAGAACGCCGACATCTCCGGTTCGACCGTCACCGCGAAGGTCGGCATCGGCAAGAACGACGACGGCTTCGGGATCATCGTCGAGATCTCGGCGCACATCCCGGGCGTCGACGAGAGCACCGCGAAGGCGCTGGTCGAGAAGGCGCACCAGGTCTGCCCGTACTCCAAGGCGACCCGCGGGAACATCACCGTGACGCTCGCCTGACGGCACCCGTCGCGCACGGCGAAGGCCGCACCCCGGGACGTGGGGTGCGGCCTTCGTCCCTGCGCCGGGTTCAGACGGCCGCCCGGTGCGCGGCCCGGACGAACCTCTCGTTCTCCGGCGCCGCCCCGCCCGGGAACGCGCAGCGCCGCCGCGTGTACCCGTACGCCAGCCCGCTGCGGGGGTCCGCGAAGGCCTGCGAACCGCCCGCCCCGCTGTGCCCGAAGGCGCCCGCGCCGAGGAACGGGTACCAGTTCTCGGCCGTCGCCTGGAAGCCGAGCCCGTACGCCTTGTGGGTCCGGCCCACCAGGTCGTGGCCGACGGAGTGGATCTGGCCGACCTCGGCGACCGTGTCCGGCTTGAGCAACGGCGGCCGCCCGGCCACCTCGCTGATCGCCGCCGCGTACATCCCGGCGAGGCCGCGCGCCGACGCCACTCCGCCCGCCGACGCCGGGCCCTTGGCGCGCACCAGCGGGGAGTTGGCGTGATCCACCAGCTCGCCCGGCCCGCCCACATGCGCGTTGTAGGCGATCGCGGTGAGCGTGTGCGGCCCCGTCGGCCGGGCGTCCAGCACGGCCTGCTGCTCGGACGTCGGCAGCATCGGCTGCACGGTCCGGAAGCGGACCTCCTCGGCGGCGGGCAGCCCCAGGAAGAAGTCCAGCCCGTAGGGGGCCCGCACCCGCTCCTCGTACACCTCCTGGAGGGTGCGGCCGGTGGCCCGCCGCACCACCTCACCGGCGAGGGCGCCCATCACCAGCGCGTGATAGCCGAACGCCGTCCCCGGACGCCAGAACGGCCGCTGGTCCGCGAGTCGTTCGGCGATCATCCGGTCGTCCGCGAGCTCCTCCTCGGTGAACCCGGCGTCGAGCCCGATCAGCCCCGCCCGGTGCGTGAGCAGCTCCCGCAGGGTCAGCGCGCTCTTGCCTTCGGCGCCGAACTCCGGCCAGTAGTAGGTCACCTTCCGGTCCAGTTCGAGCGTGCCGTCCTGGACGAGCAGCGCGACGACGAGGTGGGCGGCGCCCTTGGTGGACGAGAAGACGCCGTGCAGCGACTCGGCCGAGGCGCCGTCCGGGCCCGCCCACAGGTCGACGACCCGCCGTCCGTGCACGTAGGCGCACAACTGTCCCTCGTAGTCCGCCCGCTCCCGGGCCACGAAGGCGGCGAACTCCGCGCGCACCTCCTCGTAGCCGTCGGCGACGGTGCCGTGGATCTCCTGCGTCATCCGATCTCCTTTTGCCTCCTCGGCCGTCCGCTGCTCGCGTGTGCCGTGGTCTACCTGGTCGCCAAGGTGAACAATGCCCGTCCGACCTGAGCGAATTCCCCCTTGGGGTGATCACGGAAGAGTGGTTCCGTCCCGAAGAGCACCGCGTGCGGACCACTGATCACCGACGCCCGTCCCGCCGCGGCTCCGGGCCCGCCGCTGCCGTCCGGCAGCGCCCGCCAGTGCCCCGACACGAGCGGCTTGCCCGTCGCGTACGACTGTTCCACACGCACCCCGCGTCCGAGATCCGTGAACCACAGCGGCGCGTAGACGAAGGAGTGCTCCGGCGCTCCCGCGGTGATCCGGCCTCCCGCGTTCACCACCCGCACCACCCCGTTGGCGTCCCCGTTGCCCTCGACGGGCTTGACCGGCAGCAGCCCGGCGCCGGCGTTGAGCTCCGCCCCGACCGCCCCGCGCCCGACCAGACCGTGCCCGTCGAGGAAACGACCGAGGGCCTGGCGCGCCGCCGGGTTCAGGTCGTCGTACGCGAGCCCCGCGGACACGAACAGCACGTCCACCCCCGACCAGTCGAACCCGGCGTTGAGCACCCCGGCCGACACCGGCGTCACCTCGAAGCCCATCTCGCGCAGCGCGAACAGCTCCCCCGAGGTGACGGCTGCCGCCACCCGCACCCGGGTCAGCCCGGTGCCGCCGGTCAGCCGGGTCGCCGTGAAGGCGACGTCGTGGGCGCGCGCCGCGGCCGCCGCCTGCGCTCGGGCCGAACCCGGCACGAGCACGCTGCCGTCGGCCGCCTGCCGGACCCGTACGCCCTGCGCGAGCAGGGAGTTGAGGGCCGCGACCTCGCGCGGGTCGTCGAGGCGCAGGCGCAGATCGCCGCGCGGGGCCACGTACGCCACGCGCGCCGCCTCGCGCACCGGGCGCGACGGCACGGAGGGCAGCCCGCGCACCGGCTCGACCGAGGCGCCCCACAGCCGGCCGAGGCTCCAGCCGGAGATGTCGTACATCGCCGACACCTTGGCGCTGATGTCCCGCCCGTCGGCGAGCAGCACGTTGGCGAGACCGCGCTTGGGCTGGCGCATGTCGACGACGTACGAGCCCTTGGCGTACCAGCGGCCGGAGAGCCGGAAGGAGTGGTCCGCCCGGCCGACGCGGACGTCGTTGTCCAGCAGATGGCCGACCAGGCGCGCGGCGGCGGTGGCGGAGCGCTGGGCGTCGCCCGCCGCGATGACGTAGGCGCGCGGGAAGGTGGTGGTGTAGACGTCCTCGGGGCCGATGCCGGGCACGCCGGGCACGGTCTCCTCGGACACCGGCACCTGCGCGGCCCCCGCGGCGCCCCGCCGGAAGACCTCGATCTGATCGGCGACCAGCGTGCGGCGCTTGTCCCGTACGTAGTCCAGGGTCGCGGTGAGTGCGGCGCCCGCGACGTCGACGTTGATCGCGGACCGGCGGCGCAACTCGCCCTGCGGCAGGGTGTCGTAGGCGCTGTTGTTCACCTGGAGCGGGATCTCGACGGTGTGCGCGGCGACCGCGCCGTGGAAGGCCGCGTACTGCGGGGTGAAGATGGGCGGCCAGTCGTCCCAGCCCTCCTCCTGGTCCCGGAAGGGGATCTGGGCGGGCTCGACGCCGTCCTTGGCGGGCGTGTGGCCGAGGCCGTTGACGGCGGCCTCCATGCCGAGGGCGTTGGCGTAGGTGTGCTTCAGGAAGAGGTCGTACTCGTAGTTCTCGCCGTGCGGTGGGGTGGTGGGCTCGATGAGGGTGCCGTTGACGTAGCCGTGCAGGTCGAGCAGGACGGCCGGCTGCTTGTCGACCATGATCTGCCGCATCGCCCGCGCCTCGGGCTGGGAGGCGGTGACGAGGTCCCGGTTGAGGTCGAACCCGCTCGCGTTGGCCCGGGTTCCGGCGACCCGGCCGTCGGGGTTGGCGGTGATGTTGAAGTACAGGCGGCTGTGCGCGAGCAGGTCCCTCGTGGCCGCGTCGTCCGCCGTCGCGAGCCTTTCGACGAGCCTCAGGGAGGCGTCGGTGCCCTCCCACTCGTTGCCGTGGATGTTGTTGTTGAAGAAGACGGGCGTCTTGTACGAGGCCTTGACGCGCGCGTCCTTCGCGGCCACCGCCGGCGCGTTCTCGATGAGCTCCCGCATCCGGGTCTGCTCACGGGCCTGACGGGCCGTCTCCGGTGCGGTGACGGTGACCAGATAGAGCCGCCGCCCACCGGCCGAGCGGCCCGCGACCTCCACGCTCACCCGGTCGCCCAGGCGCTGCAGCGCGTTCAGCTTCGGCGCGAGGGCGTGGTACGGGGTGAGGCCCAGCTTGAGCGACTTGTCGCCCGGGTCCACCGGGTCCGGGGCCAGCCGCTGCTCGCGCGGGTAGCCACGGGAGGGGTCCGACAGATCGGGAAGGGGCTCGGCGAACGCCCGACGGGCGGTGTTCGCAGGGGAGTTGGCGAGGCTGGAGTCGAGGGCGGGACCCTCCGTGTCGGCCCTGGTGACGGCGTCGTCGTCCGCGCCTGCCGGGCCGGGGACGGCCAGCAGGAGCGAGCCGGCCGTACCGAGGGCGACAGCGGCGGTCAGGACGGTTCTCGCAGAGGTCGTTCTCGTGATGCGCACGCGTACCTCCTGAGGGGTTCCTGAGATCGGTACGGCGAGGTGTACCTGTTCGACTCAACCGCAACAAGAGGGTCTTGGTGTCGCCGCGGCCCGCCGTTGCCCCGGATGGCGCACGGCGGGTGCGCGGCAGGACGGCGGTCCCGGCCGTCACACCTGCGTGACCGCCCCCGTGGAGGGCCCCGATAGGGTTCCCCCATGCGCGATCTCGGGGTGGGTTTCAGCTATCTCCTGAAGGGCCAGCGCTGGGTGGCCCGGCACGGCAAGAAATACGGTTTCGGGCTGCTTCCCGGCCTGATCACCCTCGTCCTGTACGCGGCGGCCCTGGTGGCGCTCGCGGTGTGGGGCGAGGACTTCGTCGGCTGGTCGACCCCCTTCGCCGACGACTGGTCGAGCCCCTGGCTCGGGCTGTTCCGCGGCTTCCTGACGGCCGTCCTGTTCGCCCTCGCCCTGCTGCTGGCCGTCCTCACCTTCACGGCCGTCACCCTGCTGGTCGGCCAGCCCTTCTACGAGGCCCTGTCCGAGTCGGTCGACCGTGACGTCTCGCCGGACGGCACCGCGCCCGTCTCCGACCTGCCCCTGTACCGGGAGCTGTGGATCTCGGCGCGCGACAGCCTGCGCGTCCTGGCCCGCGCCGCGGTCTGGGGGGTGCTGCTCTTCGCCCTCGGCTTCGTCCCGCTGGTCGGCCAGACCGCCGTCCCCGTGATCGGGGTCTTCGTGACCGGCTTCTTCCTCACCCAGGAGCTCACCTCCGTCGCCCTCCAGCGACGGGGCGTCGAACTCCGTGACCGGCTCGCCCTGCTGCGCTCGCGCAAGACCCTGATCTGGGGCTTCGGCACCCCCCTCGGCCTGGCCTTCCTCGTCCCCTTCGTCGCCGTGTTCCTGATGCCGGGCGCGGTCGCGGGTGCCACCCTGCTCGCCCGCGACCTGCGGGGCGAGGAGATCGCCGAGGGGGCCGTCGGCAAGGACGGTGCCCGGGAGGTCACCCGGTGACCGAGGTGCTCGCCGTCGCCGTCATCACCGTTCTCGCGGTGATCGCCCCCGGCGCCGACTTCGCGATGGTCGTCCGCAACAGCTATCTGCACGGCCGCCGCACCGGCCTGCTCGGCGCGGTCGGCGTCGCCGCCGGGGTCCTCGTGCACGTCACCTACACCATGCTCGGCGTCGGTCTGCTGATCGCCTCGTCGACCTTCCTCTTCACGGTCATCAAACTGGTCGGCGCGGCCTACCTCGTGTACATCGGCGTCCGCACCTTCCGCACCCGTGGCGAGCTCCAGGTCGACCTGGAGCACGGCGGTGGCCTCACCCCGTTCGCGGCCCTGCGCGCCGGCTTCCTCACCAACGTCCTGAACCCGAAGACGACCCTGTTCGTCGTCTCGACCTTCGCCCAGGTCGTCGGCCCCGGCACGCCGATACCCCAGCAGGTGGGCTACGGCCTGTTCATGTCGCTGGCCCACCTGCTGTGGTTCGGCGTCGTCGCCGTCTTCTTCTCCCAGGACCGGATGCGCACCCTGATGCTGCGCGGCCAGAAGGTCCTCAACAGGGTGATCGGTGCCGCCCTGGCAGGCCTGGGCGTCAGCCTCGCGTTCGCCCCGTCGCACTAGCCTCGAGCGCGACGGTCACGATCGCCCGTACCTGCGCGATGATGTCGAGCCGGTTGCGGACGAACTCGGGGTCGGTGACCTCCGTGGTGTTGCCCGCGGCGAACTGGAGCACCGGCGTGTGCACATGACCGCCCGGCAGCCGGTCGTGCAGCCCCAGCCGGTCCCGCAGCAGCGTCGCGCGGTAGGCGATCTCGTTGGAGAGGTAGTCGCCGCCGCCCCCGGCGCGCGCCGTCGACCCGGGGGTCGGCCCGTCCGGCCGCACGACGGCCTGGGTGCCGCCCGCCGGGATCTCGGTGACCGAGGTGTTGTCGTACACGGGGAAGCCCCCGGTGCCGGCGGCCACGATCGCCGCGTACGGCAGCGTCGTCGACGTCCACTGCGGCTGCGAGGCCGGGTCGGTGACGGGGACGGTCTCCGTCCGGCCGATGTTCTCGTTGTCCGCGAACCCGCCCCGCCAGGCCCCGTTGGTCCGCTCGACGTCGAACCGCCCGACGCGGCCCTGACTCACCGTGGTGAAGAGATCGACCTTCGGCAGATGCGGCCGCAGCGTCCGCTCCACCGTTCCTTCGGCGAAGTCCTGCCAGCGCACCGGGAACACGGCGGTCTCCACCCGCGCCGGCCCGTCCGCGGTCCGGATCACCGTGCCGTCGAGCGCGAGAGCGGTGGCGCCGGACGGATTGGAGATCCGCACGTCCCGGTCCAGGGTGAACGGGTCGAACCCGGTGACCAGGACCCGCTTCAGGCCCTTGCCGCGCGAGGGGTAGGCGATGTCGCTCTGTCCGCGCGAGGTCCGCTCCAGCACGTCCAGCAGCGCCCCGCGCTGCCGCTCGTCGAGCCCGAACGCCGGCACCCAGCCGCGTACTTCCCGCGTCATCCCGAGCCGCGCCCAGTACAGCGGCCGGTCGTCGTCACGGCTGAGATCACCCACGGCCGGCCCGCGTCCCTGCGCCCGTTCGACCGCCCGCCGCCACAGCGCCGACCCTTCCCGTACGACGATCCGGTGGGCCTGCCCGTAGGAGCGGGCCCGGTTGAGCGCCTCGGCGAACCCGGGGGCCACCGCGTCGAATCCGGACCGCCGCAGGATCTCCTGCGGCGCGGCGCGCTCCAGCCGCTGTTCCTCGACGGTGACGGTGACCGCGGGTCCGGCCGAGGCGGTGGCGGGGGCCGCGAGGGAGGCCAGCAGGGCGACTCCGAGTGCACCGATGCCAACACGTAGGGAGTTCAAGGGAGTTCGGGTCCTTCCGTCGCAGTGGGGTGCGGGAACGGCCGCAGTATCCCGTGACGGAAGTGGTCCACGCCATGGTGTGGGGCGCGACGGGTGTCAGTTCTCGCCCAGCAGCGTCAGGAAGTCCTGGAACGCCGCGGGCATGTCCACCGACTCCGGGTCCAACAGCCACTGGTACTGGAGCCCGTCCATCACCGCCACCAGCAGCGGCGCGGTGCGCTCCGGCGTGAGCCCGTTCGGCAGCCGGCCGCCGTACTCGGCGCGCAGCACGGCCGCCATGCTCTCCCGCACCCGCGCGTACCGCTCCGTGAAATAGGCCCGCGCCGGATGTCCCTCCGTGACGCTCTCGCCGAGCAGCGCGGAGAAGGTCTGCACGATGCCGGGCCGCATCGCGTTGTACTCGACCAGCGACGTCAGCAGCTCCAGGCGCCACCGCCCGTCCGGCACCGCGTCCCACTGGTCGCGCTCCTCCAGCACGGCGACGAGCAGCGCGTCCTTGGTCGGGAAGTGGTGCAGCAGCCCCTGCTGGGTCAGCCCCACCCGCTCCGCCACGGCGGCCAGGCTCGCGCCCCGGTAGCCGCGCTCGGCGATCACCTCCAGGGCGGCCCGCACGATCTCGGCCCGCCGCTCCTCGCTCCTGACCCGCGCGCTCATGGCGTCACGGTACGACATGGACCACCGTGGAAAGTAACGGAGAGATGACGAAACCTACCGGTCGCCAGGTGGCCGATGCACGATGGAGGCACCGCACGGACATCAGCCACCGCACGGACCTCGACGAGGAGACACCCCATGGCGGGATCCCCGCGCACCACCCCGGCCGACCAGGCCCGTGAGGCAGCCGTCGAGGCCGCCCTGGGAAAGCTGGACCTCGATGCCAAGGCGCGCCTCCTGGCCGGCCAGGACTCCTGGACCCTGCCCGCCCTCCCCGCGATCGGCCTCGGCTCCCTCGTCATGTCCGACGGCCCGATCGGGGTGCGCGGTGTGCACTGGAGCACCGAGGACCCGTCCGTCGCCCTGCCCTCGCCCACCGCGCTCGCCGCCACCTGGGACCCCGCCCTGGCCCGCCGGGCCGGCGTCCTGCTCGCCCAGGAGGCCCGCCGCAAGGGGGTCCACGTCCTGCTCGCCCCCACGGTCAACCTGCACCGCTCCCCGCTCGGCGGCCGCCACTTCGAGGCGTACAGCGAGGACCCGTACCTCACCGGGCGGATCGGCAGCGGCTACGTCCAGGGGGTGCAGTCGGGCGGTGTGGCCACCACCGTCAAGCACTTCGTCGCCAACGACGCCGAGACCGACCGCTTCACGGTGGACAACGTCGTCGGCGCACGCGCGCTGCGCGAGCTCTACCTCGCGCCCTTCGAGGCCATCGTCGTGAACGCCCGCCCCTGGGGCGTCATGACCGCCTACAACGCGGTCAACGGCACCACCATGACCGAGCACCACCATCTGGTGAACGAGGTCCTGCGCGGCGAGTGGGGCTTCGACGGCGTCAACGTCTCCGACTGGACCGCCGCCCGCTCCACCACCGGCGCCGTCGAAGGCGGACTCGACATCGCCATGCCCGGCCCGAGGACCGTCTACGGCGAGGCCCTCGCACGGGCCGTGCGCGAGGGCAGGGCCGACGAGGCGAGGGTCGACGACGCCGTGCGCAACGTGCTGCGCCTCGCCGCCAGGGTCGGCGTCCTGGACGGCGCCGACCCGGCGGTCGGCGACCTCCCGGCCCCCGTCGACGGCACGGCCCTGGCCCGGGAGATCGCCCGCCGCTCCTTCGTCCTGGTCCGCAACGAGGGCGCGCTGCCCCTGCGGCCCGGCACGGTGGCCCTGATCGGCGCCGCCGCCCGCGACGCCCGGGTGCTCGGCGGGGGCTCCGCCACCGTCTTCCCCGACCATGTGGTCTCCCCGCTCGACGGCCTCACCGCCGCGCTCCCCGAGGGCACGGTGCGGTACGCCGTGGGCGCCGACCCCAACACCGAACTGGCCGTCGCCGCCAAGGGCTTCACGCTGCGCGCGATCTGCCGCGACGCGGACGGCGAGGTCGTCGGCACGGCCTTCGCCCCGGACGGGCAGATCCACTGGATGGGCACCGACCTGCCCGAGGGGGTCACCCCCGAGCGGCTGCGCTCCGTCGAACTGACCGGCACCTTCACCCCCCGCGACACCGGCACGCACAGGTTCGGCCTGAAGGGCGTCGGCGCCTTCACCCTCACCGTCGACGGCACCACGTACTACGACGACGTCCAGCGCCCCGCCAAGGAAGGCGACCCCTTCGGCGCCTTCTTCGGCGCTCCCGTCCCGCGCGCCCGGGCCGAACTCACCGCGGGCGAGCCGGTCGAGGTCTCCCTCACCCATGTCCTCGACCTGCCCGACGGCATCCCCCTGAAGGCCGTCACCTTCGCCCTCGCCCACCAGGAGCCGCTGCGCGACCCGGACGAGCTGATCGCCGAGGCCGCGCACGCCGCGGGCGCCGCCGACACGGCCGTCGTCGTGGTCGCCACCACCGAACGCGTCGAGTCCGAGGGCTTCGACCGCACCGACCTGCGCCTGCCCGGCCGCCAGGACGATCTGGTGCGCGCCGTCGCGGCCGCCAACCCGCGCACGGTCGTGGTCGTCAACGCCGGCTCCCCGGTGGAGCTGCCCTGGCGCGACCAGGTGGCGGCCGTGCTGCTGACCTGGTTCCCCGGGCAGGAGGGCGGCGCCGCGCTGGCCGACGTGCTCACGGGGGCGCACGAGCCGGGCGGCCGGCTGCCCACCACCTGGGGCCCGCTGGCGGACGCCCCGGTGACCGAGGTCGTCCCCACCGACGGCGAACTCTCCTACGCCGAAGGGCCCTTCATCGGCTACCGCGCCTGGGAGAGGGCGGGCAGGACCCCCACGTACCCCTTCGGGCACGGCCACGGGTACACCGAGTGGGCCTACGAGTCGCTGGAGATCGACGGCACGACGGTGAGGGTGCGCGTGCGCAACACCGGCGAGCGGCCCGGCCGTGAGGTCGTGCAGCTCTACGTCGCCCCGGTCGAGCCGGCCGCCGGAGCGGGTGCCGAGCGCCCGGCGCGCTGGCTGGCCGGCTTCGCGGGCGTCGAGGCGGGGCCGGGGGAGAGCGCCGAGGCCGTCGTCGAACTGCCGCGCCGGGCGTTCGAGATCTGGGACGAGGCCACCGCGGCGTGGTCGTATGTGAAGGGTTCGTACGAGATCCAGGCGGGCCGCTCGATCGCGGACCGCAGGATCACGCTGAGGACTACTGTCTGATCCAGGGCGATTCGTCCCGCAGAGCAGCCCCGGCCCGGGACCTGACAACCGGGCCGGGGCTCGGGGGACCGGCGGGCTCAGCGCGCCGAGAAGCCGTACACCGTCTCCGAGCGGAACACCTCGCCCGGCCGCAGCACGGTGCTCGGGAACTCCGGACGGTTCGGCGAGTCGGGGAAGTGCTGCGTCTCCAGCGCCACTCCGTCCCCGGGCGCGAACGGCCCGCTCAGGTGCTCGGCCGTGTAGAGCTGCATCCCCGGCTCGGTGGTCGCCACCGTCAGCACCCGCCCCGACGCCGGTTCGTACAGCTCCGCGACCTCGACCGGTGTGCCGGTCACGCCCTTGTCGAGGACGAAGTTGTGGTCGTACCCGGAACCGGTCTTGCGTGCCGTGCGGAAGTCGAACCGGGTCCCCTCGACCGGTTCGATCCCCGTCGGGATCGCGTCGCCGTCCACCGGTGTGTAGCGCCCGGCGGCGATCCGCAGCTCGTGGCCGCCCGCGTTGCCGGAACCGTTCAGGTTCCAGTACGAGTGGTTCGTCAGGTTCACCACGGTCGGCGCGTCGGTGACGGCCTCGTACGCGATCCGCAGCGCGCCGGCGTCGTCGAGGCGGTAGACCGCCGAGACCTCCAGCCGCCCCGGGAAGCCCTCCTCGCCGTGCCGGCTGACCCTGCCCAGGCGCACGCCGTGCTCGACCGGCGTCACGTCCCACACGCGCTTGTCGAAGCCGCGCTCCCCGCCGTGCAGCGAGTTCGGCCCGTCGTTCTGCGCGAGGGCGTACGTCAGTCCGTCGAGCGGGAAGCGGCCGCCCGCGATCCGGTTGGCGTACCGCCCGACCAGGGCGCCCAAGTACGGCCCGGGGTGCTCCAGATAGCCGTCCAGGCCGGCGAACCCGAGCACCACGTCCGCCGTCCGCCCGTCCCGGTCCGGCACCTCGACCGACTGCACGATCCCGCCGTACGACAGCACCCGTACCCGTACGCCCGCGCGCTCCAGGGTCCAGCGATGTACGGCCGTCCCGTCGGAAAGTGTCCCGAAGTGTTCGCTCATGAGCGGAACTTTAAGGCTTGTTGCCGGTGACCTTCCGGTAGGCGATCTCCGCCAGCCGCGCCTGTCCGTCGGTGCTCGGGTGGAACCAGTCCCAGTGGCTCAACTGCGCGGTCCCGAACCGGTACTCGTACACGGCGCCGCCGTCGTAGCGGCAGCGCTCGTCCGCCCCGCAGACCTCCGCCAGCACCGCGTTGTAGTCCTCGACCCGCTGCTGCACCGTCGCCCGGCGCTCGTTGGCCGCCGCGTCCAGGTCGTCCGCGTCGCCCAGCATCGACGGGCAGATGCCCAGCTTCCACACCTGCTTGCCGAGCGGATTCGTACGGCCCTCCGACCACAGCCGCATCAGATCCGGGATGCTCGCCACATACACCTGAGCCTTGGGCAGAGCCTTGCGCAGGGTGCGCATCGCGTCCCGGAACTCGGCCCGGAAGTCGTCGACCGGCGTCATCGCCGAGGTCGAGGACCGGCAGGCGTCGTTCGCCCCCGTCATCACCGTCACCAACTGCGGTGCACGCCCCGCCGCCCGCGTCATCTGCGCCGGCAGGTCCTTCATCATGGTCCCGCTCTCGGCGTAGTTCCAGCTGTGCGAGGCCACCCGCGCGCGGCCCAGCAGCCGCGTGGCGAGGCTCTTCACCTCCGGGCTGCTGCCGGTCGCCCAGGACACCTCGGGACAGTCCGACAGCACCAGGCAGGTGTTGAAACCCCGTGTGATGGAGTCGCCGACGGCGGCGATCGAGGCGGGACTCGTGTCCCACACCACCGCCGGAGGCGCCTTGCGGTGCCGGCCGAGGCCCGCCTCGTCCGGCGGGTCGCCGCCCACGACGTCGCAGCCGGTCAGTCCCACCAGGGCAGCCGTGAGCACGGCCACCGTCGTCCGCGCCCGCTGTCCGGTCTTCCGCATCGTCCGCCTTCCCCCTCGCTCGCCTTCTCCCCTCCATGACAACCGGGAGGGTCCCCGCCCGCTCGCTGGGCGACGGGTTACGCCCGTACAAGCGTCCCCATGGGTGAATGGCGGCACTTTCCGGGCCCTGGGACCGACGGTACGTCACACTCCTTGCGCCGCCGCACGGTAGCCTCGCCATCAACGAGGCCGACCGGCCACGACCGCCCTGCCAGCCGTAACACGCACGCTCAGCCCGGAGGTCCCGGTGACGACACGTGGAGTCCTGTACGTGCACTCCGCGCCGCGCGCGCTGTGCCCGCACGTCGAGTGGGCCGTCGCCGGGGTGCTCGGCACGCGCGTCAACCTCGACTGGATCCGGCAGCCGGCCGCGCCCGGCACCTGGCGCTCCGAGTTCTCCTGGCAGGGCGAGCCGGGCACGGCCTCCCAACTCGCCTCGGCGCTGCGGGGCTGGCACCTGCTCCGCTTCGAGGTGACCGCCGAGCCCTGCCCGACCGCCGAGGGCGAGCGCTACAGCTGCACCCCCGACCTGGGCATCTTCCACGCCGTCACCGGCATCCACGGCGACATCCTGATCCCCGAGGACCGCCTGCGCGCGGCCCTGGTCCGCGCCCAGCAGGGCGAGACGGACCTGGAGGCCGAGATCGCCAAACTCCTCGGCAAGCCCTGGGACGACGAACTGGAGCCCTTCCGCTACGCGGGCGAGGGCGCCCCGGTCCGCTGGCTCCACCAGGTTGTCTGAAACGCGCCTGAGAACGGCGATGGCCCGGCCCCCCCTGACGGGGGTCCGGGCCATCGCCGTAGCCGGGAAGGGATCAGACCGTCCGGAACGCCAGCACCACGTTGTGCCCACCGAACCCGAACGAGTCGTTCAGCGCCGCGATCCGCCCGTCGGCGGCCAGCTTGCGCGCCTCGCCCCGCACCACATCGGCGTTGGCCTCGGCCTCGGGGTCGAGGTTCTCGACGTTGATGGTCGGCGGAGCCACCCGGTGGTACAGCGCGAGCACGGTCGCGACCGTCTCGACACCGCCCGCGCCACCCAGCAGATGCCCGGTCATCGACTTCGTCGCGGACACCGCCATGTGGTCGGCGTCGTCACCGAACACCTTGCGCAGCGCCTTCAGCTCGGCGATGTCACCGGCCGGCGTCGACGTCGCGTGCGCGTTGACGTGCATGATCTCGGCCGGGTCCAGGTCGGTCCGGTCGAGCAGGTTCTGCAGGGCGTGCGCGATGCCGCGGCCCTCGGGCTCCGGCTGCACGATGTCGTGGCTGTCGGCGGAGATGCCCTGGCCGACCGCCTCGGCGTACACCCGCGCGCCGCGCTTCGCGGCGTGCTCGGCGGACTCCAGGACGACGACACCGGCGCCCTCACCGAGGACGAAGCCGTCGCGGTCGACGTCGTAGGGACGCGAAGCGCCCTGCGGGTCGTCGTTGTTCTTGGACATCGCCATCATGTTGCCGAACGCGGCGATCGGCAGCGGGTGGATCGCCGCCTCCGTGCCACCGGCGACGACGACGTCGGCGCGGCCGGAGCGGATCATCTCGATGGCGTAGCCGATGGCCTCGGCGCCGGACGCGCACGCGGAGACCGGGGTGTGCACGCCCGCCCGGGCGCCCACGGCCAGACCCACGTTCGCGGAGGGGCCGTTCGGCATCAGCATGGGGACGGTGTGCGGGGAGACGCGGCGAACGCCCTTCTCCTTGAGCACGTCGTACTGATCCAGCAGCGTCGTCACGCCGCCGATACCGGAGGCGATGACCGCGCCGAGCCGGTCCGGGTCGATCTCGGGGTCCTCGCCGGCCTTGGCGGTGAAGCCGGCGTCGGCCCACGCCTCCTGCGCCGCGATCAGCGCGAACTGCGCCGAGCGGTCGAGGCGACGGGCCTGCGGCCGCGGGATGGTCTCGGTGGGCTCCACCGCGACCGGCGCGGCGATGCGGACCGCCTGGTCGGTGGCCCACTCCTGCTCCAGGGGCTTGACGCCGGAACGTCCGGCGACCAGGCCCTCCCAGGTAGAGGCTGCGTCGCCACCCAGCGGTGTGGTTGCGCCGATACCGGTGACGACCACGGTGCGATTGGTCGGGCTCACGGGAATTCTTTCTCCAACGGATACGAGGATTCAGCGGCGCCACCGCCGGGTGGCGGGGCCGGAGGCATCCGGCCGGGGGGCCTCAGGACTGGTGCTTGAGGATGTACTCGGTCGCGTCGCCCACGGTCTTGAGGTTCTTGACGTCGTCGTCCGGGATCTTCACGTCGAAGCGCTCTTCGGCGGCGACGACGACCTCGACCATGGACAGCGAGTCGACGTCCAGGTCGTCGGTGAAGGACTTGTCCAGCTGGACGTCCTCGGTGGGGATCCCGGCGATCTCGTTCACGATCTCCGCGAGACCGGCGACGATCTCTTCCTGAGTGGCGGCCATGTCAGGCGCTCCTTCGTAGTGTTCCAGAGGGTGTGGCGGTGCTGCTTCCGTGCCGGACCGGCATGGTCCGGCACGGAGTGCCTAGGGGAGAGTAACGACCGTCGCTGCGTAGGCGAGACCCGCCCCGAATCCGATGACGAGCGCGGTGTCGCCGCTCTTCGCCTCGCCGGTCGCCAGGAGCCGCTCCATCGCGAGCGGGATCGAGGCGGCCGAGGTGTTGCCGGTGGTGCGGACGTCACGGGCGACCGTGACGGACTCCGGCAGCTTGAGTGTCTTCACCATCGAGTCGATGATCCGCTCGTTGGCCTGGTGCGGGATGAAGACGTCCAGGTCGGCCGGGTCGACCCCGGCCACGTCCAGCGCCCGCTGCGCGACCTTCGCCATCTCGAAGACGGCCCAGCGGAACACCGCCTGGCCCTCCTGCGTGATCGCGGGGAACCGCTCGACCTCGCCGGCCCGGTAGTCCGTCCACGCCACGGTCTGCTTGATGGTCTCGGACTTGTCGCCCTCGGAACCCCACACCGTGGGGCCGATCGCGGGCTCCGTCGACGGGCCGACGACGACCGCGCCGGCGCCGTCACCGAACAGGAAGGCCGTCGCGCGGTCCTCCAGGTCGGTCAGGTCGCTCAGCCGCTCGACGCCGATGACCAGCACGTACTCAGCGCTGCCCTCGACGACCATGCCCTTGGCGAGCGTCAGGCCGTAGCCGAAGCCCGCGCAGCCGGCCGAGATGTCGAAGGCCGCGGCCTTGGCCGTGCCCAGCTTGTCGGCGATCTCGGTGGCGACGGCCGGGGTCTGCTTGAAGTGCGTGACGGTCGAGACGACCACCGCGCCGACCTGCTCGGCGGAGATCCCGGCGTCCGCGATCGCCTTGCCGGACGCCTCGATCGACATCGCGGCGACCGTCTCCTCGTCGTTCGCCCAGTGCCGGGTCTCGATGCCGGAGCGCGAACGGATCCACTCGTCGGACGAGTCGATCGTCTCGAGGATCACCTCGTTCGGCACGACCCGGATGGGCCGGTAGCCGCCCACGCCGAGGATCCGCGCGTACGGGGCACCCTTGCTGGGCTTGATCTTCGCCATGTTGCAGTCGGCTCCTTAAGGCGTCAGCAGGGCGTCAGACGTGCTCGGCGATGAGCTCGCGGGCCGCGTCGATGTCGTCGGGGGTCTTCAGGGCCAGCGTCTTCACGCCGGGCAGGGCACGCTTGGCGAGGCCGGTCAGGGTGCCGCCGGGGCACACCTCCAGCAGCGCGGTGACGCCCAGCTCCTGGAAGGTCTGCATGCACAGGTCCCAGCGCACCGGGTTGGCGACCTGGCCGACCAGGCGCTCCAGGATCCCGGCGCCGGTCGACACCGTGCGGCCGTCGCTGTTCGACACGTAGGTGAGCTTCGGGTCCGAGGGCGTCAGCTCCCGGGCGGCGGCGGCCAGCTTGTCGACGGCCGGTGCCATGTGCTGCGTGTGGAACGCGCCGGCCACCTTCAACGGGACGACCTTGCGCACGCCCTCGGGCTTGTCCTCGTTCAGCGCGGCGAGCTGCTCCAGCGTGCCCGCGGCCACGATCTGCCCGGCGCCGTTGACGTTCGCCGGGGTCAGGCCCAGCTTCTCCAGGTGCGGCACGGTGATCTCGGGGTCGCCGCCGAGCAGCGCCGACATCCCGGTCTTGGTGACCGCGGCGGCCTCGGCCATGGCCAGGCCGCGCTTGCGCACCAGGGTCAGCGCGGCGGTGTCGTCGAGGACGCCGGCGAAGGCGGCGGCGGTGAACTCACCGACGCTGTGGCCCGCGACCGCGCCCGGCGAGATGTCACCGAGTGCCGCGGCCGACAGGATCCCCGCGGCGACCAGCAGCGGCTGCGCCACGGCCGTGTCGCGGATCTCGTCCGCGTCGGCCTGCGTGCCGAAGTGGGCGAGGTCCAGTCCGATGACGTCCGACCAGGAGGCGACCAGGTCGGCGGCACCGGGCAGTTCGAGCCAGGGGGTCAGGAAGCCGGGCGTCTGAGCGCCCTGGCCGGGAGCGACGAGTACGAGCACTCTCACACTCTCTCTTGGTTACGGGCACGGCCGCCCGTGGGGACAAGGACGAAGAACGGCAGGGGGTTTTGTGGGCCCCCGACAAAAGACTATGGCTGGAGATCCCCATCGGCCAGACGCCCCAGGATCAGCGCGATGCGCAACGTGAACGCGGAACGTACATCGGATGGCGACCAACCGGTGACGTCAGTCACACGTCGAAGCCGGTAGCGCACGGTGTTGGGATGGACGAAGAGCATCCGGGCGGCGCCTTCGAGGCTGCTCGCCTGTTCGAGATAGACGCTGAGCGTCTCCAGGAGCGCGGAGCCGGCCTCCTCCAGCGGTCTGTAGATCTCCTCCACCAACTGCTCGCGCGCGCTCGGGTCCGAGGCGATCGCGCGCTCCGGCAGCAGATCGTCCGCCAGCACCGGCCGGGGCGCGTCCTGCCAGGCAGAACACGCCTTCAGGCCCGCCGCGGCGGCCTGCGCGGACCGGGTCGCGGCCAGCAGGTCGGGCACGATCGGCCCGGCGACCACCGGACCGGCGGCGAAGGGCCCGATCAGCGACCTGGCGACGGCGAGGGGGTTGTCGCTGCCGCCCGCGATGACCACGAGCCGGTCGCCGAGCACCCCGGTCAGCACCTGGAGCTTGGCATGCCGTGCCGCGCGCCGGATCGCCTCGACGGTCAGCTCGGAGTCACCGTCGGGTGCCGTGCCCAGCACCACGCACACATGCTCGGGCGCGTTCCAGCCCAGTGCCGCGGCCCGGGACACCGCGCCCTCGTCCGCCTCGCCGCTCAGCACGGCGTTCACGACCAGTGACTCGAGGCGCGCGTCCCAGGCGCCGCGTGCCTCGGCGGCCTGCGCGTAGACCTGGGCGGTGGCGAAGGCGATCTCCCGGGCGTAGACCAGCAGCGCCTCCCGCAGGATCCGCTCGTCGCCGGGAGCGGCGACCTCGTCGATCGCGCTCTCCATGACCTCGATCGTGGTGCGCACCATCTCCACGGTCTGCCGCAGCGTGATCGCCCGGGTCAGCTCGCGCGGAGCGGTGCCGAAGACATCGGTGGAGATCGCCTGCGGGGCGTCCGGGTGCCGGAACCACTCGGTGAACGCGGCGATACCGGCCTGCGCGACCAGCCCGATCCAGGAACGGTTCTCCGGGGGCATGGCCCGGTACCAGGACAGCGTCTCGTCCATCCGCGCGATGGCCTGGGCGGCGAGACTGCCGGAGGACTTCTCCAGCCGCTTCAGGGTCGCGGAGTGCGGATGCACGCCGTGGGAGGCGGTCCGGGCGTTGCTGGTTTCGGGTTCGGGCACGGGACAAGACTGCCTTATCCGGGCGCGGACACGTGTCGCCGGGTGGGGACCGGGCGCACGACCCCGCGGCCTCGGGGTCCGGGGCCGCCTTTCCGCAGCGGGCGCCCACCGTGTTCGCAGGGGGTGTCCGGCGTGCCCGGGGGCGGACGGGCCGGCTCGGCGGTGGCGGCTCCGGTGGCCCGGCGGACCGCCGCGCGGTGCGGTCCGCGACCGGTCCGCGCGGGGCTACGGTGGGTGCCGTGATGGACGTACGGCGCTCTGGTGAGCGCTACCCCGGGGGCGACACCGAGGCCGGGATCGAGTCCCGGCACGCCTTCTCCTTCGGCCCCCACTACGACCCCGGCAACCTGCGCTTCGGCGCGCTGATCGCCTGCAACGAGGAGCGCCTGGCCGCGGGCGCCGGGTTCGCCGAGCATCCGCACAGTCACACCGAGATCGTCACGTGGGTCGCCGAGGGCGAGCTGACGCACCGCGACTCGACGGGGCACGAGACGGTCGTGCGCGCCGGTGACGTACAGCGGCTGAGCGCGGCGTCCGGCGTACGGCACGTCGAACGCAACGACGGCGAGGGCCCGTTGACCTTCGTGCAGATGTGGCTGGCCCCGCTCGTACCGGGCGGCGAGCCGGCCTACGAGATCGTCCACGGCATCGCGGACGCCACGCCGTACGCGGTCCCGGAGGCCGGCGCGATGCTGCATGTGCGCCGGCTGGCGCCCGGCGAGCGCACGGCGGTCCCGGACGCCCCGCACGTCTACGTCCACGTCGTCCACGGCGAGATCGCGCTGGACGGCGAACGCCTCGGCCCCGGCGACGCGGCCCGCATCACGGACGCCAAGGACGGCGAGGCGGTGGGGGTGACGCGGGCGGAGCTGCTGATGTGGGAGATGACCTGACGGCCGTCAGGCCGCCCGGGTCTCCGCCAGCACCGCGTCCGTGAACGGCGGCCACGCCTCGACCGCCCAGGGTCCGAAGGCCCGGTCCGACAGGGCGACGCAGGCGAGCCCCGCCTCCGGGTCGATCCACAGGAACGTACCGGACTGACCGAAATGCCCGAACGTCCGGGGTGACGAGTGCGCCCCCGTCCAGTGCGGCGACTTGGAGCCGCGGATCTCGAAGCCGAGCCCCCAGTCGTTGGGGTTCTGCAGGCCGTATCCGGGAAGCACGCCCTTCGTCCCGGCGTACTGCACGCTCGTCGCCTCGGCCACCGTGCGCGGGTCGAGCAGGCGCGGCGCCTGGATCTCGGCGGCGAACCGCAGCAGGTCCTCGACGGTGGAGACGCCGTCCTTCGCCGGGGAGCCCTCCAGGGACGTCGACGCCATGCCCAGCGGCTCCAGCACCGCCTGGCGCAGATACTCCGCGAACGGGATGTCGGTCGCCTTGGCCACGTGGTCGCCGAGCTGCTCGAACCCGGCGTTGGAGTACAGCCGCCGCTGCCCGGGAGGCGCGGTCACCCGGTGCTCGTCGAAGGCCAGTCCCGAGGTGTGCGCCAGCAGGTGACGGACCGTCGACCCGGGCGGCCCGGCCGGCTCGTCGAACTCGACCGCGCCCTCCTCGTAGGCCACCAGCACGGCGTACGCGGCCAGCGGCTTGGTCACCGAGGCCAGCGGGAACCGCCGGTCGGCCGGCCCCCGCACCCCCAGCACCGCACCGTCGGCCCGTGCGACCCCCGCCGCCGCGGTGGGCACCGGCCAGCCGTCGATCAACCCCAAGCTCTCCAAGGACATGCCCCGACCTTAGTCCCGCTCAGAGCACCAGCCGCAGGAAGGGGTCCCCGGTCCGCGCGAAGCCGAGCGACGCGTAGAGCGGCTCCGCGTCCGCGGACGCGGTCAGGTCGACCTGACCGGCCCCCCGCTCACGGAACCACTCCAGCAGCTCGACCATGCACGCGCGCGCGTACCCGCGCCTGCGGGCGTCCGGGTCCGTGGCCACGCTGAAGACGTACCCGACCCGGCCGCCCGGGTTGCCCGCCTTGCCGATCCGGTACTCCAGCGTCCCGGCGACCAGCGCCGCCAGCGTTCCCGGCCGCTCGGGACGGTCCACGACGAAGGCCGCGAAGTCCCCGTCCGGCTCGGCCAGCCGCGCGCGCAGCCCGGGCAGGGACTCGGCGTGCCACCCGGTGGCGTGCGGGCTCCCCGGGTGCACCGAGTCGATCATCACCTGGCGCAGGCGCAGCACTTCACCGGCGTCGTCGGGCAGGGCACGGCGTACGAGACTCATGGTCCGCACGGTAACGACAGCGTCTCCCGTGGGTCCTGCGGTTTTCTTACGGCCTCTTTCCGCCCACGCTTGCCTGGAGTGCACTCCAAGGTCATAGCGTGGGATTCATGACGGTGATGCAGACCACGGCAGCAGCCACCGAGCGGGCCCGGCAGCGGGCTCCGGAAGCGCCCCCGGAGGAGGGCGCCACCCGCACCGACATCTGCTCCGCCCCGCCCCGCCGGCACCCGCGCCCCGACGGCCAGGACCGCTACACGATCAGCGAGGTCGTCGCCTTCACGGGCCTGTCCGCGCACACCCTGCGCTGGTACGAGCGGATCGGCCTGATGTCCCACATCGACCGCTCGCACACCGGCCAGCGCCGCTACAGCAACCGCGACCTCGACTGGCTGGACCTCGTCGGCAAGCTGCGCCTGACCGGCATGCCGGTGGCCGCCATGGTGCGGTACGCGGAGCTGGTGCGCGAGGGCGACGCCACCTACGAGGAGCGCCGCGAACTGCTGGAGACGACGCGACGGGACGTCCTGGAGCGGATCGCCGAACTCCGGGACACGCTCGCCGTGCTGGACCGCAAGATCAGCTTCTACGGCGACGCGGGCCGCACCCCCGTGCCGCGCGCGCCGCACGAAGGGGAGAGCACCCGATGACCGAGATCACGATCCGCACCGCACGACTCGGCGAGGACGGACCCGAGGTCGGCGTGCAGGGCCTCGGCTGCATGGGCATGAGCTTCGCCTACGGCCCCAGCGACGCGGACGAGTCCCGGGCCACCCTGGAGCGGGCACTGGAGCTCGGGGTCACGCTCTACGACACGGCGGACGCCTACGGCACCGGGGAGAACGAGCGGTTCCTGGCGCCTTTCTTCCGGGCGCACCGGGACGAGGTCGTGATCGCGACCAAGTTCGGCCTCGCGATCCCGCCGGAGGACCCCACCCGGCGGGTCGTGCGCAACGATCCCCCGTACATACGCCAGGCCGTCGAGGCGAGCCTGCGGCGCCTCGACGTCGAGGCGATCGACCTCTACTACATGCACCGCCGGGACGTGAAGGTGCCGATCGAGGAGACCGTCGGCGTGATGTCCGACCTGGTCCGGGAGGGCAAGGTCAAGCATCTGGGACTCAGCGAGGTGACCGCGGACGAACTGCGCGCCGCGCACGCGGTGCACCCGGTCGCCGCCGTGCAGTCGGAATGGTCGCTGTTCAGCCGGGACATCGAGGCGAAGGTCGTGCCGGCCGCCCGGGAGCTGGGCGTCACCCTCGTCCCCTACTCCCCGCTCGGACGCGGCTTCCTCACCGGCTCGTTCGTGAACGCCGACCAGGACCTCACCGCCGACGACTTCCGCCGCCAGCAGCCCCGCTACACCGGGGACAACGCGACGGCGAACGCGGCGCTCCTGGAGCCGATCCGCGAGGTCGCCGCCGCCCACGGGGCGACGCCCGGCCAGATCGCCCTGGCCTGGGTCCAGCAGCAGACGTCCGTGCACGGCCTTCCGGTCGTCCCGATCCCGGGGACGCGACGGCCGGCGCGCGTCGAGGAGAACACGGCCGCGACCCGGATCAGGCTCTCCGACGGGGAACTCGCCGTCCTGGACGCCGTGGCCGACAAGGTGGCGGGCAGCCGCTACGCGGACATGACGTTCACGTCGGCGGGCCGGGAGTAGATCCCGCGGCCCGCGCTCACAGCTCGGCCAGCAACTCGGCCTTCTTGGAGGAGAACTCCTCGTCCGTCACCAGCCCGGCCCGGTGCAACTCCCCGAGATGCCGGATCCGCTCGGCGATGTCCGCGGGATCCCGGCGTGCGGCGGCGGCCACGGCGACCGCCGCCGTGGCGGTGCGCGAGCGGACCGCGTGCAGCACGGCCGCCGCGAACGGCAACGACTCGTGCACGGGTCCGTACCCCAGCCCGAACACCACCGCCGCCGGATCCTGGTCGGCCTGCGCCGGCTGTTCCCCGGCGTCCCGCGGCAGCAGCCGCAGATAGCCCTCGAAGGCCTCCGGCGAGCGCCACTCCACGCCGCTCAGGTCCTCGACGGCGAACTTCTGGTCGCCGGCCTTCCACTTCGCCGACGACGCCCCCGTCCAGAACCACCGGAACGCCACCGACGTCCCGTCGAAGGAGGCCTTGCCGTCGTACGCCTTGAACTGCAACGGCACCTCGGGCGCGGCCACGAGGTGCCGGTCCGCCGGCCCCGCCTCGGTCAGCAGCGTCCGCAGCTCGTCCGCGTAGTACTCGGCCAGCGTCTCGCGTTCGGCGGGCAGCACCAGCCGGTAGGGATCGCTGCCCTCCTTCAACTGCCCCGCCGCCGCCTCGATCAGCGGATCGGCACCCGGCCGGGGCTCCGCGCGCAGCACGACGGTGCCGCGCCGCCCGGGGGAGAGCGTCACCCCTTGCAGCGCCGACAGCGGCACCCGCCGCTCGCCCAGCGCCTGGAAGAGCTTGGGTGTGCGAATCCCCCGTTCGTAGCGGATGAGCACGGAGTCGGACTCGAACTCCCAGGCGGCATGAAATCCGGCCAGTACGTCACCCATGCGGCTCATCGTATGCGGCACGAGCTCTTTCGTCCCCTCCCTGCGCAGACCGCAGTTTCTGCGCTTCTACGCGCGTCCGGCCGTCGACGCGGCGGACAAACCCGCCCGGCATGTGCCTCGGTCGTCGGCGCAGTCCACCGAGCGGTACGCGCCAACCCCGATCTCGGCGAAGTTGGCGAGGCTGCCGGTGCCCGGTTCGAAATACCCGGCGTGCCCCTGGGCGCCGCGTGCCGACAGCAGGCGCGCCCCGAACGCGGCGGACATCGGATCGGCCCCGTGCCCGAACCCGCCGAACTCCATGTACGGCACGTCCTGGATCCAGTCGTCGGCGTCCCGCATCGCCCACACCCGCGCGGAGGTGCGCAGTTGGGCGGCGTTGGTGACCCGCATCCCGGGACTTCCGGCCACCGCTATGTCGGACACCCGGGCGGGCAGGCGGTGCGCGGCGACTCCGCAGACCACGGAGCCGTAGCTGTGGCAGAACAGCGAGACCGGCGCCTTCCCGGGCAGCGCGCGCACCAGCGCGTTCAGCCGGATCGCCCCAGCCTCGGCGCGCATCGCGGTGGCCGACTCCATGCCGAGCCCGCCGGGGGCGGTGTAGTCGGCCCAGGCGATCACGGCCGTACGCGTGCCGGCGCCGGCGGCGCGTTCGGCGACGTAGAGGGACTTCGCCATGCCGACCGGGGCGGTGTAGCGGCGCTGGGTGCGCTGGAAGGTGAGCAGGTCGGTGTCGACGCCGGGGACGACGACGGAGACCCGCTCGGCGCGGTCGAGGTCGCCGAAGACCTCGGCGACCCGGCCCGAGCCGTCGGGGTCGAAGGCGAGGATGTGCCGGTCCGCGTCCATCAGGGACTCGAAGCGGTGCATCCGGCGGCCCGCCTCGTGCTGCCCGGTGGGACTGAGCCGGCTGTCCCGCATGCGCGCCAGCTCGGTCGTGCGGGCCTGGTCGAGCGCGATGCGGTTGGCCCGGTAGCGCAGTTCGACGGGGGCGCCGTTCATGTTGCCGACCGCGAGCGGATAGCGGCGGGCCAGGTGGGCCCGTTGCCCGTCGGTGAGCGTGGCGAAGAAGGCGGCGAGCCGGCCGGGCGCGCTGTCCGGGTCCGGCAGCCGGTGTCCGTCGATCCGGCCGCGGTCCCAGGCGGAGAGGGAGCGCTGGAGCGGGGCGTCCGACCGCTGGTTGCGCAGGGCGGTCCAGCCGGTGGTCGCCAGCATCACGAACACCACGGCGAGCGCGAGCAGGGCGCGCCAGACGCTGAGCGAGGGAGAGGTGTCGAAGGAAGTCACTGGGAGGACACACTAGGAGAACGGGAGGGTCTCGCGTGGACCGTGTGTCGCGGATCACGTTTGACGAAAGTCACCTGATCGCACGGCGTGATGACCCCGCCGCTCCGCCGTGTGCGGGCCCCTGCCGCCGCTCCGCACGGGTCGCTGCCGCCCGCGGCCGGGACGGCCGTTCAGCGCTTGCGCCAGTCACCCGCCAGTACCGGTCCCACCTGATCGAGGTACTGGGCCGCCAGCGCCCGCATGGCCTCCAGACTGACGTCCGGGCCCGTGCTCCAGAGCCGTTCGGTCACCCGGATGACCCCGCCGAAGACGGCCACCGCCACCCGGGGCCGCGGATCGGCGTCCACGTCCAGGCCCTCCCGCTCGGCGATCAGCCGCGCCATCTGCTCCTCCGTCTCCGCCGACCGGCGCAGATGCGCGGCGAGCAGGACGGGCGTCGACTCGATCACCCGGTACATCCGCAGGTACTGCTCGACCGGGACGACCGCCTCGATGACCTCGCTGATCCGGTCCCAGCCGTCCAGCACCGCGCGGCGCAGCGCCTCCATCGGCGGCTCCTGCGGCGGGCGGGCGCGCACCGCCTCCACGAAGTGCGCCACCGTCATCGTCTCCAGGGCGAGCGCGGCCTCCTCCTTGCCGGAGAAGTAGCGGAAGAAGGTGCGCTGGGAGACGTCCACGGCCGCGGCGATCTCGTCGACGGTGGTGTGGTCGTAGCCGCGGGTGGTGAACAGCTCCACCGCGGCGCGCAGCAGCGCGTCCCGGGTGCGCTGCTTCTTGCGTTCGCGCAGGCCCGGCCGCGGCCCTGACCGAGTGTTGCCGACCGTGTCCATGACGCCTCTCCCGCGAACTGTTCTACCTGATCAGGCTATATGTCAGTGTCGTGACAGTTACCGACTTGTGAACTGGTTTGTCAACTGTCAGTGACTGTCATTAGTCTCGAAGGTATGACTAGTCAGACCACCATCGACAAGACGGGGCCGGGGGACGGGGCACCGGCCGGCCCGTCGGATCCGGCGCCGGTCAAGGGCCTGCGCGGCCATCCGTGGCTCACCCTCATCACCGTCGCCGTCGGCGTCATGATGGTGGCCCTCGACGGCACCATCGTGGCCATCGCCAACCCGGCCATCGCCACCGACCTCAAGGCCAGCTGGGCCGAGGTCCAGTGGATCACCAACGCCTACTTCCTCGCCCTCGCGGTCTCCCTGATCACCGCGGGCAAGCTCGGTGACCGCTTCGGGCACCGGCAGACCTTCCTCATCGGCGTGGTCGGCTTCGCCGCGGCCTCGGGAGCCATCGGCCTGTCCGACAGCATCGCCGCGGTCATCGTCTTCCGTGTCTTCCAGGGCCTGTTCGGCGCCCTGCTGATGCCGGCGGCGCTCGGTCTGCTGCGGGCGACCTTCCCGGCCGAGAAGCTCAACATGGCGATCGGCATCTGGGGCATGGTCATCGGCGCCTCCACCGCCGGCGGCCCGATCCTCGGCGGCGTACTGGTCGAGCACGTCAACTGGCAGTCCGTGTTCTTCATCAACGTGCCGGTCGGCATCCTCGCCCTCGTCCTCGGCACGGTGATCCTCACCGACCACCGCGCGAAGAACGCCCCGCGCTCCTTCGACCTGCTGGGCATCGTCCTGCTGTCGGGTGCGATGTTCTGCCTGGTCTGGGCGCTGATCAAGGCGCCCGAGTGGGGCTGGGGCGCGGGCCGGACGTGGACCTTCATCGCGGTCTCGCTGGTGGGCTTCGTGCTCTTCGCCCTCTGGGAGCAGCGGGTCCGCGAGCCGCTCATCCCGCTGGGCCTGTTCCGCTCGATCCCGCTGTCCGCGGGTGTCGTCCTCATGGTCCTCATGGCGATCGCGTTCATGGGCGGCCTGTTCTTCGTGACGTTCTACCTCCAGAACGTGCACGGCCTCAGCCCCGTGGACGCCGGCCTGCACCTGCTGCCGCTCACCGGCATGATGATCGTCGGCTCGCCGCTCGCCGGCGCGATGATCACCAAGACGGGCCCGCGGCTGCCACTGGCCCTCGGCATGGCCTGCACCGCGCTCGCCATGTACGGCATGTCGACCCTGGACAAGGGCACCGGCAGCGCCGTCATGTCGCTCTGGTTCGCGCTGCTCGGTCTCGGCCTCGCTCCGGTCATGGTCGGCGCCACCGAGGTCATCGTCGGCAACGCCCCGATGGAGCTCTCCGGTGTGGCCGGCGGACTCCAGCAGGCGGCCATGCAGATCGGCGGCAGCCTCGGCACGGCGGTGCTGGGCGCCGTGATGGCCTCCAAGGTCGACAGCGACCTCGCGGGCAACTGGACGGACGCGGGACTTCCGCCGCTCACCCCGGCGCAGGAGGGGCAGGCCGCGGAGGCGGTCCAGCAGGGTGTCGCCCCGGTGCCGCCGGGTACGCCGGACGCCATCGCCGCGAAGATCACCGACGTCGCCCACGAGACCTTCATCTCCGGCATGAGCCTGGCCTCGCTGGTCGCGGCCGGCGTCGCGGCGGTGGCGGTGGCGGTCGCGTTCCTGACCAAGCGCGGCGAGAACGCGGAAGCGGGCGCGGGAGCGGCCCACATCTGACGGGACGCGCCTGTCGGCGGGACTCACCTATCAGGGTGACAGTCCCGAAGATCCCTCCCGCCGGGCACGCGCCGCAGGTCACATTGGGTCAAGCCCTCCGTACGACATGCTCCCGTGGCACGTGCGTACGAGGACGAGGGCGACCCGGGCTGCGGCGCGCTGCCGGAGCGGGGCGGCGCGCCGGCAGACCGTCAGGCATGGATCGCGCAGCGGGGGTACTCGCCTCATCGACCCGAAAGAACCGCGAGGTTCAGGGAGTTGATGCATTGATGATGGCGAGCTTTGGGCAAGGAACGCGCAAGTACCCCCGCTCACGTGGCCGGACGTGGTCACGGACCGGGCCGGATCGCGCGCAACTCGGGATCATCGGCACCATCTGCGCGGTGGCCGGCTTCTTCGTACTGGGCATCGTCCTGGGCCCGGTGGCCATCGCATGCGGCTGGCTGGCCATGGGCCGCAGCTGGGCGGGCACCCGCTCGGTGCCGGCCCTCATCGCCCTTGTCCTTGGTGCGATAGACACCCTCCTGGCCCTCATCTGGCTGACGGGGGCCATGTCCCCGGGCTACGGAATGTTCTGAGCCGGGGGGAGTGAGTGTGGGCCTCCGGCGTCCCGCCGGAGGCCCACACTCAGGTGACGGTGCTCTCGGCACCCAGGTGCGGGGGCTCGCGACGGCGTTCCTCCGACAGCGCGGCGACCTGCACCCGTAGCGCGCGCACCTCCTCGGTCAGCGCGGTGATGGCCTCCGTCTGCCGCCGCTCCTCCACGTCGTCCCTCTCGAACCGCGCGATGAACCAGGCGGCGATGTTCGCGGTCACCACACCGAGCAGCGCGATCCCCGACAGCATCAGCCCCACCGCCAGCAACCGGCCCACCCCGGTCGTCGGGGCGTGGTCCCCGTACCCCACGGTCGTCATCGTCGTGAACGACCACCACACCGCGTCACCCAGCGTCCGGATGTTCCCGCCCGGCGCGTCACGCTCCACGGACAGCACGGCCAGCGATCCGAACATCAGCAGGCCCACCACCGCCCCGGCCACGTACGTCGTCAGCCGGATCTGCGAGGCCATCCGGGCCCGCCGCCCCACCAGCAGCAGGGTCGACACCAGCCGCAGCAGGCGCAGCGGTTGCAGCAGCGGCAGCACCACGGCGCACAGATCCATCCAGTTCCGCCGTACGAAGTCCCGCCGGTCGGACGTCAGCCACAGCCGCACGACGTAGTCGGCGGCGAACGCCGCCCACACCACCCACTCCACGACCAGGCAGGCCGTCGTCAGCGTCCGCCCCGCCGAACCGTCCACGATCGGCACCGCGTAGGCGGTGGCGAACAGGACGGCCAGCGCCAGCAGCGGCCGTTGTGTACGCCGCTCCCACCGCGTCTGTGCCGATTGCTCCTTCATGCCCCGCATCGTAAGGAACGCGAAAGGGCGGTGAGACGTGAGCCTCACCGCCCTCGCTGCGGACTACGCGTCGCCGCCCGCGGCGCCCGGGTCGGCCGCCGCGACGTCGAGGAGCTGGTACCGGTCGATCGCCTGCTTCAGCACGGACCGGTCCACCTTCCCCTCCCGCGCCAGCTCGGCCAGCACCGCCACCACGATCGACTGCGCGTCGATGTGGAAGAAGCGGCGGGCCGCGCCCCGGGTGTCCGCGAAGCCGAACCCGTCCGCGCCCAGCGACTGGTACGTCCCCGGCACCCACCGGGCGATCTGGTCCGGAACCGAGCGCATCCAGTCGGAGACGGCCACGAACGGACCCTCCGCGCCGCTCAGCTTCCGCGTCACGTACGGGACCCGCTGCTCCTCCTCGGGGTGCAGCAGGTTGTGCTCCTCGCAGGCCACGGCCTCCCGCCGCAGCTCGTTCCACGAGGTCGCCGACCAGACGTCGGCGCGCACGTCCCACTCCTCGGCGAGCAGCCGCTGCGCCTCCACGGCCCACGGCACCGCCACACCCGAGGCCATGATCTGCGCCGGGATCGACCCCGAGGTGCCCGCGCCGAAGCGGTGGACGCCCTTGAGGATGCCCTCCACGTCCACGTCCGTCGGCTCGGCCGGGTGCTGGATCGGCTCGTTGTAGACGGTGAGGTAGTAGAAGACGTCCTCGCCGTGCGGGTGCTCCGGCGAGGTGCCGTACATCCGGCGCAGCCCGTCCTGCACGATGTGCGCGATCTCGAAACCGAACGCCGGGTCGTACGCGACGCAGCCCGGGTTCGTCG
Source organism: Streptomyces sp. NPDC107562 (assembly GCF_055657325.1). NCBI lineage: Bacteria > Bacillati > Actinomycetota > Actinomycetes > Kitasatosporales > Streptomycetaceae > Streptomyces > Streptomyces sp. NPDC107562. The sequence continues at coordinate 720,674 of NZ_JBVKBE010000002.1, read as the reverse complement.
AGGCGAGCAGCTGCGAGTGTCCGTCCGCGTGCTGCAGTCCCTCGCCGGTCAGCGTCGTACGCCCCGCGGTCGCGCCGAGGACGAATCCACGCGCCAGCTGGTCGGCCATCTGCCAGAACTGGTCGCCGGTGCGCTGGAAACCGAACATCGAGTAGAAGACGTACACCGGGATCAGCGGCTCGCCGTGCGTGGCGTACGCCGAGCCGGCCGCGATCAGCGACGCGGTGCAGCCCGCCTCGGAGATGCCGTCGTGCAGCATCTGCCCGGTCGGCGACTCCTTGTAGGCGAGCAGCAGCTCCCGGTCCACCGACTCGTACTGCTGGCCGAGCGGGTTGTAGATCTTCGCACTCGGGAAGAACGAGTCCATGCCGAACGTGCGGTACTCGTCCGGCGCGATCAGCACGAACCGCTTGCCGATCTCCTTGTCCCGCATGAGGTCCTTGAGCAGCCTGACAAAGGCCATGGTCGTCGCGATGGACTGGTGGCCCGAGCCCTTCTTCACGGTCGCGTACGTCGAGTCCCCGGGCAGCGCGAGCGGCTCGGAGCGGACGACGCGGGTGGGGACGTATCCGCCGAGCGACTTGCGGCGGTCGTGCATGTACTGGAGCTCCTCCGAGTCCCGGCCCGGGTGGTAGTACGGCGGCGCGCCGGACTCCAGGTCCCGGTCGGAGATCGGCAGGTGCAGGCGGTCCCGGAAGCCCTTGAGGTCGTCGACCGTCAGCTTCTTCATCTGGTGCGTGGCGTTGCGGCCCTCGAAGTTCGGCCCGAGCGTCCAGCCCTTGATCGTCTTGGCCAGGATGACCGTCGGCTGGCCCTTGTGCTCCACGGCCGCCTTGTACGCCGCGAAGATCTTCCGGTGGTCGTGACCGCCGCGGCCCAGCATCAGGATCTGGTGGTCGGTCATGCCCTCGACCATCGCGCGCAGCCGGTGGTCGTCGCCGAAGAAGTGGTCGCGGATGTAGGAGCCGGTCTCGGTCGCGTAGGTCTGGAACTGGCCGTCCGGCGTGGTGTTCATCCGGTTGACCAGCACGCCGTCGCGGTCCTGAGCGAGCAGCGGGTCCCAGGTGCGGTCCCAGATCAGCTTGATCACGTTCCAGCCGGCGCCCCGGAACACCGACTCCAGCTCCTGGATCACCTTGCCGTTGCCGCGCACCGGGCCGTCGAGCCGCTGGAGGTTGCAGTTGACGACGAAGGTCAGGTTGTCCAGGCCCTCGCGCGCGGCGATGGTCAGCTGGCCGAGCGACTCCGGCTCGTCCATCTCGCCGTCGCCGAGGAACGCCCACACGTGCGACTTCGAGGTGTCCGCGATCCCGCGCGCGTGCATGTAGCGGTTCATCCGCGCCTGGTAGATCGCCCCGATCGGGCCGAGGCCCATCGACACGGTCGGGAACTCCCAGAAGCCCGGCATCAGCCGGGGGTGCGGGTAGCTGGACAGGCCGTACGGCGCCTTGGACTTCTCCTGCCGGAAGCCGTCGAGGTGCTGCTCGGAGAGCCGGTCGAGCAGGAACGCGCGCGCGTAGATGCCCGGCGAGGCGTGCCCCTGGAAGAAGACCTGGTCGCCGCCGTCGCCCTCGTCCTTGCCGCGGAAGAAGTGGTTGAAGCCGACGTCGTAGAGGGAGGCCGAGGAGGCGAACGTGGCGATGTGGCCGCCGACGCCGATGCCGGGGCGCTGGGCCCGGGAGACCATCACGGCCGCGTTCCAGCGGGTGGCGTTGAGGATCTTGCGCTCGATCTCCTCGTTGCCCGGGAAGAACGGCTCGCTCTTGGTGGGGATGGTGTTGACGTAGTCCGTGCTGCGCATCTCCGGCACGGCCACGCGCTTCTCGCGGGCCCGCTCGATCAGGCGCAGCATCAGGTAGCGGGCCCGCTCACGGCCGCGCTCGTCGATGGCGGCGTCGAGCGAGTCGAGCCACTCCTGGGTCTCTTCGGGATCGAAGTCAGGAACCTGACTCGGAAGGCCGCCAATGATGATCGGATTGCGATCGGATCCGGAAGCCACGCTGTTCCTTACCTGTCGGAGGGCCGATTATCGAGGTTTCTCGGTATGCCTGCACCGTTCACCATCGTGTACCTCGGGACCGCAATCGTCACCTCTACCGTGAGGTAACGAATACTCCTTGGTCAGCCGATGGCGCGGACCCGTGCGAATCTCGTACTCATGGATGATTCCCAAACGTACATACGGGGCAGATAGGTGTGGTGTAGGTCACCATCGCCCTCGGGCGGCATGCCTGGAGTTGCGGCGACACGGCCGGGATCGTCACCGTTTCGGCGGTCCGAACCGCCGGGTACTTGCGCGATCCGCCCCGCCCGTGTGGACTACGGCCAATGCTTCGCGCACGCGCGTGGCTGAGACTCCCCCCAGCTCCCCACGAGCAGGGGGTCCCCCCATCCGAAACATGATCAGGAGGCAACCCGTGAGCGCGACCGCGGACCACGCGGAGGAGCGGACGAACCCTGCCGCCAGGCTGGGGTTCCAGCCCGGGCAGGTGGTCCAGGAGATCGGCTACGACGACGACGTCGCCCAGGACCTCCGCGAGGCCATCGAGGAAGCCATCGAAGGCGACCTCATGGACGAGGACTTTGACGACGTGGCCGACGCCGTTGTGCTGTGGTTCCGTGACGACGACGGCGACCTTACGGATGCGCTGGTGGATGCCACCACGTACATCGAGGAAGGCGGCGCGATCCTGCTCCTCACGCCGAAGACCGGCCGGTCCGGTTACGTGGAGCCGAGCGACATCTCGGAGGCCGCGACCACGGCCGGGCTGACCGCGTCGAAGAGCGTCAGCGTCGGCAAGGACTGGAGCGGCAGCCGGCTGGCGACGCCGAAGGCCGCCAAGTCCAAGCGGTGACCGTTCGTTGAACGTGGGACGGGCCGGCCGAGGTCGGCCCGTCCGTCGGCCGCCGGTGATCGCTGCGTAGGGTGGAAGCCACCCGAACAGCCCCACCGAAGGGACGACGATGGCCATCCAGGTCGGCGACAAGGCCCCCGACTTCGAGCTGAAGGACAACCACGGCCGGACCGTGCGCCTTTCGGACTTCCGCGGTGAGCGCAACGTCGTGCTGATCTTCTACCCCTTCGCCTTCACCGGTGTGTGCACCGGCGAGCTGTCCGAGGTCCGGGACAACCTGCCGAGGTTCTCCGACCGCGACACCGAGGTGCTCGCCGTCTCCAACGACTCCATCCACACCCTGCGCGTCTTCGCCGAGCAGGAGGGCCTGGAGTACCCGCTGCTGAGCGACTTCTGGCCGCACGGCGAGGTCTCCCGCGCGTACGGAGTCCTCGACGAGGCCAAGGGCTGCGCGGTGCGCGGCACCTTCGTCATCGACAAGGAGGGCGTGGTCCGCTGGACCGTCCTCAACGGCCTTCCCGACGCCCGCGACCCGAACGAGTACGTCACGGCGCTCGACGCCCTGTGATTGTTAGGTCCCAGGGCCTGCGGCGGCCGGGAACCCGTCACTAGGATCGACTCGTTTGATCCGATACCAACGCACGACGGGGCACCCGCCCCTGGACACCAATGGAGGACTCGTGGGAGTCAGCCTCAGCAAGGGCGGCAACGTTTCGCTGACCAAGGAGGCCCCGGGCCTGGCCGCGGTCATCGTCGGTCTGGGGTGGGACGTGCGCACCACTACCGGCACGGACTTCGACCTCGACGCGAGCGCGCTGCTGCTGAACAACTCGGGCAAGGTCGGCAGCGACCAGCACTTCATCTTCTTCAACAACCTCAAGAGCCCGGACGGCTCGGTGGAGCACACCGGCGACAACCTCACCGGTGAGGGCGAGGGCGACGACGAGCAGATCAAGGTCAACCTGGCCGGCGTCCCGGCCGAGATCGAGAAGATCGTCTTCCCGGTGTCCATCTACGACGCCGAGAACCGCCAGCAGTCCTTCGGCCAGGTCCGCAACGCGTTCATCCGCGTCGTCAACCAGGCCGGCGGCGCCGAGATCGCCCGGTACGACCTCTCGGAGGACGCCTCGACCGAGACCGCGATGGTCTTCGGCGAGCTGTACCGGCACGGTGCGGAGTGGAAGTTCCGCGCCATCGGCCAGGGCTACGCCTCGGGGCTGCGCGGCATCGCGCAGGACTTCGGCGTCAACGTCTGAGTCAGGTCCCTTTCGTCCCGCCCGTCCGGCGCCGCACGTTTGCGTGCGGCGCCGGACGCGCAGGACAACCACATCAGGCAGCACCCAGGGGAGGACAAGCATCATGGGCGTCACGCTCGCCAAGGGGGGCAACGTCTCCCTGTCCAAGGCCGCTCCGAACCTCACTCAGGTGATGGTCGGGCTCGGCTGGGACGCACGTTCCACCACCGGAGCCCCGTTCGACCTCGACGCCAGCGCCCTGGTGTGTAGCAGCGGACGGGTGATGGGCGACGAGTGGTTCATCTTCTACAACCAGCTCAAGAGCCCGGACGGCTCGGTGGAGCACACCGGTGACAACCTCACCGGCGAGGGCGACGGCGACGACGAGTCGATCCTGATCGACCTCTCCAAGGTGCCCGCCCACTGCGACAAGATCGTCTTCCCGGTCTCGATCCACATGGCCGACGAGCGCGGCCAGACCTTCGGCCAGGTCAGCAACGCCTTCATCCGCGTGGTCAACCAGGCCGACGGCCAGGAGCTCGCCCGGTACGACCTCAGCGAGGACGCCTCCACGGAGACCGCCATGATCTTTGGCGAGGTCTACCGCTACCAGCAAGAATGGAAGTTCCGGGCCGTAGGACAGGGGTACGCGTCGGGGCTGCGCGGCATCGCTCTAGACTTTGGGGTCAACGTTTCGTAAAGCCGGGTACGGCGCGGGGGAGACCCGTACACCCCGTACACAAGGGATTGGGTAGCCAGTGGTTCTGAAAACCTTCGGCTGGTCGTTCGCGGTCACCGCGCTCGGCCTGGTCGCGGCGGTCTTCTACGGGGGGTGGACCGCCTTCGGCATCGTGGCGATCCTCTGTGTCCTCGAGATCTCGCTGTCCTTCGACAATGCAGTGGTCAACGCCGGAATCCTCAAGAAGATGAATGCCTTCTGGCAGCGCATCTTCCTCACCATCGGCATCCTCATCGCCGTCTTCGGCATGCGGCTCGTCTTTCCCGTCGTCATCGTCGCCATCAGCGCACAGCTCGGACCCATCGAGGCCGTCGACCTCGCGCTGACCGACAAGGAGCGCTACCAGGAACTCGTCACCGACGCCCACCCGGCGATCGCGGCGTTCGGTGGCATGTTCCTGCTGATGATCTTCCTGGACTTCATCTTCGAGGACCGGGAGATCAAGTGGCTGGGCTGGCTGGAGCGCCCGCTGGCCAAGCTGGGCAAGGTCGACATGCTGTCGGTCTGCATCGCCCTGATCGTTCTGCTCGTCACCTCGATGACCTTCGCCACCCACGCCCACCTGCACGCCGGACCCGCGAACAAGGCGGAGACGGTGCTGCTCTCCGGAGTGGCGGGCCTCATCACGTACATGATCGTCGGTGGTCTCTCCGGCTACTTCGAGGACAAGCTGGAGGAAGAGGAGGAGCGCGAGCACGAGCAGGAGGAGGCGGCGAAGCGCTCCGGCAAGCCCGTCATGCTCCTGGCAGGCAAGGCCGCGTTCTTCATGTTCCTCTACCTGGAGGTCCTGGACGCCTCGTTCTCCTTCGACGGCGTCATCGGCGCCTTCGCCATCACCAACGACATCGTGCTGATGGCCCTCGGCCTCGGTGTCGGCGCGATGTACGTCCGGTCCCTGACCGTGTACCTGGTCCGTCAGGGCACCCTGGACGACTACGTCTACCTGGAGCACGGCGCGCACTACGCCATCGGCGCGCTCGCCGTGATCCTGCTGGTCACCATCCAATACGAGATCTCCGAGATCATCACCGGCCTGATCGGCGTCGTCCTGATCGCCGCCTCCTTCTGGTCCTCCGTGCGCCGCAATCGCGCACTGGCGGCCGCTGAAGGCAACGCGGGCTCGGACAAGACCGAGGTCTCGTCCGGGGTGTGACGCCCGTCCGGGCGAGGAACGCTCTGAGCGGGGCGGCCGTCGAGGGACGACTCCATGTCCTCGACGGCCGCCCCGTCGGTCTGTCCGGCACGGCAGGGCACGGTGAGTGGGGAGTCTGGGGGCGGGAATGGGCTTGTTTGACGGGCTCTGGCGTGGGCGTACGGCCGAGTTCGACTCGGGCAGCGCGGCCAGCAACGCGATCGAGCTGACCAAGCGGCACAGCCAGGTGTCGCTGAGCAAACAGGGGGCGGAGACCGGGCATCTGCGCATCAACCTGACATGGCGGATGCGCAGCTCCGACATCGGCGGACCGCAGCGGGAGAGCCTGCTGCGGCACCCCTTCAAGGCACTGAAGCCGCCGGAGGTCATGGGGCACAGCCAGAGCATGGTCAACGTCGACCTCGACCTGGGGTGCCTGTACGAACTCCAGGACGGCACCAAGGGCGTCGTCCAGCCCCTCGGCGGCTACCTCGGCGACGTCAACGCACCGCCGTACGTCAAGCTCAGCGGCGACGACCGGTTCGGCTCGGCGTCCGGCGAGACGATCTACGTCAACCTCGACCACCGCGAGGCCATCAAGCGGCTGCTGGTCTTCGTCTACATCTACGACCAGACGCCGGCGTTCGACCGCACCCACGCGATCGTCACGCTCTACCCCAGCAACGGCCCCCGCATCGAGATCGGCCTGGACGAACGCCACCCCCAGGCCCGCTCCTGCGCGGTCGTGATGATCGAGAACGTGAAGGACGAGATCTGGGTGCGACGCGAGGTCAAGTTCGTCTACGGCTTCCAGGCGGAGCTGGACCGGTTGTACGGATGGGGGCTGCAGTGGGGGAGGGGCCACAAGGCCAAGTCCGAGCGGTGAGCCGCCGGGGCCGGGCCGGACGCCCGGCCCCGGGGTTCAACGGCCGATGAACTGGGGTCCCTGCGGGGGGAGACGGAAGTCGGGGTCCGGGGCCGCCGGGACCGGGATCGGCGGCGGGTAGCCGTAGCCGGAATGGGCGGTCGGCGGTGCCGCCTGCGGATAGCCGTAGCCGGTCTGGGCGGCGGCCGGGTGCGGGTAGCCGTAGGCGGGCTGCGTCGCGGCCGGCTGGGGCTGCTGCTGCGGGTAGCCGTACGCCGGCTGCGTGGCCGGCTGGGGCACCACGGCCGTCGGCTGCTCCGGCGGCAGCGGCCGCGACATCTCGGGCCCGGCCTGGGCCGCGGCGGCCGCCGTCCCCTCCGCCGCCGCCTCGGACTCGTCGACCGAGATCCCGAAGTCCGTCGCGAGCCCCTTGAGCCCGTTCGAATACCCCTCGCCGAGCGCCCGGAACTTCCACCCGTCCCCGCGCCGGTACAGCTCGCCGCAGATCAGCGCGGTCTCCTCGCCGGTCTCCGGCTTGACGTCGAAGTAGGCCAGCGCCTCACCCTCGGGCGCCGAGCCGTCGTACAGCAGAATGCGCAGTGACCGTACGTGATCGAATGTCATGCCATCCGCCGATGCGACCAGGAGAATCTGGCTGACGTCGGACTCGACACCGGTCAGATCTGTCTGGATCGTGTCGGTCAGGCCCTCGGCGACGCGCTTCTTGCCGAGTCGCCACACCTTTCCGGCAGGGTGCCGGGGCTGGTTGTAGAACACGAAGTCCTCGTCGGAGCGCACACGACCGTCGGGGCCGAGGAGCAGCGCCGAGGCATCGACGTCAGGGACCCCCTGCCCGGGCGTCCAGCGCAGCACGGCGCGCACCGTCGTGACTTCGAGCGGGACGTTCGACCCCTTCAACATCGCGTGCGTCATGCGGTCATCCTGCCCTCTCGGTCCTGCTCACGACAATGCGGGGTCGAGCGGTCCCCGGAGTGCCCCGTGGCGCCGCCGAGTGAGCGTTGCCCGCCCCTGCGTTACGTGAAATTCATGCCCGGCGGGAACCCATGACATGGACTCCTACGTACTATTACCGGCCACCTTCAGCCGGACCTCAGGCCGATCGAGCACCACGGGGAAGCTATATGCGTCATTTCGGGCACGTTGCACCTGAGGTGCGGCAGCGCCTCTTCCACCGCGAGCCGTGCGACTTCACCGCCGACTCCCCGGCCCGGCTGCTGGCCGCGGCCCTGGGCGCCACGCTCTACAGTCCTGCCACCCGGCCCCGGCTCGCCGAGGACATCGTCAAGCAGACCGGCCGCGGCGTGGTCTCGATGGTGCTCTGCCTGGAGGACTCGATCGGCGACGCCGACGTCCTGGCCGGCGAGGAGAACCTCGTACGCCAGTTCGCCGAACTCGCCGAGCGCATCTCCGGTGCCGACCTCCCCCTGCTGTTCATCCGCGTCCGCACGCCGGAACAGATCCCCGACCTGGTACGCCGGATCGGCCCCGCCGTCCGGCTGCTGTCCGGATTCGTGCTGCCGAAGTTCACCCAGGAACGCGGCATGCCCTTCCTGGAGGCCCTCGCGGTCGCCGAGGCGGCCGCCGGACGACGGCTCTTCGCCATGCCGGTCCTGGAATCCCCCGAGCTGCTCTACCGGGAGTCCCGGGTGGAGACCCTGGAGGGCATCTTCCGGGCCGTCGACAAGTACCGCGGGCGTGTCCTCGCCCTGCGCCTCGGCGTGACCGACTTCTGCTCCTCCTACGGCCTGCGCAGGGCCCCCGACATGACGGCCTACGACGTCCAGGTCGTCGCCTCCGTCATCGCCGACGTGGTGAACATGCTGGGGCGGGCCGACGGCACCGGCTTCACCGTGACCGGGCCGGTGTGGGAGTACTTTCGGGTGCAGGAACGTATGTTCAAGCCTCAGCTGCGGCGCAGCCCCTTCCTGGAGGGCCAGGCCGAGGAACTGCGCGAGGCCCTGATCGAGCACTCCATGGACGGGCTGCTCCGGGAGATCACCCTGGACCAGGCCAACGGACTGCTCGGCAAGACCTGCATCCACCCCTCGCACGTCCTGCCCGTGCACGCGCTGTCCGTGGTCAGTCACGAGGAGTTCAGCGACGCCCAGGACATCCTGCGGCCGGAACTGCTGGGCGGCGGGGTGCTGCGGTCGGCGTACACGAACAAGATGAACGAGGTGAAGCCGCACCGCGCCTGGGCCGAGCGGACCCTCCTGCGCGCCGAGGCCTTCGGCGTGGCCAACGAGGACATCGGCTTCGTGGAGCTCCTGGCCGCGGGGAACGCCGGGTGAGGGCCGCTCCGGGGCGACGGAGGTCTCCCCGGGCCGCTGAGGACACCGAGAACCGCCGCAAACCCTGAGCACTCCGAGAACCTCCGAGAACCGCTGACCCCCCTGAGCACTCCGACAACCTCTGTAAACCTCGAAACCCGCTGAGCAACGGCCGAACGCAAGGAACGCATGGACAAGGCAGTGAACGACGGGACCGTGAACCGCGCCGACCACGGCGACGGCATCTGGTCCGGGAGCTGGGTCGCCGAGCGGCTCGGGGTCGAGCTCGTGGGCGACGACACCCTCATCGGCATGCTCGGACTCGCCCTGCGGCGCAACCCCAAGCGGGCCCACCTCCTCGTGTCGAACGTGCTCGGCAAACACGTCCCGCAGTCCCCGTCCGTCGTGTACGGCTCCGGGCACGCCCTCGGACGCAGGGTGCGTGAGCTGCTGGGCTCCGCCGGGGCACGCTCCGCGGTCGTCGTCGGATACGCCGAGACGGCCACCGGCCTCGGTCACGCCGTCGCCGACGGCCTCGGCGACGCCCCGTACCTCCACTCCACCCGTCGCCCCGTGGCCGGCGTCGCGCGGGCCGGGGGCTTCGAGGAGTCCCACTCCCACGCCACGTCCCACCTGCTGCTCCCCGAGGACCCGCGTCTCCTGGCCGGCGACGGTCCGCTGGTCCTCGTCGACGACGAGTTCTCCACCGGCAACACCGTCCTCAACACCGTTCGCGCCCTGCACGAGCGCTACCCCCGCGACCACTACGTCGTGGTCGCCCTGGTCGACATGCGCTCCACCGCCGACCAGGACCGTCTGACGGCCTTCGCCACCGAGATCGGCGCCCGCGTGGACCTGGTGACGGCGGCCCGCGGGACGGTGCGGCTGCCGGACGGCGTGCTGGAGAAGGGGCAGGCCCTGGTCGCGGAGCACGAGCGGACCGCGGCGGCGGCGACGGACGCGGCCGGAGCCGGACCGGACGAGCGGGATGCGCGGGACGCGCGGGTCGGCCGTGTCGATCTGCGCTGGCCCTCCGGGGTGCCCGACGGCGGCCGGCACGGCTTCACCGCCGCCCACCGCACCCGGCTGGAGAACGCCCTGCCCGCCATGGGCGCGCGCCTCGCCGAGGCACTCCCGCCCGGCGCCCGCCGAGTCCTGGTCCTCGGCTGCGAGGAACTCATGTACGCGCCGCTGCGCCTCGCCCGCGAACTGGAGCACCTCGTCGCCCCCGCGGCCGTCCGCTTCTCCACGACCACCCGTTCTCCCGTCCTCGCGGTCGACGACCCGGGCTACGCCATCCGCACCCGCCTCGTCTTCCCCGCCCACGACGACCCCGCCGACGGCCCCGGCGAGCGCTACGCCTACAACGTGGCCGGCGCCGCCTTCGACGCCGTCATCGCCGTCGTCGACTCGGCCGGCGACACCCCCGCCCTGCACGCCCCCGACGGCCTCCTCGCCCAGCTCGCGCGGCACACCCCGCACGTCCTGCTCGCGGTCGTCCCGTCGTACGTCCCCGGGATCCCGCCCGCCCCCGAAAGGCCCGCCATGCTGCCCGAGCCCCTTCGCGGCCCCGCCTTCTCCAGCTACGCGCCCGAGGACGTGGGCTGGCTGCTCCAGGACCTGTCGGACGTCACCCTGGAGGCGCCGACCGAGGAGCGCGAGGAGGCCATCCAGAGCGGCGGCGCGCACTACGCCGAGTCACTGCCGGTCGAGTACCAGCCAAGCGAGCAGTACCAGGCCCTCTTCCACGCGGCCCTGGAGACCTCCGCCGCCCGCATCGCCCACGCCGCGGGCGTCGTGACCGAGACCGTCCTCGCGGAACGCTCCCCGCGCCCCGTCCTCGTCTCCCTCGCCCGTGCCGGCACCCCCGTCGGTGTCCTGATGCGCCGCTGGGCCCAGCACCGGCACGGTCTCGACCTGGCCCACTACGCCGTCTCGATCGTCCGCGGCCGGGGCATCGACGCCAACGCCCTGCGCTTTCTGGCCGACCGGCACGACCCGCGCGACGTCGTCTTCGTCGACGGCTGGACCGGCAAGGGCGCCATCACCCGCGAACTCGCCGCCGCACTGCGGGAGTTCGAGGAGGCGGAGGGCGTCACCGGCTTCGACCCCGAGATCGCCGTGCTCGCCGACCCCGGATCGTGCGTGCGCACCTACGGCACCCGCGAGGACTTCCTCATCCCGTCCGCTTGCCTCAACTCCACGGTGTCCGGGCTGATATCCCGCACGGTCCTGCGCGCCGACCTGGTCGGTCCGCACGACTACCACGGCGCGAAGTTCTACCGCGAACTCGCGGGCGCCGACGTCTCCCACGTCTTCCTCGACGCCGTCCGGGACCGCTTCGACGAGGTCGTGGAGTCGGTGGACGCCACCACCAAGGAGCTGCTGTCCACCGACCGCACCCCGACCTGGGAGGGCTGGGCAGCCGTCGAGCGCATCAGCGAGGAGTACGGCATCCACGACGTGAACCTCGTCAAGCCCGGAGTCGGAGAGACGACGCGCGTCCTGCTGCGCCGGGTGCCGTGGAAGATCCTCGCCCGGGCCGGGGCCGGTCCCGACCTCGACCACGTCCGGCTGCTGGCCGAGCAGCGCGGCGTTCCGGTCGAGGAGGTCGCCGAACTCCCCTACACCTGCGTGGGTCTGATCCATCCCAAGTACACACGGGGCGCCACGGGCGCCGACGGAAAGGCGGTGGCTCTGTGATGCCGGTGCTGGTGGCGAGTGACCTGGACCGTACGCTCATCTACTCCTCGGCCGCACTGGCGCTGACCATGCCGGACGCGCGAGCGCCCCGGCTGCTGTGCGTCGAGGTGCACGAGAGCAAGCCGCTGTCCTACATGACGGAGACGGCGGCGGGGCTGCTCACCGAGCTCGCCGACGCCGCGGTCTTCGTACCGACCACGACCCGGACCCGCAAGCAGTACCTGCGCATCAACCTCCCCGGCCCCACACCGAAGTACGCGATCTGCGCCAACGGCGGGCACCTGCTGGTCGACGGTGTCTCCGACCCGGTCTGGCACGCGAGCGTCCAGTCACGGCTGGCCGACGAGTGCGCCTCGCTGGCCGAGGTCCAGGAACATCTGCTGACCACCGCCGACCCCGTCTGGGTGCGCAAGCACCGCGTCGCCGACGACCTGTTCGCCTACCTCGTCGTCGAGCGGGAGCTGCTGCCCGAGGACTGGGTGAAGGAGCTGGCGGTGTGGGCGGAGAACCGCGGCTGGACGGTCTCCCTCCAGGGCCGCAAGATCTACGCCGTGCCGAAGCCGCTGACCAAGAGCGCGGCCGTACGCGAGGTGGCCCGGCGCACCGGCGCCGACCTCACCCTCGCCGCCGGCGACTCCCTCCTCGACGCCGACCTCCTGCTCGCCGCGGACAAGGGCTGGCGCCCGAACCACGGCGAACTGGCAGACAGCGGCTGGACGGCCCCGGACATCACGTCCCTCCCCGAGCGCGGGGTGCTGGCCGGGGAACGCATCCTGCGCGAATTCCTGCGCGCGGCGGGGGAGCGGGGGTAGCGGGGGGCGGCGACCTGCGCGGTCGCGGGGTCGGGTCGCTACGCCTGGCGGCCCGAACGCACCCGCGTCGGCTCCTCGTCCGACGCCGCCCGCGGCGTACCGGCACGCCGTCCCCGCCTTCGCGCGCCGCCGCCCGGGCGCAGCAGCCGTAGGGCGACGAAGGCCGCCACGGCCACGGCGGCCGCGACGAGGACGACCTTGGAGTAGGTGGACACCACGCCCGTCACCTCGGTCCACCTCTCGCCCAGCAGGTAGCCGGCGAGGACGAACACGGTGTTCCAGATCGCGCTGCCCAGTGTCGTGAGGCCGAGGAACACCGGCAGGCGCATGCGCTCCACGCCCGCGGGCACGGAGATCAGGCTGCGGAAGACGGGGATCATCCGTCCGAAGAACACGGCCTTCGTGCCGTGCCGCTCGAACCAGGCCTCGGTCCGCTCGATGTCCGCGACCTTCACCAGCGGCAGCCGCGCCGCGATCGCCAGCGTGCGGTCCCGGCCGAGCAGCGCCCCCACGCCGTACAGCGCGAGGGCGCCCACCACCGAGCCGGCCGTCGTCCAGACCAGCGCGGCGTACAGGTTCATCTGCCCGGTGCTCGCGGCGAACCCGGCCAGCGGCAGGATGACCTCGCTGGGCAGCGGCGGGAACAGGTTCTCCAGTGCGACCGCGAGCCCGGCGCCCGGGGCGCCCAGGGTCGCCATGAGGTCGTTGATCCACTGTGGTGCCGGCTGCGCTGCGATGGCTGTCATGCGGGCCACGCTAGGAAACCGAAGCTGAAGAGAGCCTGAGGAAGCCCCGGCGGAGCCTCAGGAAGACCCCGCGCCCGGCGCCGGTCGCCTGCCGCGTCAGCCGCAGCAGCCCCCGCCGCAGCAGCCGCCCCCGCCACCGCCGCCGGTCTGCGGTGCCGGGGCCGAGGCCGACGCCGTACCGCCCACCGCCACGGTCGACAGCAGCTTCACCGTGTCGTCGTGGCCCGTCGGGCAGGTGGCGGGGGCGGAGGACTCGGCCATGGGGCGGCTGAGCTCGAAGGTGTCGCCGCAGGTCCGGCAGCGGTATTCGTAGCGAGGCATGCCCTCAGGTTAACGGGCGTCTCCCGGTGGAGGCAGGGAACGGTCGCGCGCGGCGGCGGCGTCATGCCCCTGCTCCGGGGACTGCCGCTCGACCAGGTCGGGGTGACGGGCCCGCCAGTACGGGTTGTCGTGGGGCAGGGCGGAGCCGACCCTCCCGTACATCCCGAAGAACATCAGGACCACTCCGAAGACGAAGCTGAACAGCACGTTCTGGATGCGGAACGCCAGGAAGTTGTAGTCCGTGTCCAGGAGCCCCAGATTCAGGAAGCCACTGAGGATGAACGCGATGCCCACCACCATGTTGAGCGTGGAGGCGAAGTTTCCGCCGATGACCATGCCCACGAAGAGCAGCAGCCCCACGCAGATCGACAGGATGCTCAGTGTGCCGTTCGTGTTGAGGCCCACGACCTGGTCACCGCGGGTGTCGAAGAAGCCGATCTTGTCGATCAGGCCGAGGATGCCGAACGCGATCAGGACCAGACCCATGAGCCCGGCGCCGAAGCGGTAGACCTGGTTCAGGCGGTGGTCGACGGGGAGATGCTTGTCGAACTGGATCCGCTGCCTGGCTTCTCCGTGCGTTGCGTGTGTGGCCATGTCGCCTCCCTCGGGGCGATAGCGGAGGCCGTGCGTCCGTTTCCCAATATCTGCCCGCTCCGCCCCGGGGGGCAACACGGAAGGCCGACATCCGTGCTCACACAGGGCTCGGGACCGGCTCGGCCACGGGTCGGCGGATCGGCGGGCGGGTCAGTGGACCGTGCCGCCCCCGCGTTCGTCCCGGATCTGCGAGACGACGCCGGCCACGGCCTGGCGGACCGCCTCCGTCTCGGTCAGGAAGTGCCACCAGTCGGGGTGGCGGCCCTCCAGGGTGCCGACAGCGCGCTCCAGCCGCCCGACCGCGTCGTCCAGAGGCCGGGCGTGGCGGGGATCGGGGGTGTTGCGCCCGGCCATGGCGAGCCGCTGGGCGTCCCGGATGGCGAAGCGGGTCCGCTCGATCTCCTGCTGGGGGTCCTTCTGCACGGCGTTCAGCCGCCGGAGGCGGTCACCGGCCGCCGAGACGGCCTCGTCCGTGGTGTTCAGCAGGGCGCGGGCCGTGGACAGCAGGGCCGTGGCGTCGGGCCACCGCTGGGCCTGGCGTGCCTGCTGGGCCTCGGTGAGCTTCTGCTCGGCCTGGCGGACGTTCTCCGCGGCCTGCGCCGGGACCGGCTGCAGATCCTGCCAGCACGCGACGGTGAACCGTCGCCGCAGCTCGCTGAGCACGGGTTCGACCTGGCCGGCGCGCGTGGTCAGGGCCTCGGCGCGGGTGCGCAGGGAGACCAGCCGGCGGTCGATCTCGGCGGCGCGCTCGGGCAGCCGCTCGGCCTCCGCGCGGATGGCCTCGGCCTCCCGGGCCGCCCGCTCGGCACGCTCCAGGGTCTGGGGGACGCCGTGCTGGCCGGCGCCCTGGTTCAACTTGGTCAGCTCGGGGGCGAGGGCGGCCAGCCGCGCGGCGAGGTCGTCCGCCTTCAGCCCTGATCCTCGTACGGTGTCGAGGGCGTTCGAGGCGGCGAGCAGGGACTGGCGGGCGCGTTCGACGGCGGGCGCCAGGCGGGCTAGCTGGGTCTCGGCCTTGCCGAGCAGCGGGCCGAGCCCCTCGGCGAACCGGTCCAGGTCCTGCTTGACCCGGCCGAGTTCCTCCTTGGCCTCGGTGAGCTGGGCGCGGGCGCGGGCGGCGGCCGAGGCCTCCAGGTCGTCGCGGTCCAGGTCGTGGGCGTCGACGGCCTCGATGTAGTGGTGGCTGGCCTCGTCGATGCGGCGGCCGAGCGCCTCGAAGTCGGCGGCGGCGCGGCGGGCGGCGGGGGAGTCGTCGACGGCCGCGATCGTCTCGATGGAGATGCGCAGATCGCGCTGGGCGGTGTCGAGCTCGTAGAACGCGGCCGCGGCGGCGTCCTTGGCGGCCTGCGCCTCGGCGCGCTGGCTCTCGGCCCGTCCGCCGAACCAGCGCCGGGTGCCGCCGCCGGCGAACGCGGCGGGCAGCACCAGCGCGGCGACCAGCGGCAGGCTCATCAAGGTGAGGGCATCGCGGAGACCCGCTGTGGCGCGGTGGCGCACAGGCGCTCTCGACGGCGAGTCCGGCTGAGGTGGTGTCGCCGTCACATCCCTCTCCCGTGCTGTCATCCGCCCTGCCCGGTGGTGTCATTCTCCCACCCGTGAAGGACGAACACACGGGTCGGTCAGTTCGCTGTCCGGACTGTGACTTTGCCGTCGCCGGTGCGGGCCGAGACGACGTGGCGGCTGGAGTCGTCACGGGGCACGGAGACCTCGACCCCGCCGTCACCGGTCTCGGTGGTGACGCGGTACGTGGCACGGGGCACCGAGACGGTCACGGATCCGTCGCCGCTGCTGGAGTCCACCAGGTCGGGTACGGCACCCAGTTCGAGGTGGGTGGAGCCGTCGGAGGTGTGGGTGCGGACCTGGCGGGAGGTGACGTCGGCGCGGATGGCGCCGTCCTGGGTGCGCAGGTCCAGCGGCCCGCTCGCGGCGCCCACGCGCACCGACCCGTCGTCGGTGGAGACCTGTACGGCGCCGGTGGCGTCGTCGACGCGGACGGAACCGTCACCGCTGTGCACCCGCACGGCCCCGGTGACGTCCTGGACGCGCACGGAGCCGTCGCCGGTACGGATGTCCAGCGCCTCCTGGAAGCCACTGGCGCGCACGCTGCCGTCCCCGTCCCTGACCTCGACGGCGACGCCGCGCGGCACCTCTATACGGTGCTTGGCCGAGCAGTCGGCGACGAAGCCGGAGCACCTCATCCGCAGGACCAGCCGGTCGCCGTCCATGTCCCACGTCACCCGCGGGTCCTCGCCCATGACGACCGACCCCTCGAACCAGCGGGTGACCTGGACACGGCCCTTCGGGGCCGCGTCGGTGGTGACGAGTTCCAGGGCGGAGTCGTCGGAGTCGACGGTCAGGGTCGAGCCCCGCAGCGGGAAGGACCGCCGCTCGGGCTCCTGGTCGTCGCCGGCGGCCGCGCCGCAGCCGGCGAGACCCGCGACGACGACCACGACGGCGCCGGCGAGGGCGGCGGTGCGGGCGGACACGGAAGCGGAAACGGTACGGGCCATGACGGATCTCCCCCTGGGGCGGTCTGCGGAACGCCTCCCGCGGGTCCGTAGCGGCGGGGAAGGCGACCACTCGACCGTACGGACCCGCCTCTCACCAGGGGATCCGGCCCTCTCCCGAATCCGGGGTGGGGTTATCCCCCGCCCGCGCACGAACGGTGATACGGGTTTGCGGGGCACGGCCCCCGGCAATGTAGGCTGTCGACTCGTCCTGGGCGCGTAGCTCAGCGGTAGAGCGCCGCCCTTACAAGGCGGATGTCGGCGGTTCGAAACCGTCCGCGCCCACCAGGAAAAAGGCCCCCAGCCGATCATGGCTGGGGGCCTTTGACATCAGATCTCCATCACGACGCGGGGAGCCACACCGGCCGCGGTGAGCAGCGTCGCGCAGCCGTGCCGGCGTCGTGGAGCCGGGTGACCCGAAGGCCCGCGTCCTTGGCGACCCGGACATGTGGCCGCCCTCCTCCCAGCGACCCCCCGCACGTTCACGCATGGCTGTCTGCCGCATGCGCTGGTACCTCAGGGGTGCCACACAGATGGCCGGCAGCGGCAGCACCTGCTGACGACGTCGCCCCTTGGGGTCGTCCTCGTACGCCTCCCTCCGATACGGCGGGCGCCGTCAGGTCGACAGACTGCCCGACGCGCCGGAAGCTTCCGGGGCCATGATCACTCGCGTAGCCACATGACCAGGAGGAAGAGTGGCCAGCCGCCGAGTTGGCCGGCCGCGGACAGCCGATTTCGTAGGCAAACCGTTGTCGGCACGTCGTTGCCCGGCGGGATCACCACTCGCATCCTGGCGGTTCAGCATGATCACGATGAAAAGAACGAAGGTTTCCCGCACATGCAGCAGATCCCCGACCTCGGAAAGAACTCGCTCGGCAAGCCGGATCCGTGGGCCAAGTTCCGGGGGCTCGCCTGGTGGCAGTTGGTCCTCTCGATCGTGCCGATTCTCTTGCTGCCGGTCGGCGGGGCGATAGGCGGACTCATCGGGGCGGCGGGCCTCTTCGCGAACCTCTCTCTCGCCCGCAAGCCGTTCGGGACGCCGGTCAAGCTCCTGGCGATGCTGGGCGTGGTACTCGCCTCTTATCTGGCTTACTTCCTCGTCGTGGGTCTCGCCCACAACCTGTTCAAGGGCTGACTCTCCGGCCGGAAACCCTGATCTCGGCGGGCGGGGCGACGGCCCCGGGGTTATCCCTGGGGCCGTCTGTGGGCCGTTTGTGCGTGGCCGACGTCGACAGATGACGACAGTCGACAACAGCGCTGTCCCTGCTCAGAGGCGGCGCAGAGAGCACTTGCCCAGGTGCGTCCAGCGAAGGTGAGTTGAGGAACTGCAGACTTCTAAGCGGGCCGACAGGGCTGGGGCTCGGAGGGGGAATTGTGTCAGTGTCATTCGGGATCATGATGCTGCTTCTGGCGGTGATGGCCGGTGGGCTTTGCCTCACGGGCATTGTTCTTGGCATCCATGGTCTGCTTCTTGGCCGCCTGCCGGGCCGACGCCTGGAGAAGTGGGTCCGACAACCCAGGCTGTGGGGTGCCGGCATGGTGCTCGTGGCCGGTCTCGGGTTCGGCAACGCGACGGTGTTCGTGATCGGGCTCGGATTGGTCGCCTTGGGGTTCACCGTTAGACCCGCACCCTGAGCGTCATTACAACCGTGCCACTTGCGGGCCAAGTTGAGCGGGGAAGAACGGGGAACGGCAGACACCGACAGGGCGCGAACCCGACGTCCGCCGACGTGCTCATTCCTTAGGTCAGCCGTCGAATAGCCCAACCTCGCTCCCGATGCGGGTGTCGCTCCCCCACCCGGCCCGGCTCGAACGGGCTGGTCCCCTCCACAACGGGCCGGTGCTGGGGGAAGCAGCGTCCGGCCGACGCGAGCCACCCGAATCGTATGGCGGATGCCGTCTTATTTGCGGAGTATCCGCCAGGCTTGCGGCCAGCCAGCGGCAAGCAGTGTCGGATCCCAGTTGATGCCTGACGTTCTGGTCCCGGGTGATGGTCGACGGTGGGCCCAAATGATCTCTTGCTTCGGGGTTGCTTCGTTTTCACTGTTCGCAGGACCCGGCCCAGTCGGTGGCCCTCGAAGTGTCAGTAGTGTTCCCGCATGACAGAGGCGGAGATGGCCCGGCGCGCGCCCAGACAGCTCACCGAGATGCGCGATGTGTACGACCTCCTGGAGGAGGTGCGACTGCGCCCCGGCATGTGGGTGCGAGACAGGTCTCTGCAGCATCTGCACTCCATGCTGTTCGGATACCGGGTGGCCTTGGCGGTGCATGGCGCCGAGGAGTCGTTCGACTTCTGGAGCCCGGGGACTCAGAGTCCGTTCGACGCGTGGTTGACCAAGCGGATGGACGAATACACCTCGCTGGGCTGGTCGACCGTAATCGAGCGCGAGGCGGAAGCCGCTGGCAGGCCTGCAATGGAGTTGTTCTTCGAACTGCTCGATGAGTTCTGTAGCGGACGGGACGAGCCGAGGTAGGCGGTGTCCTACGTGGTTGTCCAGCGTGATCACCGCATCCACACCTGCTGGAACTCCTCGGCCGAGATGGCCTCCAGTGGATCCTCTTCAGGGTCGATCGCTTGATCTGTCAGGCCACCGTGCTCGTCCTCCAGGCGCTCCCAGCTGTACCGGTGGAGTCGGCCGGCCGAAGTCAGCTCGGCCTGCTTGATGACGACCAACTTGCCGCGGTCGGGTACGGCTTCGATGTACCACAGGCCGCCCTCCTCGTCGGCGTGGCGGAAGTGGTGCCGCAGGATGGCGTTCTCATCGAGTGCTTGGAAGTACACCACGGTCTCTGCTCTGATGCGCTCCAGGTCAACCACGCGACCATCGTGCCAGCGAGCGAGCGCAGGTCGCTCCGTTCTGACACCCACGAGTGACATCAAGGGCGCCCGACGCCAGCACTCCTCGGTGGCCCAGCAAAGCTGGCGTGGCCGGGCAGTACCCCAGCGGAACCAGGGAGCGATCGACTCCTAAAGCGGTGCTCACTCTCTGCACTCCTCAGTACGAGGACGTGAAGCCGGCGGACTGGTCGAGGTGGAACGCGGAGCCCGGAACCGTCGGGGACCAACCCTTACGCAGGGCAAGCCGAACGACTGCAGCGACACCGGAGGGCAGTACAGGTTCGGCCTCGCGACCGATCCAGTTGCTCGGATGTGGCTGGTCGGTGGTGACCACGAGTGCTGCCCCTGGAGTATTCGCACGCTCGACCGCGTACGTGCACGGCGACGAGGCCAAGCCCTGGCTGTATGTCGGTCTGCCTCGCAGCCGCCAGCGGTAGGCCGTGCCGTCGACAACAATCCGTCGTGATCCCTTGCGAACCAGTGCCATGACACCTCCTGGACGCCGAGGATGCTAGCGCGCCCTGGCCCCCGACTGCGTCTCAGTTTCCTTCTCATTCGACCCCCTTCACGGCTGTTCAAAGGAGACCAGGAGTCGGGTGCGGCCCACGAGCGGCCCGCCCATGAACCCAGGTGAACGCCTCCGCACAAGCGAGTTGGTCGTCACGGCAATGCCGGCCCACGACACCGGCAGCGACCTGGGCGTACTCCCACCGACCACGTCCGCCCTTACAAGGCGGATGTCGCACGTTCGAAACCGTCCGCGCCCACCAGGAAGAAAGACCCCCAGTCGATCATGGCTGGGGGTCTTTGCATTCGGCTCTGACGGCGTTCCCGCACCACGTGAGCATTGACGTTCAGAGTGAGGGGATCTGGCTGTGCCCAAGGACTCTCATCACGACGCGGGGCGTCACGCCGGTCGCGGCGTGCCTGGTGAACGAGCGGTACACGTTACGCACTCCACCTGAACGCCATGAACTAGTTTTTGGCATGCAGGTGGGATGCCGAGTGCAGGCGAGTACATGAGCAGCCCCACGGCTGGCAGAAGGGCGGGACCTGTGCAGATAGCCGGAGTCGACTTGTACGTCAATCACCCGATCATGGCCTTGGGGTCCCCTGACTGGATTCGTGATGACCTGGAGCTGGCAGGTGCCCCCGCCGCGTCCTCCGACACTCACGTCATTGTCCGTGTGCAAGCACAGAAAGTTCTGATCAAGGTGCGGCTGTTCCTGGACCACGGCGAGGACATTGCCTCCGATCCCTCGTTCACCACGGTTTTTGACGGCTCGCTCTACTTGGCAGACCGGCGTTTTGCGATCGGTGATGTACTGGGAGAGAGCCGATTCGTCAAGTACATCGGGGGACCGCAACGATGGCGAGTGCGGGTGGCAGTGGACGATCCGAAGGGCTATGCACGTGCCGCTGACGTGGTCCTTCGCGCCGACGAGTAGTACCGCTCCTGTAAGGCTTCCGTGCGGCTGCTGACATCCCAAGCGCGAACAGGCTGATCGACCGAGGCGTAGGCCAGGTTGACCGACGCCGAGCGCCCTTTCGATCGAGCTGACAAGGATGAGGCTCGGGCCTGTCCCCGGCGGGGCGCCGACTCAACCGCTCGGCGGTACGAAGTCCCAGTGCAGTCTCTGTTCCTCGTCCACCACCGGTGTGTAGCCGTTGAGGGGCTCAGAGGTCTCAAGAGACGTGGCGATCGCCTCCATGAGCCTTGGCAGGGACGTCCACATCTCGTGCGATACGCGCATGACGCCTTCCACTGCCTCGACTTCATGGACGCGTCCCCGGTCGATTTCGGGGCGGTGGTCCAGCACGAGGTGACCTCCGCCGAGGTCCCGCGCGATGGGGATCAACTGCGGGTGTCCGTACAGGACGCTGCTGGACCCGGTCTTCATGAAGTCGTAGTCGGCCTTCTCTCCTTTCTCATCGGCCGTGCGCTTGTCGTAGTAGCCGGTGAGCAGTTGCCACGCAGCTGCTGTCTCGCGTGCACTCATCGGCCTGTAGAACCCTGGCAGGAGCGAGCCGCGCTGGTCGAGGAGGCCGTCGTGCCGCGAAAGCGACATCAGCAAGGGCTTCAGCAGTGGCCGGCCGATGACGCGTTCGAGCGCGGCGATGTCCGCCGGGTCCGCGGGCGGCGCCAGCGCGCTGTGAGTCGTCGGCGCGTGCTCGGCCAGCCAGTTCTCGATGCGCGTCCACGACTCGCTGATCGGTGCGGTCATGGCACGGCATCCTGCCACCCGGTGCGGACACCCCCAGGAAGGGTGCCGTGTTCCTGCTTCGTCTGGAGACGACTCAGGACCAGGTCGGCCCAACATGCGCGCGGTTCTCGTGGCTTCTACCGTGGGTGAGTAGACGGCCGGCGCCGGATGGCATGGGCCGGCTTCGTACGGTTTCGGAAGGCGGTCCGGAGATGGCCATACGGTCGGACACCCCCGTTCTCGACACGCTCGCCGCCATGACTGTCGACTCGATCGAGCACTGCGGACTGGACGAGAGGACGCTCATCCTCACCCGCCTTGCCGCGCTCGCGGCCATGGACGCGCCGGCGATCTCATACCTCGCGCATGTCGACCCGGCTGTCAAGGCCGACCTGGGTGCCGAGGAACTGCAGGACGTTCTCGTCGCCATCGCGCCGGTTGTCGGGACGGCACGTGTCATGTCGGCCGCGACGCACATCACCGAGGCGCTCGGCATCACCATCGCGTTGGCCGAGGCCGAGGCGGAGGCGATGGCCGAGGCGGATGCCCGGAGCCGGAAGCAGACCTGAGCGAGCTGTATCGGCGCAAGAAACGGGGGACCGACGTTGTGCCGCTGGATCGCCTACTCGGGTACGCCCATCCTTCTCAGCCAGGTCCTGTTCAAGCCGCAACACTCCTTGATCGACCAGAGCCTGCACTCCCGCATGGGGGTGGAGACGACCAACGGCGATGGTTTCGGTGTCGGCTGGTACACGCGGGAAACGGATACTCCGGCGGTGCTGCGGGATGTCGGGCCTGCCTGGAGCGACCGCAATCTGTCGGAGGTCGCTCACCACGTCCGCTCGGGCCTGTTCTTCGCACACATCAGGGCCTCGACCGGGACCGCCGTGCAGCAGACCAACTGCCACCCCTTCCGGAGCGGTCGCTGGATGTGGATGCACAACGGTGTCATCAGCGGGTTCCACCGGCTTCGTCGGGACCTCGCCCTGGCCGTCGATCCGGCCCTGTATCCCGACATCGAGGGTTCCACCGACTCCGAGCTCATGTTCTTCCTGGCCCTCACCTTCGGGCTGACGGACGACCCTCCTGGTGCCGTGGCGCGCATGGCCGGCCTGGTGGAGGAAGCGGGGCACGCGCACGACATCCACGACCCGTTGCAGATGACCCTCGCGGTGGCCGACGGGGAACGGGTCTGGGCCTTCCGCTACTCCAGCGAGGGCCACTCACGGTCGCTGTACTTCAGTACCAGGTTGGACACCCTGCGCGCGCTGCACCCGGACGCCGAGTTCCTGCGGGACATCTCCGACGAGACCCGCCTCGTCGTGTCCGAACCGCTGGGTGCCCTCCCGGGCGCGTGGAACGAGGTGCCGGAGAGCAGTTACGGTCTCGTCCACCCGGGCCATGACTCGTTCCACGCCTTCCGGCCCGACCTTCGAGCAGCGGGGTAGTTCATCCCTGACGCGCACCTGCACGCCCTGGGCGATGTCACCGGCAAGCGGGTTCTCGAACTCGGCTGCGGCGCCGGCCAGTGGTCCGGGGCGCTCGCCGCCGAGGGCGCCACCGTGGTCGGGCTCGACGTGTCCGAAGCCCAACTCGCCGCAGCTGCACGCGCGACGGGAGACGCGCGCTATCCGCTGGTGCAGGGCGCGGCGCGGGTCTCGTCATCGACGACCTCATCGACGACCTCATCGAGCCGCGCCCGCACCCGGGACACCCGACGGCTACAACGAGACCGGCCCGCCCGACCGGGCGCACCGCCGGCCGGCGGAACTGCTGTGGGTGACCCGCAAGCCGTGACGGGCCGGCCCTAGCGCAGTTGTTCGGCGAGGCCGATGATGATGCCCTCCGGGCCGCGGATGTAGCAGAGCAGGTAGATGTCCTCGAAGCGGGCGATCTCGCCGAGGAGTTCGGCGCCGTGCGGGCGCAGCCGGGCCAGGGTGTCCTCGAGGTCGTCGACGGCGAACATGACGCGGTGCGTGCCCAGGATGTTGTGGGGCTGGTTGCGTGGTGCGGGGCTCGTCGCCGCGGGGGTGCGGTACTTCGCCAGTTCGAGCCGGCTGTGACCGTCGGGGGTCCGGACCATCGCGATGTCGCAGTGGACCCCTTCGAGGCCGGTGCACTGGTCGGCCACGGGGCCCTTGACCTCCGCCCTGCCCTCCAGCTCCATACCTAGTTCCACGAAGAACGCGATGGCGGCGTCCATGTCCTCGACGACGACGCCCACGTTGTCCATCCGCTGAATCGCCATGCCGACTTCTCCTTCTTCCCGGTGCGGCCGGTGGTGGCCGCCGACGTCCCTGGGACGGAGCCGGTGGCCCGTTCTCGACATCATCGCGCCCGCGTCGTTCCTCGGGGCGTCGCCCGTCGGCGGGAATCCTGCCGGGGGCGGGCGTAGCGTGAAGACGGTGGACCGGCACCTGGGTGCCGAGGGTGTCGGCACCGGCACCGCGGGAGGTCTCTGATGCCTCGATCCATGCGCGCTCTCGTGGCCGGGAGGATCGGCGAGCCCGTCGATGTCCTGCGACTGGAATCCCTGCCCGTACCGACGCCGGAGGCCGGTCAGGCCCTGGTCCGGGTGCGGGCCACCCCGGTCCACGCCAGTGATCTGCACGTGCTGCGCGGCCGCTACGGATTCTCCCCCGAGTTCCCCGCCGTGGGGGGCTACATGGAGTGCGTGGGCCGGGTCGAGGCGCTGGGTCCCGGCACCGAGGGACCCGAGGCCGGCGAGCGGGTGCTGGTCGCCGCCGTGCCGGCGGTTCCCGGCCCCCGGGTGTCCGGAACCTGGCAGGAGTACCTGGTCGCCGACACCCGAAGACTCCTGCCCGTGCCCGACGGTCTGAGCGACTCCAGCGCCTGTCAGCTCGCCGTCAACCCGTTGACCGCGCTGCTCCTCGTGACGCGCGAACTCGACGTGCGGCCGGGCGAATGGCTGTTGCAGACCGCCGCGGGCTCCACCGTCGGGCGGCTGGTCATCCAGCTGTCCCGGCATCTGGGTGTGCGTACCCTCAACGTCGTGCGGCGACGGGCCGCCGTCGACGAGATCAAGGCCTTCGGTGGTGACGAGGTCATCTGTACCGAGGACGAGGACCTGGTGCGGCGGGTGGCGGAGACGGTGGGACCGGCCGGCGTGCGCAAGGCCGTGGACTGCGTCGCGGGACCCGTGGGTGCCCAGGTGTCCCAGGCCCTGGCTCCGGGAGGAGAACTCGTGGTCTACGGCGCCCTCTCCACCCACCGGCAGACGGATCCCGCCGCGCTGACGATCCCGCTGGCGGCACGCTCGGTGATCTACGAGACCAAGGTGGTCCGCGGCTTCTGGCTGAACCGCTGGTTCGGCGCCGCCGAGCCCCAGGACGCACTGGAAGCGCTGGCCCAGGTCCGCGGTCTCGTCGCCGACGACGTGCTGAGCATCCCCCAGGGCCGGGCGTTCCCGCTCGAAGACTTCACCGAGGCCCTCGCGCTCGCCGAAGCACCCGCCCGCGACGCCAAGCCCCTCTTCGTCCTCGATGACGACGACGACGGCGGCCGCGCCGGGGGCGAGGGGTAGGGGGCGACGCCGCCGGGCATCCGTGCGGTCAGTTCGGGGGCGGCTGCGGATGCTTGAGGCCGGCCCGGGCGTCCACGCGGTCCGGGCCTGTCACTTCCGACCAGTAGCGGTGGGTGGTGACGAAGATCGCGAGTTCGCGTTCGCGGCGGCGGAGCTTCTCGACCTCGGCCTGCTCGTCGTCCGACCAGCCGGGGGAGGCCGGGCGTTCGATCTTGCGCCAGCCGCCGGCGTCGCTGAAGCCGTCCAGGGGCACGACCGACCAGGGGAGCCGCTTCAGCAGGGCCGACAGCTCGGCCCGGACCTGATGCAGCTCCTCCTGACCGGCGCGGAGGTCGCTGGGGAAGTCGTAGGTCGTCGCCACGGCCGCAATGGTACGCCTGTTCGATTTCGAGTGGCGAGCGCATCAGGGTGGTTCATGCGAACGGGTGTACGCGTGGGCTGTGCTGGGGCTCTGACCTGCCGGTTCGTGGTCAACGCGGGGGCAGGGGCGTCGGGGCTGCTTCGCCCAGGTCGGCTGCCCTACGAGTTCGCCGCCCCGCCCGCCGGGACGGACCGCACCACCGACACCGTCCTGCGGCTCACCGGCCGACCGCCGCGTGGCTTGCTCGCCCATGGGGAGGGCCTGGGCCGCCGGTAGGCTCGGGGCCATGGTGCAGAGCAACGCCGCCGACGTCGACACGTATCTCGCCGAGTTCCCGCAGGAGCGCCGGGAGGCGCTGAGCCGGCTGCGGGAGCTGTGCCGGGCGGAGTTGACCGGGTTCCGTGAGGTGATGGCGTACGGGATGCCCGCCTACGAGCGGGACGGCACGGCCGAGATCGCCTTCGCCGGTCAGAAGCAGTACATCTCCTTCTATCTGATGCGCGGCGACGTCCGTGAGGCCTTCGAGGAGCGACTGGCCGGGCACGACATGGGCAAGGGGTGCCTGCGCTTCCGCAAGCCCGAGCTGATCGACTTCGACCTGGTGCGTGACCTGCTGAAGGCGACGGCCGCCGGGCCCGGGCAGGTCTGCTGAGCACAGCCGTGCGCGGGGCCCGGCGCGGGGAACGGCGTCAGCGGCCGGCGTTCCGCAGGTCCGCCACCAGCTTCGCCGCCACGGGAGTCGCTACGTCGTGGCGCTCGGCCGCGCGCAGGAGCGCGGTGCCGATGGCGTCCAGTTCCAGGGGGCGGCCCGCCTCGGCGTCGCGTTGCATGGAGGACTTGGCGCCCGGCGGGAAGGCGTCGAAGCGGGCGAGCGCCTCGGCCGGGTCGGCGGGGCCGCCGCAGGCGCCACTGACGGCGGCCGTCTCGGCGACCAGGGCGGCGAGTTCGTCACGGTGGTGGGTGCGGATGTCACCGAGAGGAACGGCGTAACGGGTGGTGAGCAGGGCGAAGGGGGCGAGGAAGGCCATCTTCGCCCAGAGCGCGGCCGCCTCGTCGTCCAGGACGCGGGTGGTGAGACCGGCGTCGTCGAAGGCGGCGGCCAGTGTGTCGAGGCGGTGCCGCGGGACGGGGTCGCCGGTGAGGTCGACCTCGGCGAAGGGACTGGTGTGTTCGATCTCGCCGGGCGCTACGCGGGTGGACTCGACGCGGATGACGGCCGGGGCGACCTGCTCGGGCCGGTAGCGGGAGCGGAGGCGGGCCGGGTGTTCGACGCCGTTGAGGAACGGCACGAGCAGCGCGTCGCCGAGCGCGGCGACGGGGACGCGCGGGAGTGCGGCGTCGAGCGCGGTCGCCTTGACGGTGATCAGGCAGGCGTCGACGGGTTCGCGCAGTTCCGTGTCGGCTTCCACGGGTGTGGTGAACTCGCCGTGGCGGGAGCTGCGGACGTGGAGGCCGGTGGTGCGCAGGGTGTCGGCCGTGGTCTCGCCGGCGAGGCAGATCACGCGGTGCCCGGCGCGGGCGAGCAGCGCGGCGAGCAGGCCGCCGACGCCGCCGGGGCCCAGTACCGCGACGGTGAGCTTGTCGTGCGCCATGGAGCGGCTCCTCTCATGGGTCGGCCCCGGGACCGGTGGCCGCCTCAGGGGCGATCATGACAGGGCGAGCGGTACGCCGGTAGCGGCGTCCGGGTGCCGGGCTCGGGGTGGGCGGACCGCGAGACATACGGGTGCGGGCGGGGCGAGACTGGGTCCATGTGCCGCAGCATCAAAACGCTCCGTCCGCCCGTGCTGCCCGAGGAGGCGACGGAGGAGGACATCCGGGCCGCCGCGTTGCAGTACGTGCGCAAGGTGTCCGGCTTCCGGGCGCCCGCCGCCCACAATCGCGAGGTCTTCGACCGGGCCGTCGACGCGATCGCCGAGGCCACGGCCGAACTCCTCGCCGACCTGGAGGTCCGAGGCCGCCCGACCCGCCAGGCGGGCTAGCACTCCGCCGGGCCGTGCGCCGGGCGCGCCATGCGTCCGGGCCTCCGTTGCCGGAGGCACCCCGTCGCCGTCGTCGCCATCGTGCCGTCGCCGGGCGGCTGGTGGCCCGGGCCGAGGGCACGCGGGCGGGGTGGCGGCCGGGCCGCGCTCGCCCAAGACTCTTGCGCCGCGCGGGGTGTGGGGCCGCCGACGGCGGCACGTGGGCGGTTCGTGCGTGGTGCGGGTGCGTGCCGGAGTGAGGGCGGAACGTGTGCGGTGCGCCCCCCGGGGCGTAGGTCAGTAGCGTTGGGCCTTGGTGATTTCGGCTGTGAGCTGTTGGCCCGACGGGGTGCGGCTGATGGCGACGGTCTGCTGTCTGGCGCCGGGAGCGAGGTCCTCCGCGCCGACGTGGCGGGTCTCGACGACCTTGCCGTCGGAGTCACGGAACTCGACCTGGACCGCGTACGACGCGGCCGCGTCCGTCCTGTTGGTGATGTTCACGGTGACCGCGACGAGGTCTCCCGTGTCGGCCCGCGGCTTTCCGGTGAGGGACACGTCCGCCATGGCGTTGCCCTGGCCCTTGACGCCCTTGAGCTCCCGCTGGGCCGCCGCGTTGGCGCGCTCGATCTCCGCCGACACCGACGCCTCGAACTCGGAGGCCCGCGCGGAGGCGGAGGAGGCGGCGGCCGAGGCCCGTGCCTGGGCGGAGCCCTTCAGCGAGGCCAGCGCGGACGCCGGGGTGCCGGAGAAGGAGGCGACATACGGACCCGTGGGCGTCGGCCGGAGCGAGGCGGTGCCGTCCCCGGCGTCGCCCCCGCCTCCGCAGGAGACCAGGGTCACCGCGCCGCCGGCCGCGAGCAGCAGACAGGCCAGCGCGTTCCGCGCGTGGGCCCGCTGCCGTGATGTGGTCGCCATGTGGTCCCTTCCTGCACGCCGTGCACGACTGTACGTGTCCCATCGTGCACGCCGCGTAGCGCCTCGGCATGCCGGGGCCCGGCAGGCGTGGGCCGACCGGGGACCGCCGTGCCGTGAACTCTCAGGCGCGCCGCACGAGATACGTCGCCGCCGCCCCCGCCCCGAACAGCGCGAGCAGGGACACCCCCGTGGCCAGCCAGGTCGCCCCCAGCCAGTGGCCGCCCAGGTAGCCCAGGGCGACGCTGTACATGGCCCAGGACAGGCCCGCGAGGGCCGACCAGGGGACGAAGTCCCGGGGGCGGCGGCGCGCGGCGCCCGCACCGAGGGAGACCACCGAACGGCCGGCGGGCGCGAAGCGGGCCAGCACGACCAGGGCCCCACCGCCTCGGGCCAGTGCCGTGCCGAGACGTTCCTGCGCGGTACTGAGGCGAGGGGAGCGGGCCAGCGCACGGTCCAGGCGGGCGCCGCCGCGCCAGGCGAGGCGGTACGCGACCAGGTCACCCAGCACGGACGCGGTGGTGGCGCAAAGGGTGAGGAGCAGGATGTCGGGGACGTCGGCCGGGACATGGCCGGTCGCCGCACCGGAGCCCGCGGCCGCGGCCGTCGCCGCCATGATGACCAGGACCCCGCTCGGCAGCACGGGGACGAACACGTCGAGCAGGACCGACGCCGCCACCATGGCGTAGATCCATGGACTGCCCGTCAGTGACCCCACACTCTCCAGCACCGCGACTCCCCGTCATCCCCCGTGAGCATCACAGAGTACGCCCGGGGTGTGACAAGAGGTTCACGGGGGGCTCGTGTGTTCGGTACCGGATGTTCACGTACAAACCGAAGAACGGAGCCCCGCCGGATCGGCCGCGCTCACCCCGCTGCCCGGTTCCGCGCCCGCCGCCGCCCCCGGCTCCGCCGCCACCCGCAGCACCGCCCGCGCCACCGCGTCCGTGTCCGACAGGGTCACCGAGTCCACGCCGGGCCGCGCGCCCGCCGCCGTCACCCAGTGCACGCCCTCCGTGGGCACTCCGATCGCGAACCGCCGCTCGTGCGGGGCTCCTTGACGGTCCATCAGGCGATATGGCCGCCGGGTCACGTCCAGCCCGCCCGTCTCGTACCCGTCGACCGTGTGCGGCCTGCACTGCCCGCTCGTCAGCAGCCGGGTCAGCAACTCGTCGGCGGTGCGGCGCAGGTCGGGTTCCGGGAGCCGCGCCTCCACGAGACCCGTCACACGCACCGCCGACCCCGGCACCTCGGGGGAGTGCGCCACCCACGCCCCGTCCGCGCACCGCACCTCCAGCCGCGGCCCGAGCACCTCCACCACCCCGGCGGCCGTCAGCGCGGCCAGTTCCTCGATGCGGCGCCGGGGCGGGCCGATGGAGAGGAAGGCGTTGAGCGGGGTGTACCAGCGGTCCAGGTGGTCCCGGCGGGACGCGCCGCTCAGACCGCCGTGGTCGACGATCAGTCGTATCTCGTTGCGCAGGTCGCGCAGCACGTCGAGGGCGGCCTTGAGCGGACCGCGCACATTGCCCAGGGCCGCCTGCGCGGCGTCCTCGCGCAGATGGGTCAGGAGCCAGTCCCGCCAGGCGCCCGGCCCCGCGAACGTCCGGTCCGCGTACGGCCGGGAGATCCGTTCCCACGACCAGCGTTCTTTGGCCGGGACCCCGAACTCGTCCAGCAGCAGCGCCTCCTGGGGATCGCCGTGCGGGACGGCGAGATAGCGCTCGGTGAAGGCGCGCGAGCCGCCCAGCAGGGTGGCGTAGTGGACGGTCTCGACCTCCTTCGCCACCAGCGGCCAGACCTCCGTCAGGAAGTCCGGCGCGTCCCCCGAGTCGGCGCGCTTGCGGAAGCCCGCGATCACCTCGGGCGTGAGCACGAGGGGCTCGTGACGCCCGTAGGGGCCCTTGGCGTTGTCGCCGCGCGCCTGGTACGGGACGCCGCGCCGGGAACCGGCGTACAGGCGGGGTTCGCGGCCGGAGGGCTGGTAGCGCAGCCCCTCCCCGGTGCGCACGAAGCGGCCGCCGCGGCCGGTGGTCAGCAGGGCCATGTGGTCGAAGAAGTTCAGACCCAGGCCGCGCAGCAGTACCGGCTCGCCGGGGGAGAGCGGGGTCAGGTCGACGTCCGCCGGGTTGGCGGGCGGGACGTAGCGCAGACCGTTGCGGGCGGCGTACGACGTCTGCTTCCGCTGTTCCGCGTCCGGCGCCGTCGGCAGATGGCCCTGCGCGAGGACGACGGCCGCGAGCCCGTCCAGCAGTCCGCCGTCGTCCAGGGCGAGGACCTGGCTGCCGTCGGGACCGTCGTCGAGCCGGACCGCGCGGGCCGCGTGGATCCGGACACGCACCCCGGGCGGCGCCTGACGCACCGTCCGGGCGAACACCCACTCCAGGTACCCGCCGTACTGGGACCGGGTCGGGTAGTCGTCGGGGCCGAGGGCGCCGCCGGCCCACTCGTACAGGCTCGGGCCCGGACGGATCGGACCCGAGCAGTCGACGCTCTCGTCGGTGAACAGCGTCACCTGCGAGGCGACCGTGTTCATCAGCAGCTCGGCGGACTGGGCGGTGCGCCAGACGCGGCCGGGGCCCGGCGGCGCCGGGTCGACCACGTGCACCGTCAGCGGTGTGCCGGGCGGGAGGAGTTCGGCGGCCGAGGCGCACAGGCGCTCCAGCACGCTGGTGCCGCGGGGTCCGGCACCGACGAGGGCCACGGAGACCGGGGCGGGGGCCGGCCCGGTCGGGTACGGCGGCTCTCCCGCCAGGCGGGCGCGGGGTGAGGCCTGCGCGGAGGCCGTGCGGGGTGACCCCTGGGGAGAAGTCCCGCGTGCAGCCCCCGATATGGAGGACTCCGACATGGTGTGCTCGGTCGGTGCAGACAAAGCGGTGACTCCCGGCGTGTGGGGCGCGGTGGGGCGGACCGTCCGGGGAAAGCGGACGGCCCGCCTCATCATGCCGTCGGGAACACCAGAAGCCAACGCGGGTCCCACAGGTCCCGGATGTACCTCATGAGGTGGTCAGAACCGACTCCTCCACGGTCGCGAGCCGCGCTCCGCCCTGTCCGTCCTGCTCGGTGTGCTCCAGCAGCAGCCGTGCCGAACGCCCGTTCATCGTCAGCGTCATGAGCTGGTTGCCGAACCAGGGTCCGCCCGTGCAACGCCAGTCGATCGGCGGCTGAGGCACCTTGCCGTGGCCCGCGATCCGGCGGCCCAGGAAGCGCGCGACGCCGCTCCAGCCGAAGCGGAATCCCATCCGTATCGGCAGCGGGATGGAGTTGTGCACGGGCGAGCAGGTGAGTTGGAGCACGCGCGCGTCCGGCCCGCCGGAGGGCCAGGTCGGCTCGGCGACATAGGCGTGATGCACATCTCCCGACAGCACGCACACGCTCGCCGGTGCCGTGTCCCCCGAGCCCACCTCGGCGATCAGCGCGGCCAGCGCGTCGAAGGACTCCGGGAAGGCCGACCAGTGCTCCAGGTCCGCCGCGCGCCGCATCTTCTCGCCCCAGCGCGCCCAGCGCTCGCCCTTCTCGCCCCGGCACAGCGCCGCGTTCCAGCCCTCGGCGTCGTGCACCAGGTGCGGCAGCAGCCACGGCAAGGAGGTGCCGATCAGGAGGTGGTCGTACGATTCCCGGTCCGCCAGCGCCTCGGTGCGCAGCCACTCCTGCTCGCCGGCGTCGAGCATCGAGCGCTTGCCCTCGTCCAGGACGCGGGCCGCGCGGCTGTCCACCATCAGCAGCCGCACGCGCCCGAAGTCCCGCCGGTAGCTCCACCGCGCGGTCGTCGGGTCGGCGTCGGCCTCGGCGGCGAAGGTGCGCAGCAGGTCGGTGGCGTCCGGGGTGTCGCGTACGGCGGCGTACAGGGGGTCGGCGGCCAGCTCGGCCGGTGCGAGGTTGCCGAGGTGCTGGTGGACCCAGTACGACATCAGTCCGCTGACCACCCGCTCCTGCCACCAGTGGGTGGCGCGCATGTCGGCGAGCCAGGCGGCGGAGGTGTTCCAGTCGTCTATGACGTCGTGGTCGTCGAAGATCATGCAGCTGGGCACGGTGGACAGCAGCCAGCGCACCTCGGAGTCGAGCCAGGACTCGTAGTACAGCTGGGTGTACTCCTCGTAGTCCGCCACTCCGGTGCCCGGCGGCTCCGCCAGATCGCGGCGCGTGGCCAGCCGCTGCTGGGTGGCCCGCGAGGTCTCGTCGGCGTAGACCTGGTCGCCGAGCAGGAGCAGGACGTCCGGGCGTACCTCCTCGGGGGCGCCCGCGATGCGGGCGGCCAGGGTGTCCAGGGCGTCGGGGCCGACCGGGTCCTTCCCGTCGCCCGGGGGCGCGGCCCAGCGGCAGGAGCCGAAGGCGACCCGGACGGTGTCCTCGACGAAGCCGGCGCGGATCACCGAGGGCGGGTACGGGGAGTCGGGCAGCGGCCACACGCGCGCGCCGTCGAGCAGCACCTCGTACGCCGTGGTCGTCCCGGAAGTCAGGCCGGTCACCGGCACGAGCGCGTAGTGATGGCCCGCGACCTGGAAGGTGCGGGCGGTGCCGTGGGCGCCGTCGGCGCAGCGCACCTCGGCCGTGCAGGGGCGGCTCGCCTCGACCCAGACGGTCGCCGCCCCGCCGTCGACGTATCTCAGCAGTGGTCCCAGGCGTAGTGCCGCCACGTGATGGTCCGCCTTCTCTCTGGTCACGCCCGCCTGCGGGGCGCTCTGTGCCCGTGCGGCCGGCCTCCTCCGTCGCCCCGTACGGTACGGAACGACGGAGGCCGGCGGGGAGGTTCCGCGCGAGAAATGTCGCGCGGCGGATCAGCCGGGGCCGGGGTGGGTCAGCAGGAGGCCAGGTGGTTGGTGAGCGCGTTCTTCTCGGCGGAGTCGACCGAGAGGCCGTAGTAGTACTTCACCTGGACCCAGGCCCGCACGTAGGTGCAGCGGTAGGCGGTGCGGGACGGCATCCAGGTGGCCGGGTCCTGGTCGCCCTTGGCCTGGTTGACGTTGTCGGTGACCGCGATGAGCTGCGGACGGGTCAGGTCGTTGGCGAAGGACTGGCGGCGGGAGGTCGTCCAGCCGTCGGCGCCGGAGTCCCAGGCCTCGGCGAGCGGGACGAG
Organism: Streptomyces sp. NPDC107562; assembly: GCF_055657325.1. Lineage (NCBI taxonomy): Bacteria > Bacillati > Actinomycetota > Actinomycetes > Kitasatosporales > Streptomycetaceae > Streptomyces > Streptomyces sp. NPDC107562. The sequence goes on along the minus strand of NZ_JBVKBE010000002.1, from coordinate 686,985 downwards.
GTGGTCGATGTCGACGTCGGCGGCGGCGGACCAGGTGGCGCCGTCGTAGGGGGAGTACCAGCTGCCGCTGGTGGCGGCGCAGGAGGAGTCGGTGACGACGCCCGAGCCGTCGCGCTTGAGGACGGTCTCGCGGGTGTTGCAGGCGCCGGACTGGGTGATCCAGTGCGGGAAGAGGTCGCGGTTGTAGCCGGTGCGGTCCTCGGAGGTCACGGTGAGCTGGGCGAGGTAGGAACGCGCGGTGGCGCCGCTGACCGGGGTGGGCAGCGCGGCGGACGCGGTGGGGGCGCTGAACAGGGCGACGGAGGCGGCGAAGGCGGTGATCGCCGCGACGGCGCCGAGCTGTCGACGCGCGTAGAACCTGGGCATGCGAACTCCCTTGGAGTGTGGGGGTGTTGGCGTGCGAGCGAGGGAATGCTGTCGATGCCGTATTGCGAACGGGTGTGCGTTCGGTGAGAAGCTAGTGACACGTGCATGACACGACAAGATTCACGACGGAACTTTTCCGCCCGTGGGGCCGGTGGGGCCGTCGCGTACCATGGGAGGCGCAGAAGGGGAGTAGCTCTTCGCCGGACCGTCGACATACTGCTCAGCCCGCGAGGGATCTGAGCCGGCGCCCGGAGGCGGGCCTCGGTGACGAGGCCGGCCAGCGAGACCTTCGGCAAGCAGTGCACGCCCGTGCCCTACGGCACGGGTGCCATGTGTGCTGCCGTGCCGAGGTCTGACGTTTCGCCGCGACTCTCGGCCGGTGGCCCCGACCGATTGAGGAACCTTGATCAGCCTGACCGTCACGGCGCTCGTCTTCGGCGTCGTCTTCCTCGCCGAACTGCCCGACAAGACCGCGCTCGCCGGGCTCGTCCTCGGCACCCGCTACCGCGCCTCGTACGTCTTCGCCGGGGTGGCCGCGGCCTTCGCGCTGCACGTCGTGCTCGCCGTCGCCGCGGGCAGCGTGCTGACGCTGCTGCCGCAGCAGCTGGTGCACGCGATCACCGGTGCGCTGTTCCTGGGGGGCGCGGCGGTGCTGCTGTTCCGCAAGGGTGACGACGAGGAGGAGATCCGCAAGCCGCGGGACCAGTCCTTCTGGAAGGTCTCCGGGGCCGGCTTCATGCTCATCCTGGTCGCCGAGTTCGGTGACCTCACGCAGATCATGACCGCGAACCTCGCCGCCCGGTACGACGACCCGCTGTCCGTCGGCCTCGGTGCGGTGCTGGCGCTGTGGGCGGTGGCCGGACTGGGCATCGTCGGCGGCAAGGCCCTGATGCGGCGGGTGCCGCTGGGGCTGATCACGAAGATCGCGGCGCTGCTGATGCTGGGCCTCGGGGTGTGGAGCCTCTTCGAGGCCGTCGCCGGGTGAGGCGGGCGGGATGCGGCGGGCGGGCCGGTTTGCCGGCCGGGCCGGGGGCCGTTTGCCGGCGGGGCCGGGGGTGGGGTCGTCTCGTCTTGCTGAGCTGAACGGCAGATGAAGGCTTGGCCCGGCGCTGGCGGTGAGGCGGCTTGTTTTGTACCGTGGAGAAACAAAGTGGCTCCCGCCCGTTTTCCCTGACCGGCGGGCGGGGCCGCCTTGTCCCCCTGTGCTCACGCGCCCCTCTTCCGCGTACTGGAGTTGCCGATGACGGCCACGACCGTGCTCACCGCCCGCGCCCTCCTGCTCGACATGGACGGCACCCTCGTCAACTCCGACGCCGTGGTGGAGCGCATCTGGCGCCGGTGGGCCGAGCAGCACGGGCTGGACGGCGACGAGGTCATGAAGGTCGTCCACGGGCGGCAGGGGTACGCGTCGATGGCCGTGCTGCTGCCGGACCGGCCGATGGAGCGGAACCTCGCGGACAACGCGCGGATGCTCGCGGCGGAGACCGCCGACATGGACGGTGTCGTCGAGATCGCCGGCGCGAAGGACTTCCTGGCGTCCCTGCGAGGGCTGCCGCATGCCCTGGTGACCTCGGCGGACGTGGCGCTGTCCACCGCGCGGATGGCCGCGGCGGGGCTGGCCCTGCCGCGGGTGCGGGTGACCGCCGAGTCCGTGGGCGCGAGCAAGCCCGACCCCGAGGGGTTCCTGAAGGGGGCCGCCGAACTGGGCGTGGCTCCGGAGGACTGCCTGGTCTTCGAGGACTCGGGCGCCGGGATCGCGGCGGGGCGTGCGGCGGGGATGCGGGTGGTCGGGGTGGGGCCCCGGGCCGCGGTGCACCGGCCGGACGTGCTGGTGCGGGACCTGACCGGGGTGCGGGTGGAGGCGGTCGAGGGCGGGAGCGGGGAGCTTCGGGTCAGCGTGGGGTGAGGGACGGCTCGGGGAGCGGCCGGGGGCCGTGGTCCGGGGTCAGGGGGACGGGGTCCGGGGGTAGGGCCGGGGGCTGGTTCCGGTGGGGTCGGGGTAGGGCGTGGGGCTGGGTTTCGGTGGGGTCGGGCTACGGCATGAAGGCCCGCACGGCGGCGACGATCGCCTTCGCGGGCGCGGCGACCACGACGGCCCGGGGTAGGGCCCGGGGCTGGGTTCCGGTGGGGTCGGGGCCTACGGCGCCAAGGCCCGCGCGGCGGCGACGATCGCCCTCGCGGGTGCGGCGACCGCGACGGCCTGGGGCTGGGTCGCGGTGGGGTCGGGCGTAGGGCCCGGCGCTGGGTTCCGGTGGGGTCGGACGTAAGGCCCGGGGCCGGCTCCGGGGCGCGGGGCCGGCTTTGAGGGGGTGTTGGTGCGAGCGGTCCGGGGTTCCGGGTGGCGTTCGGTGGGGGTGTCGTGGGGCTGTGCTGGGTTGCGCTCCGGCCTCATGGGGCCGTGTCTCAGGGTTCCGACGTTTCCGATTCCAGTTTCTGGCGGGTCTCCTCGCCGTAGACGCCCGGTTCGTCATTGCGGATGCCGCGGGTCCACTGGTACATGCGTACGGCGTCCTCGACCTGTCGTGAGTAGTCGCCGTGCGGGTGGCCGTTGTACAGGTACAGCTGGTGCAGTCGGAGCTGGAGCTCCGTGACCTCGTCGCCGGAGTCGCCCCGGCGAAGCGTCGGCGGCGGCTCGTCGCGGTCCGCGGGGGTCGGCGTCGGCGTGACGGGGGCGGTGGGGGTCGGCGACGAGCCGGTCGGCGTCGGTGACGGCGTCGGGGTCGCCGCCGACGTGCTCGGCGACGGTGAGGCGGTCGGCGTCGGCGACAGTGACGCCGACGTCGTGCTGGGGCTCGCCGACGGGGCCGCGACCGAGGGCGACGGCATCGGCGCGGACGTGCGGGCCTGCGGGACCGCCTCGCGTACCGACTCCGGGGCCGCGCTGTCCCGCGCCGGGGTGTCGTAGGAGAACAGGCCGCCGGCGAAGGCCGCCGTGGCGGCGACCCCGAGGATCGCGGCGGCCGCGAGCAGCGTCGTGCGGCGGCGGCCGCGCGGGCGGGCGGGGTGGGGGTCCTGGGCGGGCGGCTCCGAAGCGTGGGGGGCTTCGAGCATCTCGGGGGCTGCGAGGGCTTCGGGGAGTGTGCGTCCTTCGGGCAGACCGGCTCCACCGGGTGGGGCCGGGCTCAACAGGGGGAGCGGCAGGGTCGCATCCGCCGCGGGGGCCTGGTCGGCCGGGGGCGCGGGGTCCAGCGCCACGTAGGGGCGGATGCGCAGGGGGTCGAAGTCCTCCGCCGCCGCCTGCTCCGCCGTGCGCGCGTCGCGCAGGGCCTCGGCGGCGCGCTCGCCGCAGGCGCAGGACGGTGTGTTGTCCGCCCCCCTGGGCGTACCGCACTCCGGGCACCGGTGTTCGTTCTGCTTCGCCACGCTTCCGTCCCTCCCCTCGCGGATCCGTGGTCCCAGAGATTATGCAGATTGTGTGTACGTCCTGTCGGCGGCCCCCCGTAAACGTGCCGCCCCGGCCACTCCCGCTCGGACTCAACAGGCCATAACCGTGCACACCGCCCACGATGGATGAGGTACTGCAGGCCGGACGAGGCAGCCTCGGGAGGTGTGCATGGCCGGGGAATCGCATGGCGGCAGGGCCGCTCAGATACCGGGTGCCGTGGATCGCGAGCAGGTGTCCGGGAACGTACTCGTGTCGATCGGCGCGCTGCTGCTCGGCCTGCTGCTCGCCTCTCTCGACCAGACGATCGTGGCGACCGCGCTGCCGACCATCGTCAGCGAACTCGGTGGCCTGTCGCACCTGTCCTGGGTGGTCACCGCGTATCTGCTGGCCTCGACCGCCGCGACCCCGCTGTGGGGCAAGCTCGGCGACCAGTACGGGCGTAAACGGCTCTACCAGCTCGCCATCCTGATCTTCCTCGTCGGCTCGGTGCTGTGCGGGGTCGCGCAGGACATGACGCAACTCATCGCCTTCCGCGGCATCCAGGGGCTCGGTGGCGGCGGGCTGATCGTGCTGTCGATGGCGATGGTCGGAGACTTGGTCCCACCGCGTGACCGGGGGCGCTACCAAGGGCTGTTCGGCGCGGTCTTCGGGGCGTCGAGCGTGCTCGGGCCGTTGCTGGGCGGGGTGTTCACCGAGCACCTGAGCTGGCGCTGGGTCTTCTACATCAACCTGCCGGTGGGGGCCGTCGCGCTCGTCGTGATCGCCTCCGTGGTGCGACTGCCGCGCACCGGCACCCGGCATGTCATCGACTACCTCGGCACCTTCCTCATCGCCGCCGTCGCCACCTGCCTGGTCCTGGTCGCCTCTCTCGGCGGCACCACCTGGGGCTGGGGCTCGCCGCAGATCGTCGGGCTGCTCGTGCTCGCGGCCGTGCTCGCGGTGGCGTTCGTGGGCGTGGAGCGGCGGGCGGCCGAGCCGGTGCTGCCGCTGCGGCTGTTCCGGCTGCGCACCTTCACCCTCACCGCGGCGATCAGCCTGATCATCGGGTTCGCGATGTTCGGGGCCATGACGTATCTGCCGACGTTCCTCCAGGTCGTGCAGGGGGTCTCGCCGACGCTGTCGGGTGTGCACATGCTGCCGATGGTGCTGGGGCTGCTGGTCGCCTCGACCGGCTCGGGACAGATCGTCAGCCGCACCGGGCGCTGGAAGGTCTTTCCCCTCGCGGGGACGTTCGTGACCACCGTCGGGCTGCTGCTGCTCCACAACCTCGACGTGAGCAGCTCCAACGTCGTGATCAGTGTGACCTTCTTCGTCTTCGGGTTCGGTCTCGGGCTGGTCATGCAGGTGCTGGTGCTCATCGTGCAGAACGCCGTGTCGTACGAGGATCTGGGCGTCGCCACGTCCGGTGCGACCTTCTTCCGGTCGATCGGGGCGGCGTTCGGGGTCGCCGTCTTCGGGTCGGTCTTCGCGGGGCGGCTCGGCGAGCAACTGGCTGACGCCTTCCGGGGGGTGTCGCTGCCGCGTGGCGTCTCCGTGGAGGGTCTGGGATCGGATCTGCGGGGGATCGCCCTGCTGCCGCCGGAGTTGCGCGGGCTCGCGCAGGGCGCGTACGCCTCCGCGATCACGGATGTGTTCCTGTACGCCGCGCCTGTCGCGTTTCTCGCCTTCGTGCTGGCGTGGTTCCTGAAGGAGGACCGGCTGCGGGTGTCGGTCACGGCGCCCGACGTCTCGCAGACGCTGGCCAGCAATCCGGTGCAGCGGTCGTCGTACGACGAGGTGTGCCGGGCGCTCTCGGTGCTGGGGACGCGGGAGGGGCGGCAGGACGTGTACCGGAAGATCTCCGCTCGCGCGGGGTACGACCTGCTGCCGGCGGCCAGTTGGCTGGTGCTGCGGATCAAGCGGTACGGGAGGGTGGAGCCGGGGGTGCTGGCGGAGCGCAGCACGGTGCCGCTGGGGGTGATCCTCGACGGGGCCCGGCAGGTGGAGGAGCGGCGGCTTGCCGTGCGGGAGGGGCTCGACCTCGTGCTCACGGAGGAGGGGCGGGTGGTCGCGGAGCGGCTGGCCCGGGCTCGTGAGGAGTCGCTTGCGGAGTTGCTCGGTGACTGGTGGGGGCCGGAGCGGTCGACGGATCTGGTGCAGTTGGTGCGCGAGTTGAACGAGGAGTTGTGCGGGTCGGATCGTGAGGAGCCGCATGACGTGCGGCCGGTGGCTCGGTTCCGGTGACCGGGGGGTGCTGTCGCGCGGGGTTGCCGTTGCGCGGGTTGCTGTCGCGCGGGGGCTGCGGGTCTTGTCGGGGGCGGGTCGGGGGGTGTCCGTCCTCGGAACGGCGCGGAATCGGTCTCTTACCGACGCGCCCGTGTTGACGCGCCAACCGCTGCGGGCGGACACCCCCCGACCCGCCCCCTGCCCGCCGCGGGCGGCTGCGGCGCCGTGTGACTGACGCCTGAGCCGGCCAGTCCCTTCGCGCGGGGGGTGCTTGTCTCGTTGGGGGCGGGTCGGGGGGTGTCCGTCCTCGGAACGGCGCGGAATCGGTCTCTTACCGACGCGCCCGTGTTGACGCGCCAACCGCTGCGGGCGGACA
>NZ_JBVKBE010000002.1:486917-680554 GCF_055657325.1 Streptomyces sp. NPDC107562 | reverse complement strand
GCCCCCCGACCCGCCCCCTTCCCGCCGTACGCGGCTGCCCCGCCGTGCGACCGATGTCGGAGGGGGGCGGTCCCTTCCGTCGGGGGGTGGCTGCGGCGTCATGCGACTCCAGGGCGGTGAGCCGAGCCCCTTGGAGGTGGATGCGGTTTGGGTGGGGGGGTGCGGGCAACCCGTTGTGCTGACCGGCCCGGTGAGGGGTCGGTCGGGTCGAGAACCCGGAAGGCATTCATGTCCACTGGCTGGATCATTGCTCTGATCGTGATTGTGGTGGCGGTCGCCCTCGTCGCGGCCGCCCTGACCTTGCGCGGCCGTGGCGCGGGCGGCGGACGGGACCTCAGGCGGCGCTTCGGACCTGAGTACGACCGGGCCGTGGCCCGGCACGACGGCGATGCCACGGCCGCCGAACGTGAGCTCGCCGAGCGCGTGGAGCGGCACGGGAAGCTGCGTCCGCGGCCGCTCGAAGCGGCGCAGCGCGAGCAGTTCGAGGCGCGTTGGACGGCCGCCCAGGAGCGCTTCGTCGACTCGCCGCGGGACGCCGTGATCGAGGCGGACCGGCTGCTCGCCGAACTCGCCGGGCTCCGGGGCTTCCCGGACGGCGGGCAGTACGACGAGCAGTACGCCGCGCTGTCCGTGCACCACGCGCACCGCGTGCACGGCTACCGCCGTGTCCATCGCATCGCCGGTACGCCGGTGAACGGCACGCAGGGCGGGGGCGCCGGTACGGAGGAGATGCGTGAGGCCATGGTCGAGGCCCGCGCCCTGTTCGACGACATGCTGCGTCCGGCGCGGGACGACCGTCCGGGGCGTCCGAGTGGCGAGCGGGCGAAGACCGCCCACGCCGGTTCGGGCCGACTGCATCTGCCGACGGCCTTCGGGCGCCAGGCGAAGGGGAGTTGAGACATATGAGCGACGTGACACGGCCCATGGGCGGCGGGGAGCCGCCGGAGCCGGACGGCAGCGTGCGGCGCGACACGGCGCCGGGCACGGCGCGGGAGGCCTCCGGTGGGGCCTCGCTGCGGGCCGGTGCTGTGGCGCCGGGGGGAGAGGGGGCCCGTGAGGCCCACGAGGCCGCGGGGGCGGCCCAGGAGGCGCGCAGGGCGCACAACGCCCGTGCCACCGCCGCCGAGGCGCCCGCGAGGCCGCCGGCCGACCCCGCCGCCCCCACCTCGCGCCTGGCGCCGCTGCTGCCGGGCGAGGAGAGCGCCAAGTTCGAGCTGCGGTTGCAGCAGGCGATGGCCTCGTTCGTGGACGGGCCCCGGGCCGCCATCGAGGAGGCGGACCATGTGCTGGAGGAGATAGCCGCCCGGTTCACGGAGGCCGTCACCCAGCGGCGCCGCACCCTGCGCCGTTCCTGGGAGTCGACCGACGAGGCCACCCCGGCGACCTCCGACACCGAGCAACTCCGTCTCGCCCTGCGGGACTACCGGGAGCTCGCGGAGCGGCTGCTGCGTCACTGAGCCGTCGACAGAGCTATTCGGCCGCCGCCCGGCCCTCCCGCCACCGGCGTACGACGTCGTCCACGTCGTACGGCTTCAGACCCAGCGGGGGGCCGGGCGGCGGCTTGAACATGACGTCGCGGATCTTGACGTTGACGTCCTCGACGATCTTCCGCACGAGCCGCTCCGAGGGCGCCGCCATCGCGGCCAGCAGCGCGTCCTCGGCCTCCTTGCGCAGGGCGAGGGTGGGGGGCAGGACGGAGAAGCCCTCCCGGGCGAGCTTCCGCTTGATCCACCACTGCTCGTCGTAGGTGCCCTCGATGTCCTTCGGCAACGGCTTGCCGGCGCCGGGCAGATGCGCGAAGTCGCCGCGCGCCTCGGCGTCCCGGATCTGTTTGTCGGTCCAGGACTCGAAGCTGACCCCCGGTGGCTTTCGCTCGGTCATGAGGCCATTGTGCCGGACGCCGCCGCGCCGGGCGATTTATCATGCGGCGGCGGCAGGCCAACCGGGCCTGCGCATCAGGACGTTGCAAGGGAGCGCACGTGCTCGAACTGACCATGGCCACCGTCTCCGGTGCGGACGCGGGTGTCACGGCCGGCATGATCATGGCCGACGCGCCCAGCGAGCCGGGGACGATGCTGCGCGTGGGCCGGGACAGGAACGTGTGCCGGCTCGCGACGCCCGACGACTGGCTGTTCGTCTCCCGGGTCCACCTGGAGTTCCTGTGCGGGCCGGACGGGGACTGGCAGGTGACCTGGCTGCGCGGCTCGCAGCCGGACCCGTCCTCCGAGGTCCGGCTGGTGTCCGGCGAGTACGCGCAGCCGCTCGCGTACGGCGGCACGATGCCGCTGCCCCGGGGCGGCAACGGCGAGATCGTCATCCTGGACCGCACCGGGCCACGCAGCGTGAACGTGGGCTACTACCACGAGGTCTGAGCGGCGGCGCGGTCCCGTCAGCCGAGCACGCGCGCCAGGGCGAAGCCGTCGTAGCCCTTGCTGCCCACCGTCTGGATCGCGGTGCCGGTGAGCCTCGGGTGGGAGCCGATCAGTTCGAGGGCGGCGCGGGTGCCGCGGACGTCGGGCGCCGTGTCGGCCGCGTCGGCGACGCGGCCGCCGCGGACCACGTTGTCCACGACGATCAGGCTGCCCTCGCGTGCCAGGCGCAGTGCCCACTCCACGTAGTGGGCGTTGTTGGCCTTGTCGGCGTCGATGAAGACCAGGTCGAAGGGCGGGGGGTTCTCGTCGGCGAGCTGCGGCAGGGTGTCCAGGGCGGCGCCCACGCGGACGTCGACGACCTTGTCGAGACCTGCCCGGGCGATGTTGCGGCTCGCGACCTCGGCGTGCTTCGGGTCGTACTCCAGGGTGACCAGGCGGCCGTCGGCCGGGAGGGCTCGGGCCAGCCAGATCGTGCTGTAGCCGCCGAGCGTGCCGATCTCCAGGATGGCGCGGGCGCCCTGGATTTCGGCGAGGAGCTGGAGGAGTTTGCCCTGGCTCGCCGTGACGCCGATCGGGGGCAGGCCGGCCGCGTCGCTGTCCCGCAGGGCTGCCTGGAGGACCTCGTCGTCGCCGGCGAGGTGGGTCGCGAAGTACGCGTCGACGGTGTCCCAGATCTGCGACTCGCTCATGGGCTCTGCCTCTCGTCATCTAGTTAGAAGTGCTAACTAGATCGTCTAACGAGTGGAAGGGGGTGCAGGTTCCTGTCCTACGGGGCCGATGGAGCGACGACGGCGCTCCCGGGCTCTTCTCTATTCTCGCCGGGAGTGGCCGAGGCCGAGGGAAGGGGTGAGGGAAGGGGTGAGGGGATGGGGGACGGCGGACCGACGCCGGGGAGGCGGGACGCGCTGCGGCGGCTGGAGGAGGGGCTCGGGCGGGTGCTCGCCGACGCCGGCGACGGGCACGCCCGCTGGGAGCTGTACCGGGCCGCGCTCGACTCCGGCCCGGCCTGGCCGGCGTTGCGGGACGCCGTCGCGGCTGAACCGGACGGCGCGCTCGCCTCGGGCGTGGTCGGGGAGATCCTGGAGCGGCTGCCGCGCGCCGAGCGGGACGACTGGGTCGGAGCACTCGCTCCGGAGGTCCGTGCGTTCGCCGAACGCCGGGCGCGGGAGCTGGCGACGCTGGAGGACCTGAGGTCCGGGGCGCTCGCCGCGGACCGTGTCCCCGCCCTGCTCGACGACTGGAGCGACTGGCTTCAGCTGCGCGTCGCGGCCGAGCCCCTCGTCCCGGTCCTGCGCACCCTGGCCGTGTCAGGGCGGACCAGGCGCATCCGGCGCACGGCCGCCGAGTCCCTCGGCTGATCCCGGCTGCCGCCGGGCCGTCTCCACGGGTGCGTGGGTGACTGGTTTCGTTCCGGGGTGCGGTCGAGGCCCTCGTGCTGGTTCTGTGCACCCCTGGCCGTCGGACCAGGCGCATCCGGCGCACGGCCGCCGAGTCTCTCGGCTGATCCCGGCTGTCGCCGGGCCGTCTCCACGGGTGCGTGGGTGACTGGTTTTCGTTCCGGGGTGCGGCCGAGGCCCTCGTGCTGGTCCTGTGCACCCTGGTCGTGTCGGGGCGGACCAGGCGCATCCGGCGCACGGCCGCCGCCTGGCCGCCTTCGCGGGTGCGGCTCGGCGGTGTGGGCGGGGAGCGGAGGAGGGGTGTCAGCGTTCCCCGGGTTCCAGTGAGGGGGCCGAGCCCGGTAGGGGGCGGCCTGCTGATTCCGTCATGAACCAGACCGCCACGCCGCCGATCACGGCCGCGGCCATCATGTAGTAGGCGGGCATCATCATGTCGCCGGTCGCGCCGATCAGGGCCGTGACGACCAGGGGGGTCGTGCCGCCGAAGAGGGAGACCGAGATGTTGAAGCCGATGGAGAGGGAGCCGTAGCGGACCCGGGTCGGGAACAGGGCCGGCAGTGCCGACGGCATCGCGGCGGTGAAGCAGACCAGCAGCAGGCCGAGCGCGCCCATGCCCAGGCCGATGGCCAGGAGGCTGCCCTGACGGATCAGCAGCAGGGCGGGGATCGAGAGGAACAGGAAGCCCGCGCAGCCGACGGCGATGACCGGGCGGCGGCCCACGCGGTCGGTGAGGGCGCCCGTGAGCGGCTGGGCGATCATCATCAGGGCCATCACGGCCAGGACGACGAGCAGGCCGTGCGTCTCGTCGTAGTGCAGCTCACTCGTGAGGTAGCTCGGCATGTACGACAGCAGCATGTAGTCGGTGACGTTGAAGACCAGGACCAGGCCCACGCACAGCAGCAGCGCCCTCCACTGGCCCGTGACCATCTCGCGCAGCGGCACCTTGGGCCGCTCCGTCTCCGCCTTCGCGACCTCCGCCGCGAACGCCGGGGTCTCCTCCAGCCGCATCCGCAGGTAGAGGCCGATGATGCCCATCGGGCCCGCGATCAGGAACGGGATCCGCCAGCCCCAGGACAGCAGGTCCTCGGAGGACAGCAGCGCGGTCATGAGGGTGACCAGGCCGGCGCCGCCGATGTAACCGGCGAGCGTGCCGAACTCCAGCCAGCTGCCGAGGAAACCGCGTCGCCTGTCGGGCGCGTACTCGGCGATGAAGGTGGAGGCGCCGGCGTACTCGCCGCCGGTGGAGAAGCCCTGCACGAGGCGCGCGGCGAGGAGCAGGATCGGCGCGCCGACGCCGATCGCGGCGTACGACGGGATCAGGCCGATCGCGAACGTGCCGACGGCCATCATGATCATCGTCAGCGCCAGGACCTTCTGGCGGCCGACGCGGTCGCCCAGCGGGCCGAAGACCATGCCGCCCAGCGGACGGACCAGGAAGGCCGCGGCGAAGGCACCGAAGGTGGACAGGAGCTGCGCCGTCGGGTTGCCGGACGGGAAGAAGACCTTGCCGAGGGTCACCGCGATGTAGCTGTAGACACCGAAGTCGAACCACTCCATGGCGTTGCCCAGCGCTGCCGCCTTCACGGCGCGCCTGACCAGGGCGGGATCGGTGACGGTGGGCTCCTGCACCGGCGGGCGGGTGCGGACGGGGAACGGATTCGGTGCGGCGGCGGTGGCACTCGACAAGACTTCGCTCGCCTGCCTTTCGACGGGGACGGGGACGGGCCCACGCGGCAGCGGCGGCGGCAGGCCGAAAGTCGACGATAGGGGGCCTTGTCCCGATTACGCAGGGTGGCCATTTCGGTGCATGGGGCAGGTAAATATGCCCTGTGCAGGACTGTCGGGGCGTGTCCGGATGTCGCTCCCGGGACCGCCCTGTGATCTATCTCGCGCCCGGCCGAAGCAACTCGACCCCCCTCCCACTATCGTCTTCCGGACAAAAGGCGAGCGGACGTCAGGTGAATCGGGGGTTGCCTGCGTCTCCTCTCCCGGGGGCGGTGCCACCTACGGGGTGCGCGGATCGATGGGGCGGGAGGCCGACGAGGCGTGGCGAACGCGGAACACAGCGAGAGACCGGCAGGGGCATTCGGAGCGAGCGCGGGCGCACGGCTGCGTGCCGCGCGCATGGCCCTGTGGCTCGTCGCCGCGATTCTCGGCATACGGCAGATCGCCGTCGTCCTCGGCACCCCGCGGGGTGAGCGGCTGACCGACCTGGAGACCTGGGTCGGCCCGGACGGCGTGCTGCACGTGGAGGGCTCGCTCTACGACTCGACCCGCTTCACCGGCACCCCCTTCGGCGGCCTGGTCCTCAAGCCCCTGACGCGGGCTGCGGAGCAGGCGCTCGGCTGGGGCTGGACCTTCGGCACGCTGCTGCTGGTCGTCGTGCTCGGCCTGGTCGCCGCCCGCGCCCTGCCGCGCCCCGTCAGCCGCCGTACGTCGCTCGTCGCGGCGCCCGTCGCGATCTGCCTGCTGATGCTGTCCCTGCCGGTGCGCAACGCGTTCTGGCTCGGCCAGACCAGCATCATCCCGGTCCTGCTGGTGCTGCTGGGCTGCCTCGCCGTGCGCGGGGAGCGAGCCGGGGGAGCCTTGATCGGCGTCGCCGCCGCCCTCCAGCCGACGGTGCTGCTCTTCGCCCCGCTGCTGTGGTTCACCGGCCGTCGGTCCGCGGCGGCCTCCCTGGGCGCGACCTTCACCGGGACCACGACGCTGGCGTGGCTGGCGATGCCGCACGACTCGTACACCTACTGGGTGCACCACATGGCCGGTGTCGGTCTGGGCGGGCGGGCCGACGACCTCGCCAACCAGTCCCTGCACGGCGCGCTGCTGCGGCTCGGCCTGTCCGGCCCGCTGGAGACGGCCCTCTTCCTGACCCTGGGCGCGGCGGTCGCCGCCCTGGGACTGCGCCGCGCCGTGCGCTACGCCCGGGACGGTCAGCTCCTGCTGGCCGTCGCCCTCACCGGCTGCGCCGCGATCGTCGTCGCGCCGACGGCCTGGCAGCACCAGTCGCTGTGGGTGCTGCTCGCGGTGGTCGGCCGGGTCGGCAGGCGCGCCGCGGACCGCCCGGTGTGGCCGGTGGCGGTGGTGCTGGTCATGACGCTGCCCGCGCGGATGCTCCTGCCGGACATGGCCGCGCTGCACCCGCTGCGTGACAACGTCGTCCTCCTCGCCGCGATCGCCGCCGCCACGGCGGTGCCGTTCCTGTCGCGCACCTCGCCCCACTACCGCGACCCCGTCCCCACGCGGTACGCCCGGCCGGTCCCGGCCCGCTGGCGGCGCATACCGCTGCTGCCCTTCCTGCGCCGCGTCCTCGGCCGCCCCAACCTCCTGCTGGAACTGCTCCTCATACGCGTCACGTACGCCGCCTACTCGCAGGTCCGGCTCGCGGCCACCGGCGGCACGATATCCGGGGGCCGGGAGCGCGCCGAGGCGCACGGCGAGCAGATCCTCTCCATCGAGCGCTTCCTCCACATCGACATCGAGCACACGCTCAACCACGCGATAGTGGAGGTGGACTGGCTCCGCCGGTTCTTCGACTTCTACTACACGTCGTTCCACTTCGCCGTGCCGCTGACCGTCCTCGGCGTCCTGTACTGGCGCCGCCCGGTCGACTACCGCTGGGGCCGATCGACGCTGGGCCTGACGACGCTGCTGGCCCTGATCGGCTTCTGGCTCTACCCGCTCGCCCCGCCGCGCCTGATGCCGGACTTCGGCATCATCGACACGGTCCACGGCGTCCAGGACTTCTCCCAGCCGGACTACGGCACCCTGACCTCCCTCACCAACCAGTACGCGGCCATGCCGTCACTGCACTTCGGCTGGTCCCTGTGGTGCGGCGTCGTGATCGCGATCGTCGCGCCCAAGGGGTGGATGAAGGCGCTGGGCCTGCTGCATCCGGCCTTCACGGTCACCGCGATCGTCGTCACCGGAAACCACTGGGTGCTGGACGCGGTGGGCGGCGCGCTCGTGGTGGGCGCGGGCTTCGGGCTGGCGTATCTGTTCCAGGGGCCGAGGGCGCGGCCCGCTCCCGAGGCGGTGGCCGAGGCGGCACCCGAGCTGGTGCGCGACCGGAGCTGACGCGACCTCAGAGGCCGGCGTGCCGGCGTGTACGACGCCCTCCCCGCGCCTGGACGCCGCGCGGTCCCGGGGCAGCGCCTGGGCGGAACTCGGTGTCTGGGACCGTGCCCTGGAGGCTTCGTCAGGCGACGGCCGACCGCGTCGAGACCGCCTGCTGCGTCGTACGGCAGATCCAGTCCGCCTGCGACTCCTACGCGCCGCCCCGTCCCGCCGCCCTCGGCTGCGCGGCCGTGAACCGGCCGCGAGGGTCGGCCTGATCGCGCCGGAGGTGCCGGGGCCGCTGGACCCCGGCACGGGGACGGGATGTCGGAGGTGTTCAGGAAGGCCGAGTGAGGGCCAGGCGGCTATGCCTGCGGCCCGCTCCCCGGCGGACCGCACTCGAACCACACGGTCTTGCCCTCCAGGGGCCCCCGGTCGACGCCCCACTTGTCGACCAGGGCGTCCAGCAGCACGAGACCGCGCCCGCTCTCCGCGTCGAGGAGCAACCCGGTCCGCATGCGCGGCACCTGGGGCGAGGTGTCGGCGACCTCCACCCGCACCCCCGTCCTCAGCCGCAGCACCAGCAGCACGCAGCGCCGGTCCCGGACATGCCGTACGACGTTGGCGACCAGCTCCGTCACGCCCAGTTCCACCACGTCGGTCAGCTCCGTCAGGCCCCACTCGGTCAGGAGCGAGCGGACGATGCGGCGCACATGCCGTGCCGAGTGCTCGCCCACGGTGAGGCTCATGCGGTACTGGACGGGGCGAGGGGCCGAGTAGGCCGGTGGAATGTATTCGTTCACGCCACGAGGCTGGCCAGCCGTCACTACCGTGGGCAACGGAACGGATACAACCCGTCCCGTTGTGGGCGGAGTCGCGTGAGAGGGGATCGTGCGTGACCCACATCAACGCCCTTGACCCGGGTGCCTCGCCGCTGGACTACTACGGCTACGAGCTGCGACGGGCGCGGGAGGCGGCGGAACTGACCCAGCGGCAGCTCGGGGACGTCATCAACTACACGGGCTCCCTGGTCGGCCAGATCGAGACCGCGCGCAAGCTGCCGACCCCCGCGTTCAGCGAGCGGGTGGACGCGGCCCTGGGAACGGGCGGCCTGCTGTCCCGCCTGACCGAACTGGTGCTGCGCAGCCAACTTCCGGCGTGGTTCCGGCAGACGGCGGAACTTGAGGCTCGGGCGGTGGAGATCTGTGCCTTCCAGACGCACATGGTGCACGGTCTGCTCCAGGCGTCGGCCTATGCGCGGGCGGTGCTCGGCGCGCTGGACCGGAGCAACCTCGACGACCGTACGGCAGTACGTCTCGCCCGACAGCGCATCTTCGAGAAGGAGCAGCCCCCGGTCTTCTGGGCCATCCTCAGCGAGGCCGCGCTGTACCAGCGGATCGGCGGCCCGGCGACCATGCGGGATCAACTGGCCCATTTGTTGGCCTTCGAGCACGACCCTCGGATCAACGTTCAGGTGCTGCCGTTCTCGGCGGGCGCGCACGCGGGCCTCACCGGCTCATTCACCTGCTACCGATTTCCCAGCGATCCGAGCATCGTCTACACCGAGGGGTACGGCAGCGGGCATCCGACCGCCAATCCGGACACCGTCAAGAACTGCTCGCTCCGTTACGATCACCTTCAGGCCGCCGCTCTCTCCCTCAGGGACTCGGCGGAGTTGATCCGGTGCGTGATGGAGGAACGCTATGGCGAGCAACGCGATTCCGACGGTGACCCGGTGGCGTAAGTCCAGTTACAGCAGCGATCAGGGTGGCGAGTGTGTCGAGTGCGCACAGCTCGGCGACACCACCGCCGTGCGGGATTCCAAGGTCACCGCCGGTCCCGTACTGGCCTTCCGTCCGGCGGCGTTCACGGCGTTCCTCCACTGGGCGGCTACAGCCGCTGAATGATCGTGCCGGTGGCCAACGCGCCGCCCGCGCACATCGTCACCAGCGCGAACTCCTTGTCCGTACGCTCCAGTTCGTGCAGTGCCGTCGTGATGAGCCGGGCACCCGTCGCCCCGACCGGGTGCCCGAGCGCGATCGCACCGCCGTTGACGTTCACCTTCTCCAGGTCCTGCTCGAAGACTCGCGCCCAGCTCAGCACCACCGACGCGAACGCCTCGTTGATCTCGACCACGTCGATGTCCTTCAGGGACATCCCCGCCTTGCCGAGCACCGCGCGGGTGGCGTCGATCGGGCCGTCCAGATGGAAGTGCGGGTCGGCGCCGACGAGCGCCTGGGCCACGATCCGTGCCCTGGGCTTCAGCTTCAGCGCGCGCGCCATGCGCTTGGAGGCCCACATGACGGCAGCCGCGCCGTCCGAGATCTGTGAGGAGTTGCCGGCCGTGTGCACGGCCGTCGGCATGATCGGCTTCAGCTTCGCCAGCGCCTCCGCCGACGTGTCGCGCAGCCCTTCGTCGCGGTCGACGAGCCGCCACATGCCCTGCCCGGCGTGCTGCTCGTCCTCGGTGGTGGGAACCTGCACGGCGAAGGTCTCGCGCTTGAAGCGCTCCTCCGACCAGGCCGTCGCGGCGCGTTCCTGGGAGAGCAGGCCGAGGGCGTCGACGTCCGCCCGGGTCAGTCCGCGGTGGTGCGCGATGCGCTCGGCGGCCACGAACTGGTTGGGGAGGTCGACGTTCCACTCGTCGGGGAACGGTTTACCGGGACCGTGCTTGGAGCCCGACCCGAGCGGGACGCGGGACATCGACTCCACGCCGCAGGAGATGCCGACGTCGATCACGCCGGCCGCGATGAGGTTGGCGGTCATGTGGGACGCCTGCTGGGAGGACCCGCACTGGCAGTCGACCGTCGTCGCCGCCGTCTCGTAGGGCAGGCCCATGGTCAGCCAGGCGGTCCGCGCGGGATTCATGGACTGCTCACCGGCGTGGGTGACCGTGCCGCCGACGATCTGCTCGACGCAGTCGGCGGGGATGCCGGTGCGGCCGAGGAGTTCGCGGTACGTCTCGCCCAGCAGATAGGCGGGGTGCAGATTGGCGAGCGCGCCGCCGCGCTTGCCGATGGGGGTGCGGACGGCTTCGACGATGACGGGTTCGGCGGCCATGAAGGCGGTCCTCTCGTCCAGAACCAGCAACTGATACGTGTTCTAGTTCTGTGTGCAGTCTGCTGACGTGACGTCCGTCACCGCAAGGGTCTTGCAGTCTTCGGAGTCCGCCGTTACGTTCACGGCACTTCCTGACTGGTCGTCAGATGGCTGGAGCCGCCATGCCCTGTCCAGCGCTTCCCGACGGGTTCGACTTCACCGACCCGGATCTGCTGCACCACCGCGTGCCCCTGCCGGAGTTCGCCGAACTGCGCCGTGTCGAGCCGGTCACCTGGATCGCCCAGACGGCGAACCTGGCCGGGTTCCAGGACGAGGGCTACTGGGCCGTGACGCGGCACGCCGACGTCAAGTACGTCTCCACGCACCCCGAGTTGTTCTCCTCCACCCTCAACACCGCGATCATCCGCTTCAACGAACACATCGAACGCGACGCGATCGACGTCCAGCGGCTGATCCTGCTGAACATGGACCCGCCGGAGCACACCCGGGTGCGGCAGATCGTGCAACGGGGGTTCACGCCCCGGGCCATCCGGGCGCTGGAGGAGCGGCTGCGGGCCCGGGCGCACGCCATAGTCGAGGGCGCCCGCGCGCACTCCGGGGCGTTCGACTTCGTCACGGAGGTCGCGTGCGAGCTGCCCCTCCAGGCGATCGCGGAGCTGATCGGCGTCCCGCAGGACGACCGGGCCAAGCTCTTCGACTGGTCCAACAAGATGATCGCGTACGACGACCCCGAGTACGCGATCACGGAGGAGGTCGGCAAGGAATCGGCCACCGAGCTGATCGCCTACGCCATGAACATGGCCGCCGACCGCAAGCAGTGCCCCGCACAGGACATCGTCAGCACGCTGGTGGCGGCGGAGGACGAGGGCAACCTCGGTTCGGACGAGTTCGGGTTCTTCGTGCTGATGCTGGCGGTGGCGGGCAACGAGACGACCCGCAACGCCATCACGCACGGCATGCACGCCTTCCTCACCCACCCCGGGCAGTGGGACCTCTACAAGCGGGAACGTCCCTCGACGGCCGCCGAGGAGATCGTGCGCTGGGCGACGCCGGTGGTGTCCTTCCAGCGGACGGCGACACAGGACACGGAGCTGGGCGGCAAGCACATCCGCAAGGGGGAGCGGGTCGGCATCTTCTACGCCTCGGCCAACCACGACCCCGAGGTGTTCGAGTCCCCGGACGCCTTCGACATCACCCGTGACCCCAATCCCCACCTGGGCTTCGGTGGCGGCGGCCCGCACTACTGCCTCGGCAAGTCCCTCGCGGTGCTGGAGATCGACCTCATCTTCAACGCCCTCGCCGACGCCCTGCCGGATCTGCGACTGGTGGGGGAGCCGCGGCGGCTGCGGTCGGCGTGGATCAACGGCGTGAAGGAACTGCGGGTCACGGCAGGTTAGGGCGCGGTGGCGCCGTCAGGGGCGCAGCAGGGCCTGGCGCGCGGCGTCGAGGAGCCACTTCTCGGCCCGCGCGTGGGACCAGCCGTTGTCGTCGACGAGGGTGAAGAAGCCCTGGTAGCCGAAGTAGAACCACAGGATGTCCAGGGCCGCGTCGGCGTCGAGGCCGTCCTGGAGCGCGCCGAGTTCCGCGAGGCGCCGGGCGGCCACCTCGGTGCCGTCGCGGTAGCGGCGGGTGGCCAGCGCGAGGCCCTCGGCCGCCTCCGTGTCGTGCGGTGCCGTGGCCAGCACCACGCGCATGATGTCGCCGTAGTCCTCCCGCATCCGCCGGGTCAGGCTCGCCACGACGCGCAGGATCTCCGCCGGGTCGTCGGCTTCCGCCAACTCCTGCTGTGTCGTCTCGACCTCCGGCGCGGCGGACCAGCGGTCGACCAGCATCCGCAAGAGGCCCTGCTTGCCGCCGATCACGTACACCGTGGCCGGTGAGACGCGCGCGGCCGTCGCGATGTCGTCGACCTTCGTGGCGAAGTAGCCGCGTTCGCTGAACAGGCGGCGGGCCTCGTCGATGACGGCACGCCGGGTCGCCTCGGCGTACTCCGCCCGGCGACTGGGCCGCTCGCTCCGTGCACTGCGTGGACTCATGAGGCCGAGTGTACAGCCGGTGTCTACTGAAAGTAGTTTGCCTCCGTAAAGCGTGGGAGTACTCTTTTAGTCAGAGCCACACTCTGGTAACGAGAGAACTCCCCCAAGGGGGCGCATCATGAGCGCACCATCACAGGCCGGCGGCGTCGCCGCTCAGGAACTGGCCGCCCGCCTCGGACCGGACCGGATCGCCACGTCCGGCCCGGCCTACGAGGCGGCACGGCGCATCTGGAACGGCGCCGTGCACACCAGGCCCGCCCTCGTCGTCCGGGCCCGCACCCCGGAGGACGTACAGGCCGCGGTGCTCGCGGCGCGGCGCCACGAACTGCCGGTCTCGGTGCGTGGGGGCGGCCACGACATCCCCGGCCGCGGCCTGCGACAGGACGGCCTGGTGATCGACCTGACCGGGATGCGGCGGGTCGTCGTGGACCCGGCCGGGCGGGTGGCCACCGCGGGCGGCGGGACCACGGCGTCCGGCCTCCTTTCCGCGCTCGCGCCGCACGGCCTGGCCGCCGTCACCGGCACGGTCGGCTCCGTGGGCGTCACGGGCCTGACCCTCGTGGGCGGATACGGCCCGCTCACCGGGCGGCACGGCCTGGCGCTGGACAATCTGCTCGGCGCCGAGGTCGTCCTCGCCGACGGCCGGGTCGTCACGGCCGACGCGGAGCACGAACCCGAACTGTTCTGGGCCCTGCGCGGCGGAGGCGGCAACTTCGGGGTCGTCACGTCCGTGCGCCTGCGGGCGCACCCGCTTCCCCGGCTGCTCGCCGGCGTCGTCGCCTACCCCGGCGCGCAGGCCGCCACCGTGCTCGACCTGCTGGGCGGGATTCTGGCCGCCGCACCCGACACCCTCACGGTGCCGTCCGCCTTCCTCGCCGGCCCCGACGGGTCGCCCACGCTGTTCCTGATGCCCGTCTGGAGCGGCGATCCGGCCGCCGGTGAGCGGCACTTCGACGCCCTGCGGCGGCTCGGAACCCCGGTCCTGACGGAGGTGCTCCTCCTGTCCCCCGAGGAACTGCTGCACCGCAACGACACGTGGGGCGCGGTCACCGGACTGCACTTCACGGCCCGCTCCCGATCGGTCGCCGCGCTCACGCCGCACGTCGTCGAGTCGCTGATCGGGGCGGCGCGCGGCATCACCGGCCCCATGTCCGGCGTACTGCTGCACGACTTCCACGGGGCCGCGACCCGGGTACCGGTCGAGAGCACGGCCTTCGGCCTGCGGCAGTGCCACCTGATGGTCGAGATCGTCGCCGGGTGGGAGCCGGGAGACGACGCCTCGCACCGCGAATGGGCCGAGTCGGTCGCCGACGCGCTGGCGCCCCACGCGCTGCCGGGCGGCTACCCCGGCATGCTGGATCCCGCGCAGCGGGCCGAGGTGGCCCAGTCCTACGGCCCGAACACCGCGCGGCTCCTGGCCGCCAAGGCGCGGTTCGACCCCGACGGCGTCTTCACGGCGACCGCGCTGCCCCCGGTACCGGGACGGGAACCATGGACGCGCTGACGGTCTCCTGCCTGCGCCGCCGGGGCTGGACGGTGGTCGAGGTCGCGGGTGAACTGGACATCGCGACCGCGGGTGCGTTGCGCGCATGCCTGGACGGCCTCGTCGCGGACCGTGCTCCGGCCAGGATCGTGCTGGACCTGACGCGACTGGAGTTCTGCGACGCGAGCGGTCTGCGGGTGTTCGTCGGCGCGTACCGGGCCGCGCTCGGCGGCGGCGGCGCACTGCGCCTGGTGTGTCCGGACGGGATGCTCAGGTCCGTGCTGCGGATCACGGCCCTGGCCACGCTGATCCCTGTGCACGCGACCCTCGCGCGGGCGCTGGACCCGGACGGCGGTGAGGACCTTGTGACGTGGACGGCCACCCCCGAGCCGACGACCGCCGCCGAGGCCCGGTGCACCCGATGAGCCGCCGACACCGACGGCCCGCCCGCCGACCGCCGCCGGGGCGTCGCGGGACGTTGAGAGGCGTCGAGAGTTGCGGGACGCCGGGAGACGCGGGGGCGGCGGGGGACGCCGCGACGCCGAGGGGCCGGGGGCGCCAGGGGGCGCCGGGGGGCCGGGGCGCCGCGAGGTTGCGAGGCGCGGGGACGTCGTCGCGGGGCGCGGGGTCGCCGGGGGGTGTTGCGAGTTGCGGGGACGTTGAGAGATGCCGGGGGATGCGGAAGGCGGCGGCGCCGGGGATGGGGGCCGCCGTCGTTCGAGGGGCGCTGGGAGATGCCGCGAGTGGCGGGGACGCGTGAGATGTCGCAACGCCGAGGCGCTGCGGGGCCGCGCGGGTCGTCGGGAGATGCGGGGGATGCGGAAGGCGGCGGCGCCGGGGATGGGGGGCCGCCGTCGTTGGAGGGGCGCCGGGAGATGCGAGTCGCGGGGACGCCTGAAACGCCGTGACGCCGGGGGGATGCCGCGAGTCGCCGAGGCGTCGGGAATGCCGCGACGCCGAGGAGCCAGGGGATGCCGTGAGGCCGCGAGGCGCGGGGCGTCGGGAGATGCGGGGGATGCGGAAGGCGGTGGACCCGGGGACGGGGGCGCCGTCGTTCGAGGGGCGCCGGGAGATGCGAGTCGCGGGGACGCGAGCGAGCCGTGACGACGGGGGTGCCGCCAGAGGTCGCGAGTCTCGGGGATGTCGAGAGATGCCGCGACGCCGAGGCGCCGGGGGACTTCACGAGGCGCGGGGAGGTGAGACACGCCGAGGGGCTGGCGGGACGCGGAAGGCGGCGGCCCTGGGGATCGGGGGCCGCCGCCGTTCTGGGGGGCTGGGTTCTCAGCACCAGCCGGTGCTGTGGGTGCCAGGGAGCCGGCTGCGCGCGCCGGTAGCCGGCTGTGGCGGCTTCCGCTTCGGCTTCGGCTCAGTACCAGCCGTTGGACTGCCAGAAGTTCCAGGCGCCGACCGGGCTGCCGTAGCGGGACTTCATGTAGTCCAGGCCCCACTCGATCTGGGTCTGGGCGTTCGTCTTCCAGTCGGCGCCGGCGGTGGCCATCTTGTTGCCGGGCAGGGCCTGGACCAGACCGTAGGCGCCGGAGGAGGCGTTGGTGGCGTCGACGTCCCAGCCGCTCTCGTGCTCGACGATCTTGCTGAAGGCGTTGTACTGGGCGGCGTCCGGGATCATCTTCTTCGCGATCGCCTGGGCCTGGGAGGGGGTGGCGGCCGGGAGGGCGTGGGCCGGGGCGGCGGAGAACGCCATGCCCGCGGCGGCAGCGGCGACGACGGCGCCGGTGAGGGCCTTCTTGGGGGCGGCGATGCGGCGGATGACGGAGACGGACACGGGCGAACCCTTTCCTCGGGGACTGGGGTGCCGCAGCACACCGCGACCACGCGACGCGTGGTGGAGAGGTGCGTCGGCGCCGAGGCCCGGGGGGCTTGTCGGCGCCTTGCGACGTCCACCAGAGAAACAGCCGAGCGATGTGTCCGCAATGACCGCTTTTACTAGTTGCGGCCGCATCGGGGCGAATGGTCCGTCGTGTGACGTGGGTCTCAACGCCCAGGTCAGAGCCCCTGACGCCGCGTGCATGACAGGCTCTTGGATCTACTATCGCGGGTCGTGGGTGACGTGCGTCATGTGGGGTGCTTCACCGCCCGGGTGACCCTCCGCGTGCGAGGCCTCACCTACCGGTGACGAGGCGGGCGGGGTGAATGTGACCGGCGTCTCGAAGGCGGCGCGGCGGGTGGCCCGGCGCAGCGCCCTGAGGACCGCCGGGCCGAGGGTCACGGTCAGCACGACCGTGACGACCGCCCGCCCCAGGTCCCAGCCGAGGGAGGTCGCCAGGCAGTACGCCACGAACCGGGCCAGGTTGGCCGGGACCGCCGCGTCCGCGTCGAAGGCGATGTTCGAGGCCAGCGCGCCCATGAAGGGCCAGCCCGCGAGGTTCATGATCGTGCCGTAGGCGAAGGCGGCCAGGAAGCCGTAGCAGGCCAGCATCAGCAGTTCGGCGCGGCCCCGCAGCCGGTCGGGCGCCGGGAGCAGGCCCGCCGCCGCCGTGAACCAGCCCATCGCCAGCATCTGGAACGGCATCCACGGCCCCACCCCTCCCGTGAGCAGCGCCGACGCGAACATCGTGATCGCCCCGAGCACGAACCCGAAGCCCGGCCCCAGCACCCTTCCGCTCAGCACCATCAGGAAGAACATCGGCTCGATGCCCGCCGTACCGGCGCCGATGGGCCGCAGGGCCGCCCCCGTCGCCGCCAGCACCCCGAGCATGGCCACGGCCTTCGGGCCGAGCCCCGACTCCGAGATCGTCGCCGCCACCACCGCGATGAGCAGGACCAGCAGCCCCGCGAACAGCCACGGCGCGTCCTGGGCGTGCGCGGCCACCTGCGAGGTGGGCGGCGCGAGGAACGGCCAGAAGAAGGCCGCGCCGCCGACCGCGCTGGTCAGGGCGAGGGCGACGAGGGAACGGGGGCCGAGGCGGACGGGACGGCTCACGACAGTGCCTCCCTGACCTGGGGCACCGTCAGCCACCGCTGCGGGGCGAGGATCTTGGTGACCTGCGGAGCGAAGGAAGGGGACGAGACGACCACGTCCGCCGTCGGGCCGTCCGCGATCACCTCGCCCTCGGCCAGCAGCACCACCCGGTGGGCCAGCTCCGCGGCCAGCTCCACGTCGTGCGTGGCGAGGACCACCGCGTGCCCCTCCGCAGCCAGCCCCCGCACCAGCGTGACCAGGCGAGACTTCGCCGCGTAGTCCAGGCCGCGGGTGGGTTCGTCGAGGAGCAGCAGCGGCGGGCGGGCGGTGAGCACGACCGCCAGCGCGAGGGTGAGGCGCTGGCCCTCCGAGAGGTCACGGGGGTGCGTGCCGTCGGCGATGCCGGGCAGCAGCTCCGAGACCAGCGCCCGGCAGGTGCCGGGCGCGGCACCCGCGTCCGCGTCGGCGGCCGCGCACTCGGCGGCGACCGTCTCGGCGTAGAGCAGGTCGCGCGGCTCCTGCGGCACGAGTCCGACCCGGCGGACGAGTGCGGGGGGCGCCGTACGGTGCGGGGTCACGTCGCCGACGCGGACGCTCCCGGAGGACGGCCGGACCAGGCCGACCAGCGCGGAGAGCAACGTGGACTTCCCGGCGCCGTTGCGTCCCATGAGGGCGACGGTCTCGCCGGGGGAGACGGTGAGGTCGACCTCGCGCAGCGCGGGGACGCGGTCGCGGGTGACGGCGAGGGCGCGCACTTCGGCGGCGTGGGGGGAGGTCGCAGGGGTGAGGGGGCGCTTGCGCCGGAAACGCCGGTCGGGGGCGCCACCGGGCTCGGGGGGTGCGGATCGATCGCGGGTGCGGGTGTGTTGTGGTTGCTCGCGCAGTTCCCCGCGCCCCTGAGCGGCGACGCTGTTCCGTCCCTCGAGTTGCCGGCGCAAGCCCCCGGCCCGACGGCGGGCGTCGCGGACAGTCAACGGCAGCGGGGTCCAGCCCGCCAGGCGGCCCAGGTCCACCACCGGCGGGTACACCGGGGAGACGGCCATCATCTCGGCCGGGGCGCCCAGGACCGGGGCCGCGCCGGGCGCCGGGAGGAGGGCGACCTGGTCGGCGTACTGGACGACCCGCTCCAGACGGTGCTCGGCCATCAGGACCGTCGTGCCGAGGTCGTGCACGAGCCGCTGGAGGACCGCGAGGACCTCCTCCGCGGCGGCCGGGTCCAGCGCGGAGGTCGGCTCGTCCAGGACGAGCACGCTCGGGTGCGGGGTGAGGACCGAGCCGATCGCGACACGCTGCCGCTGGCCGCCGGAGAGCGTGGCGATCGGGCGATGGCGCAGATCGGCGAGGCCGAGCAGGTCGAGGGTCTCCTCGACGCGCCGCCGCATCACGTCCGGGGCCAGCCCCAGCGACTCCATGCCGTAGGCGAGTTCGTCCTCGACCGTGTCCGTGACGAAGTGGGCGAGGGGGTCCTGGCCGACCGTGCCCACGACGTCGGCGAGTTCACGCGGCTTGTGGGTACGGGTGTCGCGGCCGGCGACCGTGACCCGGCCGCGCAGGGTGCCGCCGGTGAAGTGCGGGACCAGGCCGCTGACCGCGCCGAGCAGGGTGGACTTGCCGACCCCGGACGGGCCGACGAGCAGCACGAGTTCGCCCTCCGGGACCTCGAAGTCCACGCCTCTGACGGTGGGTCCGGCCGCTCCGTCGTAGGTCACGGAGACGTCCTCGAAGCGGATCATGAGGGCTTCTCCTCGGATCTCTGGGGAGCGGGCCGTCCCGCCGCGGGCGGCTCGGGAGCGGGGGTGACGAACGCCGGGAGCAGCCCGAGGAGCACGGCCGCGGCCGGCCACAGCGGCAGCGTCGGGGCGACCAGCGGGATCACACCCGGATGCAGGGCCGCGGGATCGGCGGAGGCGGCCAGGGTCAGCAGGGCGGCGACCGCGACGCCGGAGGCGGCGACCAGGCAGGAACGGGCGTTCCAGGTGTCGGGGCGGTAGCGGGTGCGCGGGGTGCGACGGCCGCCCAGCCGCAGACCGGCGAGCGCCGCGGCGAGGCCGGCGAGCATCACGGGCAGGCCGTACGTGCCGCCTTCGGCGGTGAGCAGTCCGTACGTCCCGGCGCAGACGCCGAGCAGACCGGTGAGCGTGAGGGCGGCGGTCGTACGGCGCACCGCAGGCGGGACCTGCGCGGTACGGCCGTAGCCGCGGGCGTCCATGGCGGCGGCGAGGGCCACGGAGCGCTCCAGGGCGCCTTCGAGGACGGGCAGGCCCACCTGGAGCAGGCCCCGCAGACCCTTGTCCGGGCGGCCGCGCAGCCGGCGGGCGGTGCGCAGCCGCTGGGCGTCGGCGATGAGGTGCGGGGCGAAGGTGAGGGCCACGACCACGGCCACGCCCATCTCGTAGAGGGCGCCGGGCAGGGACTTGAGGAGGCGGGTGGGAGCGGCCAGGGCGTTGGCCGAGCCGACGCAGATCAGGAGCGTGGCCAGCTTCAGGCCGTCGTAGAGGGCGAAGACGAGGGTCTCGGCGGTGACCCGGCCACCGAGGCGGATGCCCTGCGCCCAGTCCGGCAGCGGGACTTCGGGAAGGGTGAGCAGGGTGTGGGTGCCCGGCAAGGGCGAACCGAGGGCGACGGCGAACACCAGGCGGACCAGCAGCACGGCGAGGGCCAGCTTGACGAAGGCGCCGTAGGAGAGGGCCCAAGGGGTGTGGGGCCGGCGGGTGGCGACGACGTAGGCCGAGACCGTCACGAGGAGCGCGAGGAGCAGCGGGTTGGTGGTGCGGGTGGCCGCGGTGCCGAGGGCCAGGGACCACAGCCACCAGGCGCCGGGGTGGACCGGCGCGGGGGGCCGGCGCCGCAAGGCGGTGCCGCCCGCCCGCGCCGGCCGGGTGCCGCGCCGGTCCACGCCGGAGCCGTGGTCAGCCATGCCTGCGCCGGCGGGCCTGCCAGCCGGCCGCCGCGCCCAGCACCGCCACCGCCGCCACCCCGGCGACGACGCCCAGCGACGCGCCGCCGCCGCTCTCGTCCGCCGGCTCCCCGGCCGGCTTCCCGGCCGGCTTCCCCGCCGACGCCACCTGCTCCCCGCAGCCCTTCGCCGGATAGCCGTCGATCGCGCACAACAGGGCGTTGGCGTCGTACCGGAGGGGCTTGGCGACCGCCGCCAGGGCCTCCGCCGCCGTGGCGTCCGGGGCGAGCCGGGCGCAGGCCGTGCGGGGCGCGGGCGGCGTCTCGCCGGACGGGGCGTCCGACGCCGTGCCGAAGTCGATGACCAGGGCCACCCGCTTGTGGCCGTCCCGCGCCGGGGTGCCCGCGCAGATCGTCGTGAAGCCGGCCTGGCCGCGCGGCCGGGACGCGTCCGCGGAGTCCACGCTGACCGCGAAACGGAAACCCTGCACGGAGCCGTCCGCGGGGCGGGCGAGGGAGGGACCCTGGGTGGCGTACGTCCACGCCTTGCCGTCGCGCTCCCAGAACGACCAGTAGCGGTAGCCGGTGGCCTGGGCCGGGCCCGTGCCGGCGGCCAGGGCGATCAGTAGCGCGGCGAGCAGGGCCGCCGCCCGGCGTATCACGGCTGCTGCTTCCGGTTCCGGCCGCTGAGCAGGAAGCCGATGCCGACACCGGCGACGAGGCAGACACCGACGTACCACCAGACGCCGAAGCCGTCGTCCGACTCGGACGTGGCCTCGCTGTCCGCGGTGGCGGGCCGCTGCGCGCTCTGCGGCGCGGGGCCCGACGCGTTCAGCAGCCGCACGAGGTCCGTGCCGCCGAAGTCGCGCGGATCGCCACCGGCCGCGTGCGCGGCGAGGACCAGCTGGGCGTAGGCGGCCGGGCCGCTCTGCCTGGCCCAGGCGACGGCGTTCTGCTCCAGCCACTCAAGGGGCGCGGCCGCCCGCGCCGCGCCGCCCTGGGCGGCGAGGGCCACGACGGCGTCGGCCGTGTTGCCGTAGTCGGGCTGGTCCTCGGAGCCGGGGAGGGCCGACATGAGGTGGCCGTCCGCGGCGAGTGCGTCGGCGAGGTAGGAGGCGCCGTTCGCGGCGGCCCGCTCGGGGGTGAGGTCGTCGCCGTCGGCGCAGGAGGGCTCGGCGGCGGTGCCGGCGGCCTCGGCGGCCAGGCCCTTGCCGAGCGAGCCCAGCACCCCGGCCGCGGTGGCGTCCGCGTTGGCGGCGAGGGCGCCCTTCTTGTCGGGCTGGTAGGCGAACGCCCCGGCGCCCTTGGCGTCGTCGCACGGTATGGCGAACGCGAGCAGGGCGTCCTGGGCGGACCTGCCGTCCTTGACGACGTCCCGCGGCCGCTCACCCGCTGCGGCGAGGGCTCCGATGACGAGGGAGGTCGAGTTGGCGTCGCTGGGGCCGCCGACGGTGTAGCCCCAGCCGCCGTCCTTGTTCTGCGCGGACTTCAGCCAGGTGACGGCCTTGCCGGTGACGGCGTCGTGCCCGCCGAGCGCGGCGAGCGCCTGCACGGCGGCGGCCGTCATGTTGGTGTCGACCGGCGTCTTGGCGTCGCAGGCCTTGGCGGTGTCGGCGCGGTACGGCGCGAACGCGCCGTCGGCGCACTGCTGTCCGGCCAGCCACTGCACGCCCGCGGCGGCGGGCCGCACGCCGACGGCGTCCTGGGCGAGCAGGGCGAGGGACTGGCGCCACACGCCGTCGTAGGTAGGGTCACCCGTGCCGTACAGCCCCGAGGGCAGCGACGGAGAGGGGCTCGCGGCCTGGGCGGCCGGGACCCCGGCGGCGCCGATCACTGCGGTGACGGCCAGGGCCGCTGCGCTGCGGCGGACGACGTTCATGATCGGCGGGTGCCTCTCCCTGCGGGGAGCCGCGCAGCACGGGCAACCCCCGGGCGGCTCGGCTCCGTATACCTCGACGGTGCCGTACACCGGCCGGTTGCCGGTGCACTTGAGCCGGTCACGCTGCCGTGCGGGGCGGTCCGGCTCACAGCCTCGGCTGCTCACGGTGGGGGTACCGCCCAGGCCCTTAAGGCACTGGGGGAGGGTCAGCGCCGGATTTGCACCGGCTTTCCCCCGTACGGGTGTGATGACGACCCGGCCACTCTACCCGCCCGTAGCCCAAGCCCCATGGGGCGCCGGTCACACCCCGGCCGCACCACACGCAGTCCCCTAGGGGGCCGCTGTTCGCACATCGGACGGCTAAGCGCAAGCGCCTGTGGGTGCGCCGGCCACATCCTGGGTGGGCTACGCGTGGGCTCTCGTGGGGCGGTCACGTTCTGGGCGGGCTACGCGTGGGCTCCCGTGGGGCGGTCACGTTCTGGGCGAGCTACAAGCCCCGTTGGGCCGTCCGCCGCCCCGGGTGGGCTACGCGCAAGCCGCGGTGGGGTCGCCGGTCGCATCCTGGGTGGGCCACGCGCAGGCTCTCGTGGGGCGGTCACGTTCTGGGCGGGCTACGGATAAGCCCCGTTGGGCCGCCCGCCGCCCCTGGACGGGCTACGCGCAGGCTCCCGTGGGGCGGTCACGTTCTGGGCGGGCTACGGATAAGCCCCGTTGGGCCGCCCGCCACCCGGGCGGGCCACCTGTAAGCCCCTGTGGGGTCGTCAGCCACACCCTGGGTGGGCTCCGCGCAGGCTCCCGTGGGGCGGTCACATTCTGGGCGGGCTACGGATACGCCCTGTTGGGCCGCCCGCCGCCCCGGGCGGGCCACGTGCAAGCCCCCGTAGGGCTGCCCGCCGCCCCGGGTGGGCTACGCGCAAGTCCCCGTGGGGTCGTCGGCCACACCCCGGGTGGGCTGCGCGCAGGCCCTTGGGGTCGCCGGTCGCAAGCTGCGCGGGCCACACCGGTGCCCCGTTGGGCGGCCCGCCACCCCGGGCGGGCGGCGCGCAGGCCCCTGGGCGGCCTCCGGTCGTAACCCGGGCGGGCCGCACCTGATGGGGCCGCTCGCCACCCCGGACGGGTTACGCGCGGGTTCGGATCAGGTTGGCCGTGCGGCAGCGGGTGACGGGGGCGGACTCGTGGCGGAACCAGGTCGCGTCGATCTCGCGGCCGTCGCGCAGGGTGTGCCGGGGCGCCCCCTCGGCCGGCACGAAGCCCGCGCGCGTGAGGGCGCCCCGGCAGGCCGAGTTGGTCACCTCGGTCCCGGCGTGGACCGAGTCCAGGCCGAAGTGGGTGTGGCCGAGCTGGGCGCCCGCGGCGAACAGCTCCGCGCCGAGGCCCCGCCCCCGGGCGTGCGGTGCGAGCCAGCCGCCGATCTGCCCGGCGGTGCGGTCGAGTTGGAGGGCCCCGGCGTAGCGGCCGTCCTCCCGGCCCACGGCCACAAGGACCTCACCGCCCTCGGGGTCGAGTTCGAACGCCGAGAGCCACCGCGGGGGGATGCCACGGTGACTGCCGCCGGGGCGCATCCGCAGCAGGGACTCCCGGATGCGGGTGTCGGCGACGACCTCCTCGCCCCGCATCCCGAGCCACCGCTGCGCCGCGTCGTCCGACCCGGCGGCGACCGCCGCCAGCAGGTCCAGCTGCGTCTTTGGGGTGTAGAGCAGCAGACGTCCGGTGTGCACCGTGTGCCGGCCGAGCGCGCACGGCCCGGGCACGGGCAGCGGCGGCACGGACCTGCGGCGCCTCAGTCGCGCCCACAGCATACGAACTCCCGTGGGGAGGAAGGGATGAGAGACCCGTGACGGACAGGCCCTGGGGAGCGGCGGTGGCCGCCGTCGTCCAGGGGACAGGGCCGAATCTACCGGCAGGCGCGACGCGGAGTCGCGACCCGCTGCCGCGCGGACGTTCACACCGCCACGTACGTCACCGGATCGCTGCCCGCGACGGCCTCCGCCCGCCCCAGTTTCACGAGCCGGCGCAGATGGGCCTCCGCCTCCGAGACGGCGATGGTGCGGGAACCGTAGGGGATGTCGGCCCAGGGCCGGTTCCAGTCCATGCGCTCGGCGAGCTGCCAGGGGGTCAGGGGCTCGGCCAGGAGCACCAGCAGGCCGGTCAGACGCGCCTCGTGGTGGGCGAGCAACTGGGCCACCCGGGCGGGGGCGTCGGTGAAGGCGTACTGGTGCGCCGGGAGGACCTCGGCGGGGTCGAGGCGGGCGACGCGCTCCAGGGAGGCCAGGTAGTCGCCGAGCGGGTCGGTCACGGTCGTGTCGTCCGGGTCCTCGTACAGGCCGATGTGCGGGGTGATCTCGGGCAGCACGTGGTCACCGGAGAACAGGCGTCCGTGGCCCGGCAGTCGGGCGGGGTGCTCCTCCTCCAGGTGCAGGCAGACGTGGCCCGGCGTGTGGCCCGGTGTCCAGATCGCGCGCAGCCGGCGGCCGGGCAGGCCGAGCAGCTCGCCGGGGACGATCTCGCGGTCGGGGAGGGCGGGGGAGAGGCCGGGCAGGCGGCCGCGGGCGGTGCGCAGGGGGGCGATGTGGGACTCGGGGGCGCCGGCCGCGGTGAGCTTGTCCGCCATGTACGCGAACCAGTGCTCGGGGCGGGCCTCGTGCGTGCGCCGGACCACGGCCGCGTCCGCCGCGTGCATCGCGATCCACGCCCCCGAGGCCTCCCGCACGCGGCCCGACAGGCCGTGGTGGTCGGGGTGGTGGTGGGTGACGACCACACCGTGCACCTCGGCGGCCGAGGTGCCGCACGCCGCGAGCCCCGCGGCCAGGGTGTCCCAGGACGCCGGGTCGTCCCAGCCGGTGTCGATCAGCACCGGGCCGGCGTCGGTGTCGACGACGTGGACGAGGGTGTGGCCCAGGGGGTTGTCCGGGATGGGGACCTTCAGGGACCGTACGCCGCCGCCGTGATCGTGCACCTGCGTCATGGGTTCCCCCGCTCGCCGCCGTGCGGTCACTATAACTAGAACACGTTTCCATGGGAGCCCGAGTCACCGGTTCCGGGCCGTGGACTCCTAGGGGACGAGCTGGTATCAGTCTTCGTAGTCCGCGCATCTGATGGAGTGTCAGCAGAGCGGCGTCGGGGACCAGGGAGGCAGTCGCCATGACCGAGCTCGTGGAACACGGACAGCTGTTCATCGGCGGGGAGTTGACCGACCCCTTCGGCAAGGACGTCATCGAGGTGATCTCCCCGCACACCGAGGAGGTCGTCGGGCGCGTGCCGCACGCCTCGGCGCAGGACGTGGACCGGGCGCTCGCGGCCGCCCGCCGGGCCTTCGACGAAGGCCCCTGGCCGCGGATGTCCCTCGTCGAGCGGATCGAGGTCGTGGGGCGGATCAAGGACGGCATCGCCGCCCGGCACGAGGAGATCGCCCGCGTGATCTCGTCCGAGAACGGCTCGCCGTACTCCTGGAGCGTCCTCGCACAGGCGCTCGGCGCGATGATGGTCTGGGACACGGCGATCCGGGTCGCCCGCGACTTCCGCTACGAGGAGAGTCGCGACGGCGTGCTCGGGCGGCTGCTCGTACGGCGCGAACCGGTCGGGGTCGTCGCGGCCGTGGTGCCGTGGAACGTCCCGCAGTTCGTGGCCGCCGCCAAGCTCGCCCCCGCGCTGCTGACGGGCTGCACGGTCGTCCTCAAGCCGTCGCCGGAGTCGCCCCTCGACGCGTATCTGCTCGGCGAGATCGCGCGGGACGCCGGGCTCCCCGAGGGCGTGCTGTCGATCCTGCCGGCCGACCGGGAGGTCAGCGAGTACCTCGTCGGGCACCCCGCCGTCGACAAGGTGTCGTTCACGGGATCGGTGGCGGCGGGACGGCGCGTGATGGAGGTCGCCGCCCGCAACCTGACCCGCGTCACCCTGGAGCTGGGCGGCAAGTCGGCGGCGGTCGTGCTGCCGGACGCGGACCTGGAGAGCGCCGTGGCCGGGATCGTCCCGGCGGCCTGGATGAACAACGGGCAGGCCTGTGTGGCGCAGACCCGGATCCTGCTGCCGCGCTCGCGCTACCCGGAGTTCGCGGAGGCCTTCGCCGCGGCGGCGGGCGCGCTCGTCGTCGGGGACCCGCTGGATCCGGCCACCCAGGTGGGGCCGCTGGTCGCCCACCGGCAGCAGCGGCGCAGCCTCGACTACATCCGCATCGGCCAGGAGGAGGGCGCCAAGATCCTCACGGGCGGCGGCCGCCCGGCCGGCCTGGAGCGCGGCTGGTACGTCGAGCCGACGCTCTTCGGCGACGTCGACAACTCCATGCGGATCGCCCGCGAGGAGATCTTCGGCCCGGTGATCTGCCTCCTGCCGTACGGCGACGAGGCCGAGGCCGTGCAGATCGCGAACGACTCGGACTACGGGCTGAGCGGCAGCGTGTGGACCGCCGACGTCGGCCACGGCATCGAGGTCGCCCGCCAGGTCCGTACCGGCACGTACTCGGTGAACACCTTCAGCCTCGACATGCTCGGCCCGTTCGGCGGATACAAGAACTCCGGCCTGGGCCGGGAGTTCGGCCCGGAGGGCTACGGCGCGTACCTGGAACACAAGATGATCCATCTGCCGGCCGGATGGGAGGGCTGAGCACCATGGGGGACCGCTGGCAGCTCCAGGTCGACCGCTCGCTGTGCATCGGCTCCGCGCAGTGCGTCCACCACGCCCCGGACGCCTTCCGCCTCGACGCGGGCCGCCAGTCCCGCCCCGTGGACCCGGAGACGGACGCCGGCGAGGGCATCCTGGCGGCCGCCGAGGGCTGCCCCGTGGAGGCGATCACCCTGACGCTGCTGGGGAGCGGGGAGGCGGTGTTCCCGCCGGAGGAGTAGCGGAGCCCAGCCTCGGGAGATCCGGGAGATTCGCCAAAAAAATTCCCTTTCGGGGGTTCTATTCCGGGAAAGGCGTCTTACCCTGATATCAGGCCTACGAGGCGAGTGAGGGAGTTCGACCGGAGTAGCCGACTCGGGCGAGAGGCTCAGGCTTCCGCCGGTGCCGACGTCGACGGTCGGGCTGAGAGGCCGGAAGGTCGCATGGCAGAAGGACGGCCAGGTGAACCGGAAGGCGACCCCCAGCCACCTGATCCGGGCAATACCGGCGAAGGGAACCCGTCTCGTAGGTCTTTCGCGCGCCCTGTGGGCAGGGCGCTACCTGTCCTCGGGGGTCGTCAGGTCGATCAGACGGCACACCGTCTCGATGTCGATCTTGACCTGGGCGATGGAGGCGCGGCCCGAGAGCCAGGTGATCAGCGCCGAGTGCCAGGTGTGCTCGATGACGCGGACGGCCGAGAGCTGGGCGGGGGTCGGATCGTCCAGACCCATGGCGTCCAGGATGATCGCCGTGGTCTGCCGGGAGACCTGGTCCACCTCGGGGCTCACGCTGCGGTCCGCGAAGGTGAGGGCGCGGACCATCGCGTCGGCCAGGTGCGGCTCGCGCTGGAGCGCCCGGAAGGCCCGCATCAGGGTCTCCGCCACCCGCTCCGCCGCCGTCTCCCCGGTCGGCGGCTTCTTGCGCAGCGTGCCGTGCATGTGCTCCAACTGGTCCTGCATGGTGGCGACCAGGAGATGGATCTTGGACGGGAAGTAGCGGTAGAGGGTGCCGAGGGCCACCTGCGAGGACTCCGCGACCTCACGCATCTGCACCGCGTCGAACCCGCCGCGGCTGGCCAGTTGGGCGCATGCCCGCAGGATGCGGCGCCGGCGCGCCTCCTGCCGCTCGGTGAGGGGCGGCGCGGCGGGGGCGGCGGGCCGCGCGCGACTGGCTTCCACCTTGGCTTGCGCTGGCATGAGGTTCCGTTTCGTGACAGTGCGTGAGGGCGTGCGATCAGACAGCATGGCAGGCGCGGACCGCCGCCGCGTGCCCCGGCGAGCCGTGGCGTGAATCACCTGATCCAGTGCTCACAGCGGCGCTACCTGCCGGTAGATTCAGAGCCTCTTGAACGATCAAGTCTGTAACTTGTTCTAGATTAGCGTCCCGGCGTAATCTCGCGGGACCGTGCAGGGAGAAGGGGGCCCGGAGTGACCGCTGAGGCCAGTCGGACGGGCTCTTCGAAGGCCCTCGCGGCCGACGGCTCACGGCCGCTGCGTATCGCGCTCCTCACGTACAAGGGAAACCCGTTCTGCGGCGGCCAGGGCGTCTACGTCCGGCACCTCTCCCGCGAACTCGCCCGCCTCGGCCACCAGGTCGAGGTCATCGGCGCCCAGCCCTACCCCGTCCTCGACGAGGGCTACGACGGCCTGCGCCTCACCGAGCTGCCCAGCCTCGACCTCTACCGCCAGCCCGACCCCTTCCGCACCCCGGGGCGGGAAGAGTACCGGGACTGGATCGACGCCCTGGAGGTCGCGACCATGTGGACCGGCGGCTTCCCCGAGCCGGTCACGTTCTCCCTGCGGGCCCGCCGCCATCTGCGCGCCCGCCGCGGCGACTTCGACGTCGTGCACGACAACCAGACGCTCGGGTACGGGCTGCTGGGCGACGTCGGCGCGCCCCTGGTGACGACGATCCATCACCCCATCACCGTGGACCGGCAGTTGGAGCTGGACGCGGCCGACGGCTGGAAGCGGCGGTTCTCCGTGAAGCGGTGGTACGGCTTCACCCGCATGCAGAAGCGGGTGGCGCGGCGGCTGCCGTCCGTGCTGACCGTCTCCGGCACCTCGCGTCAGGAGATCGTCGACCACCTCGGCGTCCGGGCGGACCGCATCCACGTCGTGCACATCGGCGCCGACACCGACCTCTTCTCGCCCGATCCCTCGGTGCCGCAGGTGCCGGGACGCATCGTCACCACCTCCAGCGCGGACGTGCCGCTGAAGGGGCTGGTCTTCCTCGTCGAGGCGCTGGCCAAGGTGCGCACCGAGCGTCCCGAGGCCCATCTCGTCGTCGTCGGGAAGCGGCCCACCGAGGGGCCGGTCGCCCAGGCCGTGCGGCGCTACGGGCTCGAAGACGCCGTCGAGTTCGTCAAGGGCATCTCCGACGCCGAACTGGTCGACCTGGTGCGCTCGGCACAGGTCGCCTGCGTGCCGTCGCTCTACGAGGGCTTCTCGCTGCCGGCGGCCGAGGCGATGGCCACCGGGACGCCGCTGCTCGCCACGACCGGTGGGGCGATCCCCGAAGTGGCCGGGCGGGACGGGGAGACGTGCCTCGCGGTGCCGCCGGGCGACGCGGGCGCGCTGGCCGGCGGACTGAGCCGGCTCCTGGGCGACTCCGCACTGCGCGCACGGCTCGGCGCGGCCGGACGCGAGCGCGTCCTGCGCCACTTCACCTGGGCGCGCGCCGCGGAGGGCACGGTGGCGCGCTACCGGGAGGCGATCGCCCGTACCGGCGCGGACCGCCGGCCCGGCCCCGCGGCGTCGCCCGAACTGACCGGCTCGACCGGCTCGGCCGGCTCGGCCCGCTCACCCCGGTCCTCCGGCGCCCCGGAGCGCCGCGGCACGCTGGTCGCGAGCGGCCCCTCCGCGGCCGACGGGGTCGTCGAGGAGGCGGACGCGGAGGCGGTCACCGGCGGCACGGGCGGCCCCGGGAACCCACCGGGCGACGTCCCCGGCGCTGCCCCCACCAGCCCCGCCCCCACGTCTCCCGGGGCGACCCCCACGAGTACCACCGGCGTCTACCGCGAAAGCAGGACCACGTGCTGACCGTCGACTTCTCCCGGTTCCCGCTCGCCCCGGGCGACCGCGTCCTGGACCTCGGATGCGGTGCCGGCCGGCACGCGTTCGAGTGCTACCGGCGCGGCGCGCAGGTCGTCGCGCTGGACCAGAACGGCGAGGAGATCCGCGAGGTCGCCAAGTGGTTCGCCGCGATGAAGGAGGCGGGCGAGGCGCCCGAGGGCGCCACCGCGACCGCCATGGAGGGCGACGCCCTCGCCCTGCCCTTCCCCGACGAGTCCTTCGACGTCGTCATCATCTCCGAGGTGATGGAGCACATCCCGGACGACAAGGGCGTGCTCGCCGAGATGGTCCGGGTCCTGCGGCCCGGCGGCCGGATCGCGATCACCGTCCCGCGCTACGGGCCCGAGAAGGTCTGCTGGACCCTCTCCGACGCCTACCACGAGGTCGAGGGCGGCCACGTCCGCATCTACAAGGCGGACGAACTCCTCGCGAAGATCCGGGAGGCCGGCCTCAGGCCGTACGGCACGCACCACGCGCACGCCCTGCACTCCCCGTACTGGTGGCTGAAGTGCGCCTTCGGCGTCGACAACGACAAGGCGCTGCCGGTGCGGGCGTACCACAAGCTGCTGGTCTGGGACATCATGAAGAAGCCGCTGGCCACCCGCGTCGCCGAGCAGGCGCTGAACCCGCTGATCGGCAAGAGCTTCGTGGCCTACGCGACCAAGCCCCACCTGCCCTCGGTGGACGCCCGGTGACCACTCCCCGGACGGAACACCTCGTCCTGCCCGGGGTCCTCACCGCCGAGCAGGCCGCCGCGACCGTACGCGGCATCCTCGCCGTGCAGCGGGAGGACGGGGCGATCCCGTGGTTCCGCGGGCATCACCTCGACCCGTGGGACCACACCGAGGCCGCCATGGCGCTGGACGCGGCGGGCGAGCACGAGGCCGCCGAGCGGGCCTACCTGTGGCTGGCGGCCCATCAGAACCAGGACGGCTCCTGGTACGCGGCGTACGCCGACGGGGCGCACGACGACGTCACCGACCGGGGGCGCGAGACCAACTTCGTCGCCTACGTCGCCGTCGGCGTCTGGCACCACTACCTCTCCACCGGCGACGACACCTTCCTCGACCGCATGTGGCCGGTCGTCCACGCGGCCGTCGAGTGCGTGCTCTCCCTCCAGCAGCCCGGCGGGGAGATCGGCTGGAAGCGCGAGGACGACGGCACGCCCGTCACCGACGCGCTGCTCACGGGGTCCTCCTCCATCCACCACGCACTGCGCTGCGCGCTCGCCGTCGCGGAACAGCGTGAGGAGCCGCAGCCCGACTGGGAACTGGCGCTCGGCATGCTGCGGCACGCGATACGCCGGCACCCGGAGCGGTTCCTGGACAAGGACCGCTACTCGATGGACTGGTACTACCCGGTGCTGGGCGGCGCCCTGACCGGCGCGGAGGCCAAGTCCCGGGTGGAGGAGGGCTGGGAGCGGTTCGTCGTGCCCGGACTCGGGGTCCGGTGCGTGGTGCCCAACCCGTGGGTCACCGGCGGCGAGTCGGCCGAACTCGCCCTGGCACTGTGGGCGACGGGCGA
This sequence comes from Streptomyces sp. NPDC107562, assembly GCF_055657325.1. Classification (NCBI taxonomy): domain Bacteria; kingdom Bacillati; phylum Actinomycetota; class Actinomycetes; order Kitasatosporales; family Streptomycetaceae; genus Streptomyces; species Streptomyces sp. NPDC107562. The sequence goes on along the minus strand of NZ_JBVKBE010000002.1, from coordinate 649,265 downwards.
GTCCGACCGCGCGCTGGAGATCCTGCAGTCCATCCAGCACCTGCGCGACCCGGGGACCGGGCTGTACTGGACGGGTTACGTGTTCGAGGACGACGCGATCTGGCCACGTGAACTGACCACGTGGACCGCGGGCTCACTGCTGCTCGCCGTCGCGGCGCTGGGTGGGCACGAGGCCACGTGTGCCGTGTTCGGTGGGGATCTGCTGCCGGTGGGGCTGGATCCCGACTGCTGCGCCTGAGGTCAGTGCTGACGGTGCATGCGGCCCGCGATCGCGTGGCCGACGAAGAGGTACACGACCGCCGCGAGACCGTAGCCCGCGACGACGCGTGCCCATGCCGCGTCGAAGGTGAAGAGGTCGTAGGACCAGCCGGCCAGCCAGCGCGCGGCGTCGTGCACGAACTGCACGAAGTCGTTGCCGGGGTTGGCGTCCAGCAGGTACATGAGGATCCACAGGCCCAGGATGAGGGCCATGATGTCGGCGACGATCGCTATGACCGTGCCGGCCTGGTTCGCACCGCGATATCTGGGGGACATGCCCTACGGATTGCCGCTCGTCCCTGGCTGAAACCAGAAAGGTCCGCGTCCACGGCAGGGCGCCCATTCCCCCTTCGTTCGGGTGGAGTTGACCCCTCCGGGGGATGATGTTCCACGGGGTCACTGATGATCCTGGCCCCTTGAGCGGCAGGAGGGCCGTTGTCCGCGACCGTGGAACCCAGACTCACCATCCGCAGAACCACGCACCGCCGCGTCCCACGCCTCGTCGTCGCCGCGCTGCCGCTCGCCCTGGCCGGACTGCTGTCCCTGCTGGTCTCCGGCAACACCCTGAGGCCGTTCGAACGCATCACGGTCATCGACTCCCGGATGGCCTCCAAGTCCGACTACTTCAGGGACCCCGAGGTGCAGCGGCTGCTGCTCCGGCACGGCATCCGCGTCGACATCCGCCGCCTCGGCTCCCGCGGCATCGCCACCCGCTCGCTCCAGGGCCTGGACGTCGTCTTCCCGTCCGGCCAGCCCGCGGCGAAGCTGATCCTGGACCGGCCGGACGACACCGGCAGGTCCGTGCGCCCCTTCGTCTCCCCGCTGACCCTCGGCAGCTTCCGTGACTACGCGCAGGCCCTGGTGAAGGCCGGCGTGGCCACCCCGCAGCGCCCCCCGAACGGGACGGAGACGCTCTACTACGACCTCGACATGGCCAAGTTCATGACCCTGCTCAACGGCGTGGACGACCGCGACGACCCCGTCGACGGCCCCAGGGACGGCAAGGGCAAGGAGGCCGACACCTGGGACGGCATCGGCTACGACGACGTGGCCGCCGGCGACCGCAACAGCGGCAGCGTGCTGGTGCGCACGTCCAACGTCTGCGAGTCCAACTCGGCCGGCACCTATCTGAGCATGCTCGCCTTCGTCGCGGGCGGCGAGAAGACGCCCGGCTCCAGCCACCCCAACGACCCCCGGCGGGCCCAGGCGGAGGTGGACCGGATCTCCGCCGAGATCAAGCCGCTCGTCACCCTCCAGGGCATGTGGGCCGACGAGCAGGCCGACAGCTACTTCTCCGCCCTCGGCGAGTCCCTCGCGCCCATCGCCCTGATCTACGAGCACCAGTTCCTGGCCCACCAGATAGCCCACGAGGCCAAGGAGGGCACGCAGGACAGCAGCCGCGTCCTGCTCTACCCCAAGCCCTACGCCCTCACCGAACCGCAGCTCATCTCCCTGAGCCCGCAGGGCGACCGGCTCGTCGAGCTGATCGAGAAGGACGCGGAACTGCGCCGCCGCGCCCTCGAACTGGGCTTCCGGATCCGCTTCTCCGGCGAGGACGGCGCCAGCCGCCAGCTCGACGACTACCTGCGTGAGCACGGCATCCAGGTACCGGTCCCGAACCCCGACCGGACGAAGGCGCTCGAACCCGGTCTGCAGGTCCTGGACGACATCATCGACTACGTCGGCGACTGCCCGCCGCCCGACCTGGACGACGTCTCGTGACCCGCCTCGGCCGCGCCCTGACCGCCTCGCTCGTCCTGGCCCTGCTCGCCGGCCCCACCTCCTGCACGCGGGACGAGGAACCGGTCACGCTGCGCGTCCTCGCCAGCCCCGAACTCGCCGACCTCGCCCCGCTCCTGGACGACCTGGAGGAGGACACCGGCGTCGAGCTGGAGATGGAGTACGAGGCCGGCGCCGACCTCGCGGGGCAGTACCCCGGCGGCCGGTCCTACGACCTGGCGTGGCTCGCCTCCGACCGCTCCTTCCAACTCCGCGTCCAGGACTCCAAGGGCCGCCTGACCCGCCCCGAGTCCACCCCGATCATGCGCTCGCCCGTCGTCGTCGGTCTGGAGGACGAGGTCGCCGACGAGCTGCACGCGGCCGCTCCCGGGGGCCGGATCTCCTGGGCGGACGTGGCCGACGCGGCCGCCGAGGGCACCGTACGGTTCGGGATGGCCGACCCGCGGCACAGCGACACCGGCCGCGCCGCTCTCGTGGGGGTCGCCACCGCCGCCGCCGGCACCGGACGCGCGCTGCGCGAGCAGGACGTCTCCTGCGACCGGCTGCGCGGCTTCCGCTCCGGCCAGACCCTGACCGCGCCCGGCTCGCGGGCCCTGATCGACGCCTATCTCGGCGCACCGGGCAAGGCCAACGCGCTCATCGCGCACGAGGCGGAACTCCTCGCGCTCAACGCCGGGGACCTGCGGGCCGACCCGCTGCGGATCGTGCACCCCGCCGACGGCATGATGCTCTCCGACTTCCCGCTGCTCCTGCTCGACCAGGAACGGCGCGAGGCGTACGGCAGGGTGGTGGACTGGCTGCTGAGCACCGACACCCAGCGCCGGCTCATGGAGCGGACCTTCCGCCGCCCGGTCGACCCGGACGTCGAGCCCTCCGCCCCGCTGCGCGCGGACGTGGGCAACGCGCTGTCCTTCCCCGACAGCCTCGCCATCGTCGAACAGCTGATCACCGACTACGGCGACCCCCGTAGCCGCACCTCCGACCAGGTCGTCTTCGTCCTCGACTTCTCCACCTCGATGCGCGGCGCACGCATGGCCGGCCTGCGCGCCGCGTTCGCGGGACTGAGCGGCGCCGACGACACCTCCACCGGCAAGTTCGCCCGCTTCTACCGGGGCGAGCGGCTCTCCGTCGTCCGGTTCGGCGGCCGGGTGCTGGAGGAGACGACGGTGACCGTGCGTGGCGACGCCGACCTGCGCGCCCTGGACCGACTCGTCGCCGACGGCGGCTACGACGACGCCACCGCCGTGTGGACCGCCCTCGACCGGGGCTACCGCATCGCCGCGGCCGCCGTCCGCGACGAACCCGCCCGTCCCGTCGCCGTCGTGCTGATGACCGACGGCGAGAACAACGCGGGCATCGGCTACGAGGAGTTCCTGCGCCGGCACGAGGCCCTCGGGGCCGACGCCGAGGCGGTGCCCACCTTCCCCGTCCTTCTCGGAGAGGCCGACGCCGCCGCCCTGCGGCGCGCCGCCACCGACACCGGCGGCCGCATGGTCGACGCGGGCCTCTCCTCCCTCTCCGACGCGTTCAAGGAGATCCGTGGGTGTCATTGATGCTCAGTGGTGGGGCCTGTGGTGGCCGTGGTTGCTCGTCTGGGCCGGTACGGCGGTCTGCGCCGTCGTGGTGCTCGGACACGGCCTGCGGCGACTGCGCGGCCGCCGCAGACCCGGCGGCACCCACCTCGACATGTGCTTCTACCTGCACAAGCAGCGAGTCATGGACATCTACGAGGTCGGTGGCTTCGCCCAGTCACTGAGCCAGGAGGTCGCCCACCGGCTCCAGGTCCAGAACAACTTCGGGCTGTGGGGCAGGCTCTTCTTCTGGCTGGGCAAGGCCGAACGGGGCGTCACCCGGGAGCAGGTCACCACCTACCTCCGTGAGGCCAACCCCATGAACGTCATCGGCGTTGTCATGGACGCGATGCGCAAGGAGGACCGGGTGGTGGACGCCGACCTCATCGAGGGCGATCTCGTCCTCAACCGGGCGAGCGCCGACCGCCTGAGCCACCGCTACCCCGCCGGGGACATCCCGCTCAGCGCGCTGGGGCTGGAGTACGTCTCGGTCACCGGCGGCTTCACCGCGAAGCGGGAGGAGAACGGCGTCCGCCTGAGCGCCCCCTACGGCAGCGGCGCCCGCGTGGAGATCATGTGCTTCGAGGCCCAGGGGCGGGGCGACTTCCACGAGGAGCACTACTACAGCGGCCGGTTCACGGCCCGGTGCCTCGGCAAGGTGCTGGCCTGGGACGAGGAGCAGCGCCGGCTCACTCTCGACCCGGTCGCCATCTTCCGCTGAGGGCTCAGGAGTTCAGCTCCGCCAGCACCCGCAGGGTGTGCGGGTCCGGGGCCAGCACCAACAGGTCGGTCACCGGGCCCTTGCGCCACAACTCCAGCCGCCGCGCCACGCGTTCGCGGGGACCGACGAGGGAGATCTCGTCCGCGAACGCGTCGGGCACGGCCCGTACCGCCTCCTCCCGCCGTCCGGCGAGGAACAGCTCCTGGATGCGCCGGGCCTCCTGCCCGTAGCCCATGCGGGCCATCAGCTCGGCGTGGAAGTTGCGCCGCGCGTGGCCCATCCCGCCGATGTAGAAGCCGAGCATCGCCTTGACCGGGAGCAGTCCCTGCGCGACGTCCCGGCAGACCCGCGCCTGGGCCAGCGGCGCGACCAGGAAGCCCTCGGGGGCATCGGCCAGGGACGGCTCGTAGACCTCGGTGCGCTGCGGCGACCAGTACAGGGGGAGCCAGCCGTCGGCGATCCGCGCGGTCTGCGCGATGTTCTTCGGGCCCTCCGCGCCGAGCAGGATCGGCAGTTCGGGCCGCAGTGGATGCGTGATCGGCTTCAGGGCCTTGCCGAGGCCGGTGCCGTCCGGGCCCCGGTACGGGTGGGAGTGGAACCGCCCGTCGAGCTCGACCGGGGCCCGCCGCTTCAGGACCTGCCGGACGACGTCGACGTACTCCCGGGTCGCGGTCAGCGGCGAGGACGGGAACGGCCGCCCGTACCAGCCCTCCACGACCTGCGGCCCGGACAGGCCGAGGCCCAGCATCATCCGGCCGCCGGAGAGATGGTCGAGGGTCAGGGCGTGCATGGCGGTGGTGGTCGGTGGGCGGGCGGCCATCTGCGCGACCGCCGTGCCCAGCCTGATGGTCGAGGTGTGGGCGGCGAGCCAGGTCAGCGAGGTGAAGGCGTCCGAGCCCCAGGACTCGGCCGTCCAGACGGAGTCGTACCCCAGCCGCTCGGCCTCCCGGGCCAGCGTGAGGTGGTCGGGGGAGGGGCCGCGGCCCCAGTAGCCGAGCGCGAGACCGAGCCGCATACCGCCGCCCCCTCCTGACGAAGTGTCAGTTTGTCGGGGGGCGACTGTACGACAACGGCCCCCCGCCGGGAAGGGCGAGGGGCCGCGCGTACGGCGACAGGATCAGCCGCGCTGGATGCCGCTGGTGTCCTGGAGGACACCGCGACGGCCGTCCTGCGTCTGCGCGACCAGCGCCTGACCGCGCTGCTCGACGGCCAGGTACCAGGTGCCCGGGGCGAGTTCGGCGATCGGGGACGGCGAGCCGTCCTCCCCGAACAGCGGGCGCGGGACCGGCACCGCGAACCAGAACGGCGAGAAGTCCCCGGCGGGCGGCTGCGGCTGCTGCGGCTGCTGACCGTAGGGCTGACCGGGCTGACCGGGCTGGCCGGGCTGCCCCGGCTGCGGCTGACCGTACCCGGCGGGCTGCTGCGCGCCCGGGTAGCCGTAACCACCCTGCGGCGGACCGCCGTAGGGCTGCGGGGCGGCGGGGCGCGGGGCCGGGAGGAGGGCGGCGTTCAGCGCCGGCACCAGCGGCGCGGCCACGGCGGCCGCCGCGAGCAGGAGGGCGGCGATCAGGCCGAGGATGAGGCCGGCACCGCGTGTGTCGGCGTCGATCACCCACCACAGCAGCGCCCACGCGGACGCGACGGCCAGCCCCACGCCCAGTGGGCCCAGGTCGAGACCGGCGACCTTGCGGGGCTGCGGCAGCAGGCGAGCGGCCACGATGAGCCCGGCACCGATCACACCGAGCATGTAGGTACCGAGACCGAGACCGAGGCTGAGACCCCAGGCGCTCGGGATGTCGGCCGCCTCGCACACTGCTTCCGGGGCGTCACAGCCGGCTACGTCAAGAAGCGACGCGATGAAGAGCAACACCGCTGCTCCGATCACCACGCCGTCGCCTCGAGTGAGGGAGCGGATATTCACTTCAGGTCCTTCGCAGGTCGTCTCGTCGTCGGTAGAGGCGTCGCTGTCACCGAGTTGCCCGAAAGCTCAGGGTGCGAAGCGCGGGGGTGGCCCCTCATCGTAGGGACGACACTATCGTCCGTACGAACGACCTGTCCGCCGGGATGATCGCCCCGGTGGCTACCCGCGCAGGAAACTCACGATTCCCTCAGAGATCCCTTGCGCCGCCTTCTGCCGCCAGGCTCCGCTGATCAGCAGTGCCGCGTCCTTGCTATCGCGCATGTTGCCGCACTCGATGAACACCTTCGGAACCGTTGACAGATTGAGACCGCCCAGGTCCTGTCGCGTGACGAGACCGGTGCCGCCGCCCACGTAGTTGGAGGGCGCGCTCCCGGTGGCGCGGACGAAACCGCCCGCGATGCGCGCGCCGAGTTCCCGCGAGGGCGCGACGATCGGCCGGGTGTCGGCGGCGCCCGCGTGCACGGACGCCGGGAGGATGACGTGGAAGCCGCGGTTCCCGGTCCCGGAGCCGTCCGCGTGGAGGGAGACGACCGCGTCGGCCTTCTCCTCGTTGCCGATCCGTGCCCGCTCGTCGATGCACGGCCCGTACGCCCGGTCGCCGTTCTGCGTCAACCGCACCGTGGCGCCCTGCTCCTGGAGGACCGTGCGCAGCCGGCGCGCGACGTCGAGGGTGAACTCGGCCTCCGTGTAACCCGCGTTGGTGGCCGTGCCGGTGGTGTCGCACTCCTTCTGCGTCGTGCCGATGTCGACCTTGCGGTTGATCTCGGCCGTGTGCGCGAAGTTGTGCGGGTTGTGACCGGGGTCGATGACGACGACCTTGCCCACGAGCGAGCCCGCGCGCGAGGGCGCGGGAGCGGGCTTCCCGTCGGAGGACGAGGAGTTCTCGCCCGAGGGGGAGTCCGAGGGGGAGGAGGAGGCGGGGGCGGAGGGGGCCGACGGGGCACCCGAGGGCGCCTTGGCCTCCGTGCGCTCCGCTGCCGAACCGCTGTCACCCACCGCCGCGTACACCGCCCACCCGAGCAGTGCGCCGGGCACCAGGGCCGCGACGGCGACGGTCGTCACCCGGCGGCGGGAGCGGCGGGGCGTGGACGAATCGAACTCCGGACCTGTGTACGACACGCTTGCCACCCTAGCGGCCGTCGGGGCACGACCCCGGTTTGTGTACGTCCCTCCGGGTGGCGGCCCGGTCAGATCCCGGCGCCGGTGCGCCGCAGCACCCGCAGCGAGTCCGTCGCCGAGACCTCCGTGAAGGCGCCCGAGGCGAGCGCGCGCAGGTAGATCCGGTACGGGGCCTGACCGGTGAACTCGTCGGCCGGGTCGGGGAAGACGTCGTGGATGACGAGCAGGCCGCCGTCCGCGACATGGGGCGCCCAGCCCTCGTAGTCGGCGGTGGCGTGCTCGTCGGTGTGACCGCCGTCGACGAAGACCAGACCGAGGGGGGTCCGCCAGATCCGCGCCACCTGCGGGGAGCGGCCCACCAGCGCCACCACGTGCTCCTCGAGACCGGCCCGGTGCAGGGTGCGGCGGAAGGTGGGCAGGGTGTCCATCAGGCCGAGCTCGGGGTCGACCGTCCGCGGGTCGTGATAGTCCCAGCCCGGCTGCTGCTCCTCGCTGCCCCGGTGGTGGTCGACGGTGAGCGCGGTGACGCCGGCCGCGCGGGCGGCGTCGGCGAGCAGGATCGTGGAGCGGCCGCAGTACGTGCCGACCTCCAGCAGCGGCAGCCCGAGCCGTCCGGCCTCCACGGCCGCCGCGTACAGGGCCAGGCCCTCACCCGCGGGCATGAACCCCTTCGCCGCCTCGAACGAGGCCAGGATCTCGGGCGGGGGAGCCGCGCTCATGGCAGGAGCCTTCCGGTCGCAGGGGTGTCCGGGCGCCCATGCTGCCGCACCCCCGGTCGACGCGGTGACCGGGGGTGCGGGTGGGGGTGCGGGGAAGGGCTCAGGCCGTGACCGTCTCGCCGGGCAGGGCGAGGTCCAGGTCGATCGGGTCGCCGGCGCCGGAGTGGGTCGCGGCGGAGGCGAGGGGGCCGTGTCCGGCCGCCTGGGCGGCGAGGACGTACGGGCCCCCGGCCGGGACCGCCAGCGCGTAGCTGCCGTCGTCGCCGGAGAGGGTCGAGCCCGCGTGCCGGCCCCGCCGGTCGATCAGCGTGACCTTGGCGCGGGCGACGGGTGCGCCGTCCGCGGCCAGGACCCGGCCGCGGAAACCGCCGAGCGCCGCGACGGCGCGCTCCAGGTTGGCGTCCTCCTCGCTGCTCGCCCGCAGCTGAGGCACGTCCGAGGGGCGGCGGCGGGGCAGGCAGAGGGCCAGGATCAGGCCGACGCCGACGGCGCCGGTCGCGATCAGGAAGGAGACCCGGAAGCCCTGCATGGTGGGGATCTCCACGCCCCCGACGGTGTTCGCCGTGTTGGCCAGCACCATGCCGATGACGGCACTGGAGACGGACGTGCCGATGGAGCGCATCAGGGTGTTGAGGCCGTTCGCCGCGCCCGTCTCCGAGGCCGGGACCGCGCCGATGATCAGCGCGGGCAGCGAGGAGTACGCGAGGCCGATGCCCGCGCCGAGGACCACCGAGGTGACGACGGTCTGCCAGGCGGCGCTCATCAGGCCGAGGCCGCCGGCGTAGCCGAGGCCGATGACCAGGAGGCCGATGATCAGCGTGGTGCGCGGGCCGTAGCGGGCGGAGAGGCGGGCGTAGACCGGTGCGGTGAACATCATCGTCAGGCCCAGCGGGGCCACGCACAGACCCGCGACGACCATCGACTGGCCGAGGCCGTAGCCGGTGGCGGCGGGGAGCTGGAGGAGCTGGGGCAGGACGAGGGAGACGACGAAGAAGGAGACACCGACCATGATCGACGCGAGGTTGGTGAGCAGCACCTCGCGGCGGGCGGTGGTGCGCAGGTCCACCAGCGGCGACGATATGCGCAGCTCCAGCACGCCCCACAGGAGCAGCACGACGGCGGCCGCCCCGAACAGGCCGAGCGTGGTGGGCGACGACCAGCCCCAGTCGCTGCCCTTCGTGATCGGGAGCAGGAACAGCACCAGCCCGAGGGACAGCCCGAGGGCGCCCAGCAGGTCGAAGGTGCCCGGCGCGCGGACCTGGGACTCCGGGACGGTGACGAGGGTGAGGACGATGGCGAGCGTGCCGAGGCCCGCCGCGCCGTAGAAGAGGGTGTGCCAGTCGGAGTTCTGGGCGACCAGGGCCGCGGCGGGCAGCGCCAGGCCGCCGCCGACGCCTATCGAGGAGCTCATCAGGGCCATCGCCGAGCCGAGCCGCTCGCGCGGCAGCATGTCGCGCATCAGGCCGATGCCGAGGGGGATCGCTCCCATCGCGAAGCCCTGGAGCGTACGGCCGACGATCATGGGGAGCAGGGTGCTGCTGAGCGCGCTGAGCAGGGCGCCGAACACCATCACCGTGAGGCTCAGCACGAGCAGGCGCCGCTTGCCGTACAGGTCGCCGAGGCGGCCCATGATCGGGGTGGCCACGGCCCCCGAGAGAAGGGTGGATGTCAGGACCCAGGTGGCGTTGCTGGGCGAGGTGTCGAGCAGTTGCGGCAGGTCCTTGATGACAGGGACGAGCAGGGTCTGCATCACTGCGACGACGATGCCCGCGAAGGCGAGCACGGGGACGACGGCGCCGCCCGCTGTGGCGGTGGGCCGGCCGGTCGTCGTGAGCGTCATGAGGTGGGGCCTCCGGGCCGGAAGAAGATCGTGAGTACGTTCAGTGTGAACCCCGTGCGCTCGGGCAACTATTCCGGTGCTTCGGGACACTAATGAATCCTTGACCGACTCATGGGGATCTGATCTTTCGTCAGTCGGCCCGTGCCGGAGCCGTCGCGTCAGGCGAAGGGCCCGTTCGCGCCGAAGGCCAGCTCGGCGAAGCGCTCGCCCATGCGGCGGTGGGCGGCGGCGTCGGGGTGCAGGTCGTCGGGGAGGGGAAGTTCGGCGTGGTCGGCCTCGCCGTAGAGCGCGCGCCCGTCCAGGTGGTGCAGGTGGGGATCGTCGGCCGCGCGTTGCTCGACGATGCGGGACAGTTCGGCGCGGATGACGTTCAGGGTGAGCTTGCCCGCGGCCGTCTCCGCCGGGTCGCCGGCCGCCCGGAACCGGAGCCGGCCCGCGCTCAGCTCACTGAAGTCGAAGAGGCAGGGGCCGGGGGTGTCCTCGTGCATCGGGCACAGGATCGGGGAGACGACCAGCAGGGGCGTGGTGGGGTGGCCCTCGCGGATCGTGTCCAGGAAGCCGTGGACGGCGGGCGTGAAGGCGCGCAGCCGCATCACGTCGAGGTTGACCAGATTGATCCCGATCTTGACGCTGATCAGGTCCGCGGGCGTGTCCCGCAGGGCGCGCGCGGTGAAGGGGTCCAGCACGGCGTTGCCGCTCAGGCCCAGGTTGATCAGCTCGGCGCCGCCGAGGGAGGCGGCGAGCGCGGGCCAGGTGGTGGTGGGGCTCGCGGCGTCGGAGCCGTGGCTGATGGAGCTGCCGTGGTGCAGCCAGACCGGGCGGCCGGTGTCGGGGGCGGGCTCGACGGGGGCGTCGGTGCGCAGGGCGACGAGTTCGGTGATCTCGTTGTGGGGCAGCCAGATCTCGACGGTCTTGTCGTGGCCGGACAGGCCGGTGAAGCGGACGGTGCCGGGCTCCCCGGCGCGCAGGGCGGTGGCGCCGGTGGTCATGTCGGTCGTGACGAGGTTGCCGCCCGGCGCGGTGGCCTGGCCGGCGAGCCTGCCGTCGACCACGAGGTCGTACACGCCGTCCGGGCGCGGCGGGGCGCCGGTGTAGGCCCGCTTGGTGGGGAGGGTGTCCAGCTCGATCGCGGTGGCGCGGGTGCGCAGGGCCAGGCGCACGCCGGACGGCTGGGACTCGGCCATCTCCAGTTGCGCGTCGGTGTTCTGGGCGCGGGCGGCGGCGGGCAGCCGGTGCGGGAGCAGGCCGTGCGCGGTGCGCTCGACGTCCAGGGCGCCGCGGAGGTGGGCGGGGGTCAGGGGGGTGGTGATCCAGGAATGCATGGCCTCTGCCTGTGGTGTCGTGGTCTTGGGTTGCTGCGGGATCTCGGGGACGGGGCGGGCTCCGGGCGCCCCGGGCTTCGGGGGCTATGGGGCTTGCCGGGCTTCGGGGATTCCGGGGCTACGGGGCTTGCCGGGCTTCGGGTCTTTGGGGGCTATGGGGCTTGCCGAGCTCCGGGGCTTCGGGGTCCATGGGGCCGGCCGAGCTTCGGCTCTTCGGGGGGCTTCGGGGCTTCCCGAGCTCCGGGGCTTCGGGGGCTCCGGGGCTTCCCGGGTCTTCGAGGGCTTTGGGGGCTTCGGGACTTCCCGGGCTTCGGGGGATACGGGGCTTCCCGGGCTTCGGGTCTTTGGGGGCTACGGGGCGTTTCGAGCTGCGGGGCCAAGGGGTACGGGGGTGCCGGTGCTTGTCCCCCCTGCCCTCGCGGGGCGGGTCGACGGGCGCGCTCAGCTCGTGGGCCAGTTGCGCAGGAGGGCGTCGAGGGCGTCGAGGATGCGGTGCCAGGACTCCTCGGAGTCCGGGGCGCTGTGACTGAAGCCGCCCGCCAGCTCCAGGCTGACGTACCCGTGGAAGACGCTGCCGAGCATGCGGACCGCGTGAGTCTGGTCGGGTTCCGTGAGGTCGTAGCCGCGCAGGATGGCGCGCGTCATGGCGGCGTGCCGGACGCCCGCGCTCGCGGCGGCCGTCTCGGGGTCGAGCCTCAGCTGGGCGGCGGCGTAGCGGCCGGGGTGCTCGCGGGCGTAGTCGCGGTAGACGGCGGCGAAGGCGGTGAGCGCGTCCTTGCCGGCCCGTCCGGCCAGGGCGTCGGCGGCCCGGTCGGCCATCTCCTCCAGCGCGAGCAGGGCGATCCTCGTCCTGAGGTCCTCGGAGTTGCGCACATGCGAGTAGAGGCTGGCGACCTTGACGTCGAAGCGGCGGGCCAGCGCGGAGACGGTCACCTCGTCGAAGCCGACCTCGTCGGCGAGCTCGGCGCCGGCCTGGGTGAGGCGGGCGGGGGTCAGTCCTGCGCGTGCCATGAGCTATTGCCCTTCTCTTTTTCCGAATGCCAGTGTGCACCTGCCTAAAGCTTTTAGGCAAGAGGGTGATGAGAGACGGGGAACGGCGAAGTGCGTGGCCGTGTGCCCTAGGGCGGAGGGCGGAGAAACTCTGGGGCGAATTTCCGATGCGTCGGGAGTGCGACGGTTGAGAGCATGACCCGCATGCTCCGAGCCGCAGCGGACCCCCGCATCTCCCGTCGTGACGCCGTCCCCGCCTGGCTGGTGGTCGCACTCGCCTGTGCCGGGCAGTTCCTCGTCGTCCTCGACATCTCCGTCGTGAACGTGGCACTGCCCTCGATGCGCGCCGGCCTGGGACTGAGCGGCCCCGGCCTCCAGTGGGTGGTCAACGCGTACGCGATCGCCTTCGCCGGGTTCATGCTGCTCGGTGGGCGGGCCGGGGATCTGTACGGGCGCAAGCGGATGTTCCTGGTCGGGCTCGCGCTGTTCACCCTGGCCTCGCTGGGCGGCGGGCTGGCCCGTGAGGGGTGGGAACTGCTCGCCGCACGGGCGGTGCAGGGGCTGGGCGCGGCCGTGCTGGCGCCCGCGACGCTGACGATCCTGACGTCCGCCGTGCCGGAGGGCGCCGCCCGGGCGCGGGCGATAGCGACCTGGACCGCGGTCGGCGCGGGCGGGGGCGCCGCGGGCGGGCTGGTGGGCGGACTGCTGGTCGACGGGCTGTCGTGGCGCTGGGTGCTGCTGATCAACGTGCCGGTCGGGGCGGTCGTGCTGCTCGGCGCGCTGTGGGGGCTGCCGGAGAGCCGGGCCGGGGAGCGGCGACGGCTCGACCTGCCCGGAGCGGTCCTGGTGACCGCCGGGCTCGGGACGCTGGCGCTGGGCATCTCGCAGACCGAGGCCGAGGGGTGGACGGCGGCGGCGACCCTGGTGCCACTGCTCGCCGGGCTGGTGCTGATCGGGCTGTTCGTGCTGGTCGAGGCGCGTACGGCGGCTCCGTTGATACCGCTGCGGCTGTTCCGGCTGCGGTCCGTGGCCTCGGCGAACGTGGCGATGCTGCTGAGCGGCTCGGCGATGTTCTGCATGTGGTTCTTCATGACGCTGTACGCGCAGAACGTGCTCGGCTACACGCCGCTGGAGGCCGGACTCGCGCTGGTGCCCAGTTCGCTCGCCGTGGTGGTCGGCTCCAAGCTCGCGCCGCGGCTGATGCGGAGCGCGGGCGCGCGGCACGTGGCGGTGCTCGGGTCGGTGGTGGCCGCGGTGGGCTTCGGCTGGCAGTCGACGATCACCGTGGAGGGCGGGTACCTGACGGCGATCCTGATCCCGGGCGTCCTGATGATGCTGGGCGCCGGACTGGCGGCGACACCGCTGGCCGCGCTGGCGACGTCGGGGGCGGAACCGGGGGAGGCGGGAGTGGTCTCCGGCCTCGTCAACACCTCCCGCACGATGGGCGGCTCGCTCGGACTGGCGGTGATGTCGACCCTGGCGGCGGCCCGCACCGAGAGCGGCTCGGCCCTCGGCACCGAGCCCACGCACCCCGCCGCCCTGGTGGAGGGCTACGCCCTCGCGTTCCGCGCGAGCGCGGGGGTGCTGGTGGTGGGGGCGGTACTGATGGCGGTGTGGCTGCCGCGAAGGGTGGGGGCGCGGTGAGGTCCGGGGGGCTGGCGGCTGCGGGGGCGTGACGGCTGCCCGCCGGGCGAGGTGGCCGACGCGTGTCATGCCGACGCGTGTCATGCCGACGGCGAGGCGTCAAGGGCGTCGGTCATAACGCCGGAGTCGTCGACCGTCCGGCCTTAACCGCCTCACCCGGGTCGGACGACGGACGGTGTTGCGGTCTCGGCGCCACCGCCCCACCCGGGTCAGACGGCGGGCGGGCTCGGCTCCGGCGGGGTCGTGGCGGCCTCGGCGAGTGTCGGGTCGATGACCGTTTCGCCGGTGAGGGCGCGGCGGATGGACGTCGTCAGGTCCTCCAGGGGGCCGTCCTTGACGAGGAGGCCGGCGGCGCCCGACGCCAGGGTGCGCTCCAGCAGGCCGGGGCGGGCGTAGGTGGTGAGCAGGAGCACGCGGCAGTCGGGCACCTGCCGGCGCAGGGCCGCCGCGGCGTCCGGCCCGGTGATGCCGGGGAGTTCGACGTCGAGGAGGGCGACGTCGGGACGGTGGACGAGGGCCGCGTCCAACAGGTCGTCCCCGGTCGGCACCTGGGCGACCACCTGGATGTCGTCCACCAGGCCGAGCAGGGCGGCGAGCCCTCCGCCGCTCAGCGCCCCGTCCCCGGCGAGCAGCACCCTGATGGACTTGGCGGGCCGATGGTCACGGGGCATCTCGTTCACGGAGCCAGCGTAGGCGCAGGGTGCGGCCGCCGCCTGCGCGAAGACATGAACAAAGCTCACCTGACATACCGTCAGGAGCCTTCCCAACTCCGACCGGCTCGGCTATACAGAGGGTCGCCGTACTGGAACGCGTTCTAGAACGGGCGGGTTTCACGGCCCCGTGACGACCTCGGTGCGGCCGACGGTGCGGACGGTCGCACCGAGGTTCCCAGCCCCGTGAGCATTCAGGAGCCCCATGCCCATCGACGCAGCCAAGGCCCTCGCCGCCGAACCCCGGACCGGCGAGATCGTCTGGACCGCGAAGGACGTCCTGCTCTACCACCTCGGCATCGGTGCCGGCCTCCCGGCCACCGACCCCGACGAACTGCGCTACACCCTGGAATCCCGCCTGCACGTCCTGCCGAGCTTCGCCACCGTCGCCGGCTCGGGCGCCCCCGGCGTGATCAGCGGGCTGTCCATGCCGGGCGTCGAGGTCGACCTGGCCCGTGTCCTGCACGGTGGCCAGACGCTCCAGGTGCACCGGCCGATCCCGGCGACCGGCACCGCGACCGCCACCTCACGCATCGCCGGCGTGTACGACAAGGGCAAGGCCGCCGTCCTCGTCCTGCGCACCGAGGTCGCCGACCCGCAGGGCCCGCTGTGGACCAACGACGCGCAGATCTTCCTGCGCGGAGAGGGCGGCTTCGGCGGCGACCGCGGGCCGTCCAGCCGCCTCGACCCGCCCGCCGGAGAGCCCGAGCGGACCGTGGAGCGGACCGTCCGCGAGGACCAGGCACTGCTCTACCGCCTCAGCGGGGACTGGAACCCGCTGCACGCCGACCCCGAGTTCGCCAAGGTCGCCGGCTTCGAGCGGCCCATCCTGCACGGGCTGTGCACCTACGGCATGACGCTCAAGGCCGTCGTGGACACGCTGCTCGGCGGCGACGTGACCCGGGTGCGCGCCTACGCCACCCGGTTCGCGGGCGTGGTGTACCCGGGCGAGACCCTGCGCATCCGCATGTGGCGGCAGGAGGGCGCCGTACGCGTCGCCGTCAGCTCGGTCGAACGGGACGACGCGCCGGTCCTGGCCGACACCGTCGTCCAGCACACGTGAACGCCTCTCGAGGGGAGCCGCACCATGCGCGCAGCCGTACTGCACGAGATCGGCCAGGAGAAGCTGGAGATACTCGACGACGTCGAGACGGTGGGCTTCGGCCCGGGCAAGGTGAGGATCCGGGTGCGCGCCACGGGGCTGTGCCACTCGGACCTGTCCGCGATGAGCGGGGTGCTGCCGCAGCCCGCGCCCTTCGTGCCGGGACACGAGGGCGCGGGGGAGATCACGGAGGTCGGTGACGGGGTCACCGCCCTGAAGCCCGGCGACCGGGTCGTCGTCTGCTGGCTGCCCGCCTGTGGCGCCTGCGCCGCCTGCGGACGCGGCCAGACCCAGCTGTGCCTGGCCGGCTTCATGAACGCGGGCACCCCCAACTACCGGCGTCCCGGCACGGACCTCTTCGGCTTCGCCGGGACCGGCACCTTCGCCGAGGAGGTCGTCGTCGACGCCCGCTGCGCGGTCCCCATCCCCGACGACGTGCCCTACGACATCGCCGCCCTCATCGGCTGCGGGGTCACCACCGGCCTCGGGGCCGCCCTCAACACCGCCGACGTCGAGGCCGGCGCGTCCGTCGCCGTCATCGGCTGCGGAGGCGTGGGCATCTCCGCGATCCAGGGCGCGCGGCTGAAGGGCGCCGCGGAGATCGTCGCCGTCGACCCGGTCGCCGGCCGCCGGGAGGCCGCGCTGCGGTTCGGCGCCACCCGAGCCGTCGCGCCGGACGAACTCGCCGACGCCAAGCAGCAGGTCACGGCCGGCGAGGGCTTCGACTACGTCTTCGAGGTCGTCGGGAAGTCGGCCACCGCCCGCACGGCCTACGAGACCACCCGGCGCGGCGGCACCCTGGTCGTCGTCGGGGCGGGCGCCATGGACGACGTCCTCCAGCTCAACATGTTCGAGCTGTTCTTCGACGAGAAGCGGATCCTGCCGTCCCTGTACGGCGGCGGCGACGTGCTGCGCTCCTACGAGCGGACGATCGCGCTGTGGCGGGCGGGCCGGATCGACCTCGCCGGCCTGATCACCCACCGGGTGCAGCTCGCCGAGATCAACGAGGCCCTCGACCAGATGCGCACGGGCACCTCCCTGCGCACCTGCATCGAGATCTGAAGCGCCACGCCGAAGGGGTCGTAGCTCACCGAAGGGGTCCTATGACAACGCCACTTGAGGGGCTGACCGCGATCGTCACCGGCGCCGGGCGCGGGCTCGGCCGGGCCGAGGCGCTGGAACTGGCCCGGCTCGGCGCGGCCGTGGTCGTCAACGACCACGGGCAGCCCGGCCGGGACGGCACGGGACGGGCCTCGGCCGGCCCCGCAGAGGAGACGGTCGCCGAGATCCGCGCGGCGGGCGGCACGGCCGTCGCCCATACCGGGGACGTGGCCGACCACCGCCAGGCGGCGGCGCTCGTCGCCCTGGCCGTCGAGGAGTTCGGCACCCTCGACATCCTGGTCAACAACGCGGGCATCCTGCGCGACCGCATGGTCTTCTCCATGACGGAGGACGAGTGGGACGCGGTGATACGGGTCCACCTCAAGGGCCACTTCAACACCACCCGCTTCGCCGCCGCGCACTGGCGGGAGCGCGCCAAGGCGGCGGGCGGGACCGTGTACGGGCGGATCGTGAACACCTCCTCGGAGGCGTTCCTCGCGGGCTCCGCGGGACAGCCCAACTACGCGGCGGCCAAGGGCGGCATCGTGGGGCTCACCACGTCCACCGCGCACGCCCTCGGGAAGTACGGCGTCACGGCCAACGCCATCTGCCCGCGGGCCCGGACCCGGATGACCGAGGACGTGTTCACCGACGTCCCCGCCTCCGGCCTCGACCCGCTGGCCCCTGAGCACGTCGCCCCGCTCGTCGGCTATCTGTCGGCGCCGGCCGCCGGACGGATCACCGGGCAGGTCCTCGTCGTGCACGGCGGCATGGTCGCGGTCGTCGAACGGCCGCGGGTGGGGGCGAAGTTCGACAGCAAGCAGGACACCTTCACGTACGACGAACTGGACACGCTGCTCTCCGCGCACTTCGCCGAGCGGGAACAGGGGGAGACGTTCGCCGCGGTGGAGGTGCTGGGACTGCGGCGCGCATAGCGCGGGAACGCTGAAGCCCCGCTCACCGTGGCGGTGAACGGGGCCTCTCGTCCAGCTGATTGACGTACCGTCAGGCCGCCGACTCGCTCTGCTGCTCCACCGGCTTGCGATGCCGGCCGCGAGGGGCCGACTCGGTGTCGTGCGTCGAGACCGGACCCCGGTGCCGGCCGTGGCCGGTGGAGTCCTCGGCGTCGGGCAGCGGCTGGGACGTACTGGCGTCTCTCATCGGAAGAATTCACCCCGTCGACATGATCTTCTGCTCACAGCCGGGCGAGTGTAACCAGGACACCTCGGGACCGATCCAGGCGCACACGCCAACCGGCACTACTTCGTTACCTACTTGCCATACGGCCACCCAACGGTGCCTGCTGAAGCGGCACCGGACGCGGCGCCGCGGGCTCCGGAGGACCCGGTTCCGACGGCTCCGCGGCGCGCAGAGCCGCTGAAGCCGCGCCGTCCGGAACCGAATCCTCCGGGCTCGTGTCCCCCGATCCCCCCGCCCGCGGACCGCCGCCCCCGGTCGTATGCGGGGCCTCGCGGGGCACCGACCACTCGGCCACCCCGCACGCCGCCCCCTCGGTGGCGTACGGCAGCCGCAGCACACCCTCCCTGGTCCACAGGCCGGTCCCGGCCAGCCAGCCCTGCGGCGCCGGAAGATGCCGCACCCGGCGCTCGGCCGGCCGCCACACCCCCACCCAGCTGCCGTCCGGGCCGTCGATGCGCAGCGCCACGCCGCAGCTCTCCGGCGTCAGTACCTGCCCCGGCTGGATCGCGAACGGTGTCACCGCGCACTCCTCGGCCGACCGCAGGCAGTCGGGGAACCGCACCGGCAGCGTGCTGCCCAGCACCCCCCAGCCCAGCCGGGGCCCCGCACCGGGGCAGGGCGCGTCGGAACCGATGAGGAGCAGTCCGCTGTCGGCGTCGGCGAGCAGCAGTCGGTCGTCGCTGTCGGCGGCGATCTGGAGCAGCGGCGACACCTCGCCGCCCCGCCCGAGGTCCACCACGACCGTCTTGGTCCGGCCGTCGTACTCCCGGTCCAGGGCCAGCATCCGCCCCGACGCGTCCAGCCACACGCCGCCGGAGCAGCGCCCGGGGACCTGCGCGACGTGTTCCGGCCCGAAGGCGCCGCCCGCGACCAGCCACACGGTGCTGGAGTGCGGGCCGACGGCGAGGGCGTACGCCATGTCGCCGCCCGGCGCCGGCGGCAGCAGCCGCAGCCGGGTGTCCGGGGCGGGGCACTCGACGGCCCCGAGCGGGAGCTCGCCGGTGCCGGGGCCGGTCGGGTAGAGCAGCGAGAAGGCGTGCCGGCCGGCGGCGAGACGGTGGATCAGCACCCGGCCGTCGCTCATCGGCTGCACCTCGGTGCCGGGTTCCTCCGGCTGGTTGCCGGGCAGCGGTACGGCGTAGGGCTCGGGTCCGTCCAGCGTCCAGCGCTCCGGGAACCAGGAGTCGCCGCTGACGGTGAGGCGTGCGGCGTACGTGCCGTCCGTCGTGATCACGCAGCCCGGCTGCCGGGAGGGCGTGTCCTCGTTCCCGGCCGTGGCCTCGACAACACAGGCAGTCATCTTTCGGTCACCTCCAGCGACGACGCTAGTTTTCGTACGCACAGGCGGGGCACCGGCCGACGGGCGCTTCACACATAAGGGTGGCCGTCCGGCGGTTCGACTGAGGGAACGGGGACGGGTGTGCTGAGCGTGGCGGGGGCGGCGCCACAGGTTCAACGGCGCAGAACGGGCAGGTAGCCTTTGTCCCGTGCCCCGTCTGTCTGAAGTCATCGCCGCGCTGGAGAACCTGTGGCCCGCCGAGTGGGCCGAGTCCTGGGACGCGGTCGGCACGGTCGTGGGCGATCCCGGGCAGGACGTCACCCGGGTGCTGTTCGCGGTCGACCCGGTGCAGGAGACCGTGGACGAGGCGGTGAACCTCGGCGCCGACCTGCTGGTCACCCACCACCCGCTCTATCTGCGCGGCACGACCACGGTCGCGGCGGACCACTTCAAGGGCCGCGTCGTGCACACGCTCATCAAGAACGACATCGCCCTGCACGTCGCCCACACCAACGCCGACAGCGCCGACCCCGGCGTCAGCGACGCGCTCGCCGGGGCGCTGGACCTGCGGGTCGTACGGCCCCTGGTGCCGGACCCGAACGACCCCGAGGGGCGCCGCGGACTCGGCCGCGTCTGCGAACTGGACCACCCGCTGACCGTCCGCGCCCTCGCCGCGCTCGCCGCCGAGCGGCTGCCCGCCACCGCGCAGGGCATCCGCGTGGCCGGCGACCCCGAGGCGCAGGTCCGCACGGTCGCCGTCAGCGGCGGCTCCGGCGACGGCCTGTTCGACGCCGTACGGGCGGCCGGGGCGGACGCCTTCCTCACCGCGGACCTGCGCCACCACCCGGTCTCCGAGTTCGTCGCGGACCGCGCCCACGGTTCCCTCGCGCTGCTCGACGCGGCGCACTGGGCCACCGAGTGGCCCTGGTGCGAGCTGGCGGCCGCCCAGCTCGACGAGATCTCCGACCGTCACGGCTGGGACCTGCGGGTCCACGTCTCGAAGACGGTCACCGACCCCTGGACCGCCCACGCGGCGTCCAACCCGACGCACACTCCTGGAGCCCCCAACTGAACGCCGCGCCCGCCGACCAGATCCGACTCCTCGACGTCCAGGACCTCGACGTCCGCCTCCAGCAGCTCGCGCACCGGCGGAAGTCGCTGCCCGAGCACGCCGAGATCGAGTCGCTGTCCAAGGACCTCGTCCAGCTGCGCGACCTGCTCGTGGCCGCGCAGACCGAGGAGAGCGACTGCGGCCGCGAGCAGACCAAGGCCGAACAGGACGTCGACCAGGTGCGCCAGCGCGCCGTCCGCGACCAGCAGCGCCTCGACTCCGGCTCGGTGACCTCCCCGAAGGACCTGGAGAACCTCCAGCGCGAGATCGCCTCGCTCGCCAAGCGGCAGGGCGACCTGGAGGACGTCGTGCTGGAGGTCATGGAGCGCCGCGAGTCCGCGCAGGAGCGGGTCGCCGAGCTGACCGAGCGGGTCGGCTCCGTGCAGGGGAAGATCGACGACGCGACCGCGCGCCGGGACGCCGCGTTCGAGGAGATCGACGGCGAGGTGGCGTCGGTGACGAAGGAGCGCGAGGTCATCTCGGGCTCGGTCCCGGCGGACCTGCTCGGGCTCTACGACAAGCTGCGCGCGCAGCAGGGCGGCATCGGCGCGGCCAAGCTCTACCAGCGGACCTGCCAGGGCTGCCGCCAGGAGCTGGCCATCACCGAGCTGAGCGAGATCCGCAAGGCGGCGCCGGACACGGTGGTGCGGTGCGAGAACTGCCGCCGCATCCTGGTGCGCACGTCCGAGTCGGGGCTGTAAGGGGCCGTCGCGGTGCGGGAGTTCATCGTCGAGGCGGACGGCGGTTCCCGGGGCAACCCGGGGCCCGCGGGCTACGGCGCCGTGGTGCTCGACGCGGTGACGGGCCGGACGCTGGCGGAGACGGCGGAGTACCTGGGCGTCGTCACGAACAACGTCGCCGAGTACCGGGGGCTGCTGGCCGGCCTGCGCGCCGCCCGCGCCCTCGACCCGGCCGCGACGGTGCACGTCCGGATGGACTCCAAGCTGGTCGTGGAGCAGATGTCCGGCCGCTGGAAGATCAAGCACCCCGACATGAAGCCGCTGGCCATGGAGGCGGGGCGGGTCTTCCCGGCGGGGCGGGTGAGCTACGAGTGGATCCCGCGCGAACGGAACAAGCAGGCGGACCGCCTGGCCAACGAGGCGATGGACGCGGGCGGGCGGGGAGAGGTCTGGACCCCTTCCCCGACGGGGGTTGTCCCTGGGTCACCTCCCGAGGCGGCCGTCCCCGAGCCCGAGGGGCCGCCCGGGGACGCGGCGGCGGGAGCGGCCAGGGCCAGGGCGGCACTGGCGGGGCGCGACACTTCACCGGGGGCGGGGACGGTTGCCTCCTCCGTCGAGGGGGCTGGGGATTCTTCAGCGGCTGGGCAGGGGGTTCCCCCGGCGCCGGTGACGGGGCGGGTGGCTGCGGGGCCTCGGGCCGTTGTCCCGTCCGTCGAGGGGCGGGCCGCTGGGGCGGCGCCGGCGGGGGCGGTTGCTTCCTCCGCCGAGGAGGCCGTGGTTCCTTCGACGGCTGAGCAGGGTGCTTGGCCGGTGGCGGGGCGGGTGGCTGTGGCGCCTCGGGCCGTTGACTCCTCCGGCGAGCGGGTCGAGGGCACGTCCGGCGAGGTGTCCTCAAGTCCCCGTGCCGCGGGGGCGGGTGACCCGGTCTCCGGCAGGTCCCCCGACTCCTCCGCTCCGGCCGACGCCGAGGTGAACGCCGCGCGGAACGTGGCGTCGCCGCAGGCCGGTTGGGGCGCTCCCGACATGGGCGCCCCCGCGACGTTCGTGCTGCTGCGGCACGGCGAGACGCCTCTCACGCCGGAGAAGCGCTTCTCGGGCAGCGGCGGCAGCGACCCCTCGCTCTCCGGCATCGGCCGGGAACAGGCCGAGCGCGTGGCCCTCGCGCTGGCGCGGCGCGGGACGATCCAGGCCGTCGTCGCCTCACCGCTCACGCGGACCCGCGAGACCGCCGGCATCGTCGCCGCCCGCCTCGGCCTGGAGGTCGGCGTGGACGACGGGCTGCGGGAGACCGACTTCGGCGCCTGGGAGGGCCTCACCTTCGCCGAGGTGCACCAACGTCACCCCGACGATTTGAGCGCCTGGCTGGCCTCGCCGGACGCCGAACCCACCGGCGGCGGCGAGAGCTTCGCGGCGACCGCCACCCGGATCGCCGCGACCCGCGACAAGCTGATCGCGGCGTACGCCGGCCGCACGGTCCTGCTCGTCACGCACGTCACCCCGATCAAGACCCTCGTACGCCTCGCCCTCGGCGCCCCGCCCGAGTCCCTGTTCCGGATGGAACTCTCGGCGGCGTCCCTGTCGGTCGTGGCGTACTACGCCGACGGCAACGCCAGCGTCCGCCTCTTCAACGACACGTCGCACCTGCGCTGAGCGCGGCGGCCTCCCGGGCCAGCTCCTCGATCCGCGCCCAGTCCCGCGCCGCGACCGCGTCCGCCGGGACCATCCAACTCCCGCCCACGCAGCCGACGTTCGGCAACGCCAGATACTCCGGCGCGGACGCGAGGCCGATCCCGCCGGTCGGGCAGAAGCGCGCCTGCGGCAACGGCCCGGCAAGCGACTTCAGATACGCCGTACCCCCCGCGGCGGCCGCGGGGAAGAACTTCATCTCCCGCACCCCGCGCTCCAGCAACGCCACCACCTCGGACGTGGTCGACACCCCCGGCAGATACGGCACCCCGGACCGCCGCATCGCCTCCAGCAGTACGTCGGTCCAGCCCGGGCTCACCAGAAAGCGCGCCCCGGCGGCCACGGCGTCCTCGACCTGACCCGGCGTGATCACCGTCCCGGCCCCGACCACCGCGTCCGGCACCGCCCCGCCGATCGCCCGGATCGCGTCGAGCGCGACCGGTGTCCGCAGGGTCACCTCGATCGCCGGCAGCCCCCCGGCGACGAGCGCCCGCGCGAGCGGTACGGCGTCGGCGGCGTCCTGGAGGACGACCACGGGGACGACGGGAGCGAGATCGAGCACGGAGTCGGTCACGGAGTCGGTCATGCGCCACATCGTGCCCGGCGCATGCAGCATGCGCAAAGCCCGTTGCGCATGCTGCAACCCGTACGGTGCGGCTCAGTGGATCTCGTCCACCAGCACGTCCAGCGACCAGGGCCGCCCCGCCCCCGCAGGTGCCGCGGCTTCCACCACGTATCCGAGGTCGCGCAACGCCTCCACCAGTTCCGCAGGCCCCTTCGGCGCCGTCCCCGCCGTCAGCAGACTGCGTACGATCCGCCCCTTGGTCGCCTTGTTGAAGTGGCTGACCACCTTGCGCGTCGGCGCGTGCAGCACCCGTACCGTCGCCGTCCGCCCCGCGACCTCGCCCTTCGGCCGCCACGCCGCCGCGTACGCCGACGACCGCAGGTCCAGCACCAGCCCGTTCCCCGCCGCCTCGGGCAACGCGGCGGCCATCGCCGTACGCCAGTGCGTGCCCAGCGCCCCCAGCCCGGGCAGCCTCACCCCCATCGCGCAGCGGTACGAGGGGATCCGGTCCGTCACCCGGACCGCGCCCCACAGCCCCGAGAACACCAGCAGGGAGCGCGCGGCACGCCGCTTGGCGGCCGCGTCCAGCGAGTCCAGGCCCAGGGCGTCGTACAGCACGCCCGTGTAGATCTCCCCGGCCGGCCGGGCCCCGTGGGTGCGCAGTCCGGTGTTCTTGGCGACCTCGCCGCGCAGCCCCTCGCTCAGCCCCAGCACCTCGCGCGCCTTGTCCTCGTCGCCGGCGCACAGCTCGACCAGTTCGTCGAGGACGGCCTCCCGAGCGGGGTTCAGCTCGGGCAGCGCGAGCGACGCCAGCTTGAGCGGTGCGCCCCGGCCGGAGGACGCCTTCCCCTCCGAGGGCGGCAGCAGGACCAGCACGGATTCTCCTTCTCTAGACCTCCGCGCCAGGGTACGGCCTGCTGTCCTCGCCGCTGAGCGCCCGGGTGACCGCCCCGACGAGGGCGTCCGCCTCGTCCGTGTACACGCGCACCAGGCGCACCTCCCGCCGCCGCCCGAGGAAGGTCAGGTAGGTGACGGGCTCGGCGAGCTCCAGCGTGACCGTCGTCTGCCCGCCGATCTCGACGTCGAGCACGCCGTCGGCCTTCTCGTGCGTCAGGCGCAGCTCACGCCGGACGGCGGCGATCCGCTCCAGCGGTATCCGCAGGTCGAGATGGGCGGCCTTGCGGACCCGCAGGGCGTCCGCCTCCAGCACGTGCGGCCGTACGACGGACGCGGCGTGCAGACCGATGACGAACAGCACGGTGTACACGTCCAGGACCAGCACCACGTGGTGCACGGCCGGCCACCGGGACAGCAGGACGGACATGACGACGGTCTCGACCACGCACACGAACGCGAACCCCATCATCAGCGCGCTCTGCCCGCTCGCGTAGCCGAAGGCCCGCCCGCCACCGACGCCCTGCCGCCGCCGGGCCACCCACAGCACCAGGCACACGTAGAGGTGCACCTCATGCCACACGAGCCGGTACGCCGCTCTCGCGGCCTTCACCGTCGTTCTCCGGAGGCGAGCCGCAGCGCCTGGCGGATGGCCTCCGCCTGGGCCGGGGCGAGGTCGGCGTACATGGCACGCAGGAAGCTGTGCTCGTGCTCGACGGGTTCCGCGGCGACCAGCTCGGGTGGCATCAGCCCCGCGAGCGCGCGCGCCGCCTCCTCCACCCGCGGGTCGTCGGTCGCGGCCTCGGCGAGCGCGTCGAGCAGGGCGTACGCCTCGTGGGCCCGCGCGACGGCGTCGGGCCCGGTCAGCGCGCCCCCGACGGCGGCCAGCAGCCGCTCCCGCTCCTCCGGGCCGGCCGCGGTCTCCAGCAGCGCGAAGATCTCCCGGTCCTTGGCGGCCATCGGGGAGTCGGAGGCGGGCGCCAGCCCCGCGAACAGCTCCGCCAGCTCGGGTGAGACCGGCCCCTCGACGGGCAGCTCCGCCACGTCGAGCAAGGCTTTCAACCGTTCCCGGCGCTCCCGGAGCGCCGCCTCCTGCCGCGCGAGATCCGCGTCCAGCTCCTCCAGCACCTCACTCAGATCCCGCCCCGCGTCCTCGGCGAGCACGTCCCGCACCTCGGCCAGCCCCAGCCCCAGCTCCGTCAGCCGCCGGATCCGCGCCAGCACGACGGCGTGCCGCAGCGTGTAGTCCCGATACCCGTTCGCCAGCCGCTCGGGTTCGGGCAACAGCCCCAGATGGTGGTAGTGCCGCACGGTCCGCGTGGTGACGCCGACAGCAGCGGCGAGTTCTCCGATCCGCATGGGTCCAGTAGAGACGTTGACGTTGCGACAAGGTCAAGCGAACCCGATCGAGGGAACGGTCGGAGATCCCCGGCGCGGTGACCAGCCGCTGCCCCACGCTGACGGACGACCGAAGGAGAAGGGCGTCGTCACGGTGGCAATGGATCCGATCACGCAGGGAATCCTGCTGGACTGGTTCGTGGACCTGGAGACCCCGGAGGGGCTCAGGGCGGAGCTCATCGAGGGGGAGCTGGTCATCACGCCCGTGCCCGACGGGCACCACGAACACTGCATCAGCGACATCGTGGGCCAGCTGCACCGTCGGTCAGGGACGGAGATCCAGTTCTCCGGGAACAAGGGCCTGAAGCTGCGGAACGCGGAAGGCTCACCGCGGGACCACGTCATCCCGGACGGCACGATCGCCCCCCGAGAACGGCGCCTCTTCCGGGGCGCCGACCCCTGGATGCCCTGCGACGGCGTAGCCATGGTCCTGGAGGTCACGTCCACCAAGCCCAAGGCGGACCGCGAGTCCAAGCGTCGCTGCTACGCCCGCGGCGGCATCCCCCTCTACCTCCTGCTCGACCGCGACGACTCCGCGATCACCCTGTTCAGCACGCCGGAGAAGGGCGACTACCGGGAGCACCTCACCCGCCCCCTCGGAAAACCGCTCCCTCTCCCCGCCCCCTTCGCCTTCGACCTGGAGACCGTGGACTTCCTGTGACCCCTCGCCCGGTACCATGGTCGACACGGCAGACGAGCCGGGCGGACGGCCGCGTGGAGGTTTTCGGATCTCCCCGAGGAACGTCCGGGCTCCACAGGGCAGGGTGGTGGCTAACGGCCACCCGGGGTGACCCGCGGGACAGTGCCACAGAAAGCAGACCGCCCAGTGCTCAGGCGCTGGGTAAGGGTGAAACGGTGGTGTAAGAGACCACCAGTGCCCAGGGTGACCTGGGCAGCTAGGTAAACCCCACCCGGAGCAAGGTCAAGAGGGGACACCCCGGTGTCCCTGCGCGGACATTCGAGGGCTGCCCGCCCGAGTCCGCGGGTAGACCGCACGAGGCCGGTGGCAACACCGGCCCTAGATGGATGGCCGTCGCCTCCGGGCCCGCGAGGACCCGGGGGAACAGAACCCGGCGTACAGCCCGACTCGTCTGTCGTCATCTGCGGCCTCGCCTTGGACGGCGGAAAGCCCCTCATGCGCCACTGAGTGCATGAGCAGGCCTCGGAGCTCGCCGTTCGTGGCAGCCCTTGGATCATGGTGCTGTATCTGCTGGCGGCGGGATTGGTCATGGCCCAGCGGGATCCTCGGCGTTGGCAGTCGTGCCGGTCCACCAGGTCTCTTCGGCGCGGCTGAGTGGAGCTGGGGTTCGTCAATGAGGCTAAACACCGTTCTCCGAGCCGCCGGAGGCCTGCGCCGGGGGAACTCGGAGATGCAGTGGACGGCAGCTGGGCCGCGCTCGTCCCCGATGAGGTGCGCCTCGCCGCGCCGACCGCCGTTCGCGGTCACCGCCCAGGGCGGGTGGAGGAACGCCGCGCCAGTACCAAGAGCAGTCCGACCGAGCTCCGGGGGGACTGGCAGGTCGTATACCAGCCGTCGGGGGTGGGATGTGGTCCCTTAGCTGTTTCGACGGGAGCTGTGGGCCGGCACACCGAGGCTTCCTGAGCTCCACGAACCTCGTTCCGTAGTTAGCGCTTCACGCATTGGTGTGCTGACCGTAGGATTCGCATCCAGGGGGGACCAGCGGGACTTGCGCGGCCACCAGGACTGAAGGAACGTCCATGGCCTCGCTATGCGTTGAAGGCAGTGGGGACTGCCAGCAACGTCGGTGCTCCGTTGGCCCAGAAGCGACAACATCAGGGGCCGGCGTGACGAACTCGGGCGACTTCGGAGGAAGCCAGGAACTCGACCGCCTCAGGGCGATGCTTGAGAGCTGGCGCACTTCTCTCGTGGACCTGAGCGGCCGCAACCGGCTGCTCAATTTCCGCCACACCAAGTCGGCGACACTGGAGATCACGACCCCCTCCGCGCGGGAACTCGTCGAAGGCCTGACCCGTGGCTGGGACTTCGCGCCGCTCCCGGATGGGGAGTCGGAGGCCGGTGAACAGATGCGACCCGGCGATGTGGTCCTCGCAAAGCAGAGCGACCGCACCGACGGAATCGTCACCCAGAAGACCACCGCGCCCGCCCTCGTGCGCGCGTTGAACAGCCTGCGCGCCAAAGCGACGCAGGTCTTCAACGACTATGGCCTGTGGACCCTCAACCTTGCTGTCGGCATGCTCCGCTGGCGCGAGGACGGAGCTGAGACGGGCAGCGACGCCCCCCTGGTCCTGATGCCGGTGGTCATTGAGCGCGCGCGCAATGGCCGGATCCGCCTCAGGGCGAGCGACGACGAGGAACCGCGCCTCAACCCGGCCCTGAAAGTGAAGCTGCAGCAATTCCATATCGACTGGACCCCGGTCGCCGAACAGGACCCTTCGGACTTGGAAGCGGTGCTCGCCGCCGCGGCTCGCGCGGTGGCGGGTAAGGCCGGATGGCAGATCTCCGACCGTGTGGTGCTCGCACTCTTCGCCTCCCACAAGGAGTCGATGTACCAGGACCTGCTGGACAACGAGGACCGCGTCCTCGGTAGTGACCTCGTACGGGCGATGGCTCTCGGCACGAACTCCGGACTCGCCTCCGACCGTTTCGATTTCGAGGAGATCGAGCTCGACCGGATCGACGAACTGAGCCCGCCCGAGGACAGTCCACTTGTGCTTGACGCCGACGCCTCGCAGCGTCAGGCCGTTGCCGCGGCCGTGGCCGGACAGTCGTTCGTCCTGGACGGCCCGCCCGGCACAGGCAAGAGCCAGACGATCACGAACATGATCGCCGGTCTGATGCACGCGGGCCGCAGTGTGCTGTTCGTAAGTGAGAAGGCGGCGGCCCTCGACGTCGTCCTCGACCGGCTGAAGTCGGTCGGACTCGACTCGTACGCCCTGGCCCTCCACAGTCACAACACCAGCCGCAAAGCAGTGGCCCAGGAACTGGGTCGGGCTCTCGCGCAGGAGCCGCGGGCACCCCAACTGTCACAGCAGACCCTGGCTGAGGCCAGGGAACTGCGCCTCGCGCTCAGCGCCTACGCCGCAGCGATGAATGAGGTCCGCGACCCGCTCGGACGGACCCTGCACGACGTGCTCGGTCGGGTCGGCCGACTGTCCGAGGCGCCGGTGGCCTATCTGAGTCATGGCGACGACACCCCCACGGGTGCAAGCGCGATGTTTCGCGCCGAGACGCTCAGTGCCGAGGACCTGCGCCTGATCGTAGAGGCGACGAGAGCCATCTCTGAGGCTTGGGATGCCGTCGCCGATCCGTCGTTCCCCTGGCGTGACCTGCGAGCCGGCCTGCCGCATCCACGTCCTGTGCTGGAGCAGGCGCAGGCGGCGCGGGACGCGCTCACGACGGCGGTAGACCGCTACCGAGATCTCGCGCCCGGGGCAGTGCCCGTCACGGACCAGAGCGGGATCGACCGACTGATCGCGCTCCTGAGGCTGCTCGACGCGCGGAGTCCCGTACCGGAAGCGTGGCTGACCACGGAAGCCTTTGCCGACGAGGTGGACGACCGGGCCGACGCCTTCCTGGCGGAACTACGCAAAGCGCAGCGTACGAGCGCTGCCGCCCGCGCAGCGGTGGGCGAGCGTTGGCAGGAGCTGTCCACCAGGCTGACGGCTGAACCGGGGGAAGCCGAGAAGGCGCTCTCGGTGATGGTGCCGCGCGGCCTCGACCTCGCCGGACTCACGGAGGAGCGAGCGCGACAGCTGGCCGGGGAGTTCGAGGCGACCGCTGGTGTGCTGGAGCGGACTCTGCAATGTCTCACCGGTGTCAGCCACATCACTGGGCTCAGGACGCCCGGCGGCCTGGAGGAAGCACGTCATCTGTGCGACGTGATCGCCGTGGCCGGCACCGAACACCGCCCTCCCGAGCAGTGGCTGGTTCCTGACGGCCCTGCGCGGGCTGAGGAGGCGGCGGTCGGGGCCGCTGCCGACGCGCTGAGAGACTTCTTCACACGACGGGACGGAGTAATCTCCGCCCAAGCCCTCGCGACGGACCATGCGGGCCCGGGGTGGGCCGGTCTGCGTCGGGAAGTGAGCGCCGAGCGGCCGGCCAACGAGCAGGCCCTCGCTGCACTGGAACCGCCTGGCGTCGACATCGCGTCGTTGACCTGCCGCGAAGCCGAGGAGCTGGCCGAGCGATTCGACACGCTCACCGACACCCTTGAGATGGCCGCCGAGCGCGCCGACTTGGTGGCCGAGCGACTCGGGTGTGACCGGCCTAAGGCGACGTCCGAGGCAGAGGACCTGGCCACGCTCGTGGAGCTGGCCACAGCCTCCGACCGCATGCTCGGAGCATGGCTCGATCCCCGGGCACTTCCCGGTGTCCAGGCAGCTGTCGCGGAGATCTCCTCGGCCGCCGAAGACCTCGCCGCCGCGGAGGCGGCGGCGCGCGACACCTTCCTGCCCGAAGTCGTCTCCACACCCGAACTGCCCGAGGCAGTCCACCGGCTTATGCAAGGCCGCCAGGGGCTGGCCGCCATCCTGTCCAGCGGCGTCCGGGCCGACCGGAAGCTCGTGGCCCTGCTGACGCACGTCGGCTCGTGGCGCGGCGAGCTGTACGACAAATTGCCACTCGCCGACGCCTGGTGTGCCGCTTACCGGAAGCTACGGTCGCTGACCACGACCCACGCCGAGCTGATCGGCCGCTATCGGGGCACAGCGTTGCCCGACGTCCCGGCACTGCGCAAGGCGCTGGCGCACGCGGAAGCGGTCCATGTACTGGCGCCGGAAACCGTCGCCGACCCGTACCGCCGGAGTCTGCTTGCCGCTCACTTGGCCGACGGCCGAGAGCCGCAAGCCGCGCTTGTCGAGCAGGGAACGGCGCTGCGCAGCGCTCTCGCCACGTGGCGACGGGCTTTGGACAGCCCGTCGCTGGCACCGCATGCGGCCGACCTCACCAAGCAGCCGCTCGCCGAAGCCGCCCGCTGGCTGCTCGCCCACCACGCCCCATTGCGGCAGACCGTCGCGCTGCTGGACACCGTGGCCTCGGTCGGTCGCCGGGACAGTGGCCCCGGTTCCGAGCACACACTCGTCTCTGCGCGCACGGCGGTCACGGCCGCGCACGCGGCACAGAAGGAGACCGCCGCGTTCGCCGCTCAGGCCGTAACCGACCGCAGCCTTCTCGGCCCCTGGTACCGGGGCCTCGACACGCAGGCGGACGACCTGCACGACGCAGCGCCCAACGGCGTGACGGGCTACGAGTCCATGGGGCAGCTGCTGCGCCGAGGCCTTGACCTGATGCGACGGCAACCGGGCCCGCACATCACGGAGGAGCAGCGCGGATTGCTGGGCCGGTACGTCCCGGAAGGGCACCTCCACACCGAGGCTTTGCGAGCCGCCCTGGACTCCGCCCAGCTGATCTCCCGCCTTGCACTCGACACGCTCACGGAACCAGCGCGCCGGACGAGCCTCGTCGAGCTACTCGCCGACGGTCGGCCCGAACCGCGGGAACTCCTCGCGCAGACCGACCAGATCCGACGTGACTTGGACCTATGGCAGGAGTACACCGGGCAGCCCCACGTTGCGGCGGTCGGCACGGCACTCGTCGCCCGCCCCCTGGAACGGGCGGCTAGCTGGCTCCGCGCCCACGTGGAGCCCTTCGAGGACGCGGCCGACCTCATGCGCTCGACCGCTCGCGTCATGGGCGACGAGACGGGCCTCATCCTGTCACGCGCCAGGGAAGCGGTGGCCGCCGTCGCTTCCGCCCGCGCTGCCGAGTCCTCTTTCGCGGAGAACGACGCCACGTACCGAAGCCTTCTCGGCACCCTTTACCAGGGCACCGAGACAGACCGCGACGACATTCTGAGTGCCCTTGACTGGGCTCAGAAGGTCCGTCGTACCGCACATGGCGGCCACTCCGCGCCCCTGTCGCAAACGGCGGCCCTGTTGATGCTGGCCGCGTCAGCCGATCCGTCCGTCGCGGCCCGTGCCGACGACTGGAGCTGTCAACGCAAGACGCTCGCCGGCTACTTCGAGCCTGAGCGGGCTGAGGAGCTGCGACGTGAACTCGCCGAATCTCTCACCACGGCGCAATCCGTCCTGTCCCGCCTCGATCGCGACCCCTACGGCCCGGAGGCGTGGACCAGCTGTGCCGACGCGCTGACCCTGCTACGCCGTTACCATCTCGACGGGCTGCCCGACCAGCTCGCACGCCGCGAGGTTTCCGCCGAGGACTTCCCCTCCGCGATGGAACGTGCCGTGCTCACCGCGTGGGTGGAGCACCAACTTGCTGTCGACCAGCGGCTGAAGCCGATGCGGGCCGCGGAACGTGACCAGCTGGTGGAGCGCTTCCAGCGGGCGGACCGGGACCTGGTGGCGGCGGCACACGCCGAGGTCATTGCCGCGTGCAACTCCCGCCGCCCTCGCCGGACATCGGTGGGCCAGGCCGCCGTGATCCGCCGAGAGTCGGAGAAACAGCGTCGTCACATGCCCGTGCGGCATCTGCTGCAGCAGACCCGCGACGTCGTTCGACTGGTCAAGCCCTGTTTCATGATGAGTCCATTGACGGTAAGCCAGTTCCTGCCATGCGACTTTGAGTTCGACGTCGTCGTCTTCGATGAGGCGTCCCAGGTGCTGCCCCAGGACGCGGTGAACTCTGTCTATCGGGGCAGGGCCCTCGTCGTGGCGGGTGACCAGAAGCAGCTGCCGCCGACCTCGTTCTTCACCGCCGCCGACGACAGCGACGACGGCGATGAGTGGGACGAGGACGCCACCGACGGCTTCGAGTCCATTCTCGACTTGTGCAAGGCCAGCGGAGTCCTGCACGGGCTGCCCCTGCGCTGGCACTACCGCAGCCGGCACGAGAATCTGATCGCCTTCAGCAACAACGACTTCTACGACAACTCCATGATCACGTTCCCTGGCGCCCTGGAACAGGGCCCGGACATCGGTGTGGAGTTCATCAAGGCGGACGGCGTCTATGACCGCGGCGGGAAAAGCAACAACCCCGTCGAGGCCACGAAGGTTGCCCAGCGCGTCATCCACCACTTCGACACCCGCCCCCAGCAAACGCTCGGCGTGGTCACGCTGTCGAAGGCGCAGGCGGAGGCAATCGAGGAGGCAGTGCAGAAGGCCAGGGCGGTCCGCCCGGACCTCGACCACCACTTCACCGAGGGCCGGCTCGACGGTTTCTTCATTAAGAACCTCGAAACCGTTCAGGGCGATGAGCGCGACGTGATCATCCTCTCCATCGGCTACGGTCCCGACCACCGGGGCAAGCTGCTTTCGACATTCGGCCCCATCAACAGGGAGGGCGGCTGGCGACGCCTCAACGTGGCCG
Organism: Streptomyces sp. NPDC107562; assembly: GCF_055657325.1. Classification (NCBI taxonomy): domain Bacteria; kingdom Bacillati; phylum Actinomycetota; class Actinomycetes; order Kitasatosporales; family Streptomycetaceae; genus Streptomyces; species Streptomyces sp. NPDC107562. The sequence continues at coordinate 616,385 of NZ_JBVKBE010000002.1, read as the reverse complement.
TGACCCGCGCCCGGCGCCGCATGGAGGTCGTCGCTTCCTTCCACGGAGGCGATCTGCCGGACAGTGTCAACAAAAGCGTGCAGCACCTCAAGCGGTACTTGCAGTACGCCCAACACGGTCCTGCAATCCTGCAGACGGAGGCCGCCGATCCGGAAGCGGCTCCGGAGAGTCCCTTCGAAGAGGAGGTCATCGACGTCCTGCGCGGCTGGGGATATGCGGTCCAGCCACAGGTGGGTGTCGCTGGCTTCCGCATCGACATGGCGGTACGGCACCCGGGCGCGACCGGCACGTACGCGCTGGGCATCGAGTGCGACGGTGCCATGTATCACTCTTCGCGGGCGGCTCGGGACCGTGACCGGCTCAGGGAAGCGGTCCTTCGCGACCTGGGTTGGAGGCTGCACCGAATCTGGGGTACGGACTGGTACCGGAACCGCCGGGATGCGATGGCGCGGCTGCGGTCCGCGGTCGAGGCGGCGTGTGCGGAGGATCCGCACGCGGTGCGAGTGGCGTCGCCCATCGGGGTGGACGGTAATGGCGGCAATCAAGGGAATGGTGGCAGTACGGCCGAGGTTGTGGGCTGTCCCAAGAGCACAGGAAGCGGCGAGCCTGCAGAAGCAGCGGCTGGTCTGGCAACTCCGCGCGTGGAGTTCGTGACAGTGGACGCCGGCCCCGCGCCCTGGAGTCGTCCCTACCAGGATGTTGACCTCGACCTGTTGGCAGAGGTTCGTGACAGGTCGAGCAACCAGCGGGGCATGTGGGGCGCGGAGTTGCAGGACCCCGATGCCCTCGACGTGGTCGCGGACGTGGCGCTGTGTGTGGTCGAGGTGGAAGGGCCCGTCGAGAAGGAGGTGATCTACACCCGAGTCCGTCTCGCGTGGGGCCTCGGACGAGCCGGCCAGGTGGTTCGCGACCGCATCGACCGGGCGCTTCGCCGCCTGCTCAAGCAAGGAAAGATCGTCCACGTCGGTACGGCTTACGACAGGCCCGGCCACGAGACGGATTTCGCCCGCACCCCTACGGAGCGGTGCGCCCGACGAGTGGCGGAGGTTCCCGCGGTGGAGCGGCAGCTCGTGCTCAGAAATGTGGTCGACGAAGGACCGGGTGTGCACCGTGAGGACCTGCTACGGGAAGCCGCTCGCTTCTTCGGGTGGGCGCGACTCGGCGCCGATATCCGGGACGCGCTGACTGGCGACATCGACGTGTTGATCACTGCGGGGGACTTGGTCGAGTCGGAGGGCGGCCTGATGCCCGCCGAGCGCTCCTAATCGTCTTGAGTCCGCTGAGCCGGTAGGGTGAGACCGCGCTGTGCGATGTTCGTGGGGATCCGTGCTGCTCACGGATCTGAACCTGCCGCGCGCTGGTGCGGTCTGCGTCGTCGACCACATAGACAAGCGGTCCGATGTCCAGGTCGGGCGCTGCAGGGTCGCGACGGGGTACTGATCGCCGTCGACCAGGCTCCCTTGCGACCAGGCACGGCGTCCGCTGCCGCCAATGTGACCACCGGGACGACTGTCAGTACCGCCAGGTACCCTCAAGCACATCGTCAACGCGGCCCGACGGGCTTCCGCTCCACCTCGGTGGAGTCTCGAAGGACATGCCCCCACCCGCACGAGTCCTTTCGTGCTGCCTGGGGGAGTCCTTGCTGTTCCGCGCGTCCGCGAAAACGGTCGCCGTCATGGCACTCGACGGTTCGCTGTTCCTGCACCTCACCGACAATTTCGTCCACACGCACGGCTATCGGCCCGGCGCTTCTGAGGCGCGTTCTTGGGAGCGCAGCATCCCCGTCCTGGCCGCCGTGCTCAGCGACGCCGGGCTGGGCGACGTGGAGGTCATGCTGGAGTACTCCCTCCCGCTGAACAGCAAGCGCGCTGATGTCGTGCTCGCCGGAGTGCACCCGGTCACGGGAGAGCCGTCCTACGTCGTGGTGGAACTGAAGCAGTGGAGCCAGGCGCTGCCCCATGAGGGCGACCCCTCCCTCTGTCACGTCGACGCCTATGCCCATCCCGTCCTCAACCCCGTCGAGCAGGTGCGCCGCTACTGCGAGTACCTGGTCAACTTCAACGGGGCGGTGTCCGAACATGGGCACCGGGTGGCCGGAGTGGCATACCTGCACAACGCCACCGAGTTCGGCGTGGCCGGGCTCCGGGAGATCGAGCGTGACTGCAAAGGCCTGCTCTTCACCGCGGAACGCCGCGGGGCTCTCCTCGACCACCTTCGTACGAGGCTGAGCGACAAGCACCCCGGGGCCCGGGCGGCGGACGAACTCCACGCAGGAGCCACGGTGCCGTCGAGGCAGCTCATGTCCGTGGCCGCTGAGGAGGTGCGCGAGCGCACACAGTTCGTCCTCCTGGATGAGCAGCAGGTCGCGTACCGCATGGTGCTCAACGCGGTGGAGAAGGTGAAGCGCGGCGATCGCAAGGAGGCCGTCATCGTCACGGGAGGCCCCGGCACCGGCAAGAGCGTGATCGCTCTCCAACTGCTCGGCGAGCTCTACCGGCGCGGGGTTCCGGCTCTGCACGCCACCGGCTCGCAGTCGTTCACGAAGACGATGAGGAAGGTCGCCGGGGCCCGCAAGCGGGAAGTCCAGGACCTGTTCAAGTACTTCAACAGCTTCATGACGGCGGAGAAGAACAGCCTGGGTGCCCTGATCTGCGACGAGGCGCACCGCATCCGCGAGACCTCGGCCAACCGCTACACGCGCGCCGAGAACCGAACCGGAAGGGCACAGATCGACGAACTCATCGACGTCGCCTACGTGCCCGTCTTCTTCCTGGACGAGCATCAGGTCGTGCGCCCCGGTGAGATGGGCACCGTGGCGGAGATCAAGGCGGCCGCGGCGAAGCGCGACATTCCCTGCAGTGTCGTTCCGCTGGACAGCCAGTTCCGCTGTGGTGGCAGTGACGCCTACCTGCGCTGGGTGGTCCGCCTCCTCGGCCTGGAGACTGGCGGGCCGGTCGTGTGGGAGCCCGACGACCGTATGCAGTTGCTGATCGCCGATAGTCCGCAGGAGTTGGAATCCTTCCTGGAAGCCCGTCGGGCCCAGGGCTACGGCGCCCGTATCTCCGCGGGCTACTGCTGGCCCTGGTCCCCGGAACCCAAGCCCGGCGACCCGCTCTCGTCCGACGTCGTCATCGGCGACTGGGAGCGCCCCTGGAACCTGCGCGGTGACCGCTCAGTCTCCGGCGCGCCCCCGGCCGCCCTGTGGGCCACCGACCCGGCGGGCTTCGGCCAGGTCGGCTGCGTCTACACCGCCCAAGGTTTCGAGTACGACTGGTCCGGCGTGATCATCGGACCCGACCTGATCTGGCGCGAGGATCGTTGGGTGACCGACCGGGCAGCGTCGAAGGACCCCGTCTTCAAGCGGTCCACCTCTGACGCCGACGTGGACCGCTTGATCCGCAACACCTACAAGGTGCTCCTGACCCGGGGCATGGTGGGCACGGTTGTGTACGCGACGGATCCCGAGACGCGGGAGAAGCTGCGAAAGTTGGCGGGTGGAGCGACACGACAGGCTGTGTCGGTCTGACGCGCCCGGTCCTGCTGGGCTCGGCGCATGGAGTGGCTCACCTCTGATGGCCGTTGAGGGTGGCAGAGCGGCACGGTCGTGTGACCTGCTCAGCCCCGCGTGATCCTGCTGAGTTCGCACAGAGCCCGGTGGTAGTCCAGGTGTGCTTCGTCTATGGGATGACCGTTGCGCTGACGAAGCCGTCCCACTGATTCATCCCCGTGCGTTTGCCTCACGACGCCATCGACATCGACGTAGATTTCGAGCCCGTCGAAGAGGACGTGGTGATTGGCGCACAGGCAGAGCAGGTTCGGTAGTTCGTCCGGACCGTCGTGAGGCGTTCCGAGACCACGTATGTGAGCGGCCTCGCTGTACGGTCTGCGCTTGTACTGCAGACGTGTCTCGCAGATCTGGCAGGCGTGGCCGTGCAGCTCCTTGACCCGCGTGGCGATCGCGGCGTCGCGAACAAGCTGTGAGGAGGTGCGCGTCCGTCGTGCGGCTGGACCGGTCGCACGCTCGGTCCCAGCGGCACCCTCTTTGCCGTCGGGCTCCTCGTCGACCAGGCCATCAGCCGTGGCATATCCGGCGAGGCCTACCCGATTCAGCAACTCACGCTGGTCGACACCGTCAAAGTACGTGCTGCACAGCTTGATCACGGCCCGCAGGCGGATAAGGGGGTCCCTCAGCAACTCAGCGCTTGTGTGGGTCAGGCCGGCGACGGGCTGGTGCGTGTCGAGGGCGCCGGTTCCGGGGGCAGTACCGGCGTCACGCTCCATTCCGTGCACCTCCCAGAGGTCGCTGCCACGCAGGTGCCAGAAGGGGTACTCGGGGGTGACTTTGGAACCGGGGAGTCCGAACTCGGCGAGAAGCGGACTCACCTCCGTCCGGAAGAGGGCCCACGGTGTCAGGCGTGGCCTGTCCACGGAGATCCGGGATATCGCCCACAGCAGGGCCAATGGCTGGTGGCGGCTGGGCGTTTTGCTTCCTGGTTGACGATGAGTACGGAGGGATCCGAGCCGCTCCAGCAGACCCTCTGCGGTTAGCCGGTCAGCTGTGGCTGAGGGCGGCGTCCGCAGTGACGGAACCACCGGCCTGCTCTTCGCCGGTAGGAGTGGGAGAACGCTGCGGTAGCTCTCGGGGGACCGCAGCGTAAGGCTCCACAGAGGTGCTGGAACGTTCATCTGGCGCAGCACGGGCGCTGCGAGGACAGGAGTGGGAAATTCCTCGACGTCACCCAGAGCCATGATGTGTTCCCAAGTGGCGTTGTCACTGTCGGCTCCCCAGACCCTCCGTGCCACGGGCGAGCTGGTGAACAGGTGGAGAATGCGTGCGCGAGCGAAGAAATGGTTCGCCGTGTAGAAATACACATCGTCACCGACGCGACGATCTCGCAGTGCTCGTACTTTTTCGTTGTTGGCTTGCGCGGTGGGAGTGGCCCCCCACAAGCGAGCGATTCCGTCTGGATACAGGGCATTCAGTATGGTCGCCTGGTCACCGAGCACATCCTGGATGTCCGAGATTCGGATGCCCTGGTGCACCGACTTGGCGAAGTTCTGTGCCCCTCGAAGCCGAGCCCCGCCGCGAGGCTGGAGGAGTATCTGCGGCTCTGCCTGCTGCGGGCGGTCCGCAGCGGTGCTTCCGTCCTCCACGGTGAAGCCAAGTGCTCGCAGACGGTGTGCCACTGTGCGTGCACCTCCGCTGAAGTCGTCGGCCGACAGCAGAGTTCCGACTGAGTACAGATGAGCTACGCCGGCTATGGCCTTAGAGTCGTAGCTGTCTCCGTCTACGACCAAGACGTATGTCAATGCCCTGCCGAAGCCGTAACGGCGGCAAAACGTTTCGCGTCCCAAGCCCCGACACTCCGCGACTGCAGCCAGCACGCCTGCGCGCGTGATATCTCCAAGTCCCATGTCGAGGACATTAGTAGGTAGGTATGACAAGTGCTGCCGCGTGCCTGCCTGTTGTCTCACTGCCGGCCCGCCTGCGCCCTCACTCGTGTTGCGCATGGGGGTGCAAGCGCAAGGATCTGCTGCGACTGGCGCGGTAATGGGGTGTGGAGGAGGGAGTGTCGGCGCGAGTGCACTCGGCGACGCTCGAAGTGCTTGAAGCGGCAAGGGCGGCTCGGCTCGCGGTGCCTCTGAATGCCTGGGTCGAGTCCATTGCTTGCCACACAGACTTCTTTTCCGGGCAAGAGAGATAAATCGGCTCAAAGTATTTCGCTATGTGAGGTGAATGTCCTGTAGTCCCGCTCTTCACGAACTCTTCTCATGTCGCTGGCACCCACTAAGATCTGCGCCAGGGGGCTGACCTTGGGCTGAGGCCACCTCGAGGGACACGAGGAGCGGGGAACAGGCATGCGGGAAGGCCGGTGGGTCACGGTCACCGAGTCCGAGTTCGATCACGAACGCCGTGGCCTGGACGCGGTCCGGGAGAAGCTGCCGGACTCCGATCCGTGGCGTGCGTGGTCGAACTTCACCTTCACCGCGAACACGGGCCACGTCCGCGAGGTCGACCTGCTGGTCGTGACCCCCGGCGGTGTCTGCATGATCGAGCTGAAGGACTGGCACGGCTCGGTCGCCTCCGAGAACGGCACCTGGGTGCAGACCACTCCCGGTGGCCGCCGCCGTACGCACGGCAACCCGCTGCACCTGGTGAACCGCAAGGCCAAGGAGCTGGCCGGCCTGCTCGCGCTGCCCGGCAACAAGCGGGTCTGGGTCGCCGAGGCCGTCTGCTTCACGGACAACAGCCTCCGCGTACGCCTGCCCGCCCACGACCAGAACGGCGTGTACACCGTCCACCAGCTGGTCGAGATGCTCAAGCAGCCCCCGCGTGACGAGCGGCGCCGCATCACCGCGATCGGCTCGCGCGAGATCGAGGCGGCCCTCAAGAACATCGGCATCCGCAAGAGCGACGCGCAGTACAAGGTCGGCCCGTACGAGCTGGAGCGGAAGTCCTTCGACTCCGGTCCCACCTGGGCGGACTACCTCGCCCGCCACAGCGACCTGCCCGAGGCGGCCCGCGTCCGCATCTACCTCAGCGAGCGCGGCTCCGACGCCTCCCTGCGCCAGTCCGTCGAGAACGCCGCCCGGCGCGAGGCCGCGGTGCTGGGCCGTTTCAAGCACCCCGGCGTGGTCGAACTCAAGCAGTACTTCCCCTCCGGGCACACCGCCGGCCCCGCGCTGATCTTCGACTACCACCCGGACACCCTGAAGCTGGACGAGTACCTGGTCCAGTACGGCGAGAAGCTGGACATCCTCGGCCGGATGGCGCTGGTCCGCCAGCTCGCCGAGACCATGCGCTCCGCGCACTCCAGCCGCATCCACCACCGGGCGCTCGCCGCCCGCTCCGTGCTCGTCGTCCCCCGGCCGCGCGGCAGGAAGGGCCGGGCCGTGGGGGAGGAGGCCGCCTGGCTCACCCCGCACCTGCAGATCTCCGACTGGCAGATCGCCACCCAGCGCAGCGGCGACTCCTCCCAGGGCCAGGGCATGACCCGCTTCGCGCCGACCGCTCTGTCCGCCCAGCACGTGGCCGACGACGCCGACGCCTACCTCGCCCCCGAGCTGACCGCCGTCAAGCCCGACCCGGTCCACCTCGACGTGTACGGGCTCGGCGTCCTCACCTACCTGCTGGTCACCGGCAAGGCCCCGGCCGCCAGCCAGGCCGAACTGCTGGCCCGCCTGGAGGCGGGGGAGGGCCTGCGCCCCAGCTCCCTGGTGGACGGCCTGTCGGAGGATGTGGACGAGCTGGTGCAGGCGGCCACCGCCTACCGGCCCGGCCAGCGTCTCTCCAGCGTGGACGAGTTCCTCGAGCTGCTGGAAGTCGTCGAGGACTCCCTCACCGCCCCGGCCCAGGCGGCCACCGCCACGGAGGCGCCGGGCGACGAGGACGACGACACCGTCGCCGACAAGGACCCGCTGGAGGCCGTCGCCGGTGACGTGCTCGCCGACCGGTGGGAGATCCGCCGCCGCCTCGGCACCGGCTCCACCAGCCGCGCCTTCCTCGTCCGCGACCTTGAGGCCGAAGCCCGCAGGACCCGCCCGCTGGCCGTGCTGAAGGTAGCCCTCTCCGACAGCCGGAGCGAGATCCTCGCCCGCGAGGCCGAGGCCATGGGGCGCTTGCGCCCCCACTCCGGCATCATCCGCCTCGTCGAGCCCGAGCCGCTGCACCTCGGCGGCCGTACCGTCCTTGCCTTGGAGTACGTCGGTGACGAGCGCGACGACGGCGGACCGGGCACCGAGGGCGGCGCACGCCCGCGCCGCCGCGAGGAGACCGTCGCCCGCCAGCTCCGCGAGAACGGCCGCCTCCAGGTCGACCAGCTCGAGGCGTACGGCGACTACCTCTTCGGCGCCGTCGACTTCCTCGAGGGCGAAGGCGTCTGGCACCGCGACATCAAGCCCGACAACATCGCCATCCGTATCCGCCCCAACCGCACCCGCGAACTCGTCCTCATCGACTTCTCCCTCGCCGGCTACCCGGCGAGCAGCACCAACGCGGGCACCGACGGCTACCTCGACCCCTTCGTCGACGTCATCACCCGCGGCTCGTACGACTCGCACGCCGAGCGGTACGCCGTCGCCGTCACCCTGCACCAGATGGCCTCCGGCGAGCTGCCCAAGTGGGGCGACGGCAGCGTCCTGCCCCGCATGACCGACGCGAAGGAGTGGCCGTACCCGACGATCGCGGCCGAGGCCTTCGACCCGGCCGTCCGGGACGGGCTCGTCGCCTTCTTCCAGAAGGCCCTGCACCGCGACGCGGCCACTCGCTTCCCCGAGCTGAAGCCGATGCGGGACGCCTGGCGCAAGGTCTTCCTCGACGCCTCGCAGACCGTCCCGTCCAGCCACCGTTCCCGCCACCCGGCCGCCACGACCACTGCGGCCACTGAAGAGGGGCTGCCCGCCGGGGGGATCGCTGACGCCGAGCCGGAGACCGCCGAGCAGCAGCGCGACCGCCTGGCCGCCGAGGTCACGCGGGACACTCCGCTGACGGTCTCCGGGCTCACGCCTACCGCCCAGTCGTTCCTGTACGGCCTGGGCCTCACGACGGTCGGCGAACTGCTCGACTACAGCCGCCGCAAGCTCGTCAACGCCCCCGGCCTCGGCGCCAAGACCCGCAACGAGGTCCAGCAGCGGCAGCGCGAGTGGGGCGAGCGGCTGCGCGAGATCCCCGTCTCGCCGCTCACGCCGAAGGGCCGCGCGGAGGCCAAGGAGGAGCTGGAGCAGCTGACGGCTGCCGAGTCCGCGCTCGTTGGGGAGCTGGCGACGGGCAAGTCGGCGGGCGCGCTGTCCCCGCGTACGCTCCGCTCCGTCAGCCTCGACACCCTCGCCACCGTCTTCGTGCCCGCCGTCAACAACAACGGCTCCAACCGCAGCAAGGCAGAGATGGTCAGGCTGCTGCTGCGCCTGCCCGACGAGCACGGGGTCCTGCCGGACATCGGCGTCTGGCCGAAGCAGAAGGACGTCGCGGACGGCCTCGGGCTGAGCCACGGCCGCATCCCGCAGCTGCTCAAGGACGAGCGCAAGCGCTGGAAGGCGGAGCCCGCCGTCCAGGCCCTGCGCGAGGAGATCATCGACCTGCTGGTGAGCATGGGCCGGGTCGCCTCGGCGGTGGAGATCGCGGACGCCTTGGCGGTCCGGCGCGGCACGCACCTCGCGGGGCGTGAGCAGCGGCGCGCGATGGCGCTGGCGGCCGTACGGGCCGTCGTCGAGGTCGAGCAACTGCTGCCGCAGGAAGCCGAGTTCCAGCACCAGCCGAACCGCAAGGCGACGGACGAGTCCCTCGGCGCCGGCCTGCTCGCGCTCGACGTACGCGAGAACGACGGCCCGGACACCCCGACCGCGCCGGGCCTGCTGGAGTACGCGACCCGCCTCGGCAAGACGGCCGACCGGCTGGCCAAGCTGGACACCCTGCCGACGGCGGCCACCGTGCTCGCCGAGCTGGGCGCGCTGACGGTGCCGCCGGGCGCGGTCGACTGGGACGAGCGGCGCATGGTGGAACTGGCGGCGGCCGCGTCCGTGAACGCCGCCGCCACGCCACGCCTGGAGATCTACCCGCGCGATCTGTCGCTGATCCGGGCGCTGCGCCTCACCCAGGCCGGGCTCGTCCGCTGGATCCCGGGCATGCCGGAGGGGCAGCAACCGGGCCTGACCGGCGAGGCCGTGCACGAGCGGGTGCGTGCTCGCTTCCCGGAGATGGTCGTTCCCGACGGGCGTGGCGGCACGCACCACGACCTGCCGACAGGAGGCCCCCTCACCAAGGCGTTGCGCGACGCCGGCTTCGAACTGTCGCTCAGCATGCGCGAGCGCGAGGGCGTGCTGCGCTATCTGCCGACGAGGGTGGACGACGCGTCGAGCTATTTGACGACAGGTGCGTGGCGGCAGTCGACGCGTACGGGCGCGGTGACGCGGTACGCCGACGACCCGCAGCTCGCTGGCGCGGTGCGGGCGGAGGAACGGCTGCTCGCGTCGGCTCGCCGGGACGGGTTCCGGGTGCTGACCGTCGGGCAGCGGTCGGTGCGCGAGGCGGTGGCCGGGCTGGGCAGCGAACGGCTGGGAGCGGAGGCGGTCTCGGTGACCGAGCTGTTCCTCGAGGCTCTGCACGCGCAGGTCACGCCGGGCACCAAGCCGACCTGGGAGACCCTGCTCAAGGCGGACGCCGCCGAGCCGGGCTCCAAGGGCGCGGTGCGGTTCGCGGAGTACGCGCGCACGGCGTGGGGCGCGGTGGAGCCCCGTATCGCGGAACTGCTGGGCAACGGTGGTGGTGGCGAGGCCGGTCCTGTGCTGCTGACGGAGGCCGGGGCGTTCGCACGGTACGACGCGATGGGCGTCCTGGACCGGCTGGCGTCGGCGGCCCGGCGGGGCGGGCGGGGGCTGTGGCTCCTGGTACCGCAGAGCGACCCGTCGCGCGAGCCCCGGCTCGGGCAGGTGGCCGTGCCGTACCAGGCCGGCCTGGGGGAGTGGATTCAGCTTCCGGACACGTGGGTGGGCAACGCCCATCGCGGGTCCGGCGAGGGTATGGCTAGTGCCAGTGGTGTCGAGGGAGACGCGAAGTGATCGACCGCAAGGCTCTGTTGAACGACCTGAAGCATCAGGTCAAGGCGGTCGAGACCGACCTGGGGCGCCAGGTGAAGGCGCTGAGGGATGTCGGTGCGCGGCTGCGTGCCGAATACGACCAGGCGCGCAAGCTGGGGCGTACGGCGGCGACGTGGACCTCGTGGCTGGACGAGCGGGTCACACAGGTCGCGGTGGCGTGGGTGCTGGGGACTGTCTTCGTGCGGTTCTGCGAGGACAACCGGCTGATCCCGGAGCCCTACCTGACGGGGCCGGACGGTGACCGGCGCGAGCTGGCGGAGTCCCGGTACGACGCGTATGTGGAGTCGGACGAGGACCCGACTTACCGGGGGTGGCTGGAGAAGGCGTTCGCGGAGCTGGGGCAGGGGCAGGCGGGGCGCTTGCTGTTCGACCAGCGGCATAACCCGCTGTACCAGGTGCCGCTGTCGCATGACGGGGCGCGGGATCTGGTCGAGTTCTGGCGGGGGAGGGACGAGACGGGCGTCCTCGTTCACGACTTCACCGACCCGCTGAACGAGGACGGCACGGAGGGCTGGGACACGCGGTTCCTGGGCGACCTGTACCAGGACCTGAGCGAGGCCGCGCGGAAGACGTACGCGCTGCTCCAGACGCCGGAGTTCGTGGAGGAGTTCATCCTCGACCGGACGATGAATCCGGCGGTGCGGGAGTTCGGGTACGAGGGCCTGAAGATGATCGACCCTACGTGTGGGTCGGGGCACTTTGTGCTGGGGGCGTTTCGGCGCTTGGTGCGGCTGTGGGGGGAGGGGCAGCCGGGGCGGGATGTGCATGAGCGGGTGCGGGCTGCCCTCGACTCGGTGCACGGGGTGGACATCAATCCGTTCGCGGTGGCTATTGCTCGGTTCCGGCTGCTGGTTGCCGCTATGGCGGCTAGTGGGGTGTGGACACTTGCAGAGGCGGCGAACTATGAGTGGCCAGTACGTCTGGCGGTAGGGGACTCGCTGATCAAATCCCGTCGCTCCCAGCAGGGCAACCTGTTCGGTGGGGTGGACGAGGACTTCGTGGATGAGTTGGCGCAGTTCAAGTACGCCACGGAGGACGTGCAGGAGTACCCGGACATCCTGCGGTCAGGGCGTTATCACGTGGTGGTGGGGAACCCGCCATACATCACGGTCAAGGACAAGACGCTCAATGCTCTTTATAGGGAGCTGTATTCGGCGTGTGCGGGCAAGTATGCGCTGTCGGTGCCATTCGCCCAGCGTTTCTTTGAGCTGGCCAAGCGCGGGGATGCTGCGGGGTATGGATATGGCCTGGTCGGGCAGATCACCGCGAACTCGTTTATGAAGCGCGAGTTCGGGACTCAACTCATCGAAGGCTACTTCGGGCACGCGGTGGAAATTACCGAGGTCATCGATACTTCGGGAGCCTACATTCCGGGGCATGGGACACCAACGGTCATTCTCGTGGGAAAGCAGCGAGGTGGCGACGGGCGAACGCCGGTCATCCGGACCGTTCGCAGCGTGCAGGGTGAACCGTCGGCGCCGGACAATCCTGAGAAGGGGCTGGTCTGGCAGGCAATTGTTGAGCAGATCGACAAGCCTGGTTCGGCGAGCCAGTGGGTGTCTGTGGATGACTTGGAACGAAAGAAGTACTTCGGGAAGCAGCCGTGGATCCTGGCCGACGGCGGTTTGGAACTGAACTCCTCCATTGAGGAGAGTGCCGCGGGGAGGCTGCGCTCAGAGCTCTCACGCGATATCGGCTTCGCTAGTTTCCCGGGTCAGGATGATGCCTTCATCAGCGACCCCCCTGCGCTGCGGCGGCAGGGCGTCGATGCCGCGCTTGCACGCCCGCTGATTATCGGCGAAGTCGTACGCGACTGGAACGTGGCTGCTGTCGAGCGTGCAATTGCTCCCTATAGTGCTGATCTCAAACCGCTGCCGTACGAAGAGGCCAGCTCTTGGGGTCGATGGCTGTGGAGGGTGCGTGGTCATTTGCGTTCAACCACGGACTTCGACGGTAAGACGCAGCAGGACCAAGGGAAGCCGTGGTGGGCCTGGTACAGGTGGGTCCCCGAGCGCTACCGCACCCCGTTGTCGCTGACCTTCGCGTTTGTAGCTACGCATAACCACTTCGTGCTGGACCGCGGCGAAAAGGTATTCAACCGTTCCGCGCCGGTGATCAAGCTGCGAGAGGAGGCAAGTGAGGAGGCGCACCTGCGGTTGCTCGGGCTGCTCAACAGCTCCACGGCTGGTTTCTGGCTGAGACAGGTCAGCCATGACAAGGGGCGCCCCGGTGCAGATGTAGCCGGTGCTGATGAACCTTGGGAGCATCGTTTCGAGTTCACGGGAACTAAGCTGGAGGAGTTCCCGCTTCCCTCTGAGTTCCCATCGGAACTTGGAGCTGCTCTGGACAGCCTTGCGCAGGATCTAGCGACGACTAGCCCCTCCTCTATCGCTTCCAACAGTGCGCCTACTTCGACTGCGCTACGTGAGGGTCGCGAGAAGTGGGAGGCCATCCGTGGCCGCATGATTGCCATCCAAGAAGAACTGGACTGGCAGGTCTACTCTCTCTATAGCCTTCTTGACCAGGAGATCATTGCGTCCGCTGAGGACATTCCTCCGGTTGCTCCTGCCGAACGAGCCTTCGCTATCGTGCTGGCCCGAAAGAGGGAACGCGGTGAGGTCAGTACCTCGTGGTTTGGACATCACAACCACAAGTTTGAGCCCATCACCGAAATCCCTGCCCACTGGCCCGCCCCCTACCGGGAGATCGTCCAGAAGCGGATCGACGCCATCGAGTCGAACCGGGCCGTCGGCATGGTCGAGCGGCCCGAGTACAAGCGTCGCTGGGCCACTGAAGGGTGGGACGCGCTCCAGGAGAAGGCGCTGCGGTCCTGGCTGCTCGATCGGATGGAGAGCCGCGACCTCTGGTTTGACGAGAACGGGCAGCCCGCCATCCTCACGCTCGCCCGCCTCATCGATGCGCTCTCCCGCGACGAGGACTTCGTTTCCGTCGCCAAGCTCTACGCACCCCGCAAGGAACTCGCGAAGGTCGTTGCCGAGCTGATCACCGACGAGCACGTGCCGTTCCTCTCCGCTCTGCGCTACAAGCCCTCCGGGCTCAAGAAGCGCGCCGACTGGGAAGAGGTGTGGGACCTCCAGCGTAAGGAGGATGCCGCGCCGGACGAGCCCGCCAAGCGGAAGATCCGGGACTCCATCCCCGTGCCACCGAAGTACACCTCGGCCGACTTCCTCCGCCCCTCCTACTGGCGAGCGCGCGGCAAGCTTGACGTGCCCAAGGAGCGCTTCGTCTCCTACGGGCAGACCAACGCCGCCACCCCCGAGCTGTACGGGTGGGCTGGCTGGGACCACCGGGAACAGGCGCAGGCCCTCGCCACGTACTTCACCAACACCGCGCTGCCCACCGAGGAGATCACGCCCTTCCTCGCCGGCCTGCTGGAACTCCAGCCGTGGCTGTCCCAGTGGCACAACGAGTTCGACATGCTCTACAGCGGCTCCCCGGCGGACTTCTTCGCCGGTTACCGCCAGCAGAAGCAGGGCGAGCACGGACTCACGGACGACGATCTCCGTAACTGGCAGCCTCCGGCCGCAACCCGAGGTCGTCGCGCCGCAGTGAAGAAGTAGCCGGAAACGACTCGGTGTTGTGCCTGTGCGCCGATGCCGAGTCTGCCGGACCGGGGGTCGCCGCGTGCTTGTGCGGGCGGCCTCCGGTCGGTACGCGCAGCTCCGCCCAGACCGTCTTGCCGGGGGCGGCCGTACGAGGGGTGACGCCCCAGTCGTCCGCGAGGGCAGCGACGAGGAGCAGGCCGCGGCCGGACTCGGATGCGGAGTCGGGAGCCGGAAGAGTCGACGGGGGTTGTTTCTCGGCCCGTGTGTCGGTCACCTCGATGCGGAACGTGCCCTCGGTCAGGGTGAGTTGCACGTGGAAGTCCCGGCCGGGGACGTGACCGTGGCGTACGGCGTTGGCGGTGAACTCCGCCGTGATGAGGGCGAGCGTCTCGTTGACCGGCGTCGCGTACGGGTGGCCCCAGTCGTTCAGGCGGTGCGACACGAGTCGGCGGGCGAGGCGGGCACCGCGCGGCGTTGAAGTGAAGCGCATGGTGAACTCGCGTTCGGGTGCGGGGTGCCGTGGCATATGCCCGTTCGGGGGAGTTGCTGCATTCATACGGTCAACGGTTGCGGACTCTGCGTAGCGTTGAACAGGAGCGATGCCCTGACGGGTACGGGCTGTACACGTCGGCTGTGCGCTTGTAAGCGGTATCGGGCGTGACCGGTTTCCGAGCCGCGTGTCGGGCGGGTGGAGTCCGGTGGCCGTGGTGGCTGTACGGGAGGAGTCGCGGCGTGGACGACGAGGTTCAGCAGCCGGAGTGCGAGGTCGGGACGGGCATCTTGTGTGTGTTCGGGCGGCAGTTGAAACTGTTCCGGGAACGAGCGGGGCTGGACCGGGCAAGGTTCGGTTCGCTGACCGGATACTCGGCCTCGACGATCGCGGCGTTCGAGCAGGCGAGACGTATTCCGCCGCCGAGGTTCATCGACCAGGCTGACGAAGTGCTGGACGCGAGCGGGGTGTTGAGCGCGAGTAAGGAGGAGGTGGCTCGGGCTCAGTATCCAACGTTCTTTCGAGATGCGGCCAGGTTGGAGGCCAAGGCGGCAGCCCTGCACCTGTACGCGACGAAGGCCGTACCGGGGCTGTTGCAGACGGAAGGGTACGCGCGAGCCGTGTTCTCCATGTGGCGGCCGCTGCTGGACGAGGAGACCATCAACCAGCGTGTCGCTGCTCGCCTGGCGCGTCAGGAGATCTTCTCCCGGACTCCGATGCCCACCATCAGCTTTGTCATCGAGGAGTTCGTTCTGCGGCGACCACTCGGTGGGCAGGCCGTGATGCGAGGCCAGTTGGAGCAGGTTCTGCTGCACGGGCACCGGCGTAACGTGGAAATTCAGGTGATGCCGATCGAGCGCGATGAGCATGCTGGGCTGGACGGCCCCTTCACCTTGATCGAGACGCACGAAGGGCAGAGGATCGCCTACGTGGAGGCGTACAAGGACAGCCGTCTCTACACGGAGCGGAGGCAGGTGCGGGAAATCGAGGAGCAGTACGGCATCCTTCGGGCTCAAGCGCTCACTCCGCGCGAGTCGCTGACCCTCATCGAGAAGTTGCTTGGAGAGAGATGAACGCCCAACAGCTCATAGAGCCCGTACCTGAGCCGGCCTGGTTCAAGAGCAGTTACAGCACGGGGTCGGGCGGCGAATGCGTCGAGGTCGCCGCCCTCCCCGACACGGTCCACGTCCGCGACTCCAAGGACACAACCCGAGTCGCCCTGACCGTACAACCCACGGCGTGGACCGCCTTCGTCGAGTTCGCGGCGCTCTGACAGGGGCGGCACTGATGGCAGGGCCTCACGGCGAACCTCTGTTTGTCGAAGGCCCTGCACATCCCGCCTGCCCAGGGGCGATCGGCACAGTGACGGCCCCGCCCCGCACCCCACCGTCACTCATGTAACGAGGTCTCAACGGAGCTGGTCTGACCAGGCCCTTGGAGTGCGGAGCTACTGTAAGTTCCTGCCATGAAACCGGGTAAAGGGATAGAGAACCCCGAGTCGCGCTTCTCTACGTTGTTGGTGAGCGCAGCCAAGCTTCCGGGTGTGCGTATCAACAGGGAGGCGTACCTCCGGAGCGCGCTGGCTCGCCGCTGCTCGGAGGAGGAGATCCGGAAGGCGATAGAAGAGACCCCCGCTGCGGCGGGCATATCTGTCGAGGTTCTCGACAAGGTGGCCGGCGACTCGATCCGCTACGAGACCGCCAAGGTCAGTGCTCTCTCCGCCGCCGCCGGGATACCCGGTGTCCTCGCTCTTCCCGCCACCGTGCCCGCCGATCTGGCTCAGTATGTCGGCCATATGCTGCGTATCGCGCAGAAACTCGCGTACCTCTACAGCTGGCCCGATCTGTTCTCCGACGAGGGCGACGACGTCGACGACGCGACCATGGCGGTGCTCACGCTGTTCTTCGGCGTGATGTTCGGTACCCAGTCGGCAAACGCCGCCGTGGGGAAGGTCGCGGCGATGATGTCGGAGCAGGCCGCCAAGAAGCTGCCTCAGAAGGCGCTCACCAAGGGCCTCATCTATCCCATCGTCAAAAAGGTCGCAGCCTACCTCGGCGTCAAGATGACAAAGGATTCCTTCGCGAAGAGCGTCTCGAAGGCCATCCCCCTCGTCGGTGCCGCCGTCTCCGGCACCCTCACCTTCGCGACCTACCTTCCGATGGCCAAAAGACTCAAGAAGCACCTCGCTGGCCTGCCGCTGGCGGATCCCTCGCACCGTATGGCGGACGGGGATGTCGTGGACGGCGAAGTAGTGGAAGACCACGAGGAACCGGTCGCCGCAACACACGCTGAACAGCTCGACGCGGACACCACTGCCGTCAAGTTGGAGGAACCTCAGCATTGACGCTGCGAGTGCCCTACTGACTGCCGACGGTCAGCGTGCTGACATCCGCCGGAGTGGCACGTCGCGGGCATCGCCGCCTACCTGTATTTCGGGATTCTCCCCTACGATCTGGACCGGTGGCCGACCTCGGGCCGGGTCGGCGAACCGCCCCCCGTGGGCCGGGCCTGCGTGGCACGTCCGAGCATCAAGGGGAGCGCGGGCACACCGAAGGAAGCGAGCTGCGAAGGGGGACGGGCCGTGATCGGCTCAGAGCTTCACGACCAGCACGCGGTCGGCGCACAGCCTGCGCATGTCGTCCTCGTCCGACGTGAACACGGTGACAGGGCCGGGCTGCCGCAGGGCGACGGCGGCGAGGGCAGCGTCGATGGCGTACTTGTGGCCGTGCAGGCCCGTCTCCTTCAGGAGACCGGTCGCCTCCTTGGCGATCTCCGCGGTCACCGGCTCGATACGGATCTTGGAGAGCGCCCAGTGCCACTTGGGAAGGTGGCGCGTGGGGTCGTAAGCCTCGACGAGAGTCATCGAGGTGGTGACGACCGGGATACCCGCGTCGTCGGCGTGCTTCAGGTAGGCGCCCATGCGACGCTCGCCGCGCACCCACTGCGAAAGCCCCTCGCTGTCGAGCACGTAGACCCGGTTTCCGGTCACGCGGCATCCCGCTTCGGACCGTGCGGCTGCTCACCGGTCTCGGAGGCGCCGGCTCGCTCGGCGTGCTGCCGCTCCAGGTCGCGGTGCTCGGCCTCGACCTCGGCCAGTTCCGCCTCGGTGATCTCCCCGTACTCGGACTCCCACCACCCCACCGCCTCGTGCAGACGCTCCCGCTCCCGCTGGCGCTCTATGGCGTGCGTGACGTAGCGGCTGAAGCCGCCGGGGCCGACCTCGGCCCGGATGGCCTCGGCGAGCTCCTCGGGAAGCGTCACGGTGTACTTCTTGGTTGCCATACCATCGACCATACCGAGGGTCTGATCAGGCAGCCAACCAGCAGCAGACATCTCCACACGATCGAGTACGAGCGGCGGCCGAGGTCGCCAGAAGGAGAGCGAGACAGGTAATGGCCCAGCCGCCCCTCCTCCGCGATGTCATCGACATCAAGAAGAAGATCTCCACCTCGGACTTCGTGCTGTCCCTCGCCGAGGCGACGACACCCGAAGGCGCCCAGAACGCGCTGAAGGACTACGTCGTCACCGAGCGGCTGCTGGAGAACTTCGACGAGGCGCTGGCCCTCATCAAGTCCTCGCTGGACGGACACCGCTCCAAGGCTGCCTACCTGCACGGCTCGTTCGGTTCCGGTAAGTCGCACTTCATGGCGGTGCTCTACGCGCTGCTCAGCGGCGACTCGGCCGCCCGTGCCCGTACCGAGTTCGACCCGGTGCTGACCAAGCACGAGTGGCTCACCACGGACGGCAAGAAGTTCCTGCTCGTGCCGTACCACATGCTCGGCGCCAAGGCCCTCGAACAGCGGGTGCTCGGCGGGTACGTCACGCACGTCAAGAAACTGCACCCGGACGCCCCGACCCCGCAGGTGTACCGGACCGACTCCCTCTTCGCCGACATCCGGGCCAACCGCTCCAACTTTGGCGACGAGGCAGTCATCCGCCGCCTGGGCGGCGGTGACGCGGGCGACGACGAGACGGACGAATGGGGTGAGGGCTTCGCCTGGACCCCGCAGCTCCTGGACACCGCGCTCGCCGCCGAGGAGGACCACGAGGGGGGCACGCCTCTCGACCTCCGCAACCCCTCCACCCCGGCCGAGCTGCGCGCCAAGCTGGTCAACGACGCCGCAACGAACCTGTTTCCCGGCTTTGCCCAGAACGCCGCCGAGAACGAGCACGGCTTCATCTCGCTGGACGCTGGTCTGTCCGTCATCGCCGAGCATGCCAAGTCGCTCGGCTACGACGGGCTGATCCTGTTCCTGGACGAGCTGATCCTCTGGCTCGCGACCCTGATCCACGAGCAGAAGTTCGTGGCCCGCGAGGCCAGCAAGATCACGAACTTCGTGGAGGGCGGCGACGCCCGACGTGCCATTCCCGTGGTGTCGTTCATCGCCCGCCAGCGCGACCTGCGCGAACTCGTCGGCGAGGAGGTGTCCGGCGCGGCGGAAGCCTCCATCCAGGACACCCTGAACCTGGCCTCCGGCCGCTTCGACAAGATCACTCTGGAGGACCGCAACCTCCCGCAGATCGCCCACGCGCGCATCCTCAAGCCGAAGGACGCCGAGGCGGAGCGGCTCGTCGACGCGGCCTTCGAGCAGACCAAGCGGGTCGGCACCCAGGTCTGGGACACCCTCCTCGGCTCGGAGAAGGGCACGACCGGCGCGGACGCGGAGTCGTTCCGGCTGACGTACCCCTTCTCGCCGGCGTTCATGGACACCCTCGTCCACATCTCGTCCGCGCTGCAGCGCTCCCGTACCGGTCTGAAGCTGATGGGCCAGCTGCTCGCCGACCACCGCGACGAGATCCGGCTCGGACAGCTCATCCCCGTAGGTGACCTCTACCCGGTGATCGCGGAGGGCGGCGACAAGCCGTTCACCGACAGCCTGAAGGTCGTCTTCGAGGCCGCCGACAAGCTCTACAAGACCAAGCTGCGGCCCTACCTCCTCAGCTCGTACGACATCACCGAGGACGACGTCAGGCAGTACCGCACCAGCCCCGAGACCGTCACCGACCCGCAGCGCGCCAACCGCTGCCGCATGTTCATCGGCGACAACCGGCTCGTGTGCACCCTGCTGCTGTCGGCGCTCGCGCCCAGCGTGCCCTCGCTGGCCGAGCTGACCATCCGGCGGCTCGGCGCGCTGAACCACGGGTCGGTCCTCGCGCCCATCCCGGGTGCCGAGGTCGGGATCATCAAGAACAAGGTCGCCGAGTGGGCGGCCAGGTTCCCCGAGATCAAGGAGACCGGCACCGACGCCAACCCCGGCGTACGGCTGGAGCTGTCCGGCGTCGACGTCGACTCGGTCATCGCCAACGCTCAGGTCAACGACAACCCCGGCAACCGGGTCGCCCTCGCCCGGCGCCTGCTGTCCGAGGAACTGGGCGTCGAGCACGGGCAGTTGAGCGACCAGCTCGGCTTCACCTGGCGCGGCACCACCCGCACCGCCGAGATCGTGTTCGGCAACGTCGCCGACGAGGACGAGCTGCCCGACCACGACCTGATGCCGCAGGAGGACGGCCGCTGGCGGATCGCCATAGACCTCCCCTTCGACGAGGGAGAGTGGGGGCCGGTCGACGACGTCAACCGTATCCAACGGCTGGGCGAGCGCCAGCAGGGCGAGCGGTCCCGTGTCGTCGCCTGGCTGCCCGCGCACCTGTCTGCCCAGCGCTTCGCCGACTTCCGACGGCTCGTCGTCATCGACAAGGCCCTCGCCGACGAGCACCGCTTCGACACCCAGTACGCCGGCCACCTCAACGCCGACAACCGCAGCCGCGCCAAGGGGCTCCTCGAAACCCAGCGCGAGGCCCTGCTCAAGCAGGTCAAGGGTGCCTTCAAGCAGGCATACGGGCTCGCCCAGAAGCAGCCGGCCGACGTCGTACCCGACTTCGAGGACCATCTTGTCCCGCTGCCCGACGTGGACGGTCTCACCCTGGCTTTCGGGCAGAGCCTGCACGACGGCATCCGGCACGTCGCGGGCAAGCTGCTCGCCCACCAGTACCCGGCGCACCCCGACCTCGACCCCGACGGGAGCGGTGTCGCCGTCAAGGCCGCCGACACCAAGAAGGTGTTCACGCACGTCCGGGCCGCCGCCGAGGCGCGTGACGGGCGGGTGGAGGTACCGGCCGCCGACCGCAGGCTCATGCAGCGGATCGCGGGGCCCCTGCGCCTCGGGCAGCAGAAGGAGGCGTACTTCGAGCTGTCCCGCTACTGGGCCGACCATTTTCGCCAGCTCGCCAGTGCCCAGGGCGTCACCGGGGACCTGTCCCTGATCACGCTGACCGACTGGACGGACAAGCCCGACCCGCGCGGCCTGCCCGACTTCCTCGCCCGGCTCGTCGTCGCCGCGTTCGCCGAGATGGACGACCGGGTGTGGGTGCGCGGCGGCACCGTCCTCGATCCCGCGCCCGAAGTGTCCGCGATCAAGGATCATGACGCGCTGCGCAGCCAGCCGCTGCCCACCGAGTCCGACTGGGACACCGCACGGCAGCGCTTCGAGACGGTCTTCGGGGCGAAGGCGCCGGCGCTGCGGCGCGGCCGGATGGTGAACCAGTTCGCCCGCCAGATCATCGAGGCCGCCCGCGCCCACCGCGACTACGCGGCCGACCTGGTGCACCAACTGGACGCCCACGCCTCCTTCCTCGGCCTCGACCAGACCGCCGACACCGGACGCCTCGCCCTCGCCCGGCGCTCCCTGCAACTCCTGGACGCCGTCACGGCGGAGGCCGGCAAGGGCGCGGCCGGGGCGAAGAAGACCGTGGAGGCCCTCGCGTCCTTCGACCTAGGCGAGACCAGTGCCGACCGGTACGGGACCTCCATCAAGCAGGCCCGCGGTGTCGCGGAAGCGGTCGCCTCCGCCGCCTGGGGCACCCTCGACCTCGCTGCCGGACTCGGGCCCGAGGGCGCGGCGCTGCTCGACTCGCTGCGCAACGTCGCCCGTGACGACCAGCGCACCGCGGACCTGCGCGACGCCCTGGCCCGGACCCAGCGCGAGGTCGTCGCCCTGGCGAAGCGTGCCCAGGCCGCCGCCACCCCGCCGCCCGCACCCGTCGCGCCGCAGCCCACGGCCGACGACCTGTCCCTGAACACGTCGACCAGTGACCCGCGCATCCCGTACACCTCGCAGGAGCCTCCCGCCCCGGCCCCCTCCGGCAGCGGCTCCGCGCGAACGGCCGGTGGCCGCCGTACGACCGTGGCACGCGCCGCCGCCGACCTCCAGGCGGAGCTGTCCGAACTGGCCGCCCGCCACCCCGACGCGACCATCGAGATCACCTGGAAGGTCGTGGAATGACGGACACCGTCGCCGCTGCTCCGGGCGCCGTCCGGCTGAACACCGCGACCGTCACCCAGTACCTGTCCTCGCAGTCCTCCCTCGCCGCCTCCCTGACCGGTGACGGCGGGGGCAGGCGGCGGGTGGTGCTGCTGCGCTCCGCGCCCCAGTGGGACGGGCCGGCCGAACCCGCCTGGGGCGAGGGCCGCACGGCCGGTGTCGCGGTGGCGCCGTCGCCGCTCGCGGTGCACGAACTCGTCCTCGACCATCTGGCGGGCCGCCGCCGCGGCCCCGCCGTGCTGGTCGTCCTCACCGACCGGGAACAGGGCGAACTCGACCCGGCGATCCTCGCCCGCGTCCACAAGCTGCGCATCGACACCGTCGACAGCTGGGACGTCGTCCGCGAGGCGTTCGGCGCCCGGCAGATCGACCCCCGGCTGAAGGACGTCAACTGGGCCGCCGAGGCGCTCCTCGACGCCACCCCGCCCGGCGGCTGGCCCGCCGTGCCCGGCGGCTGGCTGTCCCGCCAGTACGCCCTGACCGCGCTCGCCCAGCGCCGCCTGCGCCTGGGCCGCTACGACACCGAGGACGGCCCGCGCCGCCCGGGCGACGACCGGCTCGACGCCGGGGCCCTGCTGCACTGGTCGACCCGGCCCGGCGCCCCCGAACGGTTCCTCACCCTGCGCGGCCCCGAACGCGCCGGACTGGCGACCTTCCTCGGTGAGGAGGACCAGGCCGGCCTCGCTGGACGCGCCCTGCTCGCCCTCGTCGACGCCGAACGCGGCGCGGACGCCGCCGCCTTCGGCCTGGTGTGCACGGCCCTGTGGAGGCATGCTGCCCCCGCCCCCGAGACGTACCAGGCCCGGGGGCGCGCCGAACGCTACTTCGGGGACCGGCCCCCGTCACTGGGTGAACAGCTCGACGCCCTGGTGACCGTCTTCGGCCAGACCGCCGAGGAGTACGTCACCGGGCTGCTGGCGGCCGGACACCGCACCGGTGGCGGCGAAGCCGACCAGGCCCGCGAGGCACGCCGCACCACCGGCACCGTGCTGGACCGCGCGGCCGTACTGGCCCGCCAGTTCGGTGCGGAACACGCCGTCGCGGCGAGCCCCGTCCTGCGCGGTGGCCTCGACGCCCGGTTCACCGCGGTCGGCCAGGCCCTTGCGTCGGGTGACACGGCCGCGGTCGGGGACGCCGTACGCCTCCTGCAGGACCATCAGCTCGCCGTGGAACCCGAGGAGTCGGCCCGTGTCGAACGCGCCCGCATGGGAGAGCGCCTCGCCCGCTGGCTGGCCACCGACCCGCCCGCCGACGCCCCCACCGTCGCCGACGCCATACAGCGGCACGTCGACGAGACCGGCTGGGTGGATCTCGCCCTGGAGCACATCGAAGCGGGCGGCGACCGGGACCCCGTCCTCAAGGCCGCATACGACACGCTCGGCACCCGCGTCAGGGACCGCCGCCGGCAGATCGACGCGTCCTTCGCCGCGAACCTGGCCTCCTGGACGCAGGCCGGTACCCAGCCGGGCCGCATGCTCACCGTGGAGACCTTCCTCGACCGCGTGGTCGGACCGCTCGTCCGGCGTGGGGAGGAACGACGGGTGCTGCTGCTCGTGCTCGACGGCATGAGCGCGGCCATAGCGAACGAACTCGGCGAGGAACTGCGCCGCTCTTGGGCGGAGTTCGACCCCCTTCCCGTGGAGGGCGCACCGCTGCGGCGGGCTATGGCCGCCGCCATGCCCACCGTGACGGCCGTGTCCCGCACTTCGCTCTTCGCGGGCACCCTGATGAAGGGGACCCAGGCCGACGAGAAGCGGCTCTTCCCCACGCTGAAACTGTGGGGCGGGGCCCCGGCCGCCGTCTTCCACAAGGACGACCTGCGCACCGAGACCGCGGGCGACACCTTCGGCTCGGCGCTCACGGAGGCGCTCGCCGACGGCAGGACCCATGTCGCCGTCGTCCTCAACGCCATCGACGACCGGCTCGCCAAGGAGCAGAAACTCGGCGACGGCGCCTGGCGGGTCGACGACGTACCCGGCCTGCGCGACCTGCTGAGAGCGGCGGTGGAGCAGGGCATGGCGGTTCTCGTCACCAGCGACCACGGCCATGTCGTCGATCGGCACGGAGCGAAGGTCGATGCGGTCACCGAGCCCGCGTCCGCGCGGCACCGTCTGCCCGGCGGCCCGATCGGCGAACGGGAGATCGCCCTCACCGGCCCGCGTGTGGTCGGGCCCGAGCCCGGCGCGTCCATCGTCGCGCTCTGGGACACGGACTCCCGCTACACCGCCCTCAAAGCCGGCTACCACGGCGGGGCCTCCCTCGCCGAGGTCACCATCCCGGTCCTAGCCTTCCTTCCGTTCGGGGCGGAACCCCCCAAGGGATGGCGGGAGTTGGGGGACCAGCGGCCACCCTGGTGGGCTCCGGAGGAGGCGGGTAAGCCGGTTCCGGACGAGCGGGCGGCTCAGGCGGTCGGCGCGATTCCGAAGAAGGGCGCGACAAAACCCCGCAAGAAGCAGCCCCACCCTGAGTCGCTGCCCGAGGCGCTGTTCGATGTGGCGCTGACGGCCGGGGGAGACGACGCCTTGCTCACCCCGACCGTCGTCTCCCGGACCGAGGTGCTCGTCACGGCGCTGCTCGACTCGCAGACGTATCAGGTGCAGCTCGAAGGCCTTGCGCGCAAGCCGCAGCAGGAGCAGGTCCGCAAGGCGCTCGCCGCCCTGCTCGACGCGGGCGGCACCCTGCCCGTGACCGCGCTCGCCCAGCGGGCGGGCATGCCCACCGCCCGGGGCGACGGCTTTGCCGCGGTCCTCAGACAGCTCCTCAACTACGACGGTGTACAGGTGCTGGAGACCCTGCCGGACGGGCGCACGCTACGGCTCCACGAGGCGCTGATGCGCGAGCAGTTCGCCCTCTGAGCGGGCTGACGGCATGCGGGGCGCCTCCGGCGTCCACGTCGGGGCACCCCGCCGCCTCAGGCCACGAACGCCCGCAGCAGCTTCGCGAACGTCGTCAGCTCGTCGAGCAGCTCCTGCGGAAGCGGCTTCTCGTCGAAGTGGGCGATCCGGTTGCGGATGTCCTTCACTCGTTTCAGGCGGCCGAGAAACTGTTCCCGGGGCATGTTGGGCCACTTCAGGGCTTCCCAGTTGGCGTCGGCGCGTTCGGCCAGCGCTGTCTTCGCCTGGTCGCCATCCAGGAGTCTCAGATAGTCCCCGAACATGAGGTCGGAGACCTGGCCGGTGCGGTGCTCGGCCTTCTTGTTCGTCTGTACGGCCTTGATGGTCTCCTCGTCCAGTGCCGCGCCCAGGCAGCGGCGCAGCAGGGACTCGATCTCCCCGACGATGAAGAAGGGCCGTGCCGCGCCCTCGAAGCGGTCCGTGACGTCCGCCGCGGTGACGATGCCCGACAGACAGCCGTCGTCGCCTCGGACCAGGAGGTACCCGTGCTCGCGGATCACCGGCAGGGCGGAGAAGAACTCCTGGCGGGTGTCGGCGACCGGAAAGGAGTCCCTCTCCATCGCGTTGTCCAGCGTCGGGTGCTTGCCGGCCTCGTACATCTTGGCGACGGACCCCCAGGTGACCACCCCGTGGATCTGCGCCATGCCGGTGGTCACCGGGACCTGCGCGAGGCCCTTCGTGCGCATCAGGAACGTGGTCTGCGCCAGGGGCGTACCGGGACCGACAGACACCAGGCCGCGCCGCGCCGACGGAATGTCCCCGAGCAGCAGACGCTGCGGAAGGGCGGCGGAGGGCAGGGACTCCTCCGTCTCGTCCTCCTCCGCGTCGACGGGGTCGGCCTGTGCGGGGATGGAGGCCAGTGGTACCACGTCGACATTGCTGCGCTGGCCGCACACGGCGAAGTCCGGCAGCGTCGTCAGGCCGGCGTCCGTGAGCGCCTGCGAGATGCGGTGCACCGTTCTGTGGTCGCGGACCCTGACCTGGAACAGGTCGAGAATGTCCTGCACGGGCACGGTCCTGCCCTTGAGCGCTGCGAGATCCTGGCCGCTCGGTGCGGTCGTCATCGGGCGTCGCCCTCCGCGAGGTCACGGAGCATGGTCCGCTTGCCCATGGCGGCGTGCACCAGATCCTGCAACTGCTTGGAGCGGTCGCGGTAGAAGCGCCCGTAGTCGTTGTCGCGGAGTGCCGCCGGATCGATGAGGTGGGTGGAGAGTACGTCATCGAACCATTCGGGGCGCATGTCGGAGGCCGCCACCATGGTGGACAGGTAGGAGGCGGGTGCCCCGGTCATGTCCATCGCCGCGCGGTAGGACAACGGGGTCTTGTTCACGATGGAGTTCGTGGGCAGGCCCTGGCTGTTTCCCCGCCGGAACCAGGTCTTGGGGAAGATCTGCCGGACATTGACGCTGTACTCGTCCAGCCTGCCGGGGCTGAGCGGCCTGTCCGTGTAGTGCCAGTCCACCGCCCCCTGCTTGACCAGCAGGGCGTAGATGCCCTTGTAGGCGGCGCTGTTGCGGGTGGTGAGGCTGTCGAGGCGGTCGGCGAAGAAGAAGGCGTCCGTGACGGTGTCGGGCGCCCGGTCGTCCTGCGCGATCCATGGGATGAGCTGCTCGACGTCACGAGTGAAGCGGGTTTCGGTGGAGCCGCCGTACATCTCGCCGAGAACCCCGCACCAGTACCACTGCTCGGTCTTCTCCTCCGCACCCAGGCTGTCCAGCGCCGTGTCGAGGATGGCTCGGACGGCTGCGAGCGGCACGAGCTGTGTCTTGTACGGCAAATCGTTCGGCCGGACGATGCACTGCCGTTCCAGGAAGTCGCCCACCCAGGCGAAGGCCTCGGCGAGTTTCGGCGCAAGCCGGACGAAGTCGGCCAGCGGAAGGTCCAGCAGGTCCCGGCGTTTGCACGACACCGTCGCCCCGGTGCCCGCCTGCTTCCGCTCCCAGGTGCGTACCAGGGCGATGGCCTGCAGGAAGTCAATACTGCTCAGCCCGTTCTCGACGCCGCCGTCCAGACGGCCGAAGACCGGGTACTTGGCGGCCAGCCCCTGCTTGATCTCCCGCCACACCTCGGGGAGCTGGTAGTAGTCCCCGGTCCGGTCCACGTACTCGCGGTCCCCAGCGTACGTCGCCGTGAGCAGTTCGAAGACGTTCAGGGGCACTCCGCCTGTGTTGACCCGCTCGAACACCGCGCAGACGGCGTCCATGGAGGTGGAGGCGGCCAGCCGGATCATCGGTACCTGGAAGGCGCGGACCTGCTGGAGGACCGCCTCGTCGAACTGGCCCCACAGGTCCCAGTTCCGTTGCTCGTCCGCCTTGATGTACGACATCATCCACTGGTTCACGCGCTGGGCGTCGAAGACGAGATGCAGAGGGAAGAGGCCGGCCGCGCACTCGCCCTCCGCGGTGGTCAGATCCAGCACCACTGTGCGGTTGAAGTCCGCGCGGAGGACCTTGTCCGCCGGGACGGACACGACGGCCTCGTCACGGTCCGAGGACGGCCCGACCGCCTTCGCGATGTCGACGTAGTACCACCGCTGGATGGGCTTGCCACGGGCGTCCGCGGTCTCCACCGGGGCGTCAAGCCACAATGCCTGGAAGAGCGAGGTGAGGCGTTGCTGCCCGTCCAGCAGAAGCAGGTCGGCCGCCGGATCCCCGTCCGGCCGGGCGCCGGTGAGAGTGCGGGATCGGAACCGGGTGGCGCCGCCGGTCTGCAGCGTCATCACCACACCCAGCGGGTAGTCCAGCGTGACCGTCGCGATGATCGCCTTGATCCGGTCGTCGTCCCATTTCCAGTTCCGCTGGAAATCGGGCAGTTGTAAGGAACCCGAGGCGACGTCCGCCAGGACGTCCTTGAGTTTCACGTTGTCGAGGGCCGCCATGTGATTCCACTTTCCGCCGTGCCGCCTGCACGCAGAGTGATTTCAGCAGCGCATTCCGCCAACCGTCAACCGGTTCGCGGAACTGGGGCGTCGCGCGGCAGCTGCCGTGGGTGACCGTTGTGTCCGCCCGGAACGCACCGCTCTCGTACGTCTATGCCCGGAGAGTGAAAGACTGTTTTCGTGAGCACCATCGGATCCAGGCGCCCCGCGCAGGTCAGCGCGGCCCGCCGTCGTACCGTCGTCGACGCCCTGCGCCGCGGGGCGGTACCCGAGAGCGGGCTCGATCTGCTCGCCACGGGACTCGACCGGTTCGAGGCGGCCCTCGACGCCGAGCTGGACGCCGTCGAGTCCGGCGGGTCCGTGTTCAAGGCCGTGCGAGGTGAGTACGGGTCCGGCAAGACGTTCTTCACGCGTTGGCTCGGGGAACGAGCCAAACGCCGGAACTTCGCGGTGGCCGAGATTCAGATCTCCGAGAATGAGACACCGCTCCACAAGCTGGAGACCGTCTACCGGCGGCTCACCGAACGCCTCGCCACCTCGAGCTTTCCGCCCAGCGCGCTGCGGCCCGTCGTGGACGCCTGGTTCTACGCCTTGGAGGAGGACGCCCTCGCGGCCGGCGCGACCGAGGAGGAGCTGCCCGGCGAAGTGGAGAAGCTGCTCGTCGCACGGCTCGCCGAGGTCTCCCGGCACGCTCCTTCCTTCGCCACCGCGCTGCGCGGCTACCGTGCCGCCCTCGCCGACGGCGACGAGGCGACCGCCGCCGCGGTGCTGGCGTGGCTCGGCGGCCAGCCGCACGTCGCCGCCTCCGCCCGCAGGTCCGCCGGGGTGCGCGGGGACCTCGACCACTTCGGGGCGCTCGGCTTCCTGCAGGGCCTGCTCACCGTGCTGCGCGACTCCGGGCACAACGGGCTCTTCGTCGTTCTGGACGAGGTGGAGACGCTCCAGCGGGTCCGCTCCGACGCCCGCGACAAGGCGCTCAACGCCCTTCGTCAGCTCATCGACGAGGTGCACTCGGGCCGCTTTCCCGGCCTCTACCTGGTCATCACAGGGACCCCTGCCTTCTACGACGGCCAGCAAGGGGTGCAGCGTCTGGCCCCGCTTGCTCAGCGTTTGGCCACCGACTTCACCACTGATCCGCGCTTCGACAACCCGCGCGCCGTGCAGATCAGGCTCCCCGGCTTCGATCAGGAGTCCCTGGTCGGACTCGGCCTCACCATCCGTGACCTGTACGCCGATGCTGCGGAGATGCCCGAGCGTGTGCGCAAGGTCGTCGACGACGTGTATGTCGCCGACCTTGCAGTGGCCGTCGGCGGGGCGCTGGGCGGCAAGGTCGGAGTCGCCCCCCGGCTGTTCCTGAAGAAACTCGTCGGGGACGTGCTCGACCGGGTGGACCAATTCGACGAATTCGACCCCCGACAGCACTACCGGCTCACCGTCGCCGACCACGAACTCACCGATGTGGAGCGGAATCTGGCCGCCACGGTCTCCGGTGACTCCGCGTCGGCCGACGACATCGACCTGGAGCTCTGATGGCGGACACGGGACTCCCGGACGAGAAGCAGCCGGGTGACCAGGACGCCGACGTACTGGACCGACTCGACCCCGTCGTGCTGCATCACATCGTCAACACCCTCGGCTGGCCCGATCTGCGCCCGCTGCAGCGGGCGTCGATCACGCCGCTCATGGAGGGTCAGGATGCCGTACTGCTGGCGCCGACGGCGGGCGGCAAGACCGAGGCGGCCTGCTTCCCCCTGCTGTCGGCGATGGCCGAGCAACGGTGGACCGGCACTTCCGTGCTGTATCTGTGTCCGCTCAAGGCGCTTCTCAACAACCTGGTCGTCCGCGTCGACTCCTACGCCCAGTGGCTGGGGCGGCGCGCCGCGCTCTGGCACGGTGACACCAAGGAATCGCAACGGCAGCGCATCCGGGCAGAGGCGCCGGACATCCTTTTGACCACGCCCGAGTCGCTCGAAGCGATGCTGATCGGCGTCAAGACCGACCACACCCGCCTGATGGGGAGTGTGCGGGCTGTCGTCGTCGACGAGGTGCACGCGTTCGCCGGGGACGACCGGGGATGGCACCTGCTCGCCGTGCTCGAACGGCTGGAGCGGGTCACCGGACGGCCCATTCAGCGCGTCGGGCTCTCGGCGACCGTGGGCAACCCGGCCGAATTGCTGCACTGGCTGCAGGGCGCGGGCGTCGGCAACCGCACCGGTCAGGTGGTAGCCCCAGGAGTGCACCTGCCGACCGTGGATGCCGGCGGACTCGCCGGGAAAGCATGTCCCGAGCCGCCCAGCAGACCTGCGGGCGAAGTGGAACTCGACTACGTCGGCTCCCTCGACAACGCGGCCAAGCTCATCGCGGCGCTGCACAGAGGTGAGAAGCGGCTCGTCTTCTGCGACTCGCGCCGCCAGGTCGAGGAGCTGGGCGCGGCGTTCCGCGCGCGCGAGGTGACTGTCTTCCTGTCCCACGCCTCGCTCTCCGTCGACGAACGCGTCCGTTCCGAGCAGGCGTTCGCCGAGGCGCGCGACTGCGTCATCGTCTCCACGTCGACCCTGGAACTCGGTATCGACGTCGGAGATCTCGACCGCGTCATCCAGATCGACTCACCGGCCTCAGTCGCCTCGTTCCTGCAGCGCATCGGCCGTACGGGTCGCCGTTCCGGGACCGTGAGGAACTGTCTGTTCCTCACCACCCATAAGAACACCCTGCTGCAGGCAGCAGGCTTGTTGCTGCTGTGGTCGCGGGGCTGGGTGGAACCAGTTGTCCCCCCGCCCGAGCCGCGACACCTAGTGGCCCAACAGCTGCTCGCGGTCACCCTGCAACAGCACAAGCTCGGCGATCAGTTGTGGGACCGGCAGTGGAACGGTCTGGCACATTTCGACAAGTCCGCCGCTCCCATCCTGCGTTTCCTCACCGAGGAGGGCTTCCTCGACAGCGACGGCGGAATGCTGTTCGTCGGTCCGGAAGCAGAACGCCGCTTCGGTAGAAGGCACTTCATCGAACTCACGGCTTCCTTCACCGCACC
This sequence comes from Streptomyces sp. NPDC107562, assembly GCF_055657325.1. Lineage (NCBI taxonomy): Bacteria > Bacillati > Actinomycetota > Actinomycetes > Kitasatosporales > Streptomycetaceae > Streptomyces > Streptomyces sp. NPDC107562. Next base: position 585,617 of record NZ_JBVKBE010000002.1, on the reverse strand, counting down.
TCCGCAGTTCACCGTCCTCTCTGGACGGACGGAGATCGGCCGCACCGACCCGAGCGTGCTGACGGAGGAACGCCCCGGCCCCAGGCGGTTGCTGCTCGGTGGACGCAGCTGGCAGGTCACCTACATCGACTGGCTGCGCAAGCGCGTCTTCGTCGAGCCGGCCGACGGCGGCGGAATCGCCAAGTGGATGAACGGCGGAGTCGCCGGACTGTCGTACGCCCTGACGCGTGCCATGCGTGAGGTGCTGCTCGGCACAGACCCGCCCGTCTCCCTCACCCGGCGGGCAGAGGCTTGCCTGGCCGAAATGCGTGAGACTGACGCACCCGACACCGTCCATCCGGGCGGCACGTTGATCACGCGCGTCGGCGCCGACGTCCGGTGGTGGACCTGGGCCGGCTACCGTGCCAATGCCACCCTGGCAGCTACCCTCCGGTCGGTCACCGACCCCCTGCAACGGCCCACCGATAGCTGGTTGCGCCTGCGTGAAGACCTCACGCCCGCCGCTTGGCGCGGCGCCCGCGAGAACGTAGGCGAGAACCTCGTACTGCCCGACGTGGACCGCCGGGCAGTACGCGGCCTGAAGTTCTCTGCCGCACTCCCGGAGCGCCTCGCCGTAGCCACGGTGGCAGCCCGCTTGGCCGACTTCGACAGCGCTCGCTCAGTGCTCGGTGAGTTGACGCGCTTTCAGAGAGGGTACTGAAGCGATGAGGCCGCAGGGAACGGTACTTCCCGCTCGTGTCACTTCGGGGTTCCCTCTTTCATGCAGATGACCGTGCCCGTCGCCGCGGCCGTGCGGAGGGCCGTCAGGGTGTGGACGGCGGTGGGGGGAAGGTGCAGGGGCAGGGACTCGGGGGGTGTGAAGGTGTGGGCGTCGTGTTCGGGGCTCAGGGTGATGGGGGTGCCCGGGGGGACCGTGCCGCCGTGGAAGTAGCAGTCCAGGACCGGGCCCGTGCCGCCCACGTTCGCGCGGTGGTCGATGCCGATCAGGGTGGGTGGCGTGGGGAGGGTGATGCCGGTTTCCTCGTGGGTTTCGCGGTGTGCGGCGGTCAGGGGGTCCTCGCCGTGGTCGAGCATGCCGCCGGGTAGCCACCACACGCCGGCCGCCGGCTGGGTGGGGGCGTAGCGCAGGAGCAGGATGCGGCCGGTGTGGTCGAAGAGCAGGACGCACGCGGCGATGAGCGCCTGCGGCTGGGTCCTGATCCATTCCTCGCGGGGGAGTACCTCGGTCACTCGCGCCCCCTGGTCGTGCTGATCATGTGCTTCCGCCCTCCCGGTGGTCCTGTCCGGACTAACGGGTGAGAGGGCCATCGGTGACCTGGTGATCCGATTCGGTGGCGGGACCGATGGGTACCCGGCGAGTTCCGTCGTACGAGAACCGCGCCGAGGGACGGTACGCCATGACCGAGTACGAACGCTCCCGCACCATGCCCGCCCAGCCCGAGCAGGTGTTTGAGGAAGCAGCCGACGTGGGGCGGCTGGACAGTTGGATGCCGGCCGAGCTGCATGTGCGGGCGGAGGACCTGCCTGCCGTCACTGTGCACGAGGACCGCACCGACGAGGACACCGCCGCCCTGCTCCAGGCCCGGCGGGAACAGATGCGGCTCGAATGGGGCACCCGCGAGCAAGGGAGCTACGCCGGCTGGCTCCAGGTCGCCGGGATCGGTGCCGGGGCCAACGAGGTGACCGTGCACCTGTCGTTCTTCGACGACAGCCACGACCCGGGCGAGGCGGCCGTGGGCGACGCCCTGGACGCCAGCCTGCGGCGGCTGGAGGAGCAGGTGCGGCTGCGCGTCGATCACCCGGCGGGCTGATCCGCCGAGGAGGCCCGTCCACGCCCGTGTTCGACCGGCCGGACTTCGGGAAGACGCAGAGAAGACGCAGAGAAGACGCGAGTGACGGGCACGGCTACGGATGAGGAGGATGCCATGGAGCGGGTGGCCGGAAGGACGCGGTCGGAGCAGCGGATCGGCATCCGGACGTACGGTGAGGTCGACTCGGCGCTCAGCGGGCTGGTGGCCCGGCAGGGCGGCGGCAGCGCGCAGTTCTCCGCCGGCGAGGCGGTGGCCCTGGAGTGGGCGCTGGGGCGCACGGCCCGTTCGCCGATCACCGGTGTGGGCGTCCGCGACGTGCCGGACCTTCAGCTGCTGACGGCCGAGGTCGACGCCACCGTCGTACGGCTGGAGGACCCCACCGCCCAGGTGGGCAACCGCGACTACTTCCGCGGTGTCTACGGCGCCCTGGCCTGGGTCTGCGGACTGCGAGGCCGGCTCGTCTGAGGGCCGCCGCCAGGGACGGCTAGCGCACCCGTCCCGCCGCGGGCTCCTCCTCGTCCTCCTCGTCGGGGAGGTGCACGTCGTCGACGGCGATGTTGACCTCGACGACCTCCAGGCCCGTCATCCGCTCGATCGAGGCGATGACGTTCTCACGGACGTCGGCGGCGATCTCGGTGATGGACAGGCCGTACTCCACGACGACATCGAGGTCGACGGCGCTCTGCCGCTCACCGACCTCGACCTTGACGCCGCTGGTGACGCCCGCCCGCCGGCCGGGGACCCGCTCGCGCACCGCGCCCATGGTGCGGGCCAGGCCGCCGCCGAGGGCGTGGATGCCGGGCACCTCGCGCGCCGCCATCCCGGCGATCTTCGCCACGACGTCGTCCGCGATGGTGGTCCTGCCCCGGCTGCCGGCGGCGACGGTCCCGCCGCCGCGCGCGTTCGCGCCGGTTTCGCTGGTGCGCACCGCCGCACCGGTCGTCTCCGTCATGTCCGACCCGCCTCCTCCGGGCGCGCACGGACCCGCCGCACAGGAGGCCCGCCGCCACGCTCATACCTGCTTCCCAGCGTGCCCCGGGCCCTCCCGGCTCGCCACCGCAGGCGGCGGGCGCGACCACGCGGCGAGGACGGGCTGACGGCGCGCGGCCGGTCAACCCCCGGCGCGCGCTGGGCCGTTCGGGTCGGCCCGGACGCAGGTGACGTCCAGCGTGAGCTCCAGCAGGCGTCCGGTCATCAGCCGGGAGCCGGTGACGCCGAACTCGGTGCGGTCGACCGTGGTGGTGGCCCGCACGGTGAACGCGTCGCCGGAGGTCCGCACGCGGACGACCGACAGCCGCAGCGGCCCGGTCACCGCGCCCACGGTGAGCTGCCCGGAGAGCACGGCGGGGTCCACGTGGCCGGAGACGAACGTGATCACGGGGTGGCGTGCCGTGTCCAGGAAACGGGCCGACCGGACGGCGTCGTCCCGCAGCGGGTTGCCGGTGCGGAAGCCCGCCGCGTCGATCTCGGCGCGCACCCGGGACTCGGCGAGCGGCTCGGCGACGTCGACCGTGCCGCCGCGGATCGCGAAGCTGCCGCGCACCGGCAGGAGGCCGAGGAGATGCCGGGTGCGGAAGGTGAGGGAGGAACGGCCGGCGTCGATCGTGTACCGGCCGAGGCGGGGGACCGGGGCGAGGTCGCCGCCGTCCGTGGTGTCTGTCGTGTCCGTCGTGTCCATAACTCCATTGCAGGGCAAGGACCGTGGGGAGCGGCAGGGCGGGCGGTCGGCTTCGGGGGCGACGGACGGCGGGACCGCGCACGACTTTCGTAGGGTTGCGCGGGACGACGCGTTTGCGTGGCCGCGGGCACGGGGAGGGGGCCGCGGTGGACTGCCCCACCGTGGACGGGAAGAGGTTCGGGCCGTGGCGTCGCCGGCACCGGGTCGCCGTGGACGTGGCGATCGCGGTCGCCTTCGTGCTGACCGACACCGGGGTGACCCTGGCGGGCGGCGGCTGGTGGCCGGAGCGGCCGGACACGCTCGCCTGGACCGTGCTGGGGGCGCAGGCACTCGCCTGCGCCTCGCTCGTCTTCCGCCGTACCGCCCCGCTCGCCGTCGTCGCCGCGCTCGGCACGTTCACCCTGGCGGTGACGCTGCTGATCGCCCCCGCGGACCTGCTCACCCCCGCCCACGACGGCAACGTGTGGGCACCCCACTCCACGGTGCTCGCCGCCTACGGCCCGCTCTTCCACCGGCGCGAGCGCAGGGCGGCGGCGTACACGGCACTGGCCGCCCTCACACTCGTCGTGGCGAGGCCCTGGGAGCCGTCCGTCACGGTCATGACGATCGGGCTGCTGCGCACCGCGATCGGGCCGCTGCTGGCGCTGTACTTCGACGCCCGGCGCCGGATGGTCCGCGCACTCGTCGAACGCGCCGAGCGGGCCGAACGGGAACGCCATCTGCTGGCCGAGCGGGCCCGCGCCGAGGAACGCGCCCGGCTCGCCGCCGAGATGCACGACGTGGTCACCCACCGGGTGAGCCTGATGGTGCTCCAGGCCGGGGCGCTGCGGGTGACCGCGCCCGACGAGCCGACCCGGCGGGCGGCGGAGGACCTGCGCGCGGCCGGCTGCCAGGCGCTCGACGAACTGCGGGACCTGGTCGGCATCCTGCGCGCCGCGCCCGACGGCGACCGCACGCCTTCCGTGGCGGGCTTCCCCGACCTGGTCGCCGAGTCGGTCGCCGTCGGGACGCCGACCGAGCTGATCGAGTCGGGCGACCCGGCGCTCGCCTCCCCGGTCGTCGGCCGCACCGCCTACCGGGTGCTGCGGGAGGCCTTGACCAACGTGCGCAAGCACGCGCCCGGGGCCGCGGTGACCGTGCGGGTGGAGTACGACGAGACGCGGGTGCGGCTCACCGTCCACAACACGGCGCCGAGCGGCCGGCCCGGCGCCGCGCTGACCGGCACCGGCTCGGGCCTCGGCATCGCCCATCTGCGCCGACGCATCGAGCTGTTGCACGGCACGCTGCGCGCCGGGCCCCGCCCCGACGGCGGGTTCGGCGTCGAGGCGACGCTGCCCTCGTACGTCCCGACCGCGGAGTCGGTGGTGTGAGCGTGGTCCCCGTGGTCCCCCCGGCTCCCGTGGTGCGTGTGGTGGTCGTCGACGACGAGCCGATGGTGTGCCGGTTCCTGCGGACCATCCTCGGGTCCGCCGCGGACGTCGAGGTGGTCGACGAGGCGTACGACGGGGCCGCGGGCGTCGAGGCGGTCCGCCGCAGCGGCCCGGACGTCGTCCTGATGGACCTGCGCATGCCCGGCATGGACGGCCTCACCGCGATCGAACACATCAACAGGCTTCCGGACCCGCCCCACATCATCGTGCTGACGACCTTCGACGCCGACCGGTACGTGCTGCGCGCGCTGCGGGCCGGGGCGACCGGCTTCCTGGTCAAGTCCACCCCGCCGGAGGAGCTGATCGGCCTCGTCCGCACGGCCGCGCGCGGCCACACCGTCCTGTCGCCCTCCGCCGCCCGCCGGCTCGTCGCCGCCTCCACGGACTCCCTCTCGGCGCGCGACCGCGCCCGGGAACTGGTCGCCTCCCTCACCGAGCGCGAGAGGCAGGTCCTCGCGGGCCTGGGCGAAGGGCTGCCCAACGCGCGGATCGCGGCCCGGCTCCACCTCTCCGAGGCCACGGTCAAGGGCTACGTCTCGCGCACGCTCGACAAGCTGGGCTGCGTCAACCGCACCCAGGCGGGACTGATCGCCCACGACGCGGGGATCGTCGACGCCTAGCAGGACCGCCCGCGCTACTCCTCGAACAGCACCTCCTGGCCGTCCGGTTGGGCCTCCTGCCGCAGCCGCTTGTTCCGCGTCCCGACGACCACCGCCGCACCGGCCGCCACCACACCGAGGGCGGCCGGGACCATCCAGCCGCGGTTCAGCCGGTCGCCGAGGAGGTGGTCGAGGGAGAGGCGGCCGGGGCCCGCGACGGCGAGGCCGGCCGCCACCATGCCGAGGGTCGCGGGGTGCTCGAAGCCGCCCTCCGCGTTGAAGAAGCCGTTCGGCATGTGCAGCGCGCAGGCACCCGTCATGCCGCCGGCCGCGGCCGCGCCCGCCGCCGGGGTGGCCAGTCCCAGCGCCAGCAGGGTCCCGCCGCCCCACTCCGCGAGCCCCGAGGCCGTGGCGCTCAGCTTGCCGGGCCGGTATCCGACGGACTCCATGAACTGCCCGGTGCCCTCGATCCCGGCGCCGCCGAACCAGCCGAACAGCTTCTGCGCGCCGTGGGCGGCCAGGACTCCGCCGGTGCCCAGCCGGAGCAGGAGCAGACCCAGATCACGTCGGTCGTAGCACGTCACGATGTCTCCCGGTGCAGAAGTGGACTCCCGTCCACCGTCGCAGGCCGCCACCCGCCCGGCCCTCCCGGGCAGCCGTTCGGGTGGCGGGCCGCCCGGGGCGGTGTGAGGGTGGCTGGCATGACGATTCAGACGGCCAAGCTGAGCGACCCGGCGGTGCGTGCCTTCGTCTCCGCCGTCAACGCCCATGACCGCCAGGCCTTCCTGTCCCTCCTCGCGCCCGGCGCCACCATGGCCGACGACGGCACGGACCGTGACCTCGACGACTGGATCGACCGGGAGATCTTCTCCTCCCACGGCCATATGGACGTCGACAACGAGTCCAACGGCGGCCGCTCCCTCATCGCCCGCTACCGCAACGACACCTGGGGCGAGATGCGCACGCGGTGGTCCTTCAGCGTCGACGACGACGGCAGGATCAGCCGTTTCGAGACCGGGCAGGCCTGAACCGAGCCCCCTGGCTGTACGCGGGGCTTCCCGCCGCGCGCCGGGCTTCCCGCCGCGCGGCGCGCCGCGACCCGGGTCGGGGTCCTCTTGCGTCGGGCTCTCCCTCAGCGGGGCTTTCCGCCGCGAGGCACTTCGTTTCGCGCCGGGCGCCTTGGAGGCGCGGCGCTGCGCCCGCGTGGGGCTGCGCCCGCGTGGGGCTGCGCCCGTGTGGGGCTGCGCCCACCCCGAGCACTCGCCCCTTCCCAGGCCCCCGCCCGCAGGGCATCCCTTGTGCTGAAGCGCGCTCCAACTCCTAGCCTCCTGAGGCATGGAGAACACCAGAACACTCGGACGCGGCGGCATCGGGATCAGCGCGCTCGGCTTCGGCTGCTGGGCCGTCGGCGGTGAGTGGCAGGACACCGCCGGGCAGCCGCTCGGCTGGGGCAAGGTCGACGACGAGGAGTCCGTACGGGCGATCCACCGCGCCCTCGACCTCGGCGTCACCTTCTTCGACACCGCCGACACCTATGGCGCCGGCCACAGCGAGCGCGTCCTCGGCCGCGCCCTCGGCAAGCGCCGCGCCGACGTCGTCGTCGCCACCAAATGGGGCAACGTCTTCGACGCGGACACCCGCACCCTCACGGGCACCGACGACTCCCCGGCGTACGCGCGCCGCGCGCTGACCGCCTCCCTGCGGCGCCTCGGGACCGACCACGTCGACCTGTACCAGCTGCACCTGTCCGACGCGGACCCGGACCGGGCGGCCGAACTCCGTGAGGCGTGCGAGGAGTTCGTACGGGAAGGGCTCATCCGGGCCTACGGCTGGAGCACCGACGACCCCGCCCGCGCCGCGGTCTTCGCCGAGGGCGCGCACTGTGTCGCCGTGCAGCACCGCCTCAACGTCCTCCAGGACGCGCCCGAGATGCTCGCGCTGTGCGCGGAGTCGGGACTGGCCGGCATCAACCGCAGTCCGCTGGCGATGGGACTGCTGACTGGCAAGCGCGCCGCAGGGCAGCCCCTCGAAGCGGGGGACATCCGCAGCGCGCCGCCCGCCTGGCTGCCCGGCTTCGCGGTCGGCAGCGGCGCCGATCCGCGGTGGACGCGCCAGGTCGACGCCCTGCGGCAGATCCTGACCAGCGGCGGCCGCACGCTCGCGCAGGGCGCGCTCGCGTGGATCTGGGCGCGTGCTTCCCACACGGTGCCGATCCCCGGCTTCCGTACGGTCGCGCAGGCCGAGGAGAACGCGGGTGCGCTGGTCAAGGGTCCGCTCACCGCACGTCAGACGGCGGAGATCGACGCCGTCCTCGGCCGGTGAACGCCGGGCCGCGGGCTTCGTGAAAGCGGCAGCCGTCCCAGGGTCGACCGGTCCGAACCCCGCGGTCCCTCGCGGGGTCCCCCCTCCGGTCGCCGTGGAACGGCTGCCGCCCTCCCCCCTGAGATGTGGCCGGCGGGAGCTTGACGCTCCAAGTGTGAAGCCCTTGTGTGAAGTTCCTGTGGAGGAGGGTCGATCATAAGCTCCCCACCGGCCACGATGGGGCGGAAGTCAAAACTCCGTTTGTGCAGGTTGACCGTTCACCCACGTCCGATGTACGGCATCGTCGTCGCCAGCACCGTCGCGAACTGCACGTTCGCCTCCAGTGGCAGCTCCGCCATGTGCGCCACCGTGCGCGCCACGTCGGCGACGTCCATCACCGGTTCCGGCGCCACCTCGCCGCTGGCCTGCGGGGCGCCGTGCTCCATGGCCTTCGTCATGTCGGTCGCCGCGTTGCCGATGTCGATCTGCCCGACCGCGATCCGGTACGGCCGCCCGTCCAGCGACAGCGCCTTGGTCAGGCCGGTCAGCGCGTGCTTGGTGGCCGTGTAGGCGGCCGAGCGCGGGCGGGGCGCGTGGGCCGAGATCGAACCGTTGTTGATGATCCGGCCGCCCTGCGGGTCCTGCTCCTTCATCTGCCGGTACGCCGCCCGCGCGCACAGGAACGCGCCGTTGAGGTTGGTGTCCACCACGTGCCGCCACGCGCTGTACGCGAGGTCCTCGACCGGCACCCCGCCGGGCCCGAACGTGCCCGCGTTGTTGAAGAGCAGGTCCACCCGCCCGAAGTGTGCGACGGTCGCCGCGAACAGCGCGGTCACGTCCTCCTCCTGTGCCACGTCGGTGCGGGCGACGAGCGAGGCGCCCTCGGGCACCAGCGCCGCCGTCTCCCGGAGCGTCTCCTCCCGGCGGCCGGCCAGCGCGACCGACCAGCCGGCGCGCAGCAGTTCCACCGTGACCGCGCGGCCGACCCCGGAGCCCGCACCGGTCACGACCGCGATCCTGGACTGCCGTTCGGCAGTTTGCTTGGCATTCATAGCCCTGAAGCGTAGGAGACGGTCCGCCATCCGGAACTCATGAGTCCGCCATGCGAGTGTTGTGTACGCGCCAAGCGTTTGTCGTCCCGGGCCACTCGAATGCGACCTGCACGCATTCGCAGGATCGTCAGGGGAGAACCGGATGACACCCGCAGCTCGTCAGCCCCAGCACGCCCCCGAACTACGCGCCGCCGCACGCCATATCGGCCGCCGCCGCTTCCTCACCACCACCGGCGCGGCCGCCGCGCTGGCCTTCGCGGTCAACCTGCCCACCGCGGGCGTCGCCGGCGCCGCCGAACTCGACGCCGCGCGCCTCACGGACGACCCGTTCACCCTCGGCGTCGCCTCCGGCGACCCCCAGCCCACCTCGGTCCTGCTGTGGACCCGGCTGGCCCCCGTCCCCTTCCAGGCCGACAGCGGTCTGCCCGCCGAACGCGTCACCGTGCACTGGGAAGTCGCCCGCGACGAGCACTTCCGGCGCACCGTCAGACGCGGCACCGCCACCGCCCACCCGGAGTTCCACCACACCGTGCACGTCGAGGTGGGCCACCTGGAGCCCGGCCGCCTCTACCACTACCGCTTCCGGGTCGGCCGCTGGATCAGCCCGGCCGGCCGCACCCGCACCGCGCCCGCGCCCTTCGACCGCGTGTCCGGGCTCACCCTCGCCGCGGTCTCCTGCCAGGCGTACCACGACGGCTACTTCACGGCCTACGGCCATCTCGCGCAGGACGACGTCGACGTGGTCTTCCACCTCGGCGACTACCTGTACGAGTACGCCGTGAGCGCGGTGGGCGGCCAGCGCAACTACACCGACCGGACCCTGCCCGACCTGTTCAACCGGGAGACCGTGACGCTGGAGGACTACCGACTGCGGTACGCCCTCTACAAGTCCGACCCCGACCTGCGCGCCGCCCACGCCGCGCACCCCTTCGTCGTCACCTGGGACGACCACGAGACCGAGAACAACTACGCCGGCGACACCCCCGAGAACTCCGTCCCGCCGGAGGAGTTCCTGCTGCGCCGCGCCTCCGCCTACCGCGCCTACTGGGAGAACCAGCCGCTGCGTCTGCCCCAGCGGCCCGAGGGCCCGGACATGCAGCTCTACCGGCGGCTGCAGTGGGGCCGGCTCGCCCAGTTCGACGTGCTGGACACCCGGCAGTACCGCTCCGACCAGGCTTACGGCGACGGCTCCGACGTGCCGGGACCCGAGGTCGACGACCCGGCGCGCACCATGACCGGCGCCACCCAGGAGCGCTGGCTGCTCGACGGCTGGCGCCGCTCACGGGCGCTGTGGAACGTGGTGCCGCAGCAGGTCACCTTCTCCCAGCGGAAGTTCGACCTGACCGAGCCCTCGCGGGTGTCGATGGACGCCTGGGACGGCTACCGCGCCTCGCGGCGCCGGGTGCTGGAGGGCGCGCGGGCGGCCGGCGTCGACAACCTGATGGTCCTCACCGGTGACGTGCACGTCGGCTACGCCTTCGACATCAAGGAGGACTTCGACGACCCGGCCTCGCGCACGCTGGGCACCGAGATCGTCGCCACCTCGATAGCCAGCGGCCGGGACGGCGCCGACAAGCCGGCCAACTGGGACACGTACATGACCGCCAACCCGCACATGCGGTTCTACAACGGCCGACGCGGCTACGTGACGGTCGCCCTGGGCCGCGAGCAGGCCCGGGCCGACTTCCGGACGGTGCCGTACGTGACCACGCCGGGGGCGCCGGTCACGACGGCCGCGTCCTTCGTCACGGAGGTGGGGGAGCAAGGGCTCAGGCAGGTGTGAGTTCCGCCGTGGGGTCCGTCTCGGGGGCCTCGCCCGGGTAGCGGACGCCGATGCGGTCCCGGATCGCGTCGAGCGTCCGCATCACGGCGAGGGTGCCGTCGAGCGGGACCAGGGGGGACTCGGTCTCGCCGGCCCGCAGGGCCCGCATCACCTCGCGGGCCTCGTGCTTGAGGCTGTTGTGCGCGGCGCCGGAGGCCGGGTCGTGGACGAACTCCTCGGGGTCCCGGCCGTCGCGGTGCAGGACGAAGCGGTCCGGGTTGAAGAAGCCGTGCGGGAGGTCGATGCGGCCCTGGCTGCCGGTGACCGAGGCCGTCACGGGGGTACCGCCGACGATGGAGCAGTGCACCGAGGCGAGAGCACCGCTCTCCCAGGAGAGCATCGCACCCGTCTGGAGATCGACGCCCTCGTCGGAGAGCACTGCTCTCGCCGCGATGTCCGTCGGCTCACCGAGCAGCAGATGCGCGAACGAGACCGGGTACACCCCGAGGTCCAGCAGCGCACCCCCGCCCTGCCGCGGGTCCCGCAGCCGGTGCGAGGGCGGGAACGGCCCGGACAGCCCGAAGTCCGCCTGCACGCTGCGCACTTCACCGATCGCCCCGTCGTCCACCAGCGCCTTCAGGCGCCGCACCAGCGGACTGCAGTACATCCACATCGCCTCCATCAGGAAGCGCTCCCGCTCGCGCGCCAGCGCGACCAGCTCCCCGGCCTCGCGCACGTTCAGCGTGAACGGCTTCTCCAGCAGCACGTTCCGCCCCGCCGCCAGACACAGACCGGCGGCCGTCCGGTGCGCCGCGTGCGGAGTGGCGACGTACACCACGTCCACGTCCGCGTCGTGCGCCAGCGCCTCCCAGTCCCCGTAGGCCCGGGCGATCCCGAACCGCTCCGCGAACCCCTTCGCCGACTCCGTGGTCCGTGACGCCACCGCCACCACCTCGGCGTCCGGCAGATCCACCAGATCCGCCGTGAAAGCCGCCGCGATCCCGCCCGTCGCCAGGATTCCCCACCGCACGCCGTCCGTGCTCATTGCCGCCCCGCCCTCGTTCTCGTGCGTTCTCGCGCGTTCTTGTTCGATGTCAGTTCGATGTCAGCAGGCACCGTGTTCGAACTGAGAGCATAGGGACCGCACTGCTCGGAGAGGGAGGGGCACATGCCCGAGGGGGCACCGATACCGGACCTGTCACAGGCGGCCGCGACCGGGGCGCGGCCGCCCGTCCCCGCGCAGCGCCGCGCGGGCCTGCTCGTCACGCTCGTCCTCGGCGGCCTGACCGCCACCCCGCCGCTGGCCATGGACATGTACCTCCCGGCGCTGCCGGAGGTCACCCGCTCCCTGCACGCCCCGGCCGCGACCGTGCAGCTGACCCTCACCGCCTGCCTGGCGGGCATGGCCTTCGGCCAGCTGATCGTCGGCCCGATGAGCGACCGCTGGGGCCGCCGCCGCCCGCTGCTCGCCGGACTCGCCGTCTACGTCGTCGCCACCGTGCTGTGCGCCCTGGCGCCCACCGTGGGGACGCTGATCGCCTTCCGGCTGGCGCAGGGGCTCGCGGGCGCGGCCGGGATCGTGATCGCCCGGGCCGTCGTACGGGATCTGTACGACGGCATGGCGATGGCCCGTTTCTTCTCCACTCTCATGCTGATCTCCGGTGTCGCCCCGGTCGTGGCCCCGCTGATCGGCGGGCAGATGCTGCGGGTGACGGACTGGCGGGGCGTGTTCGTGCTGCTCGCCGTCGTGGGGGCGCTGCTGGCGGGTGTCGTGTGGTTCCGGCTCCCGGAGACCCTGCCCGCGAAGGAGCGGCACAGCGGCGGCGTCGGCGAGGCCCTGCACGCGATGCGCCGGCTCCTCGCCGACCTGCCCTTCACCGGGTTCATGCTCGCCGGCGGCTTCGCCTTCGCCGCGTTGTTCGCGTACATCGCGGCCTCCCCGTTCGTCGTCCAGGAGATCTACGGCGCCTCCCCGCAGACGTTCAGCCTGCTGTTCGGGCTGAACTCGGTCGGGCTGGTCGTCGCCGGGCAGATCAACGGCAAGGTGCTGGTCGGCCGCGTCGCCCTGGAGAAGGTGCTGGCCGTCGGCCTCGGCATCGTCGTGGTGGCCGCGACCGCGCTGCTGCTGATGTCGCTGGGCGTCTTCGGCGAGGTGGGGCTCGCCCCGGTGGCCGGCGCCCTGTTCGTGCTGATGAGCGCGATGGGCATCACCCTGCCCAACACGCAGGCGCTGGCCCTGATGCGGGTACGGCACGCGGCCGGATCCGCGTCGGCGCTGCTCGGCACCTCGTCGTTCCTCATCGGCGCGATCGCCTCCCCGCTGGTCGGGATCGCCGGTGAGCGCACGGCCGTCCCGATGGCCGTCGTCCAACTGGCCGCCGCGCTGGTGGCCGTCGCCTGTTTCGTGGGAATGTGCCGTCCCTGGAACACCCGTGCGGGCGCGGAGGGTGTGGGTACCCCGCACTCGACGAGCACGAGCGCGTCCGAGAGCTTGGGGGAGAAGAGCTGAGCGCACCCAGACTGCGTACCGGCACCCCGGAACGAGCCGGCCTCGACGCCGGCGAACTCCGCCTGCTGGTCCGCGAGGTCCGGCAGCTGACCACCGGGGACCGCCCCTGGGCACCGGGGGTCGTCGTGGCCGCCGGGCGGGGACCCGTGCTCGCGGTGCACGAGGCCTCCGGCCACGCGGTGCGCTACGCGGCGTACGACCCGCGGGCGGACGCGGGCGTGGAACTGCCGGGCCCCGCCCGCACGCCGACGACCGTCGACACCGTCTTCGACCTGGCCTCGCTCACCAAGCTGTTCACGGCCGTCGCCGCGGTGCAGCAGATCGAGCGCGGCACGCTGGGCATCGACGGGCGGATCGGCGCGTACCTGCCCGAGTTCGGGGCGGCCGCCCGGCACGGCATCACGGTCCGGTCCCTGCTCACCCACACCTCGGGCCTGCGCCCCGAACTGCCGCTCCACGACTGCGCGACGGGCGCGGCACGCCTGGCCATGCTGCGCGCGGAGGCCCCGGACGGCCCGCCGGGCGAGTACCGCTACTCCGACCTGAACCTGCTGCTGCTCCAGTACGTCCTCGAACGTGTCACCGGCCGCCCCCTGGACGTCCTGATCCGGGACGGCATCACCCGGCCCCTGGGCATGACGTCGACCCGTTTCGGCCCCTGCCCGGGCGCGGCGGCGACGGAGGACCAGCGCCGCCCGTGGGCGAAGGCGGACCGGGGGATGCTGCGCGGCGAGGTCCACGACGAGAACGCCTGGGCGCTGGGCGGGGTCGCCGGTCACGCGGGGTTGTTCTCGACGGCCCGGGACCTGGCGGTGTTCTGCCGCGCGCTGCTGGCGGGCGGCTCGTACGGGCCGGCGCGCATCCTGGGCCCGGACTTCGTGGACCTGATGCTGACGCCGCCCGGGCTGGGCTTCGCGCTGGACCAGTCGTGGTTCATGGGGGAGCTGGCGGGCCGGGGCGCGGCGGGTCACACCGGCTTCACGGGAACGTCCCTGGTGGTGGACCGGGCGACGGACACCTTCCTGGTGCTGCTGGCCAACACGGTCCATCCGCGGCGCCGGGCACCCGACAGCCGGCCGCGGGCCCGCGCGGGGACGCGCATGGCCTGGGCGGTACGGGGGGTGTGAGCGCTCCGGCGACGTACGGGACCTGAGCCCACAGGGAACCGAAGGACCTCGCAGACAGGAGCCGAAGGACCTCGGAGACCGGAGCCGAAGGACCTCGGAGACCGGAGACCGAGGGGCCTCGCGGACCTGAGAGAATCGCACGGTGAACGCCCCCTCGTCCGCCTCCGACACCCTCCGCGCCGCCCTCGCGGGGCTCCTCGACGGGCTGCCGCCCCGGCAGGCCGCGCAGGCCGTGGAGCGGCTGATCGCGAACTATCGGGGGGCCACCCCGACCGACGCGCCGATCCTGCGGGACCGGGCGGACGTGGTCGCGTACGCCGCGTACCGGATGCCCGCCACCTTCGAGGCGGTCTCCGCGGCGCTGGACGCCCTCGCGGAGGCGGCACCGGACTGGGTGCCGGGCGGCCACGTGGACGTCGGGGGCGGCACGGGCGCGGCGACCTGGGCCGTCGCCGCCACCTGGGAGGGCGCCCGCCCGGTCACCGTGCTCGACTGGGCCGAGCCCGCGCTGGCGCTGGGCCGGGAGATCGCGGCGGCCAACCCGGCGCTGCGGGGCACCCGCTGGCAGCGCTCCCGCATCGGAGCGGCGCTCACCATGGAGAGCACCGATCTCGTCACGGTCTCCTACGTCCTCAACGAACTCGCCGCCCCCGACCGCACCGCCCTCGTGGACGCCGCCGCCTCCGCCGCCCAGGCCGTGCTGATCGTCGAACCCGGCACCCCCGACGGCTACGCCCGCGTGATCGAGGCCCGCGACCGGCTGATCGGCGCCGGCTTCCACATCGCCGCCCCGTGCCCGCACAGCGCCGCCTGCCCCATCGTCCCCGGCACGGACTGGTGCCACTTCTCCGCCCGGGTCAGCCGCTCCTCCCTGCACCGCCAGGTCAAGGGCGGCTCCCTGCCCTACGAGGACGAGAAGTTCAGCTATGTCGCCGCCACCCGCTTCCGCCCCGCCCCGGCCGCCGCCCGGATCGTACGGAGGCCGCAGATCCGCAAGGGTCAGGTGCTGCTGGACCTGTGCGAGGGTCCTGCCGGAGGCGGCCCCGCCCTGCGCCGCACGACGGTCACCAAGCGGCACGGAGACCTCTACAAGGCCGCACGTGACGCCGGCTGGGGCGACCCCTGGCCCGATGCCGCGCCACTGACCTGACACGGCACCGACCCGGCGCATCACCGACCTGACGCGGCACGGCACCTAACGTCCCGCGTTCTTCTCCTGGAACCTGCGCAGCAGTTCCCGTTTCTGGTCCTGGGCGTCGGTGCCGCCGACGCGGCCTCCCCGGTCGCCGCCGCGCAGGGCCTTGCGGCCCAGCTTCCGGCGCGTGCCGCCGACTCCCAGCATGTTTCCGGCTCCACCTCGGGTCATGGTTCCGTCTCCCTGATCGCCGCGTCATCTCGTCGCCCTCATCAAAACGATACGTATCGTCTCGCCTTCGGGCCCCCTCAGAGTGCAACGAGACGCAGCGTCTTGTCAACCTGATAGATTCGTCGCATGGTCAAGAAGCCCACTCCCGACTCCACCCGCCGCAGCGAGCGGTCCCGCCGCGCGATCTACGGCGCCGCTCTCGGCCTCGTCGCAGAGGTCGGTTACGCGAAGACCACCATCGAGGGGATCGCCGCCCGCGCCGGCGTGGGCAAGCAGACGATCTACCGGTGGTGGCCGTCCAAGGCCGACGTACTCCTGGAGGCCTTCCTCGACCTCGGCGAGCAGGCGGCCGAGCAGGCGGCGCAGCAGGCCGCCGGGCTCGGCGTGCAACCGGCCGCCGAGTACGCCCTGCCGGACACCGGCGACCTCGCCGCCGACCTCAAGTACGTCCTGCGCGCCACCGTCGACGAACTCCTCGACCCCACGTTCGAGGCACCGGCCCGCGCCCTGGCCGCCGAGGGGGTCGTCAACGAGCCGCTCGGACGGCAGTTCGTCGCCAAGCTCCTCGAACCGCAGCTCCAGTTGTACGTGCGGCGGCTGCGGGCGGCGCAGGACGCGGGCCAGGTCCGCGCCGGCGTCGACCCGCGCATCGCGCTGGAGCTCTTCGTCTCCCCGCTGGCCCAGCGCTGGTTGCAGCACACGGCGCCGATCTCCTACGAGTACACCGACACCCTCGTCGACTACGCGCTGTACGGCCTCGTGCCCCGGTGACGGCACGTGATCCACGGTGGCTGTGTGTGATCACGGAATGTGGAGTATGTCTCGTACCCCCGGCCCCGGTTGGGGACTACGGCCCTCCAGGGCGCAGGATGGTGGGACCATGGGGCACGGTGACCGTTCCACAGACGAGGCGAGGGGATAGATGAGCGCGGAGTTCGGCGGCCGCTCCGGCCGGCAGGGCAAACTCTCCCAGTGGCTGCGCGGACGGCGCCCCAAGGAGACCGCCGACGACGGCGGCCGGGAGGCCCAGCTGCTCGCCACCGCCGCCGCGGGACTGCCTTTGGCGCCCGCCGCGTATCCGGCCCCCGACTACCGCTGTTCCTGCGACCGCGTCGGCTGTCCCACCCCCGCCCGGCACCCGGTGTCGTTCGCCTGGCAGACGCAGTCCACCACCGACCGCGCCCAGGTCGAGCGCTGGGCCCGCCACCAGCCGCAGGCCAACTTCATCACCGCGACCGGCATGACCCACGACGTCCTCGACGTGCCGCTGGAGGCCGGCCAGGAGGCCCTGGACCGGCTGCTCGCCTCCGACGTCGAGGTCGGCCCGGTCGCCACCAGCGACGACGGCCGCATGCTGTTCTTCACCCTCACCCGCGGTACGCCCGAGGAGGAGGACGAGTGGTGGCCGTGCGAACTGGACTGCCATCCCGAGACGATGGACGAGCATCCCGGCCTGCGCTGGCACTGCCGCGGCTCCTACGTCCTCGTCCCCCCGGCCCGGCTCCCCGGTGACGACCAGTCGGTGCGTTGGCTGCGCGGCCCCGAGCACCCGCTGCCCGAACCGCTGACCCTGCTGGAGTCGCTGACGGACGCCTGCGCCCGGCACGCGGGCACGGAGACCGACCACACGGACGCGGCCTGGCCCCTGCGCCGCCACTGACCCGCGGCCCCGACCACGACACCGGATCAGGTCGCGGACCGCGGCGTCACTCGCCCTTGGCGGAGGTCAGTCCCTGGATCCGGCCCAGGACGCTCACCTGGGCCGCGCCCGACCCCTTGCGCGGGCTGAGCGCCACCTGGTTGGAGACGAACTCCATCGTCAGCGACTGCTTGATCTCGCCGGTGGTCAGCGCCTCCACGTCCTTGCTGGGCTCCGGTACCGAGGCGCCCGCCGCGGCGGTCTGCTTCTCGTAGTGGTGCGTGGTGAAGAACACCGCCGCCCCACCGTCCGCGGTGCGCAGCGCGACCGGGGCGTAGTCGCCCTCGGTCAGCGGCTCGTCGAGGTACTGGGTGACCAGGCCGGGCCGCTCCTTGTTCTTCTCCCGCTCCTGGCGCCACCGGCTGGTGTGCGCGCCGTCCGCGAAGCCCTCGCCGCCGTCCTGGAGGTAGGCGACGTAGTCCTTGCTCAACCGGGCCGGGGGCACGGCGAATTCGGCGGAGTCCACCGGCAGGGCCTCGGCCCAGCCGTCCTTGTCCTTCTTGAACTCCGGCACCTTCCCGGGCGCCACGAGCGTCAGGTAGGACACCTCCCACTCGGCGTCCAGCCCGTCCCGGGTGAACACCAGCAGCCAGCGCGCGTCCCCGCCCCGGTTGGCCTCGGCGTCCGCGAGGAACCAGCGTGGCCAGCCCGCCTTCTTCGGGATCGTGTAGGTGACGTCGCTGAACTCCAGCGGGGAGTGGTTGGGGTTGCCGCCGGGGTCGACGACGTGGCCCGCCTTCAGGCGCGCCTCGTCGATGGCGGCCAGCGGCCCGGTGACATGGTCGGCGTCGAGCGAACTGTCGTACGACTTGTCCGCCTTGTTGTACGCGCTCGTGAACTCCCGGAGCGCCTCGGCCGCCTCGTCCCGGGTGGCACCCGGCAGCACCTCGCGCTCCCCGTGCACCACCACGCATCCGCTCGCCGTCAACGACAAAGCGGTCAGCGAAGCGGCGAGGAGCGCGCTCCGGTCCAGCCTGCGAAGCCTGCGAGGGCCGCGATCCCTGGTCATCGGGTCCTTTCCACCTTCCCCTTCCCGGAGGCGAACCCTACCGGGGCACCCCGGCGCGCCGGTGGCCGGTTCCGGGTAGAGCGGCCACACCGTGACCTGGACGTCATCCGTCCCGGCGCGGGGCCACCAGGACCGCTCCGGTGCGGGGATGCGCGAGCACCTCGACAGGCTGGTCGTAGACCTCGGACAGGAGGCCCTCGCCGAACACCTCCGCCGGGGGCCCGTCGGCCGCGACCCGGCCCCGGTGCAGCACGGCGACGCGGTGCGCGTAGGCGGCGGCGAGCCCGAGGTCGTGCAGCACGACCACGACGGCGTCGCCGGCCCCCGCCCGTTCCCGGCACAGCCGCAGCACCAGTTCCTGGTGCTTGAGGTCGAGGGCGGCGGTCGGTTCGTCGAGCAGCAGCAGCGGGGCGCGCTGGGCGAGGACCCGGGCGAGCGCGACGCGGGCGCGTTCACCGCCGCTGAGCGCGGCGAAGGGCCGGGCGGCGAAGCCGGTGACCTCGGTGGCCGCCATGGCCGCGGCCACCGCCGCGTCGTCCTGCTCCTCCAGGGGCGTCCCGGCCCACGGCGCCCGCCCCATCCGCACCACCTCCTCGACGGCGAACGGGAACGACAGCGTGGCCGACTGCGGCAACACGGCCCGGCGCAGCGCCAGTTCGGGCGCGGTCCAGTCCACCGCGGGGCGGCCGTGCAGGCGTACGACGCCGTCGGCGGCGGGGAGATCGGCGGCGAGGGCGCTCAACAGGGTCGACTTGCCCGCCCCGTTGGGGCCGACCAGTGCCAGCACCTCGCCCGCGCGGACGGTGACGTCGACACCGTCCAGGACGGTCCGGGCACCCAGGCGGACGCGCAGGCGGAGGGCCTCGGCGAGGACGTCGCCGGGCGCCGGCGCGGGCGGGGGAGCGGGACGGGCACGGAAGAGCCCTCGCCTCGGCGGTGTCACGCCCAGCCTCCTTGCTTGCGACGGGTACGGCGCAGCAGCCAGAAGAAGAACGGGCTGCCCACCAGGGCGGTCAGAACTCCGAGCGGCAGCTCCGCGGGCGCTGCCAGCGTGCGCGCCGCGAGGTCGGCGCCGAGCAGCACCGCCGCGCCGCCGAGCGCGCTGCCCGGCACGAGGAACCGGTGCCCGGGCCCGGCCGCCATGCGCAGCAGATGCGGTACGACGAGACCGACGAAGCCGATGACGCCGGAGACGCTCACCGCGGCCGCCGTCAGCAGCGCCACCACCAGGATCAGCACGATCCGCAGCCGCTCCACGTCCACGCCCAGGTGCCGGGCGGGCCGGTCGCCGAGGGCGAGCAGGTCCAGCCGGCGGGAGTACAGCGGGGCCAGCAGCAACCCGGCGGCCGCGCACGGCAGTACGGCGAGCACCTTCGGCCAGGTGGCCTGGGAGAGGGAGCCGAGCTGCCAGAAGGTGATCTGGTTCACGGCCGCGGTGTCGGCGAGGAAGATGAACAGGCCCACGAGGGCGCCGCAGAAGGCGTTCACGGCGATCCCGGTGAGGATCAGTGTCACGACCTCCGTGCGGCCGCCCGCGCGGGACATCGCGTACACCAGCAGGACGGTGGCGAGACCGGCGACGAACGCCATCGCCGGGAGCGTCCAGTTGCCGAGGAAGTCCAGCCCGAGGGCGATGGCGGCGACCGCCCCGACAGCCGCGCCCAACGAGACGCCGATGGTGCCCGGTTCGGCGAGCGGGTTGCCGAACACGCCCTGCATCAGCGCCCCCGCGCAGCCCAGCGAGGCACCGACGAGGAGCGCCAGCACGATCCGGGGGAAACGCACGTTCCACAGCACCGACTCGGCCACCCGGTCCAGTTCCGTGCCGCCGAGACCGGCCTTGTGCTGCACGGAGGAGAGCACGTCGCCGACCGGGACGGGGTAGGCGCCGATGCCGGCGGCGAGCGGGACGAGGACGAGGAGGGTGGCGACCAGGCCGAGCGTCAGGAGCCAGGCGGGGCCGCGGCGTCCGCCGGGCGCCGCGGCCGGCCGGGCGGTGCGTGCGAGGGGTCGCTCCTTGAGGGCCGTCACGCGCCACCGCCGCCGTGGAGTTGGGCGACGACCGAGGCGAGCACCTGGTCGGTGCGCGGTCCGTAGCTGAGCAGGACGCCGTCCTCGACGGAGACGATCCGGCGGTCCAGGCCGGCCGGGGTCTGGGCGATGCCCGGGATCCTCTCCAGGCCCTCGACGCCGCCGACCGACGCAAGTCCCTTGCTCATCACGAGGATCGCGTCGGGTGCCGCTCGGGCCAGCGCCTCGCTGGTGAGGGCGGTGAAGTCCTTGTCCAGGCCGGAGGCGGCGCCGGCGTCGACCGCTCCCGCCGCCTCGATCAGCGAGGTGGCGCCGGAGCCCTTGCCGCCGAGCAGGTAGACGGAGGCGGAGCCGCGCAGGTAAAGGAAGGCCACCCGGGGGCGGGGTCCTTTCGTGGGGACCGTCGCGCGCACCTCGGTGAGGCGTTGCTCGGAGCGGCGGGTGAGCGTCTCCCCGGCGGACGGTACGCCGAGGGCGGCGGCAACGGCCCGGATGCGCGGGCCGACGTCGTCCAGGCCCCGTGCCGGGGCGACCACGAGCACCGGGACCCCGGCGTCGCGGATCTGCCGTACGGCCTCCGCCGGTCCGGTGGTGGTCTCGGCGACGACGAGGTCGGGCCGCAGCGACAGCACGCCCTCGGCGGAGACGTCGTGGGCGCGGGTGACCACCGGGAGCTTCTCGGCCTGGGCGAAGGTGGCCGAGATGTCGCGGGCGACGACACGGTCGCCGAGCCCGAGGGTGAAGACGATCTCGCTGAGGCTGCCGGACAGGGGCACGATCCGGTCCGCCTCGCGGACGGTCACCGTGCGGCCGTCGGCGGAGGCGACCGTGACGGGGAGGCGTGGCTCGGGGGTGTCCGCCAGGGGTTCGACCCGGTCGGGAGCGGCCGCCGCGGGTGTGCGGCCGGGCCGTTCGGGCTCGTCGGTGGCGCCGCAGCCGGCCGCCGTCAGGGCCAGCAGCGCCAGCGCGGCGGCCCCCAGTCGAGTGCGCAAGCGTCGCACGTCCCGTTCCTCTCAGCTTCCGGACCTTCCGGATTCACGGTTTGCAGCTTAGGTTAGCCTTACCTTCCTGGCCAGGTGGTGGTGATCCCCTGGCCGACTCCCCGTGCCCGCTGGAGGTCCGTCATGTCCCCACCCCCGCGCCCGCGTCGGTACGGCTGGGTCGCCGTGCTGTGCCTCGCCGTGCTCGGGGCGCTGCTGCCGTCCGGCGTCGCACGGGCCGACGGCGCCGCCGTGCGGGGCGGGCGGCTGGACTGGGGGATCAAGGCCTCCTTCCAGAGCTACGTCACCGGGCCGATCGCGGGCGGGAGTTACACGCTGACCGGCGGCGCGGCGACGGTGGGGGAGAGCCGGTTCCGGTTCCACTCGGCGACCGGCACCTACGACGGGGACAGCGGCGCCTTCGGTGCCGCGTTCTCGGGCGGGGTGCGCTTCACGGGGCACCGCACCGACGCCGGCGAGTACCAGCTCGACCTGACCGTCGCCAACCCCAGCGTGCGCATCATGGGCTCCACCGGCACGCTGTACGCGGACGTCACCAGCAAGGCGAAGGGCACGGGGGCGGTCACGACGTCCCGTCAGGTGCCCTTCGCCTCCCTCTCCCTCGGCGGGATCGACATGAGGGGCGGCGGCACCACCGTCGTCCTGAACAACCTGCCCGCGACGCTGACCGCCGAGGGCGCCAGGTCCTTCGCCGGGTACTACACCGCGGGGACCGCGCTCGACCCGCTGAGCCTGTCGGCCGACGTCGCGGCGCTGCCCGCGAGTTCGCCGCCGAAGCCCACGCCGAAGGCGTCCGAAGCGCCGCAGCGGACGTCGGCCCCCGCCGGGCGGATCCAGGACGGCGCCGTCGACTGGGGGGTCCGCCGGACCTTCCGGGAGTACGTCACCGGCGACATCGCCCGGGGCGGGTGGACGCTGTCCGCGGGCGCCCAGGACGGCGGCGCGCTGTTCCGGTTCCCGGACGGCTCCGGGACGTACGACGACGGCGACCTCAAGGCGGCCTTCACCGGCGTGCTGCGGTTCACCGGCGCCCACGGGCTCGATCTGAGGCTGAGCGCGGTACGCGTCACCGTCGCCGACGGCAGGGGCACGCTCCACGCCGACGTGCGCGGCCCGCAGTACGCGGCGCGGAAGGTCCCGCTCGTCACCTTCACCGCGAAGGGGCTGAAGGTGGGCGACGGCCTGGTCCGGCTGACCGAGGCGCCGACGAGACTCACCGCCGCCGGCGCACGCGCCTTCGGCGGGATGTACCGGACCGGCACCGCGATGGACCCCGTCTCCCTCGCCGTCGCCCTCACCGCCGACGCCGACCTGCCCGCCCTGCCCGACCTGGGCAGTTCGGCGAGCCCCACGCCGGAGCGGGCCCGGGTGACCGAGCGGCCGGCGCGCACCGCCGGACCCGTCGCGGGCGCGTCGCACGACGACGGCCTGCCCGTGCTGCCCCTCACCGTCCTCACCGGCCTGCTGCTGATCGCGGCCGCGGCCCTGGCCTACGCCGTCCGCACCCGCCGCACCCGCACCCGCACGCCGACCGGCCGCACGCAGGGCTGACCTCCGGCGGCCCTCACCCCGCAGGTCCGGCCCCGTCCGACCAAACCCCTTCCACCGACCTCAGGAGCAACGCGACATGTCCGCCAGACCCCGCCGCCGTACCACCGCCCTCGCCGCCGCCGTCGCGACGGCCGCCGCGCTCGGCGCCACCGCCCTGGCCACCGTCGGCGCGCCCGCCGCGGCGGCCGCCGAAGTGCCGCTCAGCGACTACACGTTGACGTGGGGCATCAAGCAGTCGTACCGCTCGTACGTCACCGGCATGGCGGCCGGCACCTTCACCCCCTCGGACGGCGCCTCGCAGGCCGCGGGCAACGGCGCGTTCACCTTCACGGACGGCACCGGCGGCTACGACCCCACCGCGCACACCGTGGACCTGGCCTTCCGGGGCACCCTGAAGATCGAGTCGACCGCGCACCGGTTCGAACTCGGCCTGTCCGACATACGCTTCGACAGCGCGGCCGCCGAGATCACCGCCGACGTCACCAGGAGCGGTACGACCACCCAGGACGTGCCGCTCGCCGAGGTCGCCGTCACGCGTGCCATGACCGAGATGGCGACCACGCTGACCAAGGAGGCCGCGGACGTCTTCGGCAGCGCGAGCTACGAGGGCGCGGCCGGCGACCCGCTGACCGTCGCCCCCGAGGACCGGCCGTCCCCGTCCCCCACGGCGACCGCGACGGGCTCCCCGACGGCGAGCGCGTCCCCGTCCCCCACGGCGACGGCCTCGCCCTCCTCGTCCCCGACGGCCTCCCCCTCGCCCACCGCCTCCACCTCGCCCTCGGCGAGCGCGAGCCCCTCCGCTCCCGCACGGGGCGACATCGCCGACGGCACGCTGACCTGGGGCGTGAAGGAGTCCTTCCGCGCCTACGTGGTCACCGGCCAGGCGCGCGGAGCCATCACGGTGTCGGGCGGCGCCGGACAGGCCCCGGGCAACGGCGAGTTCACGTTCGTGGACGCGACCGGCGGCTACGACGCGGACGCCGGCACGCTGTCGGCCGCGTTCGAGGGGGCGGTGAACTTCAAGGGCCACAAGGAGGGTGACGAGTACGGCCTCGACCTCACCCTGGACGATCTGCGCACCACGTTCGACGGCGGCACCGGCGAACTCACCGCCGACGTCACGAGCCTCGGCGAGACGACCCAGGACGTGCCCCTGGCCGACCTGACGGCGCGCTCGTCCGACCTGGCGCCGGAGAACGACGTCATCACCCTGGACGACGTGACCGCCGAGCTCACCTCCGCGGGCGCCGAGGCCTTCGGCGGCTTCTACACCGCGGGCACCGCACTCGACCCGGTGGACGTCGCGATCGCCCTCACGGACGACGCCCAGCTCCCGGACGGCGACGACCCGGCCACCCCGTCGCCCTCGGACACCTCGGCCGCCACGACCTCGGGCGGGGTCACCGGCTCCACCACCGGCGG
This sequence comes from Streptomyces sp. NPDC107562, assembly GCF_055657325.1. Classification (NCBI taxonomy): domain Bacteria; kingdom Bacillati; phylum Actinomycetota; class Actinomycetes; order Kitasatosporales; family Streptomycetaceae; genus Streptomyces; species Streptomyces sp. NPDC107562. The sequence goes on along the minus strand of NZ_JBVKBE010000002.1, from coordinate 561,269 downwards.
CGCGGGCGGCTCTCTCGCCACGACCGGCTCCGAGGTCCCGGTGGGCGCGCTGGGCACGGCGGCCGCCGTGACCGTCGTGGCCGGCGCGGGCGTGGTGGTGGCGATGCGCAGGCGGCGCACCGGGGCGTGAGGCCCGGGGCAGTCCGGCGTTCCGGTCACGCCGGTGGTGTTTGAATGCCGGAGTGACTGACTACGACGTGCTGCGTGTCTTCTGCGCGGCGAACGGCGGATACGGGAACGAGCTGGGCGTGGTCCGCGACGGTTCGGTCGTCCCCGGGCGGAGCGAACGGCAGGCGTTCGCGGCGAAGCTCGGTTTCAGCGAGACCGTGTTCGTGGACGACCCCGAGCGCGGCGTCATCGACATCTACACGCCCGGCGCGCGCCTGCCGTTCGCCGGGCACCCCTGCGTCGGCGCGGCCTGGCTGCTCGACGTGCCCGAGCTGGTCACGCCCGCCGGGGTGGTGGGGGCCCGGCAGGACGGGGAGTTCAGCTGGATCGAGGCGCGCCCGGAGTGGCCGGAGCCGCGCACCCTGCGCCGGTACGCCACCGTCGCCGAGGTCGACGACCTGCCCGTACCGCCGCGGGGGGAATGGGTCTACGCCTGGGCGTGGGAGGACGAGGCGGCGGGCCGGGTGCGGGCGCGCGGCTTCCCCGGCCGGGGCGACGGCATCGAGGAGGACGAGGCGACCGGCGCCGCCGCCCTCCAGCTGACGGCCCGGCTGGGACGGGCGCTGAACATCGCGCAGGGCGCCGGTTCCCAGATCCTGACGGCGCCTCAGCCGGAGGGGTGGGTGGAGATCGGCGGCCGGGTCCTGCTGGAGCGCTGAGCGTCGCCGGGCGCCCGTACGGGTGGAACAGCGTGTGCGCGGCGAGGTGAGCGGGGACCGATGGGCGTGACCACTCAGCATCGCGAGAGGAGCCCCATGCGCATCCGATCTGCCCTGGCCGCGACCGTCCTGGCCGCCGCCCTGACCGCCACCGGCGCCGCGACGGCCACCGCCGTCGACCCCCGGGTCGCGACCGACGAGACCGTTCCGTGCAGCCCCTACGCGGGCTCCATCGACGCGGAGACCGCCGACATCCAGTGGGCGGGCGCGGTCTGCCACAACGGGGTCTTCGACTTCTGAGCGGCACACGCCGGGCACCTGGCCCGAGCCGGCCCCGGGTCCCCCTCGCAGCGTGCGAGGGGGACCCGTTCCGTTGCCGGGGCTCCGCTCACGCGGACAGTGGGAACTCCTCGCCGAGGGCCCGGAACACGGCGGTGTTCAGCGCGAACGCCTTCTTGCACTCGGCCACGATCCGCTGCTGCTCCAGTTCGTCCGCGTCGATCGCGTCCAGCAGCTCGCGGTAACCCCGCTTGAACGCCGCCGGGTTGCCGATCTCCTCGAAGACGTAGAAGCGGACGCCGTCGCCCTTCTTCGCGAAGCCCCACGTCCGCTCGGCCTTGTCACGGATGATCTGACCGCCGGACAGGTCGCCGAGGTAGCGGGTGTAGTGGTGGGCCACGTACCCGGCGGGCCACTCGCGCGCGCACCGCGCGACGCGGTCCGCGTAGGTCCGGGTGGCGGGCAGGGCGGTGAGCGTCGCCCGCCAGTCCGGGCCGCGCAGATGGGCGAGGTCCCGTTCCAGGGCGGGCAGCCGGAACAACCCCGGCTGGATGAAGGGGCCCGCCACCGGATCCGCGGCCAGCCGGTCCGCGCCGGCCTCCAGTGCCTCGTACACGAACCACAGTTGCTCGGTGTAGCGCGCGTACGCGTCCACCCCCAGCCGGCCGCCCAGCAGATCGCTCATGAACGTCGAGGTCTCCGCCTCCACGTGCTGCTCGTGGGAAGCGGTGCGGATGAGGGTCGAGAAGGAGTCCATGAGCTCAGTTTCTATGGTTAGGCTTACCTAAGTCAACGGCTTTCCGACATCCTGTCGGTAACTTTCTACCCCTCCTCCTCGCCGGCCGCACACCCGGCAGCACACCCGGCCGGGCACGAGAAAAGGCCCGCCCTCGCAAGAGGGCGGGCCCGCGCGGGAGCGGTCGCTACGGCAGCGTGAGGATCTCCGCGCCGGACTCCGTCACGACCAGCGTGTGCTCGAACTGCGCCGTGCGCCTGCGGTCCTTCGTGACCACCGTCCAGCCGTCGTCCCACATGTCGTACTCGTGCGTCCCGAGCGTCAGCATCGGCTCGATGGTGAAGGTCATGCCGGGCCGCATCACCGTGGTCGCGTGCGGGGCGTCGTAGTGCGGGACGATCAGGCCCGAGTGGAACGACGAGTTGATGCCGTGTCCGGTGAAGTCGCGGACCACGCCGTAGCCGAAGCGTTTGGCGTACGACTCGATGACCCGGCCGATGACGTTGATCTGCCGGCCCGGCCGGACCGCCTTGATCGCCCGGTTCAGCGACTCCCGGGTGCGCTCGACCAGCAGCCGGCTCTCCTCGTCCACGTCGCCGACCAGGTACGTGGCGTTGTTGTCGCCGTGCACCCCGCCGATGTACGCGGTCACGTCCAGGTTGACGATGTCGCCGTCCCGCAGGACCGTCGAGTCGGGGATGCCGTGGCAGATCACCTCGTTCACCGAGGTGCACAGGGACTTCGGGAAACCCCGGTAGCCGAGGGTGGAGGGGTAGGCGCCGTGGTCGCACAGGAACTCGTGCGCGACCCGGTCCAGCTCGTCCGTCGTCACGCCCGGCGCGATCGCCTTCGCGGCCTCGGCCATCGCCTGCGCGGCGATCCGCCCCGCGACCCGCATCGCCTCGACCGTCTGCGGCGTCTGCACCTCCGGACCGGTGTACGGCGTCGGCGCGGGCCGGCCGACGTACTCGGGCCGCCGGATGTTTCCGGGCACGGAACGGGTGGGAGACAGCTCCCCTGGTACGAGCAGTGACTGGCCAGACATGCCAGCGAGTCTAACCAGCGGGCATACGAGACCATGTCCCCTGGCGAAAGGAGCCGGTCATGGCCCTGTTCAAGAAGCGCACCGTCGGCAAACCGGGCGAGTGGTACTACTGCCTGGAGCACAAGAAGGTCGAGGAGGGGCCGGAGTGCCCCAACAAGGACCGCTTCGGCCCGTACACCAGCCGTGAGGAGGCCGAACACGCGATGGCGACGGCCCGCGAGCGGAACCTCGAATGGGAGAACGACCCGCGGTGGCACGACACCGCGGGGCGCGGGGAGCGCGACGAGGACTGATCAGGCCCCCGTCGACGCGGCTGCGCGCAGGTCGCGCAGCCGCGTCGCGTGCTCGTTCGTCCGTACGTCGTACGTCATCAGCTTCGGCAGGCACAGGGCCAGCAGCCCCACCGCGCCCGCGCACAGCAGCCCGCCGGACCACACCGACGCCCGCACCCCGGCCCACGCGGCCATGCCCCCCGCGCGGACCTGGCCGAGCTGCGGTCCCACCGAGTACGACAGCAACTCGATGCCGGCCAGCCGGCCGCGCAGCTCGTCCGGGATCGTCTGGTTCCACATCGCCGCCCGGAAGATGCCGCTGACCATGTCGAAGGCGCCGCCGAGCGCCAGGCACAGCAGCACCAGCCACACGTTCCCGGCGATGCCCGCGGCGGCCATGGCGAGCCCCCAGCCGGCCGCCGCCAGCACCACCATGCGCCCGTGCCGGTGCACCCGTGACGTCCAGCCGCTGGTCAGGCTCACCAGCAGGGAGCCCGCCGGGATCGCCGCGTACATCAGCCCCAGCGACCACTCGGCGCGCAGCTCGTCGGCGAGGAACGGCAGCACGGCGAGCGGCATCGCCAGGAACATCGCCGCGAGGTCGATCGTGTACGTGCCGAGCAGCTCCTTGCGGCTCCACGCGTAGCGGGCGCCCTCCGCGATCGACGACCAGGAGGGCTTCGCGGCCTCGTGGGACGCGGGGGAGGCGGCGAGGCCGACCGCCAGCACCACCGAGACGGCGAAGGTCGCCAGGTCCAGGGCGTAGGCCCAGCCCAGCCCGGCGTACGCCACCACGACCCCGGCCAGCGCCGGGCCCGCGATGCCGCCGACCTGCCAGCGCAGCGCGTTGAGCGAGGCGGCGGCAGGCAGGTGCTCGTGGGCCACGATCCGGGGTGTCAGCGCGTCCAGGGCGGGCCGCTGGACCGCGGCCAGCGCGGAGGACAGGGCGGCGACCACGTACAGCGGCCAGATCGCCGGGTCCGGCAGCAGCGCGTTCGCCAGCAGCGCCGCGCTCAGCAGGCCGAGCCCGGCCTCCGTCCACAGGATCAGCTTCCGCTTGTCCAAGGCGTCGGCGAGCGCGCCGCCGTACAGCCCGAACACGACGAGCGGCACCAGTTCGACGGCTCCGATCGCGCCCACGGCCGCGGCGGACCCGGTGAGCTCCTTGATCTGCACCGGCAGTGCCACGAAGGTCAGGAAGCTGCCGAAGTTCGTGATCAGACCGGCGACCCAGAGCCTGCGGAAGTCGGGGGAGGACCGCCACGGCGCGAGATCGGGCAGCAGGGCGCGCAGGCCGGCCGGGGGCGGGGGTGGGGCGTCGTCGGTCACGAGAGGCCATGCTCGGACGACCCGGGCACCTGAGGCAATCGCTTTTCGACGCGGACGGGCACGCCGCGGACGGCACGGCACGGCACGGCACGGACGGCACGGACGGCACGGCACGGCACGGACGGTGACGCGGATGCCGGCGCGGGCGGGTCACCAGCGGGGCGGGGGCGGGGAGGTCAGTTCGTCGGCCAGGCGGGAGAGGCGGTCCCGGAGCCGCCGGCGTCCGCGGGCCGCCGGGAGCGCGTTCTCGCCCGCCGCCGCGCTCACCAGGTGCTGCACCGTGTCCAGGTCCAGCTCCGAGCGCGCCCCGACGGCCAGCGCGTCGTGCGCCATCGTCGCGAGGTCCCCCTCGGCGGCGCCCAGCGCCAGCACCGTCGCCCCGGCCCGCCGCGCGTCGTGCACCCGCTCCAGCAAGGAATCACAGGGCAGCTGTGGCGACACCACGAGCAGCGTCTCCCCCCGCCGGGCCGCCTCGATCCGGCCCAGCCCGACCGCCAGGTGCGCCGGGTCCGAGGGGCGCGCGTCGTGCCGTACCAGCGTCGGCGCCAGCTCCGGCGTGCCGGACCAGGCCGCCTCGTCGACGAGGTGGGCCGCCAGATGCCACGGCTCGTACTCCCGCGTGCCCACCAGCAGCAGGCCACCCCCGTGCGACACCACGGAGCCCCGCAGCACCCCGGCGAACCTGCGTGTGGCCCCCAACCACTCGGTCCCGGCGAGCACTTCGCGCAGCAGCGCGACCCGTACGGCGTCCATGCCACGGCATCCTGCCGTAACCGGCCACCCTTGGCCCTGAGTTCACCGCGAATTCGCCCAGGTTGGGCACGGCGCCCCGACACCACCCGAACGGGAGGTCACCGGTGGGGCGAACGGGGAACCAGTAGGGCGAAGCGCACCGCCCGTACCGGGCCGAAGCAAGGCGAAGCAGAGGGAGAGCGATCCATGTCCGCACCCACCGTCCCCTTCCGCGCCGGCCAGGAGGGGTACGCGAGTTACCGGATCCCGGCCGTCGTCCGCACCCGCGAAGGCACCCTCCTCGCCTTCTGCGAGGGCAGGGTCGACTCGGCGAAGGACTGGGGCCGCATCGACATCGTGCTGAAGCGCTCCACCGACGGCGGCCGCACCTGGGGCCCCCTCATGGTCGCCGCCGACCACGGCGCCGACCTCGCGGGCAACCCCGCCCCCGTGGTCCTCGACACCGGCCGCGTCCTGCTCGTCCACGTCCGCTCCGCCGCGTCCGCCTCCGAACACCTCATCCTGCGCGGCGAGGTGAGCGAGGCCGACGGCCGCAGGGTGTGGGTCCAGCACAGCGACGACGACGGCCTGACATGGTCGGCGCCCAGGGAGATCACCGAGCAGGTCAAGCAGCCCGGCTGGCGCTGGTACGCCACCACCCCCGGCCACGGCATCCAGCTCGGCACCGGACGGGTCGTCGTCCCCGGGAACCACACCCTCCCGCCCACCGGCACCGACGTCGGCGACGAGGCGAAGTACAACAGCGGCCACTGCCTGCTCAGCGACGACCGCGGCGAGAGCTGGTACCTGGGCTACCTGGAGCAGGACACCCGCGGCTACATCAACGCCAACGAGACCACCGCCGCCGAACTCCCGGACGGCCGCCTCTACTTCAACACCCGCAACGACTCACCGTCCCCCGGCAACCGCGCCGACGCCCACTCCGAGGACGGCGGCAGGACGCTGCGACGGCCCTTCCGCCCGCAGGCCGGCCTCGCGGGCCCCGTCTGCCAGGCCAGTCTGCTGCACCTCGGCGAGCCCGACGTCCTGCTGTTCTCCGGCCCCGCCTTCCCCGGCGGCCGCGGCCTGATGACCGTCCGCGCCTCCACCGACCACGGCACCACCTGGCGCGAGGCCCACACGATCGACGGACTCCCCGCCGCCTACTCCGACCTGGTCCGCGTCGACGACGACACGGTCGGACTCCTATACGAGACAGGGGACTTCGGGGCGTACGAACGGATCACCTTCCGGCGGCTGCCCGTGACGCGTCTCACCTGAGCCCGCCGGGCGGCGGGGGGCGGACGTAGAGTCAGGTCCATGACCTCTACGGACAGTGCCGCTGCTGAGAAGCAGCCCGCGAAGGCCCCCGCCAAGGACCCCTGGGACCTGCCCGACGTCTCCGGGCTGGTCGTCGGTGTGCTCGGCGGGACCGGGCCGCAGGGCAAGGGCCTCGCCTACCGGCTCGCCCGGGCGGGCCAGAAGGTGATCATCGGCTCACGCGCCGCCGAGCGCGCCCAGGCCGCCGCCGGGGAACTGGGGCACGGCGTCGAGGGCGCGGACAACGCCGAGTGCGCCCGGCGCAGCGACGTCGTGATCGTCGCCGTGCCGTGGGAGGGCCACGGCAAGACGCTCCAGGCGCTGCGCGAGGAACTGGCGGGCAAGCTCGTCGTCGACTGCGTCAACCCGCTCGGCTTCGACAAGCAGGGCGCCTACGCCCTCAAGCCGGAGGAGGGCAGCGCCGCGCAGCAGGCCGCCGCCCTGCTGCCGGACTCCCGGGTCGCCGCCGCCTTCCACCACCTGTCGGCCGTGCTGCTCCAGGACCCCGCGATCGAGGAGATCGACACCGACGTCATGGTCCTCGGCGAGGAGCGGGCGGACGTGGAGATCGTGCAGGCGCTGGCCGGCCGCGTCCCCGGCATGCGCGGCATCTTCGCCGGCCGGCTTCGCAACGCCCACCAGGTCGAGTCGCTGGTCGCCAACCTGATCTCGGTGAACCGCCGCTACAAGGCCCACGCGGGCCTGCGCGTCACGGACGTATGACCCCATGGGGGACACTGGTGGGCAGCCCGCGCACCGCGGCACCGACCAGCAGTGTCCCCCGACAGGAGCCGACCGCCATGCCCCCCACGTCCTCGACCGGCCCGGCCCGGCGCCTCGCCCGCTACGCCCTCGCCGTCTGCCTGCTCGCGGTCGCCGCGGCGGTCATCTCCTTCGCGCAGGGCAGCTGGCTGGGCATCGTGTGGGTGCTGCTGGCGGGCCTGTCGTCGAACATGGCCTGGTACTACCTGAAGCGCGGCAAGGCGGCGCGGGGTGACTCGGTCACGGGCTGACCGAGCAGTAGTCGTTCGTGCCGAGCCAGAAGCGGTACAGCTCGTAGCCGCAGTAGGTGTCCGGTTCGCCGACGCCGAGGCCCCGCAGCACCGCGTCGACGAGGTCGAAGAACGCGCCGTTCAGCGCCGGGATCCACAGCAGCGCGAAGACGAACAGCAGACCGAACGGCGCGAACGGCTCCACCTGCCGGCGGACCCCGTACGACAGCCAGGGCTCGACCACGCCGTAGCCGTCCAGGCCCGGCACCGGCAGGAAGTTCAGGATCGCGGCCGTCACCTGGAGCAGCGCGAGGAACGCCAGCGCGTACCGGAAGTCCCGCGGCACCCCGTCCAGCGCGTCCAGCCAGAACGGCGCCGTGCACACGAGCGCGAAGAGCACGTTCGTCAGCGGTCCGGCCGCCGAGATCAGGCTGTGCTTCCAGCGGCCCCGGATCCGCCCCCGCTCGATGAAGACGGCCCCGCCGGGCAGACCGATCCCGCCCATGATCACGAACAGCACGGGCAGCACGATGCTCAGCAGCGCGTGCGTGTACTTCAGCGGGTTGAGCGTGAGGTACCCCTTCGCGCCCACCGAGATGTCCCCGCCGTGCAGCGCGGTCCGGGCGTGCGCGTACTCGTGCAGACACAGCGACACGATCCAGGCGCCGGTCACGAACAGGAACACGGCGACCCCGGGCTGGGCAGCGAACCCGGTCCAGGTGGCCCACCCGGTCACCGCCGTCACGGCCAGGATCCCCAGGAACACGGGGCTGATCCGCCGTTCGGCGCGACGGGAGGCGGCGGTGGTCATGGGAGGGCTCCTGGGACGAGTCGGGGGGTGCCGGGTCGACCGTACCGGTGGGGCCGCAGGGACGTCACCGGGCGGTGGGAGGTTGCGCCGGGGCTCGCGGATCGGGCACGCGCGGTTCATGCCCGCGTAAACCTGGAGGCGGTGCCTTGGCCGGAGCAGTGACAATGGGTTCCGTGCGCTATCGCATCCTCGGCACCACACAGGCGGTTCGCCCCGACGGTTCGGTCCTCTCGATCGGCGGGGCGCGCCTGCGTGCGCTGCTCACCGTGCTGGCGCTGCGGGCCGGACGTGCCGTGCCCGCGGGGCTGCTCGTGGACGAGGTGTGGGACGGCGATCCGCCCGCCGACGCGGCCGGGGCCCTCCAGGCGCTCGTCGGACGCCTCCGGCGGGCGCTGGGCGCGCAGGCCGTCGCCTCGGTCGACGGCGGGTACCGGCTCGCCGCCGCGCCCGACGACGTCGACCTGCACCGGTTCGAGCGGCTCGCCGACGAGGGCGCGCGGGCGCTGGCCGACGGGGACCCCGCCAAGGCCGCCGTCCTCCTCGACGACGCCCTGGCCCTGTGGCACGGCCCCGCCCTCGCCGACCTGCCCGACCGCACGGTCGAGGCGGCCCGCTGGTCCGCCCGCCGGCTCGACGCCCGGCGCGCCCGGCTCGCCGCCGCCCTCGCCCTCGGCCATGCCGAGCAGGTGCTGCCCGAGCTGACCGCCCTGTGCGGGAACCACCCCCTCGACGAACCCCTCCAGGCCCTGCGCCTGCGCGCCCTGCGCGACGCGGGCCGCACCGCCGAGGCACTGGCCGCGTACGAGGAGGTACGACGCCTGCTCGCCGACCGGCTGGGCGCTGACCCGGGACCGGAGCTGCGCACCCTCCACGCGGACCTGCTCAACCCGGCGCCCCCCGCCGCGGCCTCCCCCACGCCCTCGACACCGGACGCGTCCCGCACCCACGCCCCGACCCCGACGCCGAGCACCGCCGCCGCCGGCTGGGCCCCCGTGTCCGGGGGTGGCCATCCGGCCCCCATGTCCGGCGGTGACGAGTCGGCCGGTGTGTCCGGCGGCAACCACTCGGCCCCCGTGTCCGAGGGTGGCCGTCCGGCCCACGTGTCCGGCGGTGACGAGCCGACCGGCGTGTCCGGCGGCAACCACTCGGCCCCTGTGTCCGGCGGCAACCACTCTGCCGCCCCCGTGTCCGAGGGTGGCCGTCCGGCCCACGTGTCCGGCGGTGACGAGCCGACCGGCGTGTCCGGCGGCAACCACTCGGCCCCTGTGTCCGGCGGCGACCACTCGGCCTCCGTGTCCGGCGGTGGCCGTCCGGCCCCCGTCGCCGAAGTCGACCGCGCGGCCACGGCGCCCGGCACGGCCTGGCCGGGCGCCGTGCCCTCCGATGCCGGTCAGCCAGCCGCTGTGCCTGGTGCGGCCGCCTCGGACGGAGTCCCCGCCGGCGGCCCGAACGACCCTGCGCCCGGCCACGCCCGGTCGGCCTCCCCAGCGGCCCCCGCGACGGGCGCTGCCCCGTCGCCCCACAGGCCGGCTCCCGCCCCCTCGGCCCCCACGCCCGGTGGGACACCCGCCTCCGCCCCGACGGCCGTGCCCGGTCCGGCCCCGTCGGCCCCCGTGTCCGGCGCTGCCCCGCCGACCCCTGCGCCGGGCGCCGTCGCCCCGGGGCACCCCCGTGCGCCGGGCGCCGTAGCGGGTGTGGCTCCCGGGGACGGGCGTACCCCGCAGCCGGGCAATCTGCGGGTCCGGCTCACCTCGTTCGTCGGGCGGGGCGACGACATCGACCTCATCCGCGGCGACCTCGCCTCCGCCCGGCTCGTGACGCTGCTGGGCCCGGGCGGGGCGGGAAAGACCCGGCTGTCGCAGGAGGCCGCCGAGAACGTCCGGGAGACGGCCCCCGACGGCGTCTGGCTGGCCGAGCTCGCGCCGGTCGACGACCCCGCCGCCGTCCCCGAGGCCGTGCTCACCGCGATCGGCGCGCGCGAGACCGTGCTGCACGGCGCCGGCGCCGAGGAGTTCCGCGCCGCCGTCGCCGACCGGCACGACGACCCCGTCGCCCGCCTCGTCGAGCACTGCGCCCGGCGCCGCATGCTGCTCGTCCTCGACAACTGCGAGCACGTCGTGGACGCCGCCGCCCGGCTGGCGGAGGAACTGCTGGCGCGCTGCCCGCACCTCACCGTCCTCGCCACCAGCCGGGAACCCCTCGGGGTGCCGGGAGAGGTGCTGCGGCCCGTGGAGCCGCTGCCCGAGCCGTACGCCCTGCGGCTGCTCGCCGACCGCGGCGCCGCCGCCCGCCCCGGCTTCCGCGTCGACGACGACCCCGAGGCCTGCGCCGAGATCTGCCGCCGCCTCGACGGCCTGCCCCTCGGCATCGAGCTCGCCGCCGCCCGGCTGCGGATGCTCACCCCGCGGCAGATCGCCGACCGGCTCGACGACCGCTTCCGCCTGCTCACCTCCGGCAGCCGCACCGTGCTGCCCCGCCAGCAGACCCTGCGGGCCGTGGTCGACTGGTCCTGGGACCTTCTCGACGAGGACGAACGCGAGGTGCTGCGCCGCCTGTCCGTCTTCGCCGGCGGCTGCGACCTCGCCGCCGCCGAGGCCGTGTGCGGGCCCGCCGCCCTGGACGCGCTCGGCTCCCTCGTCGACAAGTCGCTGGTCGTCGCCACCCCGTCCGCCGAGGGCGAGATGCGCTACCGGCTCCTGGAGACCGTCGCCGAATACGCGGGCGAACGCCTGGACGAGGCCGGCCGGCGCCGCGCCACCGAGCGCGCCCATCTGACGTACTACCGCGAACTCGCCCGCACCACCGACCCGTTGCTGCGCCGCTCCGGACAGCTCGCCGCCGTCGAGCGGCTGGAGCGCGAGTACGAGAACCTGCGCACGGCGCTGCGGCACGCCGTCGCCGAACGCGACGAGCAGGAGGCGCTGTGCCTGGTGCTGTCGCTGGTCTGGTACTGGCAGATGCGCGATCTGCGCATCGAGGCCCGCACCTGGTGCCGCGCGGTCATGGACCTCGGCCCCGACCCCTTCGCCGAACCGGCCGCCGTGGCCGCCCCGGTACGGGAGCCCTGCACCGCCGCACCGCCCCCGATGACCGGCGAGGTGCTGGCGGAGGCCCGGCGCGGCGTGCACCTCGGGCATCTCGCCTGCATGGACACCGAACTGGACGCCTGGCAGACCCCCGAGGCCCAGCGCAAGCTGCGCACCATCGCCGAGGTCTACGCACCGGGGCTGCCGCAGACCTGCCGCAGCCCCGGCATGCTGTCCTTCTACGCCGTGATGCTGACCGGCGACATGGCCCGGCTGTCCGCGCTCATCGACGCCGCCGTCGACACCTGCCGTGCCACCCCCGGCTTCGACTGGGAACTGGCCGCCAGCCTGCAACTGCGCGCCAACGTCCTCGCCAACCGTCCCGACCGGGCGACCGAAGCCGGCCGGGACGCCGACGAGTCGCTGGCGATCTACGCGCGGCTCGGCGACTCCTGGGGCAGCGCCGAGGCGCTGTCCGCGCGGGCCGAGAGCCTCGAACGCAAGGGGCGCCACCTGGAGGCCGCCGCCGACTACGAGGCCGCCATGGAGCATGCCCAGCGGCTCGGCGCCCGCGCCCAGCACGCGATCCTCACCGCCCGCCTGGGCAGCGCGCTGCTGGAGGCGGGCGAGACCGAGCGCGGCGAGCGGCTGGTGCGCGAGGTGCTCGCCGCGGGCGAGGGGGCGCACAGCGAGGCGATGCCGTTCGGCCGGCTCATCCTCTCCGGGTGGCTCAGCATCACCGGCCGGACCGCCGAGGCCCGCGAGCATCTGCGGCTGCTGCGCGAGGAGTTCGTCATCGCGCACTTCGTCGTCTTCGACGCCTTCATCCTCGGCCAGGAGGCCTGGGTGGACGCCGCCGACGGCCACTACGAGGCGGCCCGGGAGAAGATCCGGCGCGCCCTCGCCCAGGCCGACGACCCGCTGTCGAAGGCGATGGCCCCGCAGCTGGTCTCCTCGTACCTGTTCGTGGCCGCGCTGGCGCTGGTCGGCTGCGACGGCGGACGGCACGCCGAGGACGCCGCCCGCTGCCTGGGCGCCGCCGACGCGCTGATGCCTCCCGGCCATCTGTGCTCCTCCCTGGAGCGCGGGTCACGTGAGCGCGCCATGGACGCCGTACGCGGTGCCCTGCCCGCCGCGCGGTTCACGGCCGCGTACGCCGAGGGCGGCGGCCTCTCCCCGCAGGAGGCCACCGCCCTGGTGTGAACGGTCGGGGTGCGACCGGTTCAGTTCTTCGTCTTGAACTTGTGGATCGCGACCGGCGCCATCACCGCCGTGATCGCCGCCGACCAGCCCAGGGTCACCCACAGGTCGTGCGCGACCGGGCCGCCCACCATCAGACCGCGGGCCGCGTCCGCGAGCGTGGACAGCGGGTTGTAGTCGGTGAACGCCTGGAGCCAGCCCGGCATCGACGCCGTCGGCGCGAAGATCGACGAGCCGAACTGGAGCGGGAAGAGCACCAGGAAGCCCATCGCCTGCACGGACTGAGCGTTCTTCAGGATCACGCCCAGGGTCAGGAACACCCACATGATCGACGACGCGAACGCCGTGGACAGGCCTACGGCCGCGAACAGTCCGAGCCAGTCGGTGATGTCGAACCCGACCAGGACGGCGACGATCATCAGGACGGTCGTCGCGAACAGCATCCGGACCAGCTCGACCGAGATCTTCGCGAACAGCACCGAGCCGCGCCCGATCGGCAGGGACCGGAAGCGGTCCATGACGCCGGAGTTGAAGTCCTGGCTGAAGCCGGTGCCGACGCCCTGGGAGAGCGTCATGCTCATCATCGCGATCATGCCGGGGATCACGTACTGCACGTACCCGTCCTGCCCGCCGCCCAGGGCCTGCCCGATCGAGCCGCCGAAGACGTAGACGAACAGCAGGGTGAACACGACCGGCATCAGCAGCGCGTCGAACATCGACTCGGGGTCCTGCCGGATCCACAGCAGGTTGCGGCGGATCAGGGCCCCGGTGTGCCGCACATGCCCGCGCAGCGTGATCCGGGCGTCGTCCTTGAGGACGGGTACGGCGGTGGTGTCGGGGGCGGCGGTGGCGGCGCTCATACGGCGACCTCCTCGCGGTCGTCGGTGGGCACGGTGTCCTGCGGGGCACTGGCGCGGTGGCCGGTGAGGGACAGGAACACCTCGTCGAGGCTGGGCAGTTCGGTGCTGATGCCGGCGAGCGTGATGCCGCGCGCCGTGACGGCGCCGACCACGGCGGTCAGCTGCTCGTCACTGAGGATCGGCACCAGCACGGTGCCGCCCTCGGTGTCCACGGTCGTCGTGGCCAGCCCGGTGATGCCCAGCTCGTCCAGCGTGTGGGCCAGCGGCCGCAACTGCGCCGGATCGGCCGGCCGCACCCGCAGCGTCCGCCCGCCGACCTTGGCCTTCAGCTCCTCGATCCGGCCGTTCGCGATGACCTTCCCGCGGTCCACGACGGTCAGCTCGGACGCCAGCTGCTCGGCCTCCTCCATGTACTGCGTGGTCAGCAGGACGGTGACCCCGTCGCCGACCATGGCCTTCACCTCGTCCCACACCTCGTTGCGGGTGCGCGGGTCGAGGCCGGTGGTGGGCTCGTCGAGGAAGAGCACGGTCGGCCGGCCGATCATCGACGCGGCCAGGTCGAGCCGCCTGCGCATGCCCCCGGAGTACGTCGACGCCGGACGCTTGGCCGCGTCCGTCAGCGAGAACCGCTCCAGCAGCTCGTCGGCGCGGGAGCGGGCTTCCTTGCGGGGCAGGTCCAGCAGGCGCCCGATCATGTACAGGTTCTCCCACCCGGGGAGCTTCTCGTCGACCGAGGCGTACTGCCCGGTCAGGCCGATCACCCGGCGCAGCTGCCGGGGCTGGCGCACCACGTCGTAGCCGGCGACCGTCGCCTGGCCGGCGTCGGGCGCCAGCAGCGTGGACAGGATCCGCACCAGGGTGGTCTTGCCGGCCCCGTTCGGCCCCAGCACCCCCATCACGGTGCCCTCACGCACCTCCAGGTCGACACCGTCCAGCGCCCTGGTCTCGCCGTAGTGCTTGACCAGCCCCCGCACGGTCACGGCCGCGCTGCTGGGTTTCTTGTCGATTCGTGTCATACCGCAGACCTTCGCAGCCGCCACCGACAAACGACCGACAGCCGGCCGACAGCGGGCCGACGAACAGCCGACACCCGCCCGGCGAGGTCTTCGAGCCGCACCGGAGGCGGCCCGGCGGACGTGGGACAGGGAGAGGGGCCGGCGGTCCGCGACCGTCGGCCCCCGTTCTGTGCGTACGCCTACAGCACCGGCAGGCTCTTGCGCAGCTCGAAGGCGGTGACCTCGGAGCGGTACTCGTGCCATTCGGCGCGCTTGTTGCGGAGGAAGAAGTCGAACACGTGCTCGCCCAGGGTCTCGGCGACCAGGTCACTGCGCTCCATCAGGGACAAGGCCTCGCCCAGGTTCTGGGGCAGCGGCTCGATGCCCATCGCGCGCCGCTCCGCGTCCGACAGCGCCCAGACGTCGTCCTCGGCGCCCGGCGGCAGCTCGTAGCCCTCCTCGATGCCCTTGAGGCCGGCGGCCAGCAGCACGGCGTAGGAGAGGTAAGGATTCGCCCCGGAGTCCAGCGACCGGACCTCGACGCGCGCCGAGCCCGTCTTGCCCGGCTTGTACATCGGGACGCGCACCAGCGCCGAGCGGTTGTTGTGGCCCCAGCAGATGTACGACGGCGCCTCGCCGCCCGCGCCGGCGGTCCGCTCCGAGCCGCCCCAGATGCGCTTGTACGAGTTCACCCACTGGTTGGTGACCGCCGAGATCTCGCCCGCGTGCCGCAGCAGCCCGGCGATGAAGGAGCGGCCCACCTTGGACAGCTGGAACTCGGCGCCGGACTCGTAGAACGCGTTCCGGTCACCCTCGAACAGCGACAGGTGGGTGTGCATCCCCGAGCCGGGGTGCTCGGAGAACGGCTTCGGCATGAACGTCGCCTGGAGGTTCTGCTCCAGCGCCACCTGCTTCATGACCAGGCGGAAGGTCATCACGTTGTCCGCGGTGGACAGCGCGTCGGCGTACCGCAGGTCGATCTCCTGCTGGCCGGGACCCCCCTCGTGGTGGGAGAACTCGACCGAGATGCCCATCGACTCCAGCATGGTGATCGCCTGGCGGCGGAAGTCCATCCCGACGTTGGTCGGGGTGTGGTCGAAGTAGCCGGAGTTGTCGGCGGGGGTGGGCACCGTGCCGTCGACCGGCTTGTTCTTCAGCAGGAAGAACTCGATCTCGGGGTGGGTGTAGAAGGTGAAGCCCAGGTCCGAGGCGCGCGCGAGGGCCCGCTTGAGGACGTAGCGGGGATCGGCGAAGGAGGGCGAGCCGTCCGGCATCAGGATGTCGCAGAACATCCGGGCCGTGCCCGGCGTCTCCGCGCGCCACGGCAGGACCTGGAAGGTGGACGGATCGGGCTTGGCGATCATGTCGGACTCGTAGACCCGGGCGAAGCCCTCGATCGCGGAGCCGTCGAAGCCGATCCCCTCGTCGAAGGCCTGCTCCAGTTCGGCCGGGGCCACGGCCACGGACTTCAGGAAGCCCAGCACGTCCGTGAACCACAGGCGTACGAACCGGATGTCGCGCTCCTCCAAGGTCCGGAGCACGAACTCCTGCTGCTTGTCCATCTTCCGATTCCCCATCCTTGCTGGTCAGGCGGTCCGTGTCCCGTCCGTGCGCGGAACGGTCGGGCACCTGAGCATCCCACCACAACAGCGTTTCGTGCGCGTTGCGCACCTTGATCGCCCGGCCGACCCCGCCCCGAACGCCCGCGGTACGGCAGGTGTACGGCGCATGAGCCCATCTTGCCTGCTCGGCCCGGCATCCGTAATGCCCGGCCATTTCTGTGCCCTCCCTACGAGATCGCCGTCCGCGCGCACTACGATCAGCGCACCGTCCGTCCTCCGCTTCCCAGAAGGGCCAGCCCCATGGGTTCCGCCAAGAACAAGAGCAGTGCCTCGCGCAAGGCGCGCATAGAGGAGATGCGGCGCGCGGAGCGTGCCCGCGAGCGTCGCAGCCGGATCCTCACCGTCGCGGCCAGCGTGATCGTCGTCGCCGGTCTGGTCGTCGGCGGTGTGGTGCTGCTCCAGTCGCAGTCGGACGACTCCGACACCGCCGGGGACTCCAAGAACCCCGGCAAGTTCGTCGCCGGCGCGGACGGTGTGCGGACGTGGCAGGGCAAGCTGGCCCAGAACCACGTCACCAAGAGCGTGACCTACCCGATGAAGCCCCCGGTCGGCGGCGACCACAACCAGGTGTGGATGAACTGCAACGGCGACGTCTACACCGACGAGATCCCCAACGAGAACGCCGTGCACTCGCTGGAGCACGGCGCGGTCTGGGTGACGTACACGAGCAAGGCCGACAAGGCCGACGTGGACGCGCTGGCGGCGAAGGTGAAGCAGACGCCGTACACGCTGATGAGCCCCCTCGAAGGGCAGCAGGCCCCGATCATGCTGTCGGCGTGGGGCCACCAGCGCACGGTGACCGGCGCGGACGACGCCGACGTCGACAAGTTCCTCCAGACCTACGTCCAGGGCAAGCAGACCCCCGAGCCGGGCGCCGCCTGCACGGGCGGGCGCGCGAAGTGACGGCGGCAGTGAGGCGGCGGACGTGAGGCACGCGCAGGCCGGATGGATCGCGGGGGCCGCGGCGGCGGTGCTCGTCGCGGTCGGCGGGATCACGTACGCGGTCGCCCAGGACGGCGGCTCCGGGGCGGGCACGCCCGCGGCCGACTCCGCGGACGCCGGCTTCGCGCGTGACATGGCGGTGCACCACCAGCAGGCCGTGGAGATGTCGTACATCGTGCGGGACCGCACCGAGGACGAGGAGGTGCGGCGGCTCGCGTACGACATCGCGCAGACGCAGGCCAACCAGCGCGGCATGCTGCTGGGCTGGCTGGACCTGTGGGAGCTGCCGAAGGTGTCGCCGGAGCCGATGGACTGGATGGGCATGGGCGGGATGGCCTCCGGCGAGGACGGCGCCCTGATGCCGGGGATGGCGACCCGCACCGAGATGGAGCGGCTCGGCAGGCTGGACGGCAGACAGGCCGAGGTCTTCTACCTCCAGCTCATGACGGACCATCACAAGGGCGGTATCCACATGGCCGAGGGCTGCGTGGACAAGTGCTCGGTGGACGTGGAGAAGCGGCTCGCCCAGGGGATGGTCGAGGGGCAGCAGTCGGAGATCGGGCTGATGAAGGACATGCTGAGGGAACGGGACGCGGCGCCCCGACGGTAGTCCGGGGCGTCCGGGGCGTCCGGGGCCCGACAGGGCTCGCCGGGGCCGACGGGGCTGTTGGGGCCGACGGGGCCGCCGGGGCGTCCGGGGCGTCCAGGGCCGTTAGGGGCATTCCGTGGCCGACAAGGCTCGCCGGGGGCCGACGGGGCTGGCCGGGCCGTCGGCCCTGCCGGGACCGACGGGGCTGTGGGGCTGACGGGGCTGGTCGGGCCGACGGGGCTTAAGGGGGTCGTCGGGGCTGCCGGGGCCGACAGGCTCGCCGGGGCTGCCGGGGCTGCCGGGGCTGCCGGGACCGACGGGACCGACGGGGCTGACGGGGCGCTGAATCCCGTCGGGGCCGAGGTCCCGCGGCGTCGCGTGGGGCGGCCCACACCCCGCCACCCCCATCGCGTCGCTCTGACGATTACACTGGCCACGTGCCTCAACTACGTCTCGCCCTGAACCAGATCGACTCGCGCGTCGGCGACATCGCCGGGAACGCGGAGACGATCCTCGCCCGGACCCGGCAGTGCGCCGAGCGCGGAGCGCATCTCGTGGCGTTCCCGGAGATGGTGCTGACCGGCTATCCCGTCGAGGACCTCGCCCTGCGCTCGTCCTTCGTCGAGGCCTCCCGCGCGGCCCTGCGCTCGCTCGCGGCCCGGTTGGCCGAGGAGGGCCTCGGGAACCTGCCGGTGGTCGTCGGCTACCTCGACCGCAGCGAGCGCGCGCAGCCGAGATACGGCCAGCCGGCCGGTGCCCCGCAGAACGCCGCGGCGGTGCTGTACGGCGGCGAGGTGGCGCTCACCTTCGCCAAGCACCACCTGCCGAACTACGGCGTCTTCGACGAGTTCCGCTACTTCGTGCCCGGCGACACCATGCCGGTCGTGCGGGTGCACGGAGTCGACGTGGCGCTGGCCATCTGCGAGGACCTCTGGCAGGACGGCGGCCGGGTGCCGGCGGCGCGTTCGGCGCGGGCCGGGCTGCTGCTGTCGGTCAACGCCTCACCCTACGAGCGCGACAAGGACGACACCCGGCTGGAACTGGTCCGCAAGCGTGCTCAGGAGGCCGGCTGCACCACCGCCTACCTCGCCATGATCGGCGGGCAGGACGAGCTGGTGTTCGACGGCGACTCGATCGTGGTCGACCGGGACGGCGAGGTCGTGGCGCGGGCGCCGCAGTTCGCGGAGGAGTGCCTGGTCCTGGACCTCGACCTGCCGGCCGCCGACCCCGAGGCCCCGGTCGGCGTGGTGGACGACGGGCTGCGCATCGAGCGGCTGGTGCTGTCCGAGGAGCCGCTGCCGGCCTACGAGCCGGAGCGGACGGGCGACTACGCCGAGCGCCTCGACGACGACGCGGAGGTGTACGCGGCGCTGGTCACGGGCCTGCGGGCCTATGTGCGCAAGAACGGCTTCCGGTCGGTGCTCATCGGACTGTCCGGCGGTATCGACTCGGCGCTGGTGGCGGCGATCGCCTGCGACGCGGTGGGGCCGGAGAACGTGTATGGCGTGTCCATGCCGTCGAAGTACTCCTCCGAGCACTCCAGGGGGGACGCGGCGGAGCTGGCGCGGCGTACGGGGCTGAACTTCCGCACCGTCGCGATCGAGCCGATGTTCGACGCGTACATGGGGTCGCTGGGGCTGACCGGGCTGGCGGAGGAGAACCTCCAGTCCCGGCTGCGCGGCACGCTGCTGATGGCCCTCTCCAACCAGGAGGGCCACATCGTGCTGGCGCCCGGCAACAAGTCGGAGCTGGCGGTGGGGTACTCGACGCTGTACGGCGACTCGGTGGGCGCGTACGGGCCGATCAAGGACGTCTACAAGACGTCGGTCTTCCGGCTCGCCCGGTGGCGCAACGTGGCGGCGCAGGAGCAGGGCGAGACGCCCCCGATCCCGGAGAACTCCATCAGCAAGCCGCCGAGCGCGGAGCTGCGGCCGGGGCAGGTCGACACGGACTCCCTGCCGGACTATCCCGTCCTGGACGCGATCCTGGAGCGCTACGTGGACCGGGACGAGGGGGCCGACGTGATCGTGGCGGCCGGGTTCGATCCGGAGCTCGTGGCGAAGACGCTGCGGATGGTGGACACGGCCGAGTACAAGCGGCGGCAGTATCCGCCGGGGACGAAGATCTCGCCGAAGGGGTTCGGCAAGGACCGGCGGCTGCCGATCACCAACGGGTGGCGCGAGACGGTGTAGCGCGGGGCGCTGCGCAGGGGGCGGGGCGGGCCGGGGGGTGTGCGGTGCGTGGCCGGGTGCGGGTGGGGTTGTGGCTGGTCGCGCAGTTCCCCGCGCCCCTGGGGGTGTGGCGGTGGCGTCGGGTCTGTGGTTCGGGTCCGGAGCGCTGGGGCGCTGCTGGGGGACGCGCGGTGCGGGTGGGGTTGTGGCTGGTCGCGCAGTTCCCCGCGCCCCTGGGGGGTCTGAGTCGTGCCCCACCCGCGGTCCCCCCGCGGTCAGTGGTGCAGGGCTTCTGTCGGCTCGGGGACGTGGGAGGCCACCAGGCGTTCGTGGCCGGAGGCCGGGCCGCGGCGGTCGACCGCGTAGGCGACGGCCGCCACCGCGAGTCCCAGCACCGCCAGCGCCGCGCCCGCCGTCGCCGGCGACGTGGTGCCGAAGCCCGCCGCGAGGGCCAGGCCGCCGATCCAGGCACCGCCGGCGTTGGCCAGGTTGAAGGCGGCCTGGTTGGCGGAGGAGGCCAGGGACGGGGCTGTCGACGCCTTCTCCATGACCATCAGCTGCAACGGCGAGCCGGTGACGAAGGCCGCCGTACCGAGCAGGACCACGGCGAGCGCCGCGCTCCACTGGGCGGACATCAGCGCCGGGAAGGCGGCGAGCACCACGACGAGCGAGGTGAGGCCGCCGAAGAGGGTGCCCCGCATCGCGTGGTCGGCGAGCCGGCCGCCCAGCAGGTTGCCGATCGTCGCCCCCACGCCGAACAGCGCCAGCAGCAGCGTCACGCTGGTCCCGGCGTACCCGGCGGAGTCGGTGAGCATCGGCGTGATGTAGCTGTAGGCGGCGAACAGCGCACCGAAGCCGGCGATCGTCGTGCCCAGCGCCAGCCACACCGGCACCGACCGCAGCGCGGCCAGTTCGCCGCGCAGGCCGCTGGTGGAGGCGTGCGTGTGGTCGTGCGGGATCAGCACCGCCAGCGAGGCGATCGCCGCGAGCCCGATCACGCTGACGCCGAGGAAGGTCGCCCGCCAGCCGAGGTGCTGCCCCACGAGGGTGGCGACCGGGACCCCGGCGACGTTGGCGACCGTCAGGCCGAGGAACATCAGCGAGACCGAGCGGGCCTTGCGCTCGGGGGCCACCATCCCGGTCGCCACGACGGCGCCGACGCCGAAGAAGGCGCCGTGCGGCAGACCGCTGAGGAAGCGGGCGGCCAGCAGCCACTGGTGGTCCGGGGCGAACGCCGACAGGGCGTTGCCCACGACGAACAGGACCATCAGGCCGATCAGAACGGTGCGCCGGGACATCCGGGCGGTGACCGCGGCGAGCAGCGGGGCGCCGATGACGACGCCCAGCGCGTACGCGGAGACCAGATGGCCGGCGGAGGGGATCGAGATGTTCAGGTCGTCCGCGACGTCGGGCAGGAGCCCCATCATCACGAACTCGGTCGTACCTATGCCGAAGGCGCCCACGGCGAGGGCGAGCAGGGCCAGGGGCATGACGGGCCTTTCAGAGCGGAGTTCCGTACCTCATATGTTCACTGTCGGAACAAATACTCTCAGGCCCAGTATTCCAGCAGGTTAAGACCGGGTTGCGGTGACCTCGCCCACAACGTGAGCCCGCCCACACCGCTCAGCTCCCGGACGCGTCCGCTCAGCTCGCGGACGTGTCCCCCATCCGTACCCGTGCCGCGATGGGCAGATGGTCGCTGCCGGTCTGCGGCAGGGTCCACGAACTCATCGGCTCGACGCCCTTGACCATGATCTGGTCGATCCGCGCCATGGGGAAGGACGCCGGCCAGCTGAAGCCGAAGCCGCTGCCCGCCGCGCCCTGCGTGGAGCGCATCTGGGCGGTCACGGCGTTGAGCGCGCGGTCATTCATCGTGCCGTTGAGGTCGCCGAGCAGCACCACCCGGCTCTCCCGCTCGTGGGAGATGGCCTCGCCGAGCGCGTCGACGCTGGTGTCGCGCTGCCGGGCCGTGAACCCGGCCTCCAGCTTCACCCGTACCGAGGGCAGGTGGGCGACGTAGACGGCGAGGTGCCCGCCGGGCGCGGACACCGTGGCCCGCATGGCGCGGATCCAGCCGAGCTTGATGTCCACGGGCCGGACGTCATCGAGCGGGTACTTGCTCCACAGCCCGACCGTGCCCTGCACCGAGTGGTACCGGTACGTCGACGCCATCGCCGCCTCGTAGGTCGGCACGGCCGACGCGGTCAGCTCCTCCAGCGCCACCACGTCCGCGCCGGACGCGGCGACGTCGCGGGCGGTACCGGAGGGATCGGCGTTGTCGGCGTTGACGTTGTGGGTGGCGACGGTGAGGTCGCCGCCGGCGCCGGCCTTGTCGGTGAGCAGCCCGCCGAAGAGGTTGAGCCAGACGGTCGCCGGGACCAGTACCGCGATCAGCGCGACGACCGACCTGCGGACCAGCGCCAGCAGGAGCAGCACCGGCACGAACAGGCCGATCCAGGGCAGGAACGTCTCCGTGAGACTGCCGAGGTTGCCCACGCTGTTCGGGATGTACGCGTGGCCCACCATCACGCCGGCGAGCAGCACCGCGACCACGGCCGCGACGAGACCGCGTCGCCAGATGCCGGGGTCGCCGCGCCAGCCGCCGGTCACACGGTCCGCCACGCGCCGAAGCCGAGTGCTCGGGCGATCGGGTTCCGAGTCGCCGCTCGTCGTCTCCGTCACGTACGCCTGCTGCGCCATACCGTCGCCTCGCTACCTGCCGTGCACACCGTCGTCCCCCGTGCACAGACCCTAGGGGATGTCCGGCTCCGATCCTGCCGTCACATGACGGCCGTACGGGCACTTAGGACGAACAAGTCCGCGGCCCGGGTTCCGTTTTAAGGGGCCGTGCGGGGCCTCTGTGACGAAACGCGCACATTCGGGTCACCCGGTGGGGGAGCTGACGGGCCGTAGTCCTTCGAGCAGGGTGTCGACCAGCTGTTCCGCGAGGCCTTCGGGGAGTTCGGCGTCGGGGTGCAGCAACGAGCGCACGAGCATGGGGCCGAGGACGATGTCGTGGGCGAGCTCCAGGTCGATGTCGGCGCGGAGTTCGCCCTCCTGCTGTCCGCGCCGCAGCACTTCGAGGCCGAGTCGGCGACGGGGGGCGATGACGGCGTTGTGGTACGCGTTCCAGATGCGGGGGCTGGTCTTCATCTGCGCGTGCGCGTTGTGCAGGATCGCCGAGGTGCGGTTGGCCAGACCGCGCCGCCGCAGCACCTCGAGGAGCACGACGAGGTCGTCGCGCAGGGAGGTGCCGGGCAGTTCGGGATCGGCGGGCTCGGCGGAGCGGACGACGTCTACGAGGAGTTCCTCCTTGCCGCGCCAGCGGCGGTAGATGGTCGCCTTGCCGACGCCCGCGGTCCGCGCGATGCGCTCGATGGACAACTCGGCCAGCGGGACGCCCTCCTCCAGGAGTCTCATCGTGCCGTCGATGATGGCGCGTTCCACGGCCTCGCTGCGGGGACGGCCCCGGACGGGGACCTCGGGCGTGGGGTGGCTTGCGGCGAGGGGGTTCACTGGGTGGCGTCCTTTCCGTGCGTTGCGCTGATTGTCCCGGGTCCGCGGCGACGCCGGACGCCGTCCGGCGTCGTCGCTGGTGCCGGGGCGTTGCGCGGGGCGACGCGGGCACACCGGGTCAGGACGGTGACGGGATCAGGCCGTCCCGTCCGCCCCCGCGCGGGACTGCTGGGGAACCCGGGCGGTGTCCTTCGGCGCGCCGGGGGTTCTGCCCGGCAGGAACGCGGCCACCACCGCCGCGCCCACCAGCGCCACTCCCGCCCCGCACAGCGCCGTGACGTGCATGGCGTCGAGGAAGGCCTGGTGGGCCGGGGCGATCAGGGAGGCGCCCCGGGGGCCCAGGTGGGAGGCGGCCGCCAGGGTCGCCTCGATCGACTCGCCCGCCGAGTGGCGTGCCGCCGCGGGCAGGGCGGCCAGGTGCTGGTCGATCGAGGTGCGGTAGGCCGTGGAGAGGACCGAGCCGAGGACCGCGATGCCGAGGGCGCCGCCGACCTGGCGGAAGGTGTTGCTGAGGGCGGAGGCGGAGCCGGCCTTCTCGCGGGGCAGGGCCTGCATGATGACGACGCTGGTCGGGGTCATGATGTGCGCCATGCCGGCCCCCATGAGGAAGAAGACGACCTCCAGGATCCAGATGGGCGTGTTCTCGTCCAGCGTGGCGAACGCGCCGAGCATCGCCGCGATGACCAGCATGCCGCCGGTGGTCGTCGCCCTGTTGCCGAAGCGGTCGACGACCAGCCGGGCGCGCGGGGCGAAGATCATCTGGGCGGCGGCCAGGGGCAGCATCAGCAGGCCGGTCTCCAGCGGCGAGTAGCCGCGCACGCTCTGGGTGTAGAAGACGGCGAAGAACGTCACGCCCATCAGCGCGAAGAAGACCACCGCGATGACGGCGATCGCGGCCGAGAACACCTTGTTGCGGAAGTAGCCGATGTCGATGGAGGGGTGGTCGCTGCGCTTCTCGAAGAGCACGAACGCGGTCAGCACGGCGAGCCCCGACACGATGGCCGCCAGCACGAGCGGGTCCGTGAAGTCGGCCAGCTGGCCGCCCTTGATGATGCCGTAGACCAGCAGGACCAGGCCGATGACGGACAGGGTCACGCCGACGGGATCGATCCGGCCGGGGCTCGGGTCCCGGGAGTCGGGGACGAGCCACAGCATCAGGCCGACGGCGAGGATCACGATCGGCACGTTGACCAGGAAGACCGAGCCCCACCAGAAGTGGTCGAGCAGGATGCCGCCGGTGATCGGGCCGATGGCGATGGCGAGGCCGACGCCGCCCGCCCAGAGGCCGATCGCCTTGGGCTGCTCGTCCCGTTCGAAGACGTTCATGAGGACGGCGAGGGTGGCCGGCATGACGAAGGCGGCGCCGAAGCCCATCACCGCGCGGAAGGCGATGAGTTCCCCGGGTGAGCCGGAGAAGGCGGCGAGCGCGGAGCCGATGCCGAACATCACGAGCCCGCCGAGCAGGATCTTCTTGCGGCCCAGCCGGTCGCCGAGCAGTCCGGCGCTGAACAGCAGGCCCGCGAA
This sequence comes from Streptomyces sp. NPDC107562, assembly GCF_055657325.1. NCBI lineage: Bacteria > Bacillati > Actinomycetota > Actinomycetes > Kitasatosporales > Streptomycetaceae > Streptomyces > Streptomyces sp. NPDC107562. The sequence continues at coordinate 536,481 of NZ_JBVKBE010000002.1, read as the reverse complement.
GACGAGGGTGTAGGCGTTGATCGCCCACTCCAGCTCGCTCTGGGTGGCGCCCAGTCCGGTCGGCGCGGGGGTCGAGATGGTCTTGACGGCGACGTTGAGGATCGAGTTGTCGAGCACCACGATCAGCAGGCTCAGCATGAGCACGCCGAGTATGGCCCAGCGGCGCCGGTGCACCGCTTCCGGGACGCGAGTGCCGGGAACGGCGGGAGCAGTCATGTCCGCGAGCCTAGGGAATTACGATACGAGACGGTACCGTATCGTAAAGTCTTTACCTCTCTCTGGCGCGATCCTTACGTCCCGAACCGGTCGGCCCGCGTGCCGGCCGCGCGTGACACCCCGCGTGACGAAGCCCCCCTAGCCCTCCCTGGCACGAGGTGCCACCATGGAACCGGTCCGGGGACGCCGTCAGGGCGCCTCGAGATGACGTAAGGAGCCGTTGCCATGACGCAGCTCTCGGCTGCCCAGAGCGCACCGCGGAAGTCCTCCGACGGCAGCAAGGCGCTGTACGGAGGGAAGGGCACCCGCCGCATCACGGTGCGTGACATCGCCCTCGCCAAGGAGCGCGGCGAGAAGTGGCCCATGCTCACCGCCTACGACGCGATGACCGCGTCCGTCTTCGACGAGGCCGGCATCCCGGTGATCCTCGTCGGTGACTCGGCGGGCAACTGCCACCTCGGGTACGAGACCACCGTGCCCGTCACCCTCGACGAGATGACCATGCTGTCCGCCGCGGTCGTCCGGGGCACCACCCGCCCCCTGATCGTCGGCGACCTGCCGTTCGGTTCCTACCAGGAGGGTCCGGTGCAGGCGCTGCGCTCGGCCACCCGGCTGGTGAAGGAGGCCGGCGTGCAGGCCGTGAAGCTGGAGGGCGGTGAGCGCTCGCACGAGCAGATCCGCCTGCTGGTCGACTCCGGCATCCCGGTCATGGCCCACATCGGCCTCACCCCGCAGTCCGTCAACGCCATGGGCTACCGGGTGCAGGGACGCGGCGAGGAGGCGGCGCAACAACTGCTGCGGGACGCCAAGGCCGTGCAGGACGCCGGGGCGTTCGCGGTGGTGCTGGAGCTGGTGCCGGCGGAGCTGGCCGCCGAGGTGACGCGCACGCTGCAGATCCCGACGGTCGGGATCGGCGCGGGCGCGGAGACCGACGCCCAGGTGCTGGTGTGGACCGACATGCTGGGCCTGACCGCCGGGCGGGTGCCGAAGTTCGTGAAGCAGTACGCCGACCTGCGCGCGGTGATGGGGAACGCGGCGAAGGCGTTCGCCGAGGACGTCGTCGGCGGATCGTTCCCGCTGGAGGAGCACTCCGTCCACTGAGCCACCGCCGCACCGAGGGCAGCCCGCCGATCATCCCCCGTCGGCGGGCTGCCGTCTTCCCGGCCGCGCGGCCGGCGCCGTGTCAGCCCTGACCGTTCGCCGCGTCGCCCAGGACCTGGTGCAGCGGGGCCGTGGCGCGCCTGCGGTACTCCTGGACCGACCAGCCGTTGCCGTCGGGGTCCTTGAAGTACATGAACGTGGCGCCGTCGTCTGGGGCGTACTGCACGGGCTCGGAGACCTCCAGGCCCCGCTCGACCAGTTCCGCGCGGGCCGCCTTGATGTCGGCGACACAGAGCTGCAGGCCCTGGTAGGAGCCGGGTTCGGGCTTCGTCTCGGCCTGCGTCATGTCCCAGACGCTCTCGCCCAGGACGATCGAGCAGCCGGATCCGGGCGGGGTGAGCTGGACGATCCGCATGCCCGGCATGACCTCCTGGTCGATGTCGACATGGAAGCCGACCTTGTCCCGGTAGAAGTCCCGGGCCCGGTCGATGTCGCTCACCGGCAGCGGGATCACTTCGAGTGTGAAGTCCATCTGTGCTCCTCCAGGTCGATCGCCGACGCGTCTGGCTGAACGGCTCACCCTCACCGAAGCCGAAATCCCTACGCGGCGCCACCGAGAAGACGAAAAAGCAGCCGTCGCGCACCCAGAAGTGCCGGAACGCGCCGTACTTGGCCTCCCGGGCCACCGCGAGTTCGCGCGGACGCCCCTCGTACGTCACCCGCACGGCCTCGCCCCCGACCACCAGCACCTGCGGACCCCCGTCCGGACGGACCGTCGAGATCCAGCACGGCTCCGCCTCGCCGAGCAGCGCCTCGGCCTCGCGGCGGCCGGTCCGTCGCTGCGGCGCGCTGCGGGCCGGGTCTCGGGTCGCCTGCCGGTCATGGGCCGCCTCCCGCCGCGGATGCCGCCGTCGTGGGGAGGGACCCCGTACGGCGGCGCAACTCATCGGCGCCTGTCACCGGCGGGCCGGTTAGGCTCGGCTCGTACCACGCTGATCCGGACGGGAGGGCGAAGGATGACGCCGGGGCGCAGAAGCAGTACCTTCACGCGGCTGCTGCGACACGGCTTCACCGACCCGTCCGGCGCCGAGCGCCTGCTGGAGGAGGCCGGGCTCGGCGCCGTCCGCGACGATCCGGTGCTGTTGGAGGCGCTGGGCGCCACCGCCGACCCCGACCTCGCGCTGGACGGCGTGGTGCGGCTGCTGGAGGCGCAGCCCGACCCCACCGCGCGCCGTGAACTCCTCGACACCCTCACCGCCTCCAAGCCGTTGCGCGACCGGCTCCTCGGGGTCCTCGGCGCCTCCGCCGCCCTCGCCGAGCACCTGGCCCGGCACGTCGGTGACTGGCAGGCGCTGGTCACCTACGAGCCGCGGGACCTGCACCGGGGCGTCGCGGAGTTCGAGCGCGGGCTCGCCGAGGCGGCCGACCCCGTGGCGCTGCGCGTCGCCTACCGGCGCTGCCTGCTCTCCATCGCCGCCCGCGACGTGTGCGGCACGATCGACATCGAGGAGACCGCGGCCGAGCTCGCCGACCTCGCCACCGCGACCCTGCGCCGCGCCCTCGCGCTCGCCTGCGCCGACGCGCCCGGCGACGCCGGGATGTGCCGGCTCGCAGTGATCGCGATGGGCAAGTGCGGCGGCCACGAGCTGAACTACGTCTCGGACGTGGACGTCATCTTCGTCGCGGAGGGCGTCGAGGGCGCTGACGAGGGCAAGGCGCTCCAGGCGGCCACCCGGCTCGCCTCGCACATGATGCGGATCTGCTCGGAGACCACCGTCGAGGGCTCCATCTGGCCCGTCGACGCCAACCTCCGCCCCGAGGGCAGAAACGGTCCGCTGGTGCGCACGCTCAGCAGCCACGTCGCCTACTACCAGCGCTGGGCCAAGACCTGGGAGTTCCAGGCCCTGCTCAAGGCCCGGCCGGTCGCCGGCGACCTCGCCCTCGGCGAGGAGTACGTCGCCGCCCTCGGCCCCCTCGTGTGGCACGCCGCCGAGCGGGAGAACTTCGTCGCCGACGTGCAGAAGATGCGGCGCCGGGTGGTGGAGAACATCCCGGTCGCCGAGGTCGACCGGGAACTGAAGCTCGGCCCGGGCGGCCTGCGCGACGTCGAGTTCGCCGTGCAGCTCCTGCAGTTGGTGCACGGGCGGGCGGACGCCTCGCTGCACAGCGGTTCCACCCTCGAGGCCTTGCGGTCGCTGGCCGCGGGCGGTTACGTCGGGCGCTCCGACGCCACCCAGTTGGAGGAGGCGTACCGGTTCCTGCGCTCCATGGAGCACCGCATCCAGCTCTTCCGGCTGCGCCGCACCCACCTCGTCCCCGAGGCCGAGGCCGACCAGCGGCGCCTCGGCCGCTCCCTGGGCCTGCGCGCCGATCCGGTCGCCGAGCTGAACCGCGAGTGGAAGCGGCACGCGGCCGTCGTCCGCCGACTGCACGAGAAGCTCTTCTACCGGCCGCTTCTCGACGCGGTCGCCCAACTCGCCCCGGGCGAGACCCGGTTGAGTGCCGAGGCGGCACGTGAACGACTCGTCGCGCTCGGGTACGCCGACCCTGCCGCGGCGCTGCGGCATCTGGAGGCGCTCGCCTCCGGCGTCAGCCGCAAGGCGGCGATCCAGCGGACCCTGCTGCCGGTCCTCCTCGGCTGGTTCGCGGACTCGGCCGACCCCGACGCCGGGCTGCTCAACTTCCGCAACGTGTCCGACGCGTTGGGCAAGACACCCTGGTACCTGCGGCTGCTGCGCGACGAGGGCGCGGCGGCCGAGAACCTCGCCCGTGTGCTGTCCGCCGGGCGGCTCGCCCCCGACCTGCTGATGCGCGCCCCGGAGGCCGTGGCCCTGCTGGGCGACGGCGACGGGGGAGGACTCGAACCCCGCCCGCGCGCCCATCTGGAGCAGGAGGTCCTCGCGGCGGTGGGCCGCGCCGACGGCGCCGAGCAGGCGGTCGCGGCGGCGCGTGGCGTACGCCGCCGGGAGCTGTTCCGCACGGCCGCCACGGACATCGTCGGCTCCTACGGCACCGAGGCCCACCCCGCCGGCGCCGACCAGGGCGCGCTGGTGGACCTGGTCGGCGGGGCCGTGTCCGACCTGACGGCAGCGACCCTGGCGGGCACCTTGCGGGCGGTGGTGCGCGACGGCTGGGGCGACACCCTGCCGACCCGCTTCACCATGATCGGAATGGGCCGGTTCGGCGGGCACGAGCTGGGCTACGGCTCCGACGCGGACGTGCTGTTCGTGCACGAGCCCCAGGAAGGCGCCGACGAGCGCGAGGCGTCCGACGCCGCGAACCGGGTCGTCTCCGAGATGCGCCGGCTGCTCCAGCGGCCGAGCGCCGACCCGCCGCTGCTGATCGACGCCGACCTGCGCCCCGAGGGCAAGTCCGGACCGCTGGTGCGCACCCTGAAGTCGTACGAGGCCTACTACCGCCGCTGGTCCCTGGTCTGGGAGTCGCAGGCGCTGCTCCGCGCCGAACCGGTGGCCGGCGACGAGGACTTGGGCCGTCGCTTCGTCGAGCTGATCGATCCGCTGCGCTACCCGGAGCAGGGGCTCGGGGACGAGGCCGTACGGGAGATCCGTCGGCTGAAGGCCCGCATGGAGTCCGAGCGGCTGCCCCGGGGCGCCGACCCCAAGCTGCACACCAAGATCGGTCCGGGTGGACTGTCCGACGTGGAGTGGACCGTGCAGCTGATGCAGCTGCGGCACGGGTACGAGGTGCCGGGACTGCGCACCACCCGGACCCGTGAGGCGTTGCGCGCGGCGCGGGAGGCCGGGCTGATCTCCGCGGAGGACACCGCGACCCTGGACGAGGCGTGGGTGCTCGCGACGCGGGTGCGCAACGCGGTGATGCTGGTGCGCGGCCGCGCCGGGGACACCTTCCCGTCGCACACGCGGGAGCTGGCGGCGGTGGGGCGCTACCTGGGCTACGGGCCGGGCCACGTGGGCGACATGCTCGACGCGTACCGGCGCACGGCCCGACGGGCCAGGACCGTCGTGGACTCGCTGTTCTACGAGGGGTAGGGGCCGGGACAGGAGGCCGCCGGTCGCGCGCCCTACGCCTGCCTCGGGACCAGCGGCCTGCCCTGCGGGGCCACCCGGGGCAGCGCGTGCGGCAGCCTGCCGTACCACGCGCGTGCCACGCCGTAGCCGAAGGTGAGGCAGAGCATGCCGCCGACCGCGTCCAGCCAGAAGTGGTTGGCGGTCGCGACGATGACGACCAGGGTGAGCGTGGGGTAGAGCAGGCCGAGGACCCGGACCCAGGGCACGGTCGCCAGCGCGAAGATCGTCAGGCCGCACCACAGGGACCAGCCGATGTGCATGGACGGCATCGCGGCGTACTGGTTGGACATGCTCTTCAGGTCGCCGGAGGCCATCGACCCCCACGTCTGATGGACCATGACCGTGTCGATGAAGTGGCCGCCGTTCATCAGCCGGGGCGGGGCGAGCGGATACAGGTAGTAACCGACCAGTGCCACACCGGTGGTGGCGAAGAGCACCATGCGGGTCGCCGCGTAGCGTCCGGGATGGCCACGGTAGAGCCACACGAGCACGCCCAGGGTGACGACGAAGTGCAGTGTCGCGTAGTAGTAGTTCATGCCGACGATGAGCCAAGTCGCCGAGTTCACGGCATGGTTGACCGACTGCTCGACGGCGATGCCCAGCTGCTGCTCGGCCTTCCAGATCCAGTCCGCGTTGCGCAGCGCCTCGGCCTTCTGCTCCGGAACCGCGTTGCGGATCAGGGAGTAGGTCCAGTAACTCACCGCGATCAACAGGATCTCGAACCACAGCCGAGGCCGGCGCGGAGTCCGCAGCCGGCGCAGGAAACCCGTCCCCGTGTCGTCCGCGACGGGGTGCGGAACGGCCTCTTCGCGGCCTTCCGGTGTCGTCACGGTCGTCTCACCCATGGGCACAGAGTCTGCCAGAAAAGCCATGCCCGTCCGATCATCCCCTGGTGGGGTTCAGCACGCACGTTCTACGGCTGCGGGAGGCGTCCGTCTCGTCCCCGCGTACCGGACGGGGCCGCGGGTTCTCCGACCTAGGGACGATTCCGTTCCCCAGGGGCCGAAGCGGTGGAACCGCGCACCACCAGCTCCGGCATGAACACGAACTCGCTGTGCGGCGCGGGCGTCCCGCCGATCTCCTCCAGCAACGTACGCACCGCCGCCTGGCCCATGGCCGGCACCGGCTTGCGGACGGTGGTGAGCGGCGGGTCGGTGAAGGCGATCAGCGGGGAGTCGTCGAAGCCCACGACCGAGACGTCCGTCGGGACCTCCAGGCCCTGCTGGCGGGCCGCGCGTATGGCGCCGAGGGCCATCATGTCGCTGGCGCACACCACCGCCGTGCAGTCGCGGGCGATGAGCGCGGTGGCGGCGGCCTGGCCGCCCTCCAGGGTGTACAGCGAATGCTGGACGAGCTCCGTCTCGACGGTCTGCGGGCTCAGTCCGAGCTGGTCCTGCATCGTCCGGACGAAGCCCTCGATCTTGCGCTGCACGGGGACGAACCGTTTCGGGCCGAGGGCCAGGCCGATCCGGGTGTGGCCGAGGGAGACGAGGTGGGTGACCGCCAGGGTCATGGCCGCCCGGTCGTCGGGGGAGATGAAGGGCGCCTGCACCTTCGGGGAGAAGCCGTCCACCAGGACGAAGGGCACGCCCTGCGCGCGCAGCTGCTCGTAGCGCTGCATGTCGGCGGTGGTGTCGGCGTGCAGGCCCGAGACGTAGATGATGCCGGCCACACCGCGGTCGACCAGCATCTCGGTCAGCTCGTCCTCGGTGGAGCCGCCGGGGGTCTGGGTGGCCAGCACCGGGGTGTAGCCCTGCCGGGTCAGCGCCTGACCGATGACCTGCGCCAGGGCCGGGAATATCGGGTTCTCCAGCTCCGGGGTGATCAGGCCGACCAGACCCGCGCTGCGCTGGCGCAGCCGTACCGGGCGCTCGTAGCCGAGCACGTCGAGCGCGGCCAGCACGGACTGGCGGGTGGTCGAGGCGACGCCGGGCTTCCCGTTGAGGACGCGGCTGACCGTCGCTTCGCTCACCCCCGCCTGAGCAGCGATGTCGGCAAGCCGTGTGGTCACGGCACTGGACTGTACCGGCCGTATGTCGCCTTGCACACCAATCGGACGCCGGGTACGGGCGGTTGACCGGCGCGCTGGCGGTTGCTGCGGCATGGCGTCCCTTCGTGAAACAGATGGCAAGAGCTTGCAGAGTCTTGCACAACACGGTCCGTGCCCGCTCAACCCCGTAGAACAACGGTCTCACGGTGGTCGACGGCGGGTCACGCACGGATAACTTCAGTGATGCCTTGCACTTTTTTTCTGCAAGGTCTTTCGCAACGCTTACATCGCTGTTACGTTCACGGTCGCCCGGCGACGGCAACGGCGCAGTCGAAGTCGACAGGGACGGTGGACGGGACCACCCCTGGTAACACGGGCTTTCACCCTCAAGGAGAACTCATGCGGCGTGGCATAGCGGCCACCGCGCTGGTGGCGTCCCTCGCCCTCGCGGCGACGGCCTGCGGCGGAGACGACAGCGGCGACTCGGCCGACGGCCCGGTCACCATCACCTGGTGGGACACCTCCAACGCCACCAACGAGGCACCGACGTACCAGGCCTTGGTCAAGGAGTTCGAGGCCGCCAACAAGGACATCAAGGTCAAGTACGTCAACGTGCCCTTCGACCAGGCGCAGAACAAGTTCGACACGGCCGCCGGCTCCAAGGGCGCCCCGGACATCCTGCGCGCCGAGGTCGGCTGGACGCCCGCCTTCGCCAAGAAGGGCTACTTCCTGCCGCTGGACGGCACGGACGCCCTCGCCGAGCAGGACAAGTTCCAGTCCAGCCTGATCGAGCAGGCCAAGTTCGACGGCAAGACCTACGGCGTGCCGTTCACCACCGACACGCTGGCGCTGGTCTACAACAAGGAGCTCTTCGCCGAGGCCGGCGTCGAGGCCCCCAAGACCTGGGACGACCTGAAGAAGGCCGCCGCCACGATCAAGACGAAGACCGGAGTGGACGGCTACTGGGGCTCGACCCAGGCCTACTACGCCCAGTCCTTCCTCTACGGCGAGGGCACCGACACCGTCGACGCCGAGGCCAAGAAGATCACGGTCAGCTCGCCCGAGGCGCAGAAGGCGTACGAGACCTGGCTGGGCCTCTTCGACGGCAAGGGCCTGCACAAGGCCGACACCACCGCCGACGCCTACGCCCACATCCAGGACGCGTTCGTCAACGGCAAGGTCGCCGCGATCATCCAGGGCCCCTGGGAGATCACGAACTTCTACAAGGGCTCCGCGTTCAAGGACAAGCAGAACCTGGGCATCGCCACCGTCCCGGCCGGCTCCACCGGCAAGGCGGGCGCCCCGACCGGCGGCCACAACCTCTCCGTGTACGCCGGCTCCGACGAGGCCCACCAGAAGGCCGCGCTGAAGTTCGTCAACTTCATGACCTCGGCGAAGGCGCAGGAGACCATCGCCCTGAAGAACTCCACGCTGCCCACCCGCGACGACGCCTACACCGCCGAGGTCAAGGCCGACCCGGGCATCGCCGGCTACCAGGGCGTCCTCGCCGCCGCCCAGCCGCGCCCGGCGCTGCCCGAGTACAGCTCGCTGTGGGGCCCGCTGGACACGGAGCTGCCCAAGGTCGCCGGTGGCAAGGAGTCCCTGGACGAGGGCTTGAGCAACGCCGAGACCGCGATCGCCAAGCTGGTGCCGGACTTCGCCAAGTGACGACCGCGTGGCCGCCGGGTCCGCCTGCCCCAGGGGGGACGGACCCGGCGGCCACCGGCCTGTGCGTCATGCCCCTTGATCCGCAGACCCATACGAAGGTTGTCGAACCATGACAGTCGCCGTCCAGCGCCTGAGGCGCAGCTACCAGAAGCACTGGTACGCCTACGCGATGATCGCCCCCGTGGTCGTCGTGCTCGGCGTCCTGGTGCTGTATCCGCTGGCGTACGGTCTCTACCTGACGCTCACGGACGCCAACAGCCTCAACACGGCGCGCACGATCGGCGTCAACGAGATCGAGGCCACCTACAAGTTCATCGGCTTCGACAACTACGCGGACATCCTGTGGGGTGAGACCGCGTACGACCGCTTCTGGTCGCACTTCATCTGGACGATCGTCTGGACGGCCACCTGCGTCGGGCTGCACTTCTCGATCGGCCTGGGCCTCGCCCTGCTGCTCAACCAGAAGCTGCGCGGCCGCACCTTCTACCGGCTGATCATGGTCCTGCCCTGGGCCGTGCCCACCTTCGTCACCGTCTTCGGCTGGCGCTTCATGCTCGCCGACGGCGGCATCATCAACTCCGCGCTGGAATTCCTGCACCTGCCGGCCCCGCTGTGGCTGGAGGACACCTTCTGGCAGCGGTTCGCCGCGATCATGGTCAACACCTGGTGCGGTGTCCCGTTCATGATGGTCTCGCTCCTCGGCGGCCTGCAGTCCATCGACACCACGCTCTACGAGGCCGCGGAGATGGACGGCGCGAGCGCCTGGCAGCGCTTCCGGTACGTCACCCTGCCGGGCCTGCGCTCGGTCAGCTCCACCGTCGTGCTGCTCGGTGTGATCTGGACCTTCAACCAGTTCGCGGTGATCTTCCTGTTGTTCGGCACCACTGCGCCGGATGCCCAGATCCTCGTCACCTGGGCGTACTACCTGGGCTTCGGACAGCAGCCACGCGACTTCGCTCAGTCCGCCGCCTACGGCATCCTGCTGCTGGCCATCCTGATCGTCTTCACCTCCGTCTACCGCCGCTGGCTGAACCGCAACGACCAGCAGCTCGCGATCTGAGGCAGGAGTCCCCATGAGCACCACGACCGTCCACAAGTCCGCCGACGCGGACCAGGCACCCGCTCCCACCCCGGCGCGCCCGACGCGCCGGCGCGGCGAGCTCGGCCTCCTCGGGACCCTTGCCTCGCACGGCATCCTGACCCTCGCCAGCCTGATCGCGCTGTTCCCGATCGCCTGGCTGGTCTATCTGTCCCTCGGCCCGGACAAGGACGACTATCTGCACCCCGGGCGCATCTGGGGGAAGATGACCTTCGACAACTACTCCTTCGTGCTGACGGAGACGAACTTCTTCGACTGGCTGAAGAGCTCGCTGGTCGTCTCGCTGGGCACCACGTGCATCGGCGTGATCATCGCCGCCACCACCGGCTACGCGGTGTCCCGGATGCGCTTCCCCGGCTACCGGAAGTTCATGTGGGTGCTGCTGGTCACCCAGATGTTCCCGATCGCCGTGCTGATCGTGCCGATGTACCAGATCCTGTCGGAGCTCCAGCTCATCGACACCTACCTCGGCCTGATCCTCGTCTACTGCTCGACCGCCGTGCCGTACTGCGCCTGGCTGCTCAAGGGGTACTTCGACACCATCCCCTTCGAGATCGACGAGGCGGGACGGGTCGACGGGCTGTCCCCGTTCGGCACCTTCCTGCGGCTGATCCTGCCGCTCGCCCGGCCGGGCCTCGCGGTGGCCGCGTTCTACAGCTTCATCACCGCGTTCGGCGAGGTCGCCTTCGCCACCACGTTCCTGCTGGACGACGAGAAGTACACGTTCGCGGTCGGTCTGCAGAGCTTCGTCAGCGAGCACGACGCCCAGCGCAACCTGATGGCCGCCACCGCCGTACTGGTCGCGATACCGGTCTCGGCGTTCTTCTACCTCGTGCAGAAGAACCTGGTGACCGGTCTCACCGCCGGTGGCACGAAGGGCTGACTCGCCCGTCACCCGAGACCCCCGCGCCCTGCACGGCGCGGGTGGCGGCCGCGGTGCCCCTCCGACCCCGCCGGCACCGCGGCCGCCTCGTCACCCTCTCCCGGCCCCCCGCCCACCCACGCCTCCCTCACCTCACGTCGGTCACACATCAAGGACGCCATGAGCCAGCACACTGCCGACCCGGCACCGAACTCCGCCGTCGCCACCGTCGCCAAGCGCCGCGACTGGTGGCGGGACGCGGTGATCTACCAGGTCTATCCGCGCAGCTTCGCCGACAGCAACGGCGACGGCATGGGTGACCTGGAAGGCGTACGCTCCCGCCTCCCGTATCTGCGCGACCTCGGCGTGGACGCCGTGTGGCTGAGTCCCTTCTACGCCTCCCCGCAGGCCGACGCCGGATACGACGTCGCCGACTACCGCGCCGTCGATCCCATGTTCGGCAACCTCCTGGACGCCGACGCGCTGATCCGCGACGCGCACGCGCTGGGCCTGCGCATCATCGTCGACCTGGTGCCCAACCACTCCTCCGACCAGCACGAGTGGTTCCGGCGCGCCGTCTCGGAGGGCCCCGGCTCCCCGCTGCGCGAGCGCTACCACTTCCGCCCCGGCAAGGGAAAGAACGGCGAACTGCCGCCCAACGACTGGGAGTCCATCTTCGGCGGTCCGGCCTGGACGCGGCTGACCGAGCCGGACGGCACGCCCGGCGAGTGGTACCTGCACCTGTTCGCGCCCGAGCAGCCCGACTTCAACTGGGACCACCCGGCGGTCGGCGACGAGTTCCGCTCCATCCTGCGCTTCTGGCTCGACATGGGCGTGGACGGCTTCCGCATCGACGTGGCGCACGGCCTGGTCAAGGCGGACGGCCTGCCCGACCTCGGCGACCACGACCAGCTGAAACTGCTGGGCAACGATGTCATGCCGTTCTTCGACCAGGACGGGGTGCACGAGATCTACCGCCAGTGGCGAGTGGTCCTCGACGAGTACTCCCCCAAGCACTCCGTGCAGGGGGTACCCCCAGAGCGCATCTTCGTCGCCGAGGCCTGGACGCCGACCGTCGAGCGCACCGCGCACTACGTCCGCCCCGACGAGCTGCACCAGGCCTTCAACTTCCAGTACCTCAGCACGGACTGGGACGCGAAGGAGCTGCGTCAGGTCATCGACCGCACCCTGGAGGCGATGCGCCCCGTCGGTGCCCCGGCCACCTGGGTGCTGTCCAACCACGACGTCACCCGGCACGCCACCCGCTTCGCCAACCCGCCCGGCCTCGGCACGCAGATCCGCCGGGCGGGCGACCGTGACCTGGGGCTGCGGCGGGCGCGGGCGGCCACGCTGCTGATGCTCGCGCTGCCCGGGTCGGCGTACATCTACCAGGGCGAGGAGCTCGGTCTCCCGGACGTCGTGGACCTGCCGGACGAGGTGCGCCAGGACCCGGCGTACTTCCGCGGCGCGGGGCAAGACGGTTTCCGCGACGGCTGCCGGGTCCCGATCCCGTGGACGCGCACCGGTTCGTCGTACGGCTTCGGCAGCGGGGGCAGCTGGCTGCCGCAGCCGCGCGAGTGGGGCGAGCTGAGCGTGGCTGCGCAGGAGGGGGTGGCCGGTTCGACGCTGGAGCTGTACCGGGCGGCGCTCGCCGTGCGCCGTGCGCAGGCCGACCTCGGCGCGGGGGAGGCGGTGGAGTGGCTCAAGGCGCCCGAGGGCGTGCTCGCCTTCCGGCGCGGGGAGTTCGTGTGCGTCGCCAACACCGGTGGGGAGTCGGTGACGACTCCGGCGTACGGCCGGCTGCTGCTGGCCAGCGGTGAGGTGGACGAGGCGCAGGGCGAGGTGAAGGTGCCGGCGGACACCACGGTGTGGTGGACGACGGCCTCCTGAGGCCGGCGGGCGACTGAAAGCCGTCTCGCAAGATTTTTCATTCAACTTGGTTCGGCCCGCTGCCCTTTCGGGCGGCGGGCCTTTAACATCTCCGTCACCGCAAGGTGGTTGAAAGTTTTCAGCAAGAGCCTTCAACGGTGAAGGAACCCCACATGGCACGCAGAACCCTCCCCTGGGCGGCCGCCCTCGCAGCCGCCGCCACCGCGTCCACCCTTGTCATGCACCCGACCGAAGCTCAGGCCTCCCCGCCCGGCAGCAAGGACGTCACCGCCGTCCTGTTCGAGTGGAACTTCGCCTCGGTCGCCCGCGAGTGCACCAGCACCCTCGGCCCCGCCGGCTACGGCTACGTGCAGGTCTCCCCGCCCGCCGAGCACATACAGGGCGCCCAGTGGTGGACCTCGTACCAGCCGGTCAGCTACAAGATCGCCGGACGGCTGGGCGACCGCACGGCCTTCCAGAACATGGTCAACACCTGCCACGCGGCGGGCGTCAAGGTGGTCGTCGACGCGGTCGTCAACCACATGGCGGCGGGCAACGGCACCGGCACCGGCGGCTCGTCGTACACCAAGTACAACTACCCCGGCCTGTACTCGTCCTTCGACTTCAACGACTGCACCGGGCAGATCTCCAACTACCAGGACCGCTGGAACGTCCAGCACTGCGAACTGGTCGGCCTCGCCGACCTGGACACGGGCGAGGAGTACGTCCGCTCCGCGCTCGCCCGCTACCTGAACGACCTGCTCTCCCTCGGCGTCGACGGCTTCCGCATCGACGCCGCCAAGCACATGCCGAGCGCCGACCTGGCCACCATCAAGTCCCGGCTGAGCAATCCGTCCGTCTACTGGAAGCAGGAGGTCATCTTCGGCAGCGGCGAGGCGGTCCAGCCCACGGAGTACACCGGCAACGGCGACGTCCAGGAGTTCCGCTACGCCTACGACCTCAAGCGCGTCTTCAACAACGAGAACCTCGCCTACCTCAAGAACTACGGCGAAGGCTGGGGCTACCTGAGCAGCGGCGTCTCCGGTGTCTTCGTCGACAACCACGACACCGAGCGCAACGGCTCCACGCTCAGCTACAAGGACAACGCCAACTACACCCTCGCGAACGTCTTCATGCTGGCCTGGCCCTACGGCGCGCCCGACATCAACTCCGGGTACGAGTTCACCGACCACGACGCCGGACCGCCGAACGGCGGGCGGGTCGACGCCTGCTGGCAGAACGGCTGGAAGTGCCAGCACGCCTGGCCCGAGATCCAGCGCATGGTCGCCTTCCGCAACGCCACGCGGGGCCAGTCCGTGACGAACTGGTGGGACAACGGCGGCGACGCCATCGCCTTCGGCCGGGGCAGCAGGGGTTTCGTGGCGATCAACCACGAGTCCGGTTCGCTGACCCGCACATACCAGACGTCGCTGGCGGCGGGGACGTACTGCAACGTCCAGAACAACACGACGGTGACCGTGAACGGCTCCGGCCAGCTCACCGCGACCCTCGGGAGCAACACGGCGCTGGCGGTTCACGCGGGCAGGTCGAGTTGCTGAGCGCGATGCGCGCGGAAGGACGACCCATAGCCAGGTCGTGAAGTGCCTCCCCCCGCCGGCCGGCGGGCCGCGATGCTGAATCGGGCGGCGCGTGACCGGCGCCGCCCGTACCTGCCGGTGGGGGAGAGGCATGACCTGGGACTCGGCACGACAGGACGCGGGACCGTTCGAGGGGCTGGACCGGCGGCCGTGCTGGTGGCGGCCGGACTGGCCGATCTGGCGGTGAGCACGGTGGGGGCCGCCCTCGGCACCGTACGGGGCCTGCTGCGCCGCTCGGACACCGCCGACCCTCGCGACCGAGGCCGGCGACGACCTGATGGCGCCCGGCCGCCTGGCGCTGGACCGCTACGCGGCGGTGTCGCCGGCCCATCTGGAGATGCTGGCCCAGCGGGCACTGCGGCGACGGGCCGCCGATGACGTCTGACCGGTGGGACCCGGCCGCGTTCAAGGCCCGCGTGGACGGCGCGCTGCACCCATTCGTCACGGAGGAGGCCGGGCGGTTCGCGGAGATCGATCCGGCCCTCGGCCCCGTCGCCGACCAGATGGAGGCGGCGGTCGCCGACGGCGAGCGGCTGCGGGCGGCGTTCTGCTACTGGGGCTGGCGCGCGGCGGGTCAGCCGGACAGCGACGCGCCGGTGCGGGCGGCGGCCTCCATGGAACTGGTGCACGCCGCCGCCGTCGTCCACGACGACCTCATCGACGACAGCCCGCTGCGGCACGGCCGGCCCACCGCGCACATCGCGCTGCGCGCCGCGGTGCGCCGTCGTCCCCGCCCCGTCGCCGCCGCCAGGTCGCTCGCGATGCTGGTCGGGGATCTGCTGATGGGCCTGGCCGGCCGGCTGTTCACCACCGGCGGGCTGCGCCGCGTACCTCGCGCGGGCCCGGCCGCTGTGGTCGGTGCCGGCGAGGGAGCTGATCGCGGGGGAGTGCCTGGAGATCCTGCGGACCGGGGCCCAACAGGGAGCTGCGGGGGCCGGCGCGGGGCGAGTACGTCGCCGGCCTGTGCCGTGCGGACCTTCCGCCCGGCGTGCCCGCGTACGACGGTGACGAGCCGGTCGGCTGGGCCGCCGTAGCGCCCCGCGCGGACACGTCCTTCGCTCGCAACCGCAGGATCCCGCACGTCGACGACCTGCCGGTCCGGTCGCTGTGGTGCGTCCGCGTCCGCCCCGGCCACTGCGGACGGGGCATCACGCACGCCCTCCTCGCCGGCGCGGTCGACTTCGCCCGCGCCCACGGCGCACCGGCGGTCGAGGCCTGTCCCCTCGACAACGGCGACGCCCGGGTCGACCTGACGACGGCGTACGCGGGCCTGCGGGCGAACTTCACCCGCGCCGGCTTGACCCGCGCCGCCGACTCCACCTCGGTCCTGGCCGGTCATCCCCGCGTCCTCATGCGCCTGGACCTGCGCCGGCCGGACCCGGCGGCCTCCTGAAACTTCTTGCTAAGCGTTTCAACACTCTTGCTGCAACCCTTTCGTGAGCGGTACGGTCGCGCCGGGCGCCCGGCGACGATGCCGAGTCGCGGCGCAGGGGTCGGACCCAAGAGAGCCGCAATCGCAAGGAGTTCACCCTCGTGACATCGAGTTGGCCGGCGCCCCGCAGGCGCCGTACCGCCCATGCCGGACGGGTCGCGGCCGTCACCGTGGCCGCGCTCGCCGCCGCGCTCGTCCAGCCCCTCGCCGCGCGCGCGGCCGCCCCGCCCCCACCGCCGTCGGACGCGAGGCTCGCCGCCGAGCCCGCCCGGCACGACCTCACCCGCGAGCAGTTCTACTTCGTGCTGCCGGACCGTTTCGCCAACGGGGACAGGGGCAACGACCGCGGCGGACTGACCGGTTCACGCCTCGCGACCGGCTACGACCCCACCGACAAGGGTTTCTACCAGGGCGGCGACCTCAAGGGACTGACCCGCAAGCTCGACTACATCAAGGGCCTCGGCACCACCGCCATCTGGCTCGCCCCGATCTTCAAGAACCAGCCGGTGCAGGGCGAGGGCGCGAACGCCTCCGCCGGGTACCACGGCTACTGGATCACCGACTTCACCCAGGTCGACCCGCACTTCGGCAGCAACGAGGACCTCGAAACCCTCATCGACAAGGCCCACGCCAAGGGCATGAAGGTCTTCTTCGACGTCATCACCAACCACACCGCCGACGTCGTCGACAACGAGCAGAAGTCCTACGACTACCTCTCCAAGGGCGCCTTCCCGTACCTCACCGAGGACGGCGAGCCCTTCGACGACGCCGAACACGCCGACGGGAAGCGGGACTTCCCGGCCGTGGACCGGGACTCCTTCCCGCGCACCCCCGTCGTCCCCGAGGCCAAGCGGAACGTCAAGGTCCCCTCCTGGCTCAACGACCCGACGATGTACCACAACCGCGGCGACTCCACCTGGGCCGGCGAGTCCGCGACCTACGGCGACTTCGTGGGCCTGGACGACCTGTGGACCGAGCGTCCCGAGGTCGTCGAGGGCATGGAGAGGATCTACCGGCGCTGGGTGCGCGACTTCGACATCGACGGCTTCCGCATCGACACCGTGAAGCACGTCAACATGGAGTTCTGGACCCAGTGGGCCACCGCCCTCGACTCCTACGCCGCCCAGCGGGGACGCGACGACTTCTTCATGTTCGGCGAGGTCTACTCGGCCGACACATCGGTGACCTCGCCGTACGTCACCCAGGGCCGCCTCGACTCCACGCTCGACTTCCCCTTCCAGGACGCGGCCCGCGCCTACGCCTCCCAGGGCGGCAGCGCCGAGCGGCTCGCCTCGGTCTTCGCCGACGAC
Source organism: Streptomyces sp. NPDC107562 (assembly GCF_055657325.1). Taxonomy (NCBI): domain Bacteria; kingdom Bacillati; phylum Actinomycetota; class Actinomycetes; order Kitasatosporales; family Streptomycetaceae; genus Streptomyces; species Streptomyces sp. NPDC107562. Next base: position 519,287 of record NZ_JBVKBE010000002.1, on the reverse strand, counting down.
TACAAGTACACGACCGGCACGGCCAACGCGTACGAACAGGTCACCTTCCTCGGCAACCACGACATGGGCCGCATCGGCACGTTCCTGAGACAGGACGACCCGGACGCGACCGACGCCGAGCTGGTCGAGAAGGCCGGGCTCGCCAACGAGCTGATGTTCCTCAGCCGCGGCAACCCGGTGATCTACTACGGCGACGAGCAGGGCTTCACCGGCGCGGGCGGCGACAAGGACGCCCGCCAGACCATGTTCGCCTCCACAACCGCCGACTACCTCGACGACGACCAGCTCGGCACGGACCGGACGCACGCCGACGACGCCTACGACAGCGGAGCACCGCTCTACCGGCAGATCAGCGCACTCGCGAACCTGCGCAAGGACCATCCCGCCCTCGCCGACGGCGTCCAGACCGAGCGCTACGCGGCCGACGGCCCCGGCGTCTACGCCGTCTCCCGCACGGACGCCGAGCGCGGCACGGAGTACGTCGTCGCCTTCAACAACGCCGACGGGGCGAGGACGGCCGCCTTCCCGACCGACACCCCGGCCACCACGTTCCGCGCCCTCCACGGCACCAGGACCTCCGTGAAGAGCGCCGCCGACGGGAAGCTCACCGTCACCGTGCCGGCCCGCGCGGCCGTCGTGCTCCGGGCGACCGGCGCGCCCGCCGCCCCCGCCGCCGAGCCGTCGATCACCCTCGCCGCCCCGGCCCCCGGCGCCACCGGCACCGTCGAGATCACCGCGGGCGTCGACGGCGGCGCCCGCAACCGCGTCGTCTTCGCCGCCCAGACCGGCGACGGCAGGTGGCGCACCCTCGGCTCCGCCGACCACGCCCCCTACAAGGTCACCCACACCCTGGGCAAGGACGTCGCGCCCGGCACCGCCCTGCGCTACAAGGCGGTCGTCGTCGACTCCAGGGGCCGCACCGCGAGCGCCACGGCGAGCAGCACCACCGGAACCCCGGCCACCGAACCTCCCCCCACCGCCACCTCGCGCGATCACGCGATCGTCCACTACCACCGGCCCGACGGGAACTACGCCGACTGGGGCCTGTACGCCTGGGGCGACCTCGCCGACGGCGAGTCGACCACCTGGCCGGACAGCCACCCCTTCACCGGCCGCGACGCCTACGGCGCCTTCGCCTACGTCAAGCTCAAGCCCGGCGCCTCGAACGTCGGCTTCCTCGTCATCGACGAGGACGGCGACAAGGACGTCGCCGCCGACCGCACGATCGACCTGACGAAGACCGGCGAGGTCTGGATCGAGCAGGGCGAGGAGACCGTCCGCACGGAACGCCCGGAGTACCCGGCGCAGGACACGTCCAAGGCCGTGCTCCATTACCACCGCGCCGACGGCGCCTACGACGGCTGGGGACTGCACGTCTGGTCGGGCGCCGCGCAGCCCACCGACTGGTCGAAGCCCCTGATGCCGGTGAAGACTGACTCCTATGGCGCGGTCTTCGAGGTACCGCTCACCGAGGGTGCCACCAGCCTCAGCTACATCCTCCACAAGGGCGACGAGAAGGACCTCCCCACCGACCAGTCGCTCGACCTCAAGTCCCAGGGCCACGAGGTGTGGCTCTTGAGCGGCCAGGAGAAGTACCTGCTGCCGCAGCCGGCGGGCAGCGCCGCCGCGCTCGACCTGACGACGTCCAAGGCGATCTGGATCGACCGGGACACCGTCGTCTGGAACGGCTCCGAGGCGGCCGCCTCCACCCAGCTGCTCGCCTCGCGCGACGGCGCGATCAAGGCGGAGAACGGCACGCTCACCGGCGACGCGCAGTGGCTGCGCCTGTCCAGGACGGCCCTCACCGACGCCCAGAAGGCCGCGTTCCCCCACCTGAAGGAGTACACGGCCTGGTCCGTCGACCCGAGGGACCGCGACCGGGTCCGTGACGCCCTGCGCGGCCAGCTCGTCGCCGCCCAGCGCACCGCGAACGGCGCCGTGCTCGCCGCCACCGGCGTCCAGATCGCCGGCGTGCTCGACGACGTGTACGACGCGACGAAGGCGACGCTCGGTCCGACGTTCCACCAGGGCCGGCCGACGCTGTCGCTCTGGGCGCCCACGGCCCGGAGCGTCTCCCTCGAACTGGACGGCTCCCTCAAGCCGATGCGGCGCGACGCCACCACCGGCGTCTGGTCCGTCACCGGCCCCGCGTCCTGGAAGAACAAGCCCTACCGCTACGTCGTGAAGGTCTGGGCCCCCAGCGTCCGCGAGATCGTCACGAACAAGGTCACCGACCCCTACTCGCTGGCCCTCACCGCCGACTCCGAGCGCAGCCTGCTCGTCGACCTCGGCGACCGCTCCCTGACCCCCGACGGCTGGACGTCACTGCGCAAGCCCGAGGCCGTGCCGCTGAAGGACGCGCAGATCCAGGAGCTGCACATCCGCGACTTCTCCGTCGAGGACGGAACGGCCCGGCACCCCGGCACCTATCTCGCCTTCACCGACAGGTCGAGCGACGGCAGCAAGCACCTGCGCCGCCTCGCCGAGTCCGGCACCTCCTACGTCCATCTCCTGCCCGCCTTCGACATCGCCACCGTCCCCGAGAGGAAGGCGGACCAGGCGACCGTCGGCTGCGACCTCGCCTCGTTCCCGGCGGACTCCGAGCGGCAGCAGGAGTGCGTCGCGGCGGTCGCCGCGAAGGACGCCTACAACTGGGGCTACGACCCCTTCCACTACACGGTCCCGGAGGGCTCCTACGCCACCGACCCGGACGGCACGGCCCGTACCGTCGAGTTCCGGAAGATGGTCAAGGCCCTCAACGACGACGGACTGCGGGTCGTCATGGACGTCGTCTACAACCACACGGCGGCCGGCGGCCAGGCCCGCACCTCGGTCCTCGACCGGATCGTGCCCGGCTACTACCAGCGGCTCCTCGCGGACGGCTCGGTCGCGAACAGCACCTGCTGCGCCAACACCGCCCCCGAGAACGCCATGATGGGCAAGCTCGTCGTCGACTCGATCGTCACCTGGGCCAAGCAGTACAAGGTGGACGGCTTCCGCTTCGACCTCATGGGCCACCACCCGAAGGCCAACATCCTCGCCGTCCGCACGGCCCTCGACTCGCTGACCTTGCGGAAGGACGGCGTCGACGGAAGGAAGATCATCCTCTACGGCGAGGGCTGGAACTTCGGCGAGATCGCCGACGACGCCCGTTTCGAGCAGGCCACGCAGAAGAACATGGCCGGCACCGGGATCGCCACCTTCTCCGACCGGGCCCGGGACGCCGTCCGCGGCGGCGGCCCCTTCGACGAGGACCCCGGCGTCCAGGGCTTCGCGTCGGGCCTCTGGACGGAGCCCAACGGGTCACCGGCCAACGGCACGACGGCCGAGCAGAAGGCCCGCCTCCTGCACTACCAGGACCTCATCAAGGTGGGGCTCACCGGAAACCTCGCCGAGTACCGCTTCACGGACACCGGCGGCAGGCAGGTCAAGGGCTCCGAGGTCGACTACAACGGACAGCCGGCCGGATACGCGGCGGCTCCCGGCGACGCCCTCGCCTACGCGGACGCCCACGACAACGAATCCCTGTTCGACGCCCTGACCTTCAAGCTGCCGGCCGGCACCGGGGCGGCCGACCGTGCCCGGATGCAGGTCCTCGCCATGGCCACGGCCACCCTGTCGCAGGGCCCGTCCCTCTCCCAGGCCGGCACCGACCTGCTGCGCTCCAAGTCGCTGGACCGCAACTCCTACGACAGCGGCGACTGGTTCAACGCCATCCACTGGAACTGCGCCGACGGCAACGGCTTCGGGCGCGGGCTGCCGCCGGCCGCCGACAACGGGCCGAAGTGGCCGTACGCCAAGCCGCTGCTGGGCTCGGTCGGCGTCGGGTGCGCCCAGATCGAGGGGGCCTCGGCGGCGTACCGGGACCTGCTGAGGATCCGTACGACGGAGGGTGCCTTCTCCCTGGGCACGGCCGGGCAGGTGCAGGAGCAGCTCTCCTTCCCGCTGTCCGGCACCGGGGAGACACCCGGCGTGATCACCATGCGCCTCGGCGAGCTCGTAGTCGTCTTCAACGCGACGCCCGAGCGTCAGGAGCAGCGGGTCGCCGAACTCGCCGGGCGTGACTACCGGCTGCACCCCGTGCAGGCGAAGGGCGCCGACGCGGTGGTCAAGGGGGCGTCGTACGAGGCCGGCGGCGGCACGTTCGCCGTACCGGCCCGCACGGTCGCCGTGTTCACCCACGCGGGCTGACAGGCTCTAGGGTGCTCCTGTCCCACCCAGAACAGGAGCACCCATGCCGCAGATCACCGTCGACCACTCCGCGAACCTGGCGGACGACTTCGACAGGCCCGCCTTCGCGCGGGCCCTGCACACCGCGGTCGTGGAGATCGCCGCGGCGAGGCTCCCGGCGTGCAAGACGCAGTTCCGCCCGGCCGAGGACACCGTGGTCGGGGACGAGAGCGAGGGGCACGCGGTCGTGCACGTCACGGTCGGCCTGCTGGCCGGCCGTGACGACGACACCAAGGCGCGGCTGACCGAGACCGTGCTGGACCTCCTGCGCCGGCACGTGCGGCAGAGCCCGGGCCGCACCCTCCACGCCTCCGCCGAGGTCCGCGACCTCGCCCCCTCGTACCGCACGTTCGACAGGCTTTAGGCAGCGTCCGGTGCCTCGGACGCCAGGGCGATCAGGCGGGTCGCCAGGTCGGTGAAGGGGCCGTCCGCCGGTTCGTCCTTCAGCACCTGGCGGATCAGCCGCGCCGTCTCCTCGTCGTAGGTCGCGCTCACCGCGGCCAGCGCGGCGAAGTCGTTGACGAGCTGGGACTCCAGTTCCTCGCGCGGGATGCGCCGGCCGTCCAGCCAGATCAGGGCCGTGGACTCGGCCAGCGAGATCCAGGAGCGGACGACGAGTTCCAGCCGCGCGGGCGGGTCCGTGACACCGAGGTGCGACATGATCTGCTCGTACGCCGCCTGCCGCACCGCGTCGACGAGCGCGTTGGTCCGCGACGAGCCGACCGCCGGGCCCCCACGCATCAACGCCGAGAAACCGGGGCCGTGGTCGTCCACGAAGTCGAAGAAGCGGTGCATCACCCGCCGCAGCCGGGCGCCGAGGGGACCCTCGTGCGGTTCGACGAACCGCCCCGCCAGATCGTCCGCCGCCCGCTGCAACGCGGCCTCGTACAGGCTGAGTTTTCCCGGGAAGTAGTGGTAGACCAGCGGGCGCGAGATGCCCGCGGCGGACGCTATCTCGTCGATGGAGACCTCGTCGGGAGAGCGGCGGCTGAACAGTTCGAGGGCGACGCCGATCAACTGCTGCCGCCGCTCCTCGACACCCATCCTGCGGCGAACCCCGGTAGACATACGGACACCTTACCGATCGGATCCAGCCTCGAACGGGCAGGACTGATCCAGGCGCCCTGCCGAACCGTTCACATATCCATCACAAGTCTCTCACTTCGTACCCGCGACACACAGATCAGCATCGAGTCGCCCCGCCCCCCCCGTCGGTCAGCAACTCGTCCCGGCAGGTCCCGCAGAGACCCTGATCGCAGGAGTACGGGGTGTCCGGCAGCGTCCGGCCGCTGCGCCTCAGTTCGACCTCGCAGGCACCGTCCCCGGCGGCCCGCGCCCCGGGGCGCGAACCGCTCCGGCCGGACGTCGGGAACCCGTTCCCCGACCGCGGCCATCAGCCCCCGGCGACGAAGACACAGGTGTCGGCGGCGACCAGCGGGAAGCGGTGGTGAGACACCAGCCGGGTGGCGACGGTGTACGACGACGTGTCCTCCGGGTTCCCGCACAGCGAGTACGGGCGCACCAGCCCCGACGGCAGCGCCAGGTCCAGATGCGCCCCCGGCTCCCAGCGGGCAAGTCGTGCCCTTCGAGCCGCAGTTGCACGACGCCCTCGGCGATCGTCTCCCGTGAGGTGACCAGGAGCCGCAGCACCCACGCCCGCGGCCGCCCGGGGACCGGCCGACTTGCTGACACCCGTGTCAGCTAGCGCAGGCCGCTGACAGTCCGCCCGTCCGTCAGGGTCGCCTTCAGCTCCGCCTCGGCACCCTGCTTCGCCTTCGCGGCAAGGAACTTGCCCTGCGCGGTCTGCCGTACTCCGCCCGTGGCGCTGATCGACGCGGTGTCCCGGCTGCCCGCCGCCAGCAGGTACCAGGAACCCGCCGCGGACTTCCACAGCACCCCGGCCAGCACCTGCGGATCGCGGGCCCCGCACGCCGCGACGTCCTCCGCCCTGGCGGCGACCGCCGCGGACGTGCCGCCGGGCGTGTGGAACTGCGCCAGCACCCGCTCACCCCCGCCGCGCCAGGTCTCGCCGCGCGTGCACACCCACGCAGCCGTGCCGCTCGCGTCGGGCAGCGGCTGCTCGGCGTACTGCCACGCGTTCACCGACCGCACCCCCTGCCCGCGCAGACCGCCCAGCGAACAGCCGAGCGGGGCCCAGCTGCGCAGCGCCTCGGCCCCCGCCGCGTCGTGGGGCGAGCCCGGACGGCCGTTGGTGAGGCGGGCCGGTACCAGTTCGCCGAGGTCGGTCAGCAGCCGCGTACCGGAGTCGTCGGTGACCTGGAGGACGTTCCAGGAGGTGCAGGTGCCGGACTGGGTGGCGGGGCTGGCCAGCGGCGCGGTGACGCCCCCCGAGACGGCGAGGTCCATCGCGCCGGCGGCCGGCTTCATCAGGTCGCGCTCGGCCGCCTTCGCGACCCACGGGGCCGTCAGGTAGCGGACGTTGCCGTCGGTCCGGTTCAGCACCACCGCGCTCGACTCCACCCGGCTCGCGCCGTCGGCACGGGCGAAGTCGAGGGCGGCGCCCGCCGTGCCGTCCTTCGGCTCGGCGTAGCGGGCGATGCGCAGACCGTCGTAGAAGATCACCACGCGGGCGTTGTCGACCTGGCCGGCGTACAGCAGCTGCGGCGGGCCGGCCGGTCCGCCGGACGGGGTGCCGGGGGTCGCCGAGACCTGGACCGTCTCACCGGGGCGCGCCCAGACGGCGAGGGCGCGGCGCAGCAGCGTGCGGTCGGTGGTGAGGTCGCCCCGGGCGGGCCAGACGGAGAAGTCGGTGCGGCTCGCGGACCGCCAGGCGACGGGGGAGACCTTCAGCAGCCGGTCGGGCTCCAGGGCGGCCTGCGCCGCCGGGTTCTGGGCGTACGGCGGGGCCGCCGCACCGTCCGGACCCCAGCCGTCGCCGGGCAGTGCGAGCAGCGCCCCGCACACGGCGGCGGCCGCCGCGGCGGCGAGCGCGGCCTTCAGATGCTGGCGGCGGCGCATCAGATCGGTGGGCCGGGCCTGGAGCGAGCAGGGGTCGAACTCGGGGGAGTCGAGCAGCGTGTACTGCACGGGGACGCCGTCGGCCTCCTGAAGCGCGGCGTCCGGGTCGTCCACACCCGCGGTGCGCAGGACGTGGTGGACGTCGCTGTCGGGCAGCCGCTCCAGGCCGCGCAGCACGTAGGCGGCACGGGCGGGCGCGGAGAGCGCGGACAGGTGCTGGTCCAGCGCGAGCTCGTCGGCGCCGCCCGAGCGCGGGAACAGCCGCAGGCCCCACACCTGGGGGAGCAGCGGCGGCAGCTGGGCCCGCTTGGGCCACGCCTTGCGCCGCAGCGGCAGGCCCGCCTCCAGTGCCGTGCGCAGCACCTGGAGCCGGACGAAGGCATAGCCCGGATCGCCGTCGCGACCGGTGGACTGGGCCGGGATGACCGACGCCGCCGCACGGCCGCGGGGCAGCGCGCGCTGGGTGAGGGCGTGCGAGGTCAGCACCCGCCGGTTGCGGCCCAGGGCGGGCGGCAGCACCAGGTAGGCGAGACGGACCAGCCGCGGATAGTGCTCGACGAGAGCGGCCTCGGCCTGCTCGACGTCGACGACCGGGTCGGAAGCGGAAGGCGTGGGGCGAGGGGCGACATCCTGTGACTGCACGTTCAGCAGAACGAGCGAATCGACCGTTGGTCACCGCCACACGGGTGAGTGGGCGATGCGCGTTGACGAGCAGCCGGTGCGGGCGCATTGAGCACGGCGCCCGCCGCAGCCGTATCGAACTGAGGCGCAGGCGCGTCCGCTCCACGACCGACCGGAGGAACAGATGAGGCTGACCCGACCGATGCTCGCCCTGAGCGGCGCCGTGGCCGTGCTGGCACTGGCGGGGTGCGGCTCCGACGGCGACGGCGACCAGGCGGCCGTACCGCAGACGGCGACCGGCAGCCTGGAGCATCTCGCCGCCGAGGTGCGGTGCGAGCCGAACATGCAGACCGACGCGGACGAGATCCGGCAGGCCATCTGCAAGAACACCGACGGCAAGTTCGTCCTCGCGACCTTCGCCACGGACCGGGGGCAGCGGGAGTGGATCAATGGGGCCAAGGACTACGGCGGCCACTACCTGGTCGGCCGCAAGTGGGTCGCCGTGGGCGACACCCCCGTGGTGCGGGCGCTGCAGTCCACGCTCGGCGGGGACATCGAGGAGGGCACCGACCACTCCGTGCACGAGAAGTCCGGCGGGGCCACGCACGCCGGTCACTGACCTGGAGCACACGCGAAGAACCGGCGGCGGGACATTCCCGCCGCCGGTTCTCCCTTGGTGCTACCCGCGCGTCACTGGCACTTGCGGCCGCTGTTGATGCAGTTGACCATCTTGTTCATCGTCCGCTGCGAGAAGAAGTTGATGAAGTCGTTGTGGTCGGTGATCGGCTTGTGCAGCTGCTCCGGGAAGGTGTCCACCGCGAAGGGGTTCTGCACCACCCCGTTCTCGACGGTCGGGGTCGGGACCTCGTAGACCAGGCGGACCTGGAGCTGGGGGATCGCCTGGAAGCCGTTCGGGCAGGCGCCGTTGCCCTGGACGAAGGCCACGTGGGTGCGGTGGTTGGCGCTGTCGATGTTCTGGCCGTCCCAGCAGCTCTGGAACTTGGACAGGCGCACCACGTCGCTGCCGTCGGGGCACAGCGGGTACTTGTCCGTCAGCTGGCGGTCCTCGAACCCGGTGCAGGTCCAGGCGGTGTTGGCGTTCGCGAGACCGTTGACGAAGGCCTTGGCGTCACCGGTGATGATGCGCAGCGCCCGCGGCATCGCGACGACCGGGCCGGTCCTGTTGCCGACGAACTTGAGCTGGGCGACCTTGGGCTGCAGGATCTTGCCCACGTTGCCCTCGGTGCCGCCGCCCGCGTTGTTCTGGTCGAAGTCCTGCGAACCGTCCTGCAGACGCAGCACCGGCCAGAAGTACGACGACCTGTCGCCCCGGTTCTGGCAGGTGGTGTCGGCCGCCGCCAGGTCCTCGTCGCTCGCGAACGCGTCGTTGTTCTGGTTGCCGACGTAGTCGTGCAGGTGGTGGGCGCCGTTGGTGACGCCCGGCGCCACGATCACGTTGTCCGTGTTGTGGTTGTCGTTCGCGTTGGTGCCGCACTTCGTGGTGAAGCTGCCCCGCGAACCGCCCCTGCCGTTCGCGGCGAGCCCGTTCGGGAGGTTGCGGGTGTTCGGCTGGACGGTGGTGATGTCCTGGAAGTCCGCGGCCACCGGGCCGTTGCCGGCCTGGCCGCCGTTGCCCTGCTCGCCGTCGCCCTCCTGGCCGTCGCCGCCCTGGTCCCCGCCGTCCTGCTGGCCACCGTCCTGCTGACCGTCGTCCTGCTGACCGTCGCCGTTCTGGTCGCCGTCCTGCTGGCCGTCGCCGTTCTGGTCGCCGTCCTGCTGGCCGTCGCCGTTCTGGTCCTGCTCGCCGTCGGTGGTCTCGGCGGGCTTCCCGGTGCAGGGGGACAGGCCGTCCAGCTGCTCGGGGGCGCTGCCGCCGGCCCGGTTGATCTCCAGCTGGATGCGGTCGATGATCACCTGTCGCCGGTCCTTGAGCGGGCCGAGGATGGTGTTCTGGACGAAGCTCGCGTCCCTCACCTGCGCGTCGCGCGTGGCCGCGAGCCGCTGGTAGGCCTCGGTGATCTGCTGGTCGAGCGTCGCCAGTTCGCCGTCCACCTCCCCACGGGCCTGGTCCGGCACCTCGGAGATCTGCTGGCCGACGTCCGGGCAGTCGATCGTGGCCACCTGGCCCGCGGTCGCCTTCGTCCGGTTCGACCAGCCGTTGTCCTCGTCCGCCGAGGCGTAGAAATTGGCCCAGACAAGCCCGCCCCCACCGAGCGCTAGGGCCGCCGATGCGGCAATGGCCTTGGTGGCCAGCGGCGTACGGCGTTTGCGTGTGTTGCGTCCCATGGAACTCCTCTGACTTCCTTGCGGGGCAGCATCGAGGCGCCCGACAGGAGTGAAGCGGCTCCCTCAGATACGCGGCGCGTCCCACGGGTGTTCAGCCGTCCCGGAAATCGTTGAGAAGTTCGTGAGGACTCGGTGGAACCAACCTCCCCTGGAACACCGGGAGTTGCAGGGTGTCCACGGCCGGTGAACAGGTGCGTCCGCTGTCAGTGACCGTGGTCGAGATACGCGAGAACCGCCAGCACGCGGCGGTTGTCGTCGTCCGACACCTCCAGGCCCAGTTTGGCGAAGATGTTGGAGGTGTGCTTGGCGATCGCCCGCTCCGTCACCACCAGATGGGCCGCGATCGCCGCGTTGGACCGGCCCTGCGCCATCAGCTCCAGCACCTCCCGCTCGCGCGGTGTCAGCCGGGCCAGCGGCCGGTCGTCGGCCGCCCGCCGGGCCAGCAACTGCTGGATGACCTGCGGGTCCATCGCCGTACCGCCCGCGGCGACCCGTCGTACGGCGTCCACGAACTGGTCCGCGTCGAAGACCCGGTCCTTCAGCAGATAGCCCACCCCGCCGCTGCCGTCGGCGAGCAACTCGCGGGCGTACAGCTGCTCCACGTGCTGCGAGAGCACCAGCACGGGCAGCCCGGGCCGGGCCCGGCGGGCCCGCAGCGCGCACTGCAGGCCCTCGTCGGTGTGCGTGGGCGGCAGCCGTACGTCCACCACGGCCACGTCCGGCTTCAGCTCGGCCAGCGCCCGGTCCAGCTCGGGTCCGCTCTCCACGGCCGCCGCGATCTCGAAGTCGTAGGCCTCCAGCAGCCGGACCAGCCCGTCGCGCAGCAGGAACAGGTCTTCGGCTAGGACAACGCGCACGGGATCTCCAGGGTGACCATGGTGGGGCCGCCCTCCGGAGAGCTGACGGCCAGGACGCCGTCGAATGTACCGAGCCGCTGCTCCACCCCGGACAGGCCCGAACCCGCCCCGATCGCGGCACCGCCCCTGCCGTTGTCGGTCACCGCGATCCGCAGCATCCCGTCGGCGTGGTGCACGTCGAGCCAGATCCGGTCGGCGTCGGCGTGCTTGACGACGTTGGTGAGCACCTCGCTGACCGCGAAGTACGCCGCCGACTCCACCGGCGGCTGCGCCCGCCCGTCCAGGTCCACCGTCACCTCGGTGGCGACCGGCAGCCGCAGCGCCAGCGCCCGCACCGCGTCACCGAGTCCGCGTTCGGCCAGCACCGGGGGATGGATGCCGCGCACCAGGTCGCGCAGCTCCGCCAGGGCGTCCGCGGAGGACCGGCGGGCCTGGGCCAGCAGTTCCCTCGCCTTGGCCGGGTCCTTGTCCAGCAGCGTCTCCACGGTGCCCAGGTCCATGCCCATGGCGACCAGCCGGGCCTGCGCGCCGTCGTGCAGGTCCCGTTCGATACGGCGCAGCTCGGCGGCCGAGGTGTCCACCGCGACCTGCCGGGTCTCGGTCAGCACCCGCACCCGCTCGGCCAGTTCCCCCTGCGGGGAGCCGAGGACGGCGCGGGTGAGCGCGAAGTGCGCGGCCAGCAGACGGGGCGTGAAGTGATGCCCGAACAGCAGCAGGACGGCGCCGAGGGCCGCGGCGCCGAACGCGGAGGCCTGGCCGGTCACCGGCACGAACCCGTACCAGTAGTCGTCCGGGAAGACCCGCCACAGCCCGATCGCCAGGGCGAAGCCCTCCAGCGGATAGAGCAACAGCACCGCCGGCAGCAGGGCGGTCACGAACCCCGCCGTCATGTCCACCGGCAACCACCGCAGGTCCCGCCAGGTCGCCGGATCGCCCAGCATCCCGAAGGTGCGCGCCCACGGGTTGGCGTCCTTCGGCAGCGGCCGGTACGCCGGGGGGATGCGCACGCCGCCCCACTCGGCCGCCAGCACCCGCCGCCAGTCGGCGAACGCCCGGACTCCGGTGAGGACCCACGGCGTCGTGACGATGCCGACGCCGATCGGTATCAGCGCGATGGACACGAGGGAGAGGGTGAGGCAGAGCACCGCGCCCGGCAGGGACACGAGGGCCAGCGCCAGCCCGCGCACCGCGGCCCGCACGACCGTGCCGCCCCGCCCTGTCGCCTTGCCGCCGCTGCGGATGTCGCTGGTCTCGATCGTCATGACGCCAGTCTGGAGGAGCGGCCCCCCGCGGTCACTGGCCCGAGCCCCCCACCCCGGGGGTGTACCCACCTACACCCCGCACGCCCCCGCGGCACCGCCCGCGCAGCCGCCCCCACATCTCCGCATCCCCCGAGCGCTACGTGGCCCGGCAGTCGCTACGTACCCCGCCTGGGGTGCTCGCAGCGAGCGCGGACCCGTCCCCGCCGCGCCGCACGCGCCGCTCGCGCGGAGCCCTCGCCCCTGCCTGCGCGGCCCGTTGCCTCCCGTACCCCGGCGCCGTCCCACGCCGTCCGAGCAGCCGCAGCCCCTCTCACCCGGCGCCGCCTCCGCACCTCCACGCCCGCCCCTGCCTCGGGTCGGCCCGCAGGGCCTGGATTCCGTTGCCCGTCAGGGCTCTTCCTTCCGCTTCCGGGGTGAGGCCGACAGGGGGGCGGTCGGGGCGTTGGGGGGCCGTGCCGCCGCGTTCGTCCAGCCAGCGCCAGGTGTCGGCCACGGTGTCGGCGGCTGGTCGGCAGCGCAGCCCCGCGGCCAGGGCGCGAGAGACGTCCGCGCTGTGCAGGGCGTCGTGCAGCTCGCTGCCCGGCGGCACCCACACCGGCAGCCCGCTCCACGGTTCGATCCCCGCCCCGAGCACCACCTCGGGCGCGGTCCAGCGCAGCTCGGCCGCCGACCCGGTCGCCCGCACGCACGCCTCCAGGAACTCACCCATGGTGGTGTGCCCCCGAGGACCGGTCAGGTTGTACGGCCCGCCGAGCTCCCCCTCGATCCCGTCCAGGATCCACTCGGCGAGGTCACGGACGTCGACGAACTGCACCGGCAACTCGCGCGGGCCCGGCGCCAGCACCGGCCCGCCCCGGGCGATCCGGTTCAGCCACCAGGGCAGGCGGCCGACGTTCTCGTACGGCCCGAGCAGCAGGCCGGCCCGCACCAGCAGCGAGTCGCGCGCGCCGAAGGACTCGACGACGGCCAACTCGCCGCCCCGTTTGTCGCGGGCGTAGTCGGTGTGGTCCGCGCCGGCCTCGGCGCCCTCCACGAGCGGCGCGTCCTCGGTGTACCCGGCGGGCGGGGCCCAGGCGTAGACCGAGCAGCTCGACACGTACACGTACCGCCCGGCGCGGCCCCGCAGCAGCCGCGCCGTGTCCCGCACCGCCCGGGGCGCCGCCGACCAGGTGTCGACGACGGCGTCCCATTCCCCCTCCGCCAGTCCGTCGAGCCCCCGCGGCGCGGTGCGGTCGCCCAGCACCTCGCGGACACCGGGCGGGGCCGCGTGCCTGCCCCGGTGGAAGACGGTGACGTCCCAGCCCCGCCCGAGGGCGGCCTCCACCACGGCCCGCCCCGCGAACTCCGTACCACCCAGCATCAGCAGTCTCATGGGATGACCCTGCCCCGGGCCCCGTGCGCGGGGGAAGCGCACTCTGCCCAGGGCAGACGCGCAGGGCGCGCCGGGCCGTCAGACGCGGGCCGGCGGCGCGTACTTGTAGCCCACCCGGCGGACCGTGAGGATCGCCCCCCGGTGTTCCGCGCCCAGCTTGCGGCGCAGTCGGGCGATGTGGACGTCGACCGTGCGGCCGTCGCCGACATGCCCGTAGCCCCACACCGTGGTGACCAGCTGGTCGCGGGTGTGCACCCGGTGCGGGTGCGCCACCAGATGGGCGAGCAGCTCGAACTCCAGGTACGTCAGGTCGAGTTCACGCCCGGCCACCTCGGCGATGCGGCGCTGGGCGTCGACACGGATGAGGGCGGCGGCGTCGGTGTCGGGGTCGACGGCGGCGCCGCCGCCCGCGCCGCTCGCCGGCGCCGGCAGGAAGGGCGGCTGCTGGTCGGCCGGGACGAGCAGCAGGTACCCGACCATCGGCGGCCGGCCCGGCAGGGAGGGCAGCGCCTCCTGCGGTGCGGGCAGCCAGGTGGCACCCGGCGGCAGGAGGTCGGTGACCCCTCTCACCTCGTCCCGGTCGACGGCGCGCAGCCGGTGCCGGGAGCCGCCGGGAGCGGCGGCGGGGGAGAGGGGACGGGACACGGAACGGGGCACAGGGCCGGGGATCGCCATGGGAGGTCAGCTCTTCTCGCGCGAGAGGTCCGTCGAAGGAGGTACTCGTGTCGCGCTGGCCGGAGGCCGGTGTGTACGGCGTCAGAGGGCCGGCGCGGTCGTCGCGCGGCAACACACCCGGTCGAAGTCGTGGTGCTGACGGGAGGGCCAGAAGGGCTCGAGGTCATGGCGACCCGTCGCGGAGAACTTCTGGAAGCCGACCATGGGCCCATTGAAGCAGACGGCACCCGCGACGCGAAGGGGGCGCCCACCGGACCGGCGGGCGCCCCCGGCACGTCGCCGGTGGAGCGGATCAGACCTGGCCGGCCTTCTCCAGGGCGGAGCAGCAGGTGTCGACCAGCAGACGCGTCACGACGTAGGGGTCGACGTTGGCGTTCGGGCGGCGGTCCTCGATGTAGCCCTTGCCGTCCTTCTCGACCTGCCACGGGATGCGGACCGAGGCGCCGCGGTCGGAGACGCCGTAGGAGTACTTGTCCCACGGGGCGGTCTCGTGCAGGCCGGTGAGACGGTCGTCGATGCCGGCGCCGTAGTTCTTGACGTGGTCGAGCGGCTTGGAACCCTCGCCGAGCGACTCGCACGCGGTGATGATCGCGTCGTAGGACTCGCGCATCGCCTTCGTCGAGAAGTTGGTGTGCGCGCCGGCGCCGTTCCAGTCGCCCTTGACCGGCTTGGGGTCGAGGGTGGCGGAGACGCCGAAGTCCTCGGCGGTGCGGTAGAGCAGCCAGCGGGCCACCCACAGCTGGTCGGAGACCTCCAGCGGGGACAGCGGACCGACCTGGAACTCCCACTGGCCGGGCATGACCTCGGCGTTGATGCCGGACAGGCCAAGGCCCGCCGTCAGGCAGTTCTCCAGGTGGGCCTCGACGATGTCGCGACCGAAGATCTCGTCGGCGCCCACACCGCAGTAGTAGCCGCCCTGCGGGGCCGGGAAGCCGCCCTCGGGGAAACCGAGCGGGCGGGTGCCGTCGAAGAAGGTGTACTCCTGCTCGATGCCGAAGATCGGCTCCTGCGCGGCGAACTTCTGGGCGACCTCGGTGAGCGCGGCCCGGGTGTTCGACGGGTGCGGGGTCATGTCCGTGTTGAGGACCTCGCACAGCACCAGCACGTCGTCGCCCCCGCGGATCGGGTCCGGGCAGGAGAAGACCGGCTTGAGCACGCAGTCCGAGGCGTGGCCCTCGGCCTGGTTCGTGGACGACCCGTCGAAGCCCCAGATCGGCAGCTCGGCACCCTTCGTGCCCTTCTCCGAGTCCGCCAGGATCTTCGTCTTGGAACGAAGCTTGGCCGTCGGCGCGGTGCCGTCGATCCAGATGTACTCAGCCTTGAAGGTCACGGGCCACATCCTTCGGGGGTGGGTCTGGGCGCGCTTGCGGGTGCTGCGGCGCTACGGCACCGGGGCGCCGCATTCTGTATGTCCGGAAGCCTGTCAACAGGCGATTTCCCGATCATTGCCCGGTTGTGAACCCCGTGTTACCTGGCACTGCCGCGGCCAACCTCATCGTGTGAGGCGCCCCGCGTACGGCCGGGCGGCTCGTATGCGATGCGACGCATACGACGCGATGCATGCGACGCGCGCGCGACACGACGCGGGCGCGCGCGGGTCCTGCCGCTCGTGGCCGCGAGCGGCAGGACCTGTGACACATACGCGGGGGCAGCCCGGTGCGGGATGCCGCCTCAGCGGGTCCTCGGTCTCAGTGCCTCACCCCACCTTCTCGATCACGGCCCGGCGGATGAGGAACTTGCCGGGCTCACGGACCTGTTCGAAAGCGGCGTTGTTGAGCAGGACACAGCTGCCGGAGACGGAGGTGACCTCCACCGTCGTGGACTTGTTGTTGTCCAGGTTGGTGACCTTCAGCTTGGTGCCGGCCGGGAACTGGTTGCTCGACGCGGCCGGGGCGCCGGCCTCGCCGGAGAGCGTCACCGTGGAGCCGTTGCAGACCTGCTCCCCGGCCGCGGCGCCCGCGCCGTCACCCGGGGCGGCGGCGTCGGCGGGCGGCGCCGACTGCTGGGCGCCGCCACCCGCCTGCCCGGCCCCTTGCCCCGCGCCCTGGCCCGCCCCGTTGCCCTGCTGGCCCGGCTGTGCGGCCTGGGAGCCCTGAGCCGACTCCCCCACCTCGCACCCGGCGGCCTTCTGCTGGAGCTGGATCTGGGCGATGACGGCCTCGCGGTTGGCGATCCGGGCCGCGGACTGCGCGTCCGGGTTGGCCCGCTGGTCCGCGATGAACCGCTGGTTGTTGCCGAGGGCGGTGGCGAAGCCCTGGCAGGCCGTCGAGTTCGCCGCGGTCTGCGAGGCGTTCGACGTGCTCGCCATGACGAAGGCGCCACCGCCCGCCACCGTGGCCGCGCTGACCAGCAGGGCCAGCTTCTTCTTCGTGCTGAGGGTTCTCCTGCGCGACATGCGCGCCTCCTGGGAGGTAGGGGAGCGTACGCCGCTATGTACGAGATGCCGAACGGGGTTACTCAGTGGTTACGGGAGGATGTTGAAGTAACTTGCGTCACACGGGAGTTGACGACGGGGTTCAGCGGGCGAGCGCGTCCCGTACCGCCTCGTCGGTACGGCCGACGACCGCCGTGCCGTCGTCCGCGGTGATGAGGGGCCGCTGGATGAGCCGCGGGTGCTCGGCGAGCGCGCGCACCCAGCGGTCGCGGGCGCCGGCGTCCCGCGGCCACTCCTTCAGCCCCAGCTCCTTGGCCTCGGCCTCCTGGGTCCGCGTGATGTCCCACGGCTCCAGCCCCAGCCGGTCGAGCACGTCACGGATCTCGTCCTCGCTCGGTACGTCCTCCAGATAGCGGCGGACCGTGTACTCGGCCCCCTCGGCGTCGAGCAGGCTCAGGGCACTGCGGCATTTGGAGCAGGCGGGGTTGATCCAGATTTCCATACCGCCACGGTACGCCGCCGAACGACCCGCGGAACCCGTCTTCCCCGTGTGTCACTGCACCCCCGAAAGCCCTTGTGGCCAGGGGCTTTTGTCAGTGGGGGCCGGTAGAATAGAAGCAGTGTTCGAGGGTGTCGCCGGGGTGTCCGGTCGGCGCCCTGACCGCGACAGGAGGATGCCCGTGCCCGCTGCCGCACTGAAGCCGAAGCCGCTGCCGACCCAGTCCACCGCGAAGCGCCCCGTGCTGCTCGAACTCCCCTGCGCCCCCGTGGAGAAGCGGCCGCTGCCGCCGGGGCGCCCGCGCGAGTGGTACATCTCCCACAACCGCCGGCTCAAGGCCATGCGCCTTGCGATAGCGCTGCTCGACTCGGGGGTGTACGTGCCGAACCAGGCACGCGACGAGACGATCCGCAGCACCGCGGACCTCATCGGCGTCCACCCGCCGTCGGACACGACGTGTCACATGGTGCGGGCGCTGCTGCGATACACGCGCTGAGCCCGTGAGCCCGTGAGCCCGTGAGCGCGTGAGCGCGTGAGCCCGTAAGCCCGTAAGCCCGTAAGCCCGTAAGCCCGTGAGCCCGTGAGCCCGTGAACCCGTGAGTTCGTGCGCCGGGTGCCGGCATGCACCTCGGCACCCGGCGCACCTCTGCCCGGCGTGGGTCCCTGAGAGGTTCGCCCGCTCACCCCGCCGCCAACTCCCGTTCCACCGGCGTCCGGAAGCGCGGGGTGATCCGCGTGGCCCCCACCCAGGCGCGCAGCCGCTCCGCCTCGCCCTCGACCGCCGTGCGCGCCTCCCGGCCCACGCCCTCCTCCGTCAGCAGCCGCCACACGATCTCGCCGTCGGGCCGCTGGGCCCAGGCGCCCACCACCCGGCCGTCCCACCACACCGTCGGCCCGATGTTCCCGCTGCGGTCGAACAGGGCGGGGCGCAGCTCGGGGGAGAGGAACCAGTCGCGGTCGCGGCAGCTCATCGCCGTGGGGTCGAGGGCGGGCAGCAGCGCGGCCCACGGTGCGACGGGGCCCGGCACCGGATCGACGTCGGCCTCGACGACATACCCGGTGCCCTCGTCCAGCCGTACCTCCCGCGCGCCGATCGCGGCCAGTGCCGCGCGCACCTCCGTCACCCGCCACCCCGTCCACCACTTGAGGTCGGCCTCGGTCGTCGGCCCGCACGCCGTCAGCCAGCGCCGCAGCAGCGCCGCCTGCGCACCGGCGACGTCCAGCTCGGGGTGCGCGGGTGCCGGGGCCCAGCGGAACTGGCTCGACGTCCAGGAGCCGAGCGGCCGTCCCCGGACGACCTTGCCCTCCACGCCCAGCACCCGCAGCAGCCGCGTCGACACCGTGTGGACGCCCTCGTAGCTCTTGCCGACGGCGTACGCGAACTGCTCCCGCAGCCTCGGCTCGTGCCGTGCCAGCTCGGCCGCCGTGGCCTCCCCGCGCCGTGCCAGCAGGGCGAGCGCCGACTCCTCGACCTCCTTGAGCCAGGCCTCGTCCGGCGCCCCCGCCTTCGCCATGTCCTTGACCAGCGAGGCACGCTCCCGCGCCGCCACCGTGAGCCCCGTGGAGGCGTGCACCACGGCGGTCAGCTCCGTCGGGAACACGAACACGGTGTGCCGCATGCCGTGCATCCGCACCAGCGTCCGGTCCGCGTACAGCGCGCGCTCCGTCTCCGTCACGGCCCCCGCCGCATCCGTGAGCCTCGCCCCCACCGCCAGGAACACGGTCGCGGGATCCGAACCGTGCAGCGCGACGAGCGAGTCGGCGACCTCCTCCGGCCGCCCGGCCCGCGCCCCCACCGCCAGCCGATGCCGCACCGCCAGCCGAGCCCGCCGCTGCGCCACTGAGACGTACGGCAACCCCGCAGCACCCATCCCGGCCTCCACCCGTCCGCTCGTTTCGCCTCATGACGCCCCGCCGCTCACGAGGACGCCCTGCCCCCCATCCTGCCGACCCCCACCGACAACGGCCCCCCACCTGCGTCTTCGCCGCCCCAGTCGCTCAGCACCGCCGTCACGAAGGCCTGCCGGTCCGACCCGTGCTCGAGGAACCACAGCCCCAGCGAGTGATCGGCGTCGGGCAGTTCGAAGCGTGTGTACCGGGCACGGCGGGACAGTGCGTCCTGGACCGCCTCCGTCACGGCCGGCGGAATCACCGCGTCCGTGCCCGGCACGGCGAGTACCGCGCGCCCCCGGTACGCCCGGAGCGCGGCCAGCGCGGGCGACCCCCGCCAGCTGCCGGGCCGCCGGATGACGGTGCTGAAGCGGCCGTCACCCGTCCCGAACGGCAGGTCCCACGCCTGCGCCGCGTAAACCGCGGGTGCGCACAGCGCCAGCGCGCGCACCCGGTCGCCGTAGTGCGCGGCGAGATCCGCCACCGTCTGTCCGCTCATGCTGAAGCCGGTCAGGACCAGCGCCCGGTCCGCCGGCACCTGCGCGTCGATCACCGCCACGGCCTGCTCGAACCGGCGTCGCAGGCTCGACTCCCCGAGCGCGCCCGAGCTTTCGCCGTGCCCGGAGAAGTCGAACGCGACTCCCCGGCAGCCCCGCGCCGCGAACTCACCGAGCAGCGGCAGCAGTCGTTCCTTGTCGCTGCGGCCCGCACCGTGCAGGACGACCGCCGCCACCGGGGCGTCCGGCTCGCCGCAGGCCACCCCGGCGAGCCGGGCACCGTCGTGGTCGTACGCGAAGGGAGAGAGGGTGTTCATGGCGCCATTCACTCACGGCGCCCTCGCCCGCACCGGGAAAAGGAGATGCGGGTCCCCCTGCCTCCGGCGCTACGCTCTGTGCACGGACAAACACAGATCCCACATCCCAGGGGAGTCCCGTCATGGGCACCATCATCATCTCCGGGACGGTCGTCCTGGTCGTCCTGGGATTCGGAAACCACCTCTACTGGCTGGCCGCCGTCGCGCTGCTCGTCCTGTACGTGCGGTACGGGCGCGACGCGTCCACGAAGACCTCCGCCCCCTCGACCCCTCCGGCGCCCGGGCCCACGAGCTACCGGGCCTACCGCGACCGCCGTGACCAGCAGGCCAGGTGGGAGCGCCGCTACCGCCGCGAGCGGCCGCTGGAGTTCCGCCGTCAGGAGCGGGAGCGGAGCAGCAAGTGACCCGCCCCGGGGCCCGCCCCCGGGGCGGGCCCCGTAAAGATTCCCGTCAGAGCCCTGGGGCGCCCCACACCGGGAACCACCGCCCCAGGTCCTCCTCCATCCGCAGATCACCGGCCAGCGCGGCCTTCACCTGGAGTTCGAGCGCGCTGTCGCGCCGCTGTCCCCCGTCGGGCAGCTGCGCGAACGGGTAGAAGGTGCCGCGCTTGTAGAGATAGACCAGCGCGAGCCGTCGTCCCGCCTCGTCACGGAAGCCGGCCAGCGAGCACAGCAGCTGCGGGCCGAAGCCGTTGATCTCCATGGAGCTGTTCACCGCGTGCAGATCGTTGACGAGCTGCGGCAGCTCGTCGGGGGCGCGGCGGGAGATCAGCCAGGAGTACCCGTACGCGTCCCGCTCCAGCTCGACGGGCGGCCCGGTCCGCTCGGTGTCCGCGTCCAGCAGCGCCCGTACCTCGCGGTGCGTCTGGTCGAACGCGGCCCCCTCGACCGTCGCGAAGCACACCGCGCCGTGCCCGGTCGGCGTGAAGGCCGCGGCCGCCTCCAGCGTCACCGCGGCCGAGGGCAGCGCGAACAGCCGGTCCAGATCGGGCGCGACCGGCTGGGTACGTCCGAGCAGGATGTCCAGCAGCCCCATGGTCACGCCTTTCCGGGGGTCGCCGCCTCGCCCAGCTCGGCGGAGATCCGCCCCAGCTGTTCGAGGCGCTGCTCCAGGCTCGGGTGGGTGGAGAACAGCCGTGCGAGGTCCGCCCCACGGCCGAGCGCCGGCGTGAAGTAGAAGGCGTTGAACGCCTGCGCGGTGCGCAGGTCCTTCGTCGGGATCCGCGCGATGTCACCGGTCACCTTGGTCAGCGCGGACGCCAGCGCCGAGGGCCGCCCGGTCAGCAGCGCCGCCGCGCGGTCGGCCGCCAGCTCGCGGTACCGGGACAGCGCCCGGATCAGCAGGAAGCTGATCGCGTACACCGCGGCCGAGACCCCCATGATCCCCAGGAAGATCACGGCGGTGTTCTGGTCGCGCCGCCCGCCGCCGAAGAGCTGCGAGTAGAAGGCGAACCGGACGATCAGTCCCGCGATCACGCCCAGGAAGGACGCGACCGTGATCACGGCGACGTCCTTGTGCGCCACGTGCGACAGCTCGTGCGCGAGCACCCCCTCCAGCTCCGCCGGCTCCAGCCGCCGCAGCAGTCCGGTGGTCACACAGACCACCGCGTGGTCGGGGTTGCGGCCGGTGGCGAACGCGTTCGGCATCTCCATGGCGGACACGGCGACCACCGGCTTCGGCATGTCGGCGACCGCGCACAGCCGGTCGACCACGCCGTGCAGATCCGGGTACTCCTCGCGTTCCACGACCCGGCCGTGCATCGCGAAGAGCGCGACCCGGTCGGAGAACCAGTACTGCGCGCCCAGCAGCGCCGCCGCGATCACCACGACCAGCACCCAGGACTTCAGCAACACGATCAGCGCGGCGACGAACGCCACGTACAACAATCCGAGCAGGAACAACGTGACCGTCATCCGCACGGTCAGCTTTCGGTCGCTCCGGAAGCGGCTCTGCATGTGCATCACCCCGCACTAAAGCCCCAGCAATCGCCTGGGCCCACTGCCAGTGTGCACCCGGACCCACCAAGACGCGGTCCCCCTCGCCCCTCGCCCGGGCAAAGACCTTTCGCCACTCCGTCGGCCCTGCGGTCGGCTCAGTAGGGAGCCCGGAAGTTGATCCAGCCCAGGAGGACGATCACCGCGACCACGCAGCCGAGGACCACGACCGTCGACAGCCAGGACGACCGGCGGCGGGCCGTGTGGTCAGGGGCGGCGCGGAACGGCACCGGGGCGGGCGGGTCGTTCTTCCAGCGCGCGGCGAGCATCCGGGCCCGTGCCGAGGGCTCCTTGTGCGTGGCGCCGTCCGCCCATCCGAGATCGAACTCCCGCTCCGTGTCGTCCTGTTCGGACATCCCCGTATACCTCTCTCGAACAACGGACCTATGCGCCGATGATCCCCCGTGGACGGCCGTCGAGGGAAGTCCGAAAAGCCGGTCCCGGAGCCCGCCGGCCCGCCCCGCGGCTGGGGATGCCGGGTGATCGGGGGCGGGCTTAGCCTGGAGAGGGAGCTGCTCACCGGGACGCGCGTCGTTCGGCGACACCCCCGCACACATCCGACAGCCCACATGCCACACGGACCGCGGCTGATACGCACGCCTCGTAGTCAGGCGGCGACACCGACGACCGCGCCGACCTTCTGCGGCGGCTGCGGCCATCCGTCCGGCTCGTGCTCCGCACGATGGGATGGCAGGAAGGTCTTTCCATGAACGCACCACGCGCACGGCGTCTTTTCGCCATGTCCGCCATCGGCGTGCTGATGGCCGGTGGCGCCGCGATCGGCGCAGCCGGCACGGCCTCGGCAGCCACACCCACCACCCACGTGCCCGCCAACTGGGGCGGCGACGACTGGCGGGACCGCGGCGGCTGGGGTTACAACAACTTCGGCTACTTCAACAACTTCGGAGGCTACGGCGGCTACGGCGGGTACGGGTACGGGGGCTATGGCGGCTACGGCGGCTACGGCGGCAGCCCGGTCGTGATCGTGGTCCGCTGAGTCGGAGGCGACTGCCCCCCCCACGGGGCGAACGGATGAGGGCCGCCACCTGGAGCACTCCAGGTGGCGGCCCTCACCGCGTCCCGCACGTCGGTACGGATCACACGTCGAAGTACAGCTCGAACTCGTGCGGGTGCGGACGCAGCTGCAGCGGGGCGATCTCGTTGGTGCGCTTGTAGTCGATCCACGTCTCGATCAGGTCCGACGTGAAGACGTCGCCCTGGAGGAGGAACTCGTGGTCGGCCTCCAGGCGGTCCAGGACCGCGCCGAGGGAGGTCGGGACCTGCGCGACGCCCGCGTGCTCCTCGGGAGCCAGCTCGTAGAGGTCCTTGTCGATCGGCTCGGCCGGCTCGATCTTGTTCTTGATGCCGTCCAGACCCGCGAGGAGCAGCGCGGAGAAGGCCAGGTACGGGTTGCCCGAGGAGTCGGGGGCGCGGAACTCGACGCGCTTGGCCTTCGGGTTGGAGCCCGTGATCGGGATACGCATCGCGGCCGAGCGGTTGCGCTGCGAGTACACCAGGTTGACCGGCGCCTCGAAGCCCGGCACCAGGCGGTGGTACGAGTTCACCGTCGGGTTGGTGAAGGCGAGCAGCGACGGGGCGTGACGAAGGATGCCGCCGATGTAGTAGCGGGCGGTGTCCGACAGGCCGGCGTAGCCCTGTTCGTCGTAGAACAGCGGGTCGCCGTTGCTCCACAGCGACTGGTGGACGTGCATGCCCGAGCCGTTGTCACCGAAGATCGGCTTCGGCATGAAGGTCGCGGTCTTGCCGTTGCGCCAGGCCACGTTCTTCACGATGTACTTGAAGAGCTGGAGGTCGTCGGCGGCGGCGAGCAGCGTGTTGAACTTGTAGTTGATCTCGGCCTGCCCGGCGGTGCCCACCTCGTGGTGCTGGCGCTCGACCTGCAGGCCGGACCGCTCCAGCTCCAGGGAGATCTCGGCACGCAGGTCGGCGAAGTGGTCGACCGGCGGCGTCGGGAAGTAGCCGCCCTTGTAGCGGACCTTGTAGCCGCGGTTGTCCTCCAGCGCGCCGGTGTTCCAGGCGCCCGCCTCGGAGTCGATGTGGTAGAAGGACTCGTTCTCCGACGTCTTGAAGCGGACGCTGTCGAAGACGTAGAACTCGGCCTCCGGGCCGAAGAAGGCGGTGTCGGCGATGCCGGTGGAGGCGAGGTAGGCCTCGGCCTTCTTCGCCACGTTCCGCGGGTCACGGGAGTACTGCTCACCCGTGATCGGGTCGTGGATGAAGAAGTTGATGTTGACCGTCTTGTCCCGGCGGAACGGGTCCACGCGGGCGGTGGACAGGTCGGCGCGCAGCGCCATGTCGGACTCGTGGATGGCCTGGAAGCCGCGGATCGAGGATCCGTCGAAGGCCAGCTCCTCGCCCGCGTCGAACGCCGCAGCCGGGATCGTGAAGTGCTGCATGACGCCCGGCAGGTCGCAGAAGCGGACGTCGATGAACTTCACGTCCTCGTCGGCGATGAACTTCTTGGCCTCGTCGGCGTTCTGGAACATCCAGCTCCTCCTACTCCCGACCGTCCCGCCGGGGTGGTAGTTCGTATCTGCGGCCAGTGCGGTGGCACATGCTGCACCGACCCTAGGGACGCGTCATTTCTCGGGCGTGACCCATTTGTTTCGCAGAAGTTAACCGGCTCCGTTCCACCGTAACGCGGACCCACCCCGGCATACCTTGGTCAAATCCGGGCGCAGTACCTTTGTCGGGTGGACAAGAGGCAGGCAATCGGATCATGGCTCTCCGGCCCCCGCGCGGCCATGGAGGACGCCGGTGCGGACTTCGGCTACCGGGGCGAGCAGCTCGGGCTGCCGGAGCAGGGGCCGGGATCGCTCGCGCGCCCGGGCCGACGGCTCGGCGCGCTGGCCGTCGACTGGGGTCTGTGCCTCTTGATCGCATACAGCTTGATCACGGACGGCTACGGTCAGGCGACCAGCAACTGGGCCCTGCTGATCTTCCTGGTCATGAGCGTCCTGACCGTCGGCACGATCGGCATCACCCCCGGCAAGCGCCTCTTCGGCGTGCGGGTGATCGCCCTCGACACGGGTGCGCCCCACCCGGCCCGCGCCCTGCTGCGCACGGTCCTGCTGTGCCTCGCCGTCCCCGCCCTGATCTGGGACCGGGACGGCCGCGGCCTGCACGACCGGCTCGCCCGCACGGTCGAGGTGCGGATCTGAGCGGTCGGGCGCGGCGCCCCCACAGGTGACGGCCCCCGAAGGAAAAGACCACCCGCGCCGTCCGGCGCGGGTGGTCTTCGAGTGCCAGGGATCACTTGTGTACGACTGAGTGCCAGGGATCAGGTGTGCAGCACCGACGCCAGCACCTGGCGCAGTTCCGCCTCCGGGTCCGCCGGGGCGGACGACGCCCGCCAGGCCACGAACCCGTCGGGACGCACCAGCACCGCCCCGTCGGCCGACGTGCCGTGCGTCCCCGCCCAGTCGTCGTCCTCCGCGTCGAGCGCCAGCTCGGCCTGTGCTCCGGCACCGATCCGGTAGGCCTCCAGCCGCACCCCGTCCGCGTCCGCGATGCGCCGTGCGGCGGCGTGCCAGGCCTCGCCCGCGTCGGACCCGGCGTCGCAGAGCAGCACCAGTGACCGCTCGTAGAGGTCGAGCGTGGAGACCCGCTCGCCCGCACGGCGCAGCCACATGTGCGGGGCCCGGCTGCCCGGCTCCGCGGTCATGCGCATGCCCTCGGGGACGACCGGCTCGGTCGGGTCGGCGCCCACGACGGCGCCCTCCGGGTAGCGGTAGGCGAGGACGATGTTGAGGATGCCGCCGCGCTTGCCGCCGCCGACACCGGGGGCCGGGGCGAAGCCGGGGTGGCTGTGCTCCACCGAGCGGGACGAGGCACGGGCGCTGGTGGCCATGGCGACCGGGCGGCGCTCGGCGTCGTAGGTCTCCAGCAGCCCGGGGCCGGCCCAGCCCTCGAGGACGGCGGACAGCTTCCAGGCCAGGTTGTGGGCGTCCTGGATACCGGTGTTGGAGCCGAACGCGCCGGTCGGGGACATCTCGTGGGCGGAGTCGCCGGCGAGGAAGACCCGGTCGTGGGCGTACCGGTCGGCGACCCGTTCGGCCGCGCGCCAGGACGCCCTTCCGGTGATCTCCACGTCGAGGTCGGGCGCGCCGACCGCCTGCCGGATGTGCCGCTGGAGCCGCTCCTCGGTGAACTCCTCCAGCGTCTCCCCGTGTTCCGGGTGCCAGGGGGCGTGGAAGACCCAGTTCTCCTTGTTGTCGACGGGCAGCAGCGCGCCGTCCGCCTCGGGGTTGGTGAGGTAGCAGCAGATGAAGCGCCGGTCGCCGACGATGCCGGCGAGCAGCTTGGAGCGGAAGGTGATGCTCACGTTGGCGAACAGGTCGCCGGGGCCGCTCTGCCCGATGCCGAGCCGGTCCCTGACGGGGCTGCGCGGGCCGTCGGCCGCGACCAGGTAGTCCGCGCGGACGGTGTAGAGCTCGTCGCTGTCGCGGTCACGGACGTACGCCGTCACCCCGTGCGCATCCTGCTCGAAGGACTCCAGCTCGTGGAAGTACCGGAGGTCGCCGCCGAGCGCGTCGGCGTTCTTCCTGAGCACCGGCTCCAGGTCGTTCTGGCTGCACAGGCACCACCCCGAAGGGCTGAACTTCGCGAGGCCGCCGCCCGGGTCGATCTCCTTGAACAGCCATTCGCCGGCGTCGCCGACGAGCGTCGGCGTCTGCATGATGCCGTGGTTCTCCGCGAGGAGGGAGGCGGCCGTCCTGATGTCCGGCTCGATGCCGGCGACACGGTAAAGCTCCATCGTCCGCACGTTGTTGCCGCGGCCGCGAGGGTGGATCGAGGTCCCGGCGTGCCGCTCGACGAGCATGTGACGCACGCCCAGACGGCCCAGGAAAAGGGAGAGGGACAGGCCCACCAGAGAGCCGCCCACGACGAGGACGGGAACCTGGTGATCGGCTTTCTGCTGCATCAAGGACTCCTGAGGCAGTGGTGGGGGGTGGGGAAGTTCTTGGAGTTTTCATGCCCTCTGGAAGGGGCTCCGCGTGATCTATCACCCGCGTGGTTCACGCGAGTCGCGCACCGAGGGGGACCGGCAGAGGATCAAGAGGCGCTGACGTCGCGTCATCGGCGGCGGCGTTCGCCTCTGCCTCCAGAGAAGGAGATTCCGCAGCATGACCACTACGTCGGAAAAGGTTTCGCAGCAGCTGACGCGACAGGTGTCGAAACGGGTCTCCCAGTCCGTGTTCGACGGCTCCACCCTCAGGGTCGTCCTGCTGGTCGACGTATACGACGGGGCGCAGCAGCAGTTCCTGGAGGCATACGAGCAACTGTGCAACCAGGTGGCCAAGGTGCCCGGCCACATCAGCGACCAGCTGTGCCAGTCCATCGAGAATCCCTCCCAATGGCTCATCACCAGTGAGTGGGAGAGCGCCCCTCCGTTCCTCGCCTGGGTGAACAGCGAGGAGCACGTGCAGATGGTGCAGCCGATGCACAGCTGCATCCGTGACACCCGCTCGCTGCGCTTCCACGTGGTGCGCGAGATGGGCCGCGGACTGGCGAAGGTCGACCGGGCGGAGCGCCACCTGCAGGAGAACCCCCGGATCGGCGACGGCGTGATCCGCCACGCCCTGACCTTCACGGTCAAGCCGGGCAGCGAGCCGGAGGTCGCGAAGATCCTCGCGAACTACGACTCCCCCGAGACCCATGTGGACGAGACCACCCGTCTGGTCCGCACCTCCCTGTTCATGATCGGCAACCGGGTCGTACGGGCCATCGAGGTCCGCGGCGACCTGCTCCAGGCGCTGCGCCACGTCGCCCGGCAGCCCGAGGTCAGGGCGGTCGAGGAGGCCATCAACCCGTACCTGGAGCAGGAGCGGGACCTCAGCTGCGACGAGTCCGCGCGCGTCTTCTTCACCCGGGCGGCCCTGCCCGCCGTGCACCACGTCAGCGTCGACGAACTGCACGAGGGCGAGCGGCATGCCATGTACATCCCCGCCCGGCCGGGCTGCGGGATGCGGCTGGCCGAGGCACTGGCCCGGGCGGACGAGGACGCGGCCGAGGACCCGGGCACCCCGGTCCTGCGCAGCACGGTCTTCCAGCGCGACGACGTCGTCGTCCGTCTGGTCGACGTCCGACCCGGCGCGGGCGTCGGAGCGGCCCTGCCCGAGCCCGGGGTCATGGCCCCGCTGAAGTCCCTGCTGGACGGCGACGCCGCCCGCATGGAGCTCATCACCGACCGCCGCTCGCCGGACGCCTGACCCCGTCAGGCACAGCACACCCACGGAGGAACGTCGTGATCAAACCCCTTCCGAAGATCGTGGACCTCAGCGAGGTCGAGCCCAACACCCGGCGCGGCGGCGATCTGCGCGCCATGCTCACCCCCACCACGGTCGGCTCCACCAGCGGTTTCATGGGCGTGGCCATCGTGCACCCCGGCGACCGCATCGGTGAGCACTACCACCCGTACTCCGAGGAGTTCGTGTACGTCGTCTGCGGTCAGCTGGAAGTGGACCTGGACGGCGAACCGCACCCGCTGCGGCCGGAGCAGGGCCTGATGATCCCCGCCAATCTGCGGCACCGCTTCCGGAACGTGGGCAACGTGGAGGCGCGCATCGTCTTCCACCTGGGCCCGCTGGCCCCGCGCCCGAGCCTCGGGCACGTCGACACGGAGGAGACGGACGTCATCGGCGCCGCCGCGGTGGTCACGGAGACCGCCGCCGCGGGTGCCGCCCACGACCGAGGTGAGGTCCGGTCATGAGCCGGCGCGTGGCGGTGACCGGCATAGGCATCGTCGCCCCGGGCGGCATCGGTGTACCGGCTTTCTGGGATCTGCTGGCCAACGGCCGGACGGCGACCCGGGGGATCACCTTCTTCGATCCCTCGGGGCTGCGGTCGCAGATAGCCGCGGAGTGCGACTTCGACCCGGCCGCGCACGGTCTGGACGAGGACGAGGTCGCGCGCGCGGACCGGTACATACAGTTCGCCCTGGTCGCCGGTGCGGAGGCGGTCCGGGACTCCGGTCTCGACCTGAGCCGCGAGAACCCCTGGCGGGTCGGGGTGTCCGTGGGCACCGCGGTCGGCGGCACCACCCGGCTGGAGCACGACTACGTCCTGGTGAGCAACCACGGCGAGCGCTGGGACGTCGACCACCGGGAGGCGGAGGCGCACCTGCACCGGGCGTTCTCGCCCAGTACGGTCGCCTCCGCGGTGGCGGAACGTTTCGGCGCCCAGGGTCCGGTACAGACCGTCTCCACCGGCTGCACCTCGGGCCTGGACGCCGTCGGGTACGCCTTCCACACGGTCGAGGAGGGCCGGGCCGACATCTGCATAGCGGGTGCCTCGGACTCCCCGATCTCCCCGATCACCATGGCCTGCTTCGACGCGATCAAGGCCACGTCACCCAACAACGACGACCCGGCCCACGCCTCCCGGCCCTTCGACAACAACCGTGACGGCTTCGTCATGGGCGAGGGCGGCGCCGTGCTCGTCCTGGAGGAGCTGGAACACGCCCGGGCCCGCGGGGCCCACGTGTACTGCGAACTGGGCGGCTACGCCACCTTCGGCAACGCCTACCACATGACCGGCCTGACCAGCGAGGGTCTGGAGATGGCCCGGGCGATAGACCTGGCCCTGGACCACGCCCGGCTGGACCCGACGGCGATCGACTACGTCAACGCCCACGGATCCGGCACTCGGCAGAACGACCGCCACGAGACGGCGGCCGTGAAGCGGGCGCTCGGTCAGCACGCCTACGACACCCCCATGAGCTCCATCAAGTCGATGGTGGGGCACTCACTCGGGGCGATCGGGGCGATCGAGGTGGTCGCCTGCGTTCTGGCCCTCGCCAAGCAGGCCGTACCGCCGACCGCCAACTACGAGACCCCCGACCCCGAATGCGACCTGGACTACGTCCCGCGTGTCGCCCGCGAACGGAAGCTGAACAGCGTCCTGTCCGTGGGCAGCGGGTTCGGGGGCTTCCAGTCGGCGGTGGTCCTGACCCGGACGAGGGAGTGAGGACACGATGAGCGAACCGCACGATCGGCGCGCGGCCGTCACCGGTATCGGGGTGGTCGCGCCCAACGGCACCACCCTTGACACCTTCTGGAAGGCCACCAAGGAAGGCCTCAGCGTCCTCGACCGGGTCACCCGCGAGGGCTGTGAGCACCTTCCGCTGAAGGTGGCCGGCGAGGTCCGCGGCTTCGACCCGGCGGCGACGATCGAGGAGCGGTTCCTCGTCCAGACCGACCGGTTCACCCACTTCGCCATGGCCGCGGCGGACTTCGCGCTGGAAGACGCACGGCTCGGACAGGCGGACACCTCCGAGGAGCCGTACTCCATCGGGGTGGTCACGGCCGCCGGTTCCGGCGGCGGTGAGTTCGGCCAGCGCGAGCTCCAGCAGCTGTGGGGCAAGGGCAGCCGCTTCGTCGGCCCCTACCAGTCCATCGCCTGGTTCTACGCCGCGAGCACCGGCCAGATCTCCATCCGCCGCAAGTTCAAGGGCCCCTGCTCGGTCGTCGCCTCCGACGAGGCCGGCGGTCTGGACGCCCTCGCGCACGCGGCGCGTGCGGTGCGACGCGGCACCGACGTGATCGTGGCCGGTTCCACCGAGGCGCCGCTGGCGCCGTACTCGGTGGTCTGCCAGGTCGGCTACCAGGAGCTGAGCACCGTCACCGACCCGAGCCGCGCGTACCGTCCGTTCACGGAGGCCGCCTGCGGGTTCGTGCCGGCCGAGGGCGGCGCGATGCTCGTGGTGGAGGCGGAGCGGTCGGCCCGCGAGCGCGGTGCCGCGGTCCGGGCGTACGTCGCCGGGCACTCGGCGACCTTCACCGGTGCCTCCCGCTGGGCCGAGTCCAGGGACGGGCTCGCCCAGGCGATCCGGGGTGCCCTGGACGAGGCCGGCTGTGCCCCGGAGGAGGTCGACGTGGTCTTCGCCGACGCCCTCGGGGTGCCGGAGGCCGACCGTGCGGAGGCACTGGCCATCGCGGACGCCCTCGGTGCGCACGGGCGGCGCGTGCCCGTCACGGCGCCCAAGACCGGGATCGGCCGCGGCTACTGCGCGGCACCGGTGCTGGACACCGCGGCGGCGGTGCTGGCCCTGGAGCACGGCGTGATCCCGCCGACCCCCGGCGTCTTCGACGTCTGCCACGACCTCGACCTCGTGACCGGCCGCGCGCGCGCCGCCGAGCTGCGTACGGCGCTGGTCCTCAGCAGGGGCCTCATGGGGTCGAACTCGGCGCTCGTGCTGCGGCGCGGCGGCGCCGGGTGAGCCGAACACACCAGTAGCCCAGCAGCAAAGGAGGAGGAATCGCCATGAGTCACCGCATCACACTGGAAGAGCTGTCCGAGCTCATGAAGAAGGCCGCCGGAGTCACCGTCTCCCCCGAGGAGCTCCAGCAGCGGTACGACGCCGGCTTCGACGCCCTCGGCATCGACTCGCTCGGCCTGCTCGGCATCGTCGGCGAGCTGGAGAACCGGCACGGCGCCCCGATGCCCAACGACGCGGAGCGTTCCAAGACGCCCCGTCAGTTCCTCGACCTCGTCAACAGCGCACTGCCCGCGGGAGCCTGACATGGTTGGACACACCCAGAACGAGATCACCATCGCCGCGCCCGTCGACCTGGTCTGGGACATGACCAACGACGTCGCGAACTGGCCGCAGCTCTTCAGCGAGTACGCCAGCGCCGAGATCCTCTCCCAGGAGGGGAACACGACCACCTTCCGGCTCACCATGCACCCGGACGAGAACGGCAAGGTGTGGAGCTGGGTCTCCGAGCGGGACGCCGACCGCGAGCACCTCAGCGTCGAGGCCCGTCGCGTCGAGACCGGTCCGTTCGCCTACATGAACATCCGGTGGGAGTACGAGGAGGTCCCGGAAGGCACCCGGATGGTCTGGACGCAGGACTTCTCGATGAAGCCGGACGCGCCCGTCGACGACGAGTGGATGACCGACAACATCAACAAGAACTCCAAGGTCCAGATGGCTCTCATCCGCGACAAGATCCAGAAGGCGGCCGCCGGTCAGCGGTCCGCCGCGGCCCTGGCCGACTGAGCCGGACGACAGGAGAAGACCGTGCACCAGGCCCTGATCGTGGCCAAGATGGCTCCTGGTTCCGCGCCCGACATCGCCAAGGTGTTCGCGGAGTCCGACCGGGGAGAGCTGCCGCACCTCATCGGCGTCGTCCGGCGCAGCCTCTTCCAGTTCGGCGACGTGTACATGCACCTCGTCGAGTCCGAGCGCGAGCCGGGACCGGCCATCGCCAAGGTCACCTCGCACCCCGAGTTCGTGGGGATCAGCGAGCGGCTCTCCGCGTACGTCAGCGCGTACGACCCGGAGACCTGGCGGTCCCCGAAGGACGCGATGGCACAGCGCTTCTACCTCTGGGAGCGCGACGCCCGCGCCTGACCCCACCCCCGTCAGGCCACCGGTGCCGGGGGCGCGTGACACGGGGGGACTGTAACGGAAGTCCCCAGCGGCGGCGCGTTGCCCCACGGCCGTTTCGTCGAAGGCGGGTAGAGAGGGGGTGGCCGGACAGAAACCTCCG
>NZ_JBVKBE010000002.1:327744-486907 GCF_055657325.1 Streptomyces sp. NPDC107562 | reverse complement strand
GGGGGAAAAGGCGCTTCTACCTGGGGGGGAGAAAAGCCCACACCCAACCCCCCCCCTGCAAGACCCCGGGGCCGGACCCAGCCCACCAAGAACCCCCGGCACCGGCGTTCCC
Organism: Streptomyces sp. NPDC107562; assembly: GCF_055657325.1. Classification (NCBI taxonomy): domain Bacteria; kingdom Bacillati; phylum Actinomycetota; class Actinomycetes; order Kitasatosporales; family Streptomycetaceae; genus Streptomyces; species Streptomyces sp. NPDC107562. The sequence goes on along the minus strand of NZ_JBVKBE010000002.1, from coordinate 486,795 downwards.
CGGCGGCGCCGCGCTACCCGGCGACCGTGCAGTCGAAGGCGTGCAGATAGGGGTTGACCGGCCGGACGTCGCCGACGGTCAGGCCCGCCTCGGTCAGGCGCGCGGTCATGCCGGCGGTGGTGTGCTTGGCGCCGCCGACGTTCAGGAGCAGCAGCAGGTCCATCGCGGTGCTGAAACGCATCGACGGCGTGTCGTCGACGAGGTTCTCGATGACCACGACCCGGGTGCCGGGACCGCCGGCCTCGATGACGTTGCGCAGCAGCCTGGCCGTGGACTTGTCGTCCCACTCCAGGATGTTCTTGATGACGTAGACGTCGGCCTGGACCGGGACGGACTCACGGACGTCGCCGGGCACGATGCGCGTCCGGTCGGCGAGGTCGCCGCCCTGGCGCAGCCGCGGTACGGCGTTCTCCACCACGCGCGGCAGATCGAGCAGATAGCCCCGCATCGCCGGGTACTTCTCCAGCAGGCTCGCCACCACGTGCCCCTGGCCGCCGCCGAGGTCCGCGACGGACGAGGCGCCCGAGAGGTCCAGCAGCGCGGCGACGTCGCGCGCCGACTGCTCGCTGGAGGTGGTCATCGCGCGGTTGAAGACGTCGGCCGACTCGGGGGCGTCCTCGTTCAGGTAGACGAAGAACTCCTTGCCGTAGAGGTCCTCGACGACGTTGCGCCCGGTGCGCACGGCCTCGTCGAGCCGCGGCCAGGCGTCCCAGGTCCACGGCTCGGTGCACCACAGCGAGATGTCCCGCAGGCTGTTCGGGTCGTCCTCGCGCAGCAGCCGGGACATCTCGGTGTGGCGGAACGTGCCGTCCGGGCGCTCGGCGAAGACGCCGTAGCAGGACAGCGCGCGCAGCAGCCGGCGCAGCGGCTTCGGGTCGGTCTTCACCGCGGCCGCGAGGTCCTCCACGGCCATGGGGGCGTCCGTGAGCGCGTCGGCGACGCCCAGCCGGGCGGCCGCGCGGACGGCGGCGGCACACGCCGCCCCGAACACGAGCTCTCTCAGCCGCATGGACGGCGGTGGTGGCGGAGGAGCCGAGAGCTCGGGGGATGGAGCGGTCATGTGCCGCCTTCCTTCCTTGCGTGGGTGGGGCGGGTCGGTCCGGTCAGCACAGCCCCGAGGGCTTGGAGGCCCCGCAGGTGTTGGCCTCGAAGGCGTTGGCGCTCGCCTTGGCCTCCTGGTTGACGAGGTCGGCCGGCGCGTTGCTCTCCAGGCGGTTGCCGGTGATCCGGTTCCGCTCGCTGGTGACGCCCACCATGCTCTTGAACAGGACGATGCCGCCCGACAGCGGCGACTTGCCCGCGTGCCCGATGACCGTGTTCCGCGTGACCAGGCTGTTCTCGGCGCCGGTCAGGACGATGCCGGAGCCCTGGAGGAAGGGCAGCCGGGCGGTCTTCGCGCAGTACTTGTTGTTGCGCTCGACGCGGTTGTCGCTGACGGTCAGGGCGCCCGCCTTCGGCTTGTTCTCGTCGCCGACGAGGAACATGCCGGCGCAGTTGCCGGTGACGTAGTTGTGGGCGACCGCGAGGTTGCGCAGCCGGCGGACGGTGAGGCCGATGCGGTTGTCCTCCAGGTGGTTGCGCTCGATCACCGTGCCCTGGCTGTCCATGGCACCGACCTCGGCCTTGACGTTGTTGGCCAGGAAGAGACCGGCGTCACCGTTGCCCCGGGCGGTGTTCTGGCGGAACACACCGCGCGTGGAGTGCTCCTGGGAGATGCCCCACTGCCCGTTGCTGTCGGCGGTCACCCGCTGCACGGTCAGGTGGTCGGTGCCGAGGGCGTACAGGCCCACCTTGGCGAACTCGGTCACCTTCAGATCGGCGATCGTGACGTCCTTGAGGGCCTTGTGCTTCGCCCCGATCACGCAGATGCCGTTGCCCGCCGCCTTGCAGCCGATGGGCGGCGTCTTGGTGCCCGGCGCCTTGGGGGCCGGCTTGATCACCGTGCGCTGGCCCATGCCCCGCAGGGTCAGTCCCGGCGTGCGCACCGTGATGCTCTCGTGGTAGGTGCCGGGGAGCACGAGCACCGTGTCGCCGACCTGTGCGGCGTCGACCGTCTTCTGGATCGACTCGCCCGGCGTCACCACGTGGATGCGGTGGGTGGCGGAGGCCGGGGCGGTACCGATGAGCGCGCCGAAGAGGGTGGTCGCGCATGCGAGATACGTGATATGGCGTTTTGTCACATGCGGAAGGCTAAGAGCGCATCACCCCATTACCGGCCCGATGCTCCGTTCGGTGGCGTGTCATCCGGCGCAGGACATGGCTGAGCCGGCGGCACCCCAGGTGCCGCCGGCTCGGTGATCCGTAAGGTCGCGCGCCGCGACTCAGCGGGCCCTCGGCCCGCCCTTCGGCATCCGCATGCCCTTGGGCATCGGGCCCTTCGGCAGCGGCATGTTGCTCATCAGGTCGCCCATCGCGCGCAGCCGGTCCGTGGTGGCGGTCACCTGCGGCCCGGTCAGTACGCGTGGCAGCTTCAGCATGGTCGTGCGCAGCTTCTTCAGCTCGACCGTGCCCTCGCCGGTGCCGACGATCAGGTCGTGCACCGGCACGTCCGCGACCACCCGGTTCATCTTCTTCTTCTCGGCGGCCAGCAGGGACTTCACCCGGTTGGGGTTGCCCTCCGCGACCAGCACGATGCCCGCCTTGCCGACGGCCCGGTGCACCACGTCCTGGCTGCGGTTCATCGCCACCGCGGGGGTCGTGGACCAGCCTCGGCCGATGTTGTCGAGCACCGCCGCGGCGGCGCCCGGCTGACCCTCCATCTGCCCGAAGGCGGCCCGCTCGGCCCGGCGCCCGAAGACGATCGCCGTCGCGAGGAAGGCGAGCAGCAGGCCCAGGATGCCGAGATAGATGGGGTGACCGATCAAGAAACCGATCGCGAGGAAGACACCGAGGGTGACAATTCCGACTGCCGCGAGTACAAGACCGATCTTCTTGTCGGCCTTGCGGGTCATCTTGTAGGTCAGAGCGATCTGCTTCAGTCGCCCGGGGTTCGCAGCGTCCGCTGCGGTTTCCTTCCTCGCCATGCCACGAAGTCTACGTGGCCCGCGCGGCGCCTTCGACGGCAGTGCGCGACTCAGGAGCGACGGGCGAGGGCGCGCTCCACGATCTGCTGCGCCTCGATGCGGTCCTTGGCCCGGCGGCGGTCCTCCAGCACGGAGGTCCACGCGTTGCGGCGCGCGGTGCGCTGACCGCTGCTCATCAGCAGCGACTCCACGGCGCGCAGGGCGGTGGAGAAGGACGGAATGGCGGTGGCGCGAACGGGCGCGGCCTGCATGGTGGAGGTCCCCCCTCGGGAAGGCTGCGGATGCGGGTGTACGTGGTGTGAGTCCAGCGTCACTGTTTGGTGTTACCAGGGCGTGACCGGCCGGTCAAACACCAATGAAGCCTTGAGGCGCGGCCCGCGCACGCGGACGCGGCCCTGACGTACGTCCCCATCTGCGAGGACGGTCAGGACCGCGTCGTATCGGTCACTACCGCCGGGTAGGCGCTTGTGCGGGAATTCACACGCCTGCCACGCGCCGCACGGGGCGGGCGTGTGACGCCGTGTCAGACGGCCTGGGCCGCGATGTACGCGCCCCGCTTCTCGACGGCCATCTGGTAGAGCCGCCCGGCGCGGTACGAGGAACGCACCAGGGGGCCGGACATCACGCCGGAGAAGCCGATCTGCTCGGCCTCCTCCTTGAGCTCCACGAACTCCTGCGGCTTGACCCAGCGCTCCACCGGGTGGTGGCGCACCGAGGGGCGCAGGTACTGCGTGATGGTGACCAGCTCGCACCCGGCGTCGTGCAGCTGCCGGAGCGCGTCGCCGACCTCCTCGCGGGTCTCGCCCATGCCGAGGATGAGGTTGGACTTGGTGACCAGGCCGTGGTCACGGGCCGCGGTGATGACCTTCAGGGAGCGGTCGTAGCGGAAGCCGGGGCGGATCCGCTTGAAGATCCGGGGGACCGTCTCGACGTTGTGCGCGAAGACCTCGGGGCGGGCGGAGAAGACCTCGGCCAGCTGCTCGGGGACGGCGTTGAAGTCGGGGGCCAGCAGCTCGACCTTGGTGCGGCCCTCGGGCCGCTCCGCGGTCTGCTGGTGGATCTGGCGCACCGTCTCGGCGTACAGCCAGGCGCCGCCGTCCTCCAGGTCGTCGCGGGCGACGCCGGTGATGGTGGCGTAGTTCAGGTCCATGGTGACCACGGACTCGCCGACGCGGCGCGGTTCGTCGCGGTCGAGGGCCTCGGGCTTGCCGGTGTCGATCTGGCAGAAGTCGCAGCGCCGGGTGCACTGGTCGCCACCGATGAGGAAGGTCGCCTCGCGGTCCTCCCAGCACTCGTAGATGTTGGGACAGCCCGCTTCCTGGCAGACCGTGTGCAGGCCCTCGCTCTTCACGAGGTTCTGCATCTTCGTGTACTCGGGGCCCATTTTCGCCCGGGTCTTGATCCACTCGGGCTTGCGCTCGATGGGGGTCTGGCTGTTGCGGACCTCCAGGCGCAGCATCTTGCGTCCGTCGGGTGCGACTGCGGACACGACCGGCTCCCTAGCGATTGATTCTTCGGCGTTCCCCAGGGTACGCCCGTTGATTTGGTGGCCGGCGGGGGTGCCGACCCGACCGGAGGCCGCCGTGTTACGCCGGCGTCCTCTCGATCTCGCGCGGCCTCAGGTCCGCGTTCTCCAGTACGTCCCTCAGATGGCGTTCGGCGACCGGGGCCACGTCCTCGATCGTGAGGTCGCGGCCGAGTTCGGCCGCCAGCGAGGTCACGCCGGCGTCCCGGATGCCGCACGGGATGATGCGGTCGAACCAGGCGTTGTCCGGGTTCACGTTGAGCGCGAAGCCGTGCATGGTGACGCCCTTGGCGACGCGGATGCCGATCGCGGCGATCTTGCGGTCCTCGCGGCGCTGGCCCGCGTTGGAGGGCGCGTACTCCGGGCCGTTCAGGCGCGGGTCGAACTCGTCGTCCTGGAGGCGGGGGTCGAAGTCGAGGGAGAGTCCGCCGAGGGACGGGCGCCGCTCGACCGGGTCGCCCAGCACCCACACGCCGCTGCGGCCCTCGACCCGGGTGGTCTCCAGGCCGAACTCCGCGCAGGTGCGGATCAGCGCCTCCTCCAGGCGCCGTACGTGGGCGACGACGTCCACGGGGCGCGGGAGCTTCTGGATCGGGTAGCCGACCAGCTGGCCCGGGCCGTGCCAGGTGATCTTGCCGCCGCGGTCCACGTCGATGACGGGGGTGCCGTCGAGGGGGCGCTCGTTGTCGGCGGTGCGCCGGCCCGCGGTGTACACGGGCGGGTGCTCCAGCAGCAGCACGGTGTCGGCGATCTCGTCGGCGAACCGGGCCGCGTGCACCCGGCGCTGCTCGTCCCACGCCTCCTGGTACTCGACGGCGTCCGCACCGAATCCCATACGGACGAACCGCAACTCACTCACGGCAAGCGCCTCCCTAGAAGGTCGTAAGGCACGAAAAGCGCCTACGCCACTGTACGACTGCCGGGGGTGCGTCAGCGCTGGTGGCAATCCTCACACGATCGGATGAATGAACGTCGAAGTGTGCGATCAGCTGCTCACTCTCCGCTACATTCGCGCCGTTCACGAGGCCATAAGGGCTGCTCACAGGCAATCCGGGCAGCGCGGCGGCGAGGGCCGCCGAAAGCCCGAAGGCAGGAGACCGCACCGCAGATGACGGAACGACCCGCGCAGCGCACTCCCAACCGCCAGCTCGCCGCGCTCATCGCAGAAGCGGGGTTCTCCAACGCAGGTCTCGCCCGTCGCGTGGACCAGCTCGGCCTCGAACACGGACTCGACCTCAGATACGACAAGACGTCCGTCACCCGCTGGCTGCGAGGACAGCAGCCCCGAGGAACGACCCCGGCGCTCATCGCCGAGGTGTTCACCCGCCGCCTCGGCCGCCGGCTCACCGCCCAGGACCTGGGCCTGGACGCCTGCGCACCGGTGTACGCGGGCCTGGAGTTCGCGGCCGGTCCCGAGGAGGCCGTCGACATCGTCAGCGGTCTGTGGCGCAAGGACTCCGGCAGCCATGCCGAGCTGCGCAAGATCGCCTTCACGCCGGCCGGGCTGGTGGTCCCCAGCCGGGACTGGCTCATCGGCCGGGCCGACGAGCGAGTGGCCCGGGGCGAGGCCCCGGCCCGGGTGCCCCTCCAGGGCCGCCCAGGGGTGCCCCAGCAGCGCGTCCGTGCCGAGCGCGGGCCCGGTCACCGGGTCACCGGCGGCGACATCGCCGCGCTCCGCTCGGTCGCCGAACTCTTCCGCACCCTCGACAACGCCTACGGCGGCGGCCACGCCCGGCAGGCCCTGGTGCGCTACCTGGAGCACGAACTCGAACCGATGCTGCGGGGCAACTACGGCGAGCAGAGCGGCCGCCGGCTCTTCGCCGCCGCGGCCGACCTGACCCGGCTCGCCGGCTGGACGTCGTACGACATCGCCGCGCACGGGCTCGCGCAGCGGTACTTCGTGCAGGCGCTGCGGCTCGCGCAGGCGGCCGGGGACCGGACGTACGGCGCGTACGTGCTGGTCACCATGAGCCGGCAGGCCGTCTACCTCAGCCATGGGCGGGAGGCCGTGCAGCTCGCGCGGGTGGCCCAGCAGGGGGTGGGCGGCTCCGCGCCGCCCGTCGTCCAGGCGTTGCTGCACGCCGCCGAGGCGCGGGGGCACGGGGTACTGGGGGAGGTGCGGGCGTGCACCGCGTCCCTCGTGCGCGCCGAGCGCGCGCTGGAGACGGCCCGGCCCGGGGACGAACTGCCCAACTGGGCACGCTCGTTCGACGAGGGGCAGCTCGCCGACGAGTTCGGGCACTGCCACCGGGACCTCCAGCAGTTCCGTGCCGCCGCGCAGCACGCCGAGCGGTCGCTGCAACTGCGGCCCGCCGGGCTCGCCCGCAGCCGGCTGTTCTGCCGCGTCGTCCTCGCCACCGCCCGCCTCGGCCTCGGCGAACTCGACCAGGCCTGCCAACTGGCCGCCGAGGCGGCCGGTCAGGCGGCGGAGATGCGTTCCGTGCGGGCGGTGGAGTACGTCAGGGACTTCGAACGCCGCCTGGAGCCGTACAAGGACGCGGCACCGGCGCGCAGCTACCGGGACAAGGTGGCGGCCCTGAACTGACGCCCACCGGCGGACCGGTCAGGCCGCGCGGGCCGTGGGGTGGGGGTCGGCGGTGTGGAGGGAGCCGGACGCGCCCAGGTCCGCCAGGATCGCCGTGGACGCGCGGCGGCCGGAGTGCAGGGCGCCCTGGACCGTGCTGGTGTCCCGGTGGTCGCCGCACACGTACAGGCCCGCCAGCAGCCGCACCGGCCGTCGCAGGTCGTGCGGCGGGCGCATCGCCGGGACGGCCTCGGCGGTGTGCTGCACGGCCAGCGTCTCCCAGCGGGCCGTCGAGGTGCCGTACAGCCGTGCCAGATGCATCCGCACCGCCGTGTCGACGTCGTCCGGCGGCGTCCCGAGGACGGTCGACGACACCAGCGCCCGCCCGGCCGGGGCGCGCGCCGGGTCGACCGCGCTGACCACCGCCGTGTGCGCCACCGGGCCGCCTCGGTCGGCGTCGAGCAGCAGCGACGCGCCGGTCTCGGGCGGCTCGTCGGTCGTGTGGTGCACCACCGTCACCGGACGGAAGTCCGGCACCCGCAGCCCCGGCAGCAACTCGGCCGCCGTCCGCGCGTCGGTCGCCACCAGCACCGCCCGGCACCGGAACTCCCCGTGCTCGGCGGTGCTCACCGATGTCGTGGAGACGCCGGTGACCCGGACCCCGGTGCGCACCGACCCCGGGGGCAGCCCGCCCGCGAGCAGTTCGGGCAGCACCTCCGCGCCCCCTTCCGGCAGGCACATCCGCCCCGCCGCGAACGCCCGCAGCGCGAGGTCGGCGCACCGGCTGGAGGTGCTCAACTCCGGGTCGCACAGCAGCGCGGCGAGGAGCGGGCGCACGAAGCCGTCGATGGTCCGGGTGGGCAGCCCGCGCGTCGCGAGGGCCTGCGCGGCGGGCAGTTCCGGACGGGCCAGCAGCCGTTCGACCGGCATCGCGCCGATCCGGGCGAGCGCGGCCCCGAGCCGCGCCTGGTCCACCGCACCGCCCAGCGGCGCACCCGCCCGGGGAGCACCCGCCAGCCCCCGTGGCCCGGCCGCCGGACGTGGCGCCACCCTGGGGGCGCTCGCAAGGGCGCGCACCGCATGGAGTGCGCCCCTTGCGCTCCCGCCGCCCGCCGGGGCGCCCGCCCGCTGCCGCCGCCCGTCGCTGTGCAGCAGGACACCGGGGGCGAACGCGCGCAGCGCGAGGGTGTCGAGCCCCCGTGTCAGGCGCAGTTCGGGATACGACGTGAACAGGAGTTGCCCGATGCGGTCGAGCCGGAAGCCGTCCACCTTCTCGGTCGCCATCCGGCCGCCCACACAAGGGGCGGCCTCCAGCACCGTGGTCGCGATTCCTGCACCGGTCAGCCGATGCGCCGCGGCGAGACCGGCGACCCCGGCTCCCACGACGACGACGTCCGCCTGATACGCGGGCTCAAGCACGTGCCCCTCCTCGACGTTGCGCGGCCGGTGGAGAGGTCATGCCCTCAACCGGCTCCGGAGATACCCGAGTTCGGGTCGAGGTTAGGCCTGCCTCCGGTCAAGGACAGTCGCGCATGAACAGGGCACGGTCGCACAGCGGTCGCATACGGTCAGCCCCGGCGGCACACCTCACCCGGCCGCCCGGATCGCCCCCTCGATCCCCGGGAACGCGAAGCGGAACCCCGACTCCAGCAGCCGCTTCGGCACCACCCGCTGACTGCCCAGCACGTCCCCCGCCATCTCGCCGAGCGCGGCCCGCAGCACCGGCGCCGGCACCGCGAACAGCGTGGGCCGGCGCAGCACCCGCCCCATCGCCGCGGTGATCTCACGGTTCGTCAGCGGTTCGGGGGCCGTCAGGTTGAACGGCCCGGACAGGTCCTCCCGGTCCAGCAGATGCCGGATCGCGGCGACCTCGTCATGCAGCGAGATGAACGACCAGTACTGCCGCCCGTCCCCGAGCCGGCCGCCGAGCCCCGCCAGGAACAGCGGGAACAGCCGCCCCCAGGCGCCACCGTCGCGGGACACCACCAGCCCGGTCCGGGTGAACACCGTCCGCACCCCCGCGTCGCGCGCGGGCGCCGCGGCCGCCTCCCACTCCACGCACAGCTCCGGCAGGAAACCGCTCCCCGGGGGCGCCTCCTCGTCGACGGCCCGCTCCCCGGTCTCCCCGTAGTAGCCGACCGCGCTGCCGCTGACCAGGACCCGCGGCCGCCGCTCCACCGGCAGCCCGGCCACCGCCCTGGCCAGCGTCGCCGTACCGAGCACCCGGCTGTCGCGGATCTGCGCCTTGTACGCGTCGCTCCAGCGGCGGTCGCCCACCCCGGCGCCCGCCAGGTTCACCACGGCGCCGCACCCCGCGAGCCCGTCCGCGTCGACCCGCTCGCCCGCCGGGTCCCAGCGGATCTCGTCCGCCGCCCGGGGCTCCCGGCGCACCAGACGCACCACTTCGTGTCCCTCGGCGGTCAGGGACCGCACCAGGGCGCTGCCGATGAGACCGGACGCGCCGGCCACCGCGATTCGCTCCATGCGCCCATCCTGCCCGCCGGCCGGGCCCGACGGCGGCACTGGCGCTCGTACGGCGGCCGTACGGTGACGTCATGCCGGTTGCGTACATACGCCACGCCCGATACCCGGACGAGGAGACGCTCGGGCGGCTGGACCGTCGCTGCTGGTCCGTGCCGCACTCCGTCCAGCCGCGCCCCCGGCCGGGCGCCCGCCGGATCACCCTGCGCGTCCTCGGGCAGAACGCGTCGACGACGTACTGACGGTCCGCGCGTTCTGAGGCGCATCGCCGGACGCGCACGTCACGACGTCACCAACTCGCCCGTGTCCACCGGGACCGTCGCCTGCGCCGCGCGCGCCGCGTCACCGGCGACCTCCGCGGCCGTCAGGACGTACCCCGTCTCCGCGTCGGACGTGGAGCGGGCGAAGACCACCCCGAACACCTTGCCGTCCGTGGCCAGCAGCGGGCCGCCGGAGTTGCCCGGACGGACGGTGGAGCGGATCGAGTAGATCTCGCGGGTGACGTTCTCGTCGTTGTAGATGTTCTGCCCGGTCGCCCGCACCCGGTTCGCGACCGTCGCGGCCTGCAGGTCCAGCCCGCCGTCCTGCGGATAGCCGGCCACCACCGCCGCGTCCCCGCGGTCGGCGGCGTCGTCGAACTCCAGGGCGGGGGCGGGCAGTCCGGCGACATGGAGCACCGCCACGTCCTTGTCCGGGTCGAACAGCACCACCCGCGCCTCGTACGACGGCCCGACCCCGCCGATCCGGACGGTCGGCGCGTCGATGCCCGCGACCACGTGCGCGTTGGTCATCACGTGCTCGGCCGCGTACACGAACCCGCTGCCCTCACGCCCCTGGCCGTCCGCCACGCCCTCGACCTTGACCGTGCTGCGCCGCGCGGCGTCGGCGGCGCTCTGCGTGACGTTGTCCCCGGAGGGCCTTGCCACCTCGGCCGTCGACTCGCTCTCGAACGGGTTGAACACCTGCGGGAAGCCCGCCTCGGTGAGCGCGGACGTGGCCCGCGAGAACCAGGCAGGCGTGGCGTCCGGCATCGCGCTCTGCACCGCGCCGAGCAGCCGGGAGTCCCGGATCGCGCCCGTCAGCAGCGGCGACGAGGACGCGGCCAGCACGCTCGCCGCCACCCACGCCACGATCAGCACGGCGACCGAGTTCGCCGCCGCACCGCCGACCCCGTCCGCCACCCGCAGCGGCCCGCGCGCCAGTTCGCGGCGCAGCCGCAGCGCCGGCCGGCCCGCCAGTTCGTGCCCCACCACCGCGGGCACCAGCACCGTGAGCACGGCGGCCACCGTCGCCCCCGTGGTCCCCGGCGAGACCAGATCCATCACCCACGGCAGGATCCACACGCCGATCACCGCACCGCCCACGAACCCGGCGAGCGAGACACAGCCGGCCACCAGCCCGCGCCGGTAGCCGGAGCCGGCGTAGGCCAGGACCACCAGTGCCAGCACGATGTCGAGCAGGTCCACGCAGCAGCCTTTCTCCAGTCCCCGTCGGGTGCGCGCGGCTACGCGCCCCGGCACCTCCCAGTACGCGCCGTACGGGTCCGGCGATCAACCACGACCGTGGTGCCGGCCGCGAACCCGCCACGGGTGTGTACCCGGAAAACGTCACTGACCCGGACGATGGTTCCACCAGGTGGCACAGCACACATCGCGGACGGACCGGACCGGCCCGACAGTGGGTCCATGCGTGTCCTGAAACGTGGCATGAGAAGAAGACGGGGAGCATGGCCGCGCGCCGTGCACATACCCGGCAACGCCGTGGCGCTCGCGGGCTGTCTGCCCGGATTCGCCGCGGTGACCGCCCTGGCGCTGTGCGCCCACGGCGTGGACCGGTCGGTGACGGCCGCCCGGAACACCCACGCGCTCGCCGCCCGCGTGGCCGCCCCGCAGACCGCCCCCAGGCCGGCCGTCGTCCCCCGGACGGTCTGGGCCGGCCCGGACGCCGCTGCCGGCAAGCAGCCGCCGCCGCGCTACGACGACAGCGTCGTCGCCGTGTTCGTGCACCACACGGACACCCCCAACGCGTACCGCTGCGAGGACGTCCCGCGGATCATCCGCGATCTCTACGCCGGCCAGACCGGCGCCCGCGACTTCGACGACATCGGCTACAACTTCCTCGTCGACCGCTGCGGAACCATCTACGAGGGCCGCGCGGGCGGCGTCGACCGCCCGGTCACCGGGGCCCACACCGTCGGCTTCAACCATCGCAGCACCGGCGTCGCCGCCATCGGCACCTTCACCGCGGGCGCCGAGGTGCCCCGCGTGATGACCGACGCGATCGCCGCGCTCTCCGCGTGGAAGCTGGGCACGTCGGGCACCGACCCGCGCGCGAAGGTGCGCCTCGTCTCCAGCAACAGCCTCAGCCGCTTCGCCGCCGGCACCTCCGCCACGCTGCCGACCCTGGCCGGTCACGGCGACGGCTACATGACCCGCTGCCCCGGCGCCGCGCTGACCGCGCGGCTGCCCGAGATCAGGGCCCTGGCGGCCCGGTTGCAGGGGCGCTCGTGAGGTCGCCGGGGACCCCGCCGCGACGGCCGGAGGCGGGCCTCATGAACGACGACACCGGCACCTGGGGCGAGGCCCTGCGCGGGCCCTGGACCGTGCTCTGCGCGGTCGCGACCGTCGTCCTCGGCCCGCGTGCGGCCATCGTGTCCGCCCTCGACCAGGCCAACGCGGCACCCCTGCACCACACCGCGGACCAGCCGCACGCGTAGCCCCCACCGGCCCCGGGGCACGCGGCCTCACTCCTTGAAGCGGTCCCACAGCCGCGGATACCGCTCCGCGAGCGCCCGCTCGTTCTCGAAGTCCACCGGCGTGCCCTCCGGCTCCGCCGGGGCGGGCGCGATGCCGAGGTCGGGGGCGACGGTCCCGGTGAGCTGCTCGTAGGCCTCGTCGGCCGCGTAGCCCAGCTCCTCGCCGTCCCCGTCGATCTCCTCGTCGAACTCGTCCAGCAGCTCGGCGAGCGCGTCGGGGACGTGCACGGCACCCTCGTAGACCTCGCGGCCCTGGCCGATCAGCCAGCACCGGAAGAAGTCGAAGGCGTCGTCGCTGGCCCCGTCCAGCAGCACCCAGGCGGCGCCCCACAGCTCCCAGGTGTACGCGCGGTTGTAGCGGGCCTCGAAGTGACGGGCGAAGTCGAGGACCTCCTCGGGGTCCAGCTGGAGGAGCCGCTCCACCAGGAGGTCCGCCTGTTCCTCCGGGTCGCCCTCGGCGGCCTCGCGGGTGGCGTCGACCAGCTCCCAGAACTCCGTCTCGTCCATCACGCGTCAAGCATCGTGCCTTCCCGGGTGGGGCGCACGCGGAGTGCGGTGGATTGTTATCGGCGGTAAGGCCGCGTCAGGTGCCGTAGAGCCGGGCCAGTCGGGAGGCGTCGGCGGTGAAACGGGCCCGCAGGCTGCTCGGCGCCAGCACCTCGACCTCCGCCCCGAGCGCCGTGAGCTGGGTGTGGGCGACCTCCTCGGACTCCACCGGGAGCGTCAGCGTCACCCACCCGGCGGCGTCCGGGGCGCCGGCGTCGTCCAGCGCCTCGCGGGCGGAGAGCGGGTCGACGGCGTGCGGCAGGGCACGCGCCCCGGCGGGGGAGAGCCGCACCTGGACCTCGGCGCGCAGGAGGGACCGCGCGAACTGCTCGGCCCGCTCCTCCCAGAAGGCGGGCAGATCGAACCCCTCGTCCCGCGCGAACCGCTCCTCGCCGGTGCCGACGGCCGTGAACCGGTCGATGCGGTAGACCCGCCACGTTCCTTCCGGGACCGCCCGCGCGCACAGGTACCAGACGCCCGCCTTGAGCACGAGCCCGTACGGTTCCAGCTCCCGCTCGACCTCGCGCTCGCCCCGGCGGTAGCGCGCGGTGACCGGCCGGTCGTCCCAGACCGCGTCCGCGACGACGGGCAGCAGCTCGGGTGTGCGGGGCTCCTTGAACCAGTTCGGCGCGTCCAGATGGAAGCGCTGCGCGGCCGTCCGGGACGCGTCGCGCAGCGACGGCAGCAGGGCGGCGGAGACCTTCAGCCGCGCCGCCGAGGCGGCGTCCTCCAGCCCCATCTCCCGTAGCGCCCCCGGCACCCCGGACAGGAACAGGGCCTCGGCCTCACCGCGGTGCAGGCCCGTCAGCCGGGTGCGGTAGCCGCCGATCAGCCGGTACCCGCCGGCCCGTCCCCGGTCGGCGTAGACCGGGACCCCCGCCTCGGACAGCGCCTGCGCGTCCCGGGTGACGGTCCGCTCGGAGACCTCCAGCTCGCGGGCGAGCTCGGCGGCGGTCATGGAGGGGCGGGACTGGAGCAGGAGCACCATCTTGATCAGGCGGGCAGCGCGCATGGCCCCATCATGCAAGAGGCCCCCGCCGCGGCGGGGGCCTCCCAGGAACCGGCCGGCGTCTACAGGCCGTACTTCTCGCGGGCCTCCTTCACGGCCGTCGCCTTGACCTCGCCGCGGCGGGCGAGCTGGGCGAGGGCCGCGACCACGATGGACTCCGCGTCGACGCCGAAGTGGCGGCGGGCGGCCTCCCGGGTGTCCGACAGGCCGAAGCCGTCGGCGCCCAGCGAGGACCAGTCCTGCTCGACCCACTGCGCGATCTGGTCGGGCAGCTGGCGCATGTAGTCGGAGACCGCGAGGACCGGGCCCTCGGCACCCTGGAGCGCCTGCCGTACGTACGGCACCCGCTCCTCGCCGCGCAGCAGCGCCGCGTCGGCGTCCAGCGCGTCCCGGCGCAGCTCGCTCCAGGAGGTCGCGGACCACACGTCGGCGGCCACGCCCCACTCCTCGGCGAGCAGCGTCTGTGCCTTCAGCGCCCAGTGGATCGCCGTACCGGAGCCCAGCAGCTGGATGCGCGGGGCGTTCGCCGGCACGGTCACGCCCGCCGACTCCGCCGTGTTGAAGCGGTACAGGCCCTTGACGATGCCCTCGTCGATGCCGAGGCCCTGCGGCTTCGCGGGCTGCGGCAGCGGCTCGTTGTAGACCGTCAGGTAGTAGAAGACGTCCTGGTCCTCGCCCGGCTTGGCCTCGCCGTACATCCGGCGCAGACCCTCGCGGACGATGACGGCGATCTCGTAGGCGAACGCCGGGTCGTAGCTGAGGGCGGCCGGGTTGGTGGCCGCGATCACCGGGGAGTGGCCGTCGGCGTGCTGCAGGCCCTCGCCCGTCAGCGTCGTACGGCCGGCCGTCGCGCCGACGAGGAAGCCGCGGCCGAGCTGGTCGCCGAGCTGCCACATCTGGTCGGCCGTGCGCTGCCAGCCGAACATCGAGTAGAAGATGTAGAACGGGATCATCGCCTCGCCGTGCGTCGCGTACGCGCTGGACGCGGCGATGAAGTCGGCCATCGAACCGGCCTCGGTGATCCCCTCGTTGAGGATCTGGCCGTTCTTGGCCTCCTTGTAGTACATCAGCTGGTCGCGGTCGACCGGCTCGTACGTCTGGCCCTTGGGCGAGTAGATGCCGAGCGAGGGGAACAGCGACTCCATGCCGAAGGTGCGCGCCTCGTCCGGGACGATCGGCACCCAGCGCCTGCCGGTCTCCTTGTCGCGGACCAGGTCCTTGACGAGGCGGACGAACGCCATCGTCGTCGCCACGTTCTGCGAGCCGGAGCCCTTGTCGAAGGAGGCGAAGGCCTTCTCGGCGGGCGCGGGCAGCGGGGCGAGGGGGTGCACCCGGCGGGCCGGGGCGAGACCGCCGAGGGCGGCGCGGCGCTCCTGGAGGTAGCGGACCTCGGGGGAGTCGGCGCCCGGGTGGGCGTAGGGCACCTGGCCGTCGACGAACGCGCTGTCCGCGATCGGCAGGCCGAGCAGGTCGCGCATCGTCTTGAACTCGTCCACCGAGAGCTTCTTCATCTGGTGGTTGGCGTTCTTCGACGCGAAGCCGGTGCCGAGGGTGTGGCCCTTGACCGTCTGGGCCAGGATCACGGTCGGCGCGCCCTTGTACTCGACGGCGGCCTTGTACGCGGCGTAGACCTTGCGCGGCTCGTGGCCACCGCGCGAGAAGTGGAAGCAGTCCAGGATCTTGTCGTCGCTGAGCAGCTTCGCCATCTCGGCGAGCGCCGGGTCGGCGCCGAAGAAGTCCTGGCGGATGTAGGCGGCGTCGCGGGTCTGGTACGTCTGGACCTGCGCGTCGGGTACCTGGCGCAGGCGGCGTACCAGCGCGCCCGTGGTGTCGAGCTGGAACAGCTCGTCCCAGGCCGAGCCCCACAGCGACTTCACGACGTTCCAGCCGGCGCCGCGGAACTGGGCCTCCAGCTCCTGCACGATCTTGAAGTTGGCGCGGACCGGGCCGTCGAGGCGCTGCAGGTTGCAGTTGATGACGAAGGTGAGGTTGTCCAGCTCCTCACGCGCGGCCAGCGCGAGCGCCGCCGTCGACTCCGGCTCGTCCATCTCGCCGTCGCCGAGGAAGGCCCAGACGTGGGAGGCGGAGACGTCCTTGATGCCGCGGTTGGTCAGGTAGCGGTTGAACCGCGCCTGGTAGATCGCGGAGAGCGGGCCGAGGCCCATCGACACCGTCGGGAACTCCCACAGCCAGGGCAGGCGGCGGGGGTGCGGGTAGGACGGCAGGCCGTTGCCGCCGGCCTCGCGGCGGAAGTTGTCGAGGTGGTGCTCGCTCAGCCGGCCGTCGAGGAAGGCGCGGGCGTAGATGCCGGGGGAGGCGTGGCCCTGGATGTAGAGCTGGTCGCCCGACCCGTCGGCCTCCTTGCCCTTGAAGAAGTGGTTGAAGCCGGTCTCGTAGAGCCAGGCCGCGGAGGCGAAGGTGGCGATGTGGCCGCCGACGCCGTACTTGGAGCCGCGGGTCACCATGGCGGCCGCGTTCCAGCGGTTCCAGGCGGTGATCTTCCGCTCCATCTCCTCGTCACCGGGCACGGACGGCTCGGCGGCGGTGGGGATGGTGTTGACGTAGTCCGTCTCGAGGAGCTTGGGCAGCGCGATGCCGTTGCCCTCGGCGCGTTCCAGCGTGCGGCGCATCAGGTACGCGGCACGGTGCGGCCCGGCCGCCGTGGCGACGGCGTCCAGGGAGGCCCGCCATTCGGCGGTCTCCTCCGGGTCGCGGTCCGGGAGCTGGTCGAGCTCGCTCGGCTGGGTGGCGTGGGGGTCGGTCATGTCGCCGCCTTCCTCAGTCGAAGGGGGTTCCCTCATCGGTAAGGGTTCGGGGGTGCCCTTGGTCTTTGGCAGGACAGGGCGTGAGGCTTCGGTGGAAGCCCGTCGGGAACTGTAACTCCCTGATCGATGATCGATCAAAGGGTTGACCCCCAAAACCTCTTGATCACAAGAAAGTCGGCACGCGGTGCCTTCGAGCTGGGCACCCGGTGCCGGGATTTCCCCTGGTTTTTGCAGGTGGGAGCGCGTCTGAGTGGCGTCGCGCTCGGTTGTCGCGTCCCTTCAAGGCCCGGCGTGCGCCGGGTTCCGCACCCGCCCGCCGGGGTGCCGGTGCGACCAGTTCAGGAACACCGCGAGCGAGACCAGCAGCCACCCGGCCAGTACCAGGAAGGGAAAGGCGTGCTGGTGACCGGGGAAGTACACCGCCGTGTGCTGGGCGTTGACCGACCCGCCCGGGGGCAGCCAGCGGCCGATCTGGCCCAGCGCGGACGGCAGCAGCGCCCAGGACACCGCCCCGCCGGAGGACGGGTTGCCCAGCAGCACCATCAGGCCCCAGGTCGGCAGCATGGCCCAGCGCCCCATGATCGTGTTGAACATGGTGAAGACCATCCCGCTCGTGAGCATGGTCAGCGCCAGGATCATCCAGGACTCCACGAAGGGCAGGTCCAGCGCCCCCAGTCCCCAGTCGACCACGGCCGCGATCCCGAACCCGCCGATCAGCGCGTAGGTCGTGGTGAAGGCGATCCGCTCCAGCGGATTCAGCTCCCGCGCGTGCACGCTCAGCTGGATGGACCCGACGAACCCGATGATCACGGCCGCCAGCGAGATGTAGAAGATCGCCAGCCCGCGCGGATCGCCCTTCTGCAGGGGGTTGACGTCCCGCAGCGTGACCGCGACCCCGGTCTGCCGTCCCACGGCCACCGCCGCCTCCGACAGCACCTCGGCCACCGACGCCCCGGACGCCCCGGAGACGTCGAACCTGACGGCCCGCCCGTCCTCGCGCACGTCGAGGATCGCGAAGACCTCCTGCTCCTCCACCGCCGAGCGGGCCTGCGCCACGGTGCCGTAGACGCGCAGCTTCATGGACGCGTCCAGCGCCCGTTCCATGCCCTCGATGAACGCCCGTCCCCGCTCCACCTCGTACTGCCCGACCACCGCCGCCGGGATGGAGTGCGGCGTCGGGTTCGCCATGGAGTACGTGTACGAGCCGGCGAAGAGGCAGGCCGCCGCGGAGATGATCAGCACGAGGACCGTCGCGGGCAGGAAGGGCGAGCGGCGGAAGCGGTCCCACCGCTCCTCGTGCGTAGGCGGTTTGCCGTGAACACCGTGCGCCGCATCGGACATACGACAACATTACGGTGCGTAGTGAAGGCGTCACGCTCGCGGCGCGCACCCCAGGACGTGGGACTTCACGATCTCCGCGATCCGCGGATCCCGGCGCCGGAAGGCGGCGACCAGTTCCTCGTGCTCCTCGGCGTACGACTGCTGAACCGTCCCCAGCCAGCGGATCGACAGCGCCGTGAACACCTCGATGCCGAGGCCCTCCCAGGTGTGCAGCAGCACCGAGTTGCCCGCGGCGCGCACCAGCTCGCGGTGGAAGCCGACCGTGTGCCGCACCTGGGCGGTCCCGTCCGCGTTGCGGTCGGCCTCGTACAGGGCGGTGACGTGCGGGTCCAGCGCGGAGGTGTCCTGCGCGAGCAGCTCCGCCGCGAGCTCCGCGGCGATGGCCTCCAGGCCCGCCCGGACCGGGTAGCTCTCCTCCAGGTCGGCCGCGGTCAGGTTCCGCACCCGCACGCCCTTGTTGGGCGCGGACTCGATCAG
The DNA here is from genome assembly GCF_055657325.1 of Streptomyces sp. NPDC107562. Classification (NCBI taxonomy): domain Bacteria; kingdom Bacillati; phylum Actinomycetota; class Actinomycetes; order Kitasatosporales; family Streptomycetaceae; genus Streptomyces; species Streptomyces sp. NPDC107562. Next base: position 468,349 of record NZ_JBVKBE010000002.1, on the reverse strand, counting down.
GCGCAGCGACTCCAGCTCGCGCAGCGCCTCACGGACCGGTGTCTGACTGACCTCCAGCTCGGTGGCGATACGGCGCTCCACGATCCGCTCGCCCGGCTGCCAGCGCCCGCTGATGATCCCCTCCAGGATGTGCTCGCGGATCTGTTCGCGCAGCGAGTGGACGACGGGCGCGGTCATGGGAGCTCCTTAAGGCGCGTTTGACGTTTAGACAATAAGGCCGTCCACGCGTGGGGGAGGGGCGCACGGGGGCGCTTTGGTGCAGGTGAGACGAGGCGCACACGCCTGTTCTGCCGTCCGCCCGGGACACGGCGATGCCCTCGCCCGGAGGGTTCCGGGCGAGGGCATCACCGTGTCGACGAGGGGTTCTACAGGCCGAGCTCGACCTCGAACTCGCCCGCCTCCAGGATGGCCTTGACCGCCGTCAGGTAACGGGCCGCGTCGGCGCCGTCGACCAGGCGGTGGTCGTAGGAGAGGGTCAGGTAGGTCATGTCGCGGACGCCGATGACCGTGCCCTCCTCCGTCTCGATGACGGCCGGGCGCTTGACCGTGGCGCCGATGCCGAGGATCGCGACCTGACCCGGCGGCACGATGATCGTGTCGAACAGCGCGCCACGCGAACCGGTGTTGGAGATGGTGAAGGTCGCGCCCGCGAGCTCGTCCGGCGTGATCTTGTTCCCGCGGACCTTGCCCGCCAGGTCGGCCGTGGCCTTGGCGATGCCGGCGATGTTGAGGTCACCGGCGTTCTTGATGACCGGGGTCATCAGGCCCTTCTCGGAGTCCACCGCGATACCGATGTTCTCGGTGTCGAAGTAGGTGATGGTCCCCTCGGCCTCGTTGATCCTGGCGTTGACCGGCGCGTGGGCCTTGAGCGCCTGGGCCGCGGCCTTGACGAAGAACGGCATCGGGGAGAGCTTGACGCCCTCGCGGGCCGCGAACGCGTCCTTGGCGCGGGCGCGCAGCTTCATCAGGCGGGTGACGTCGACCTCGACGACCGACGACAGCTGGGCCTGCTCGTGCAGTGCCTTGACCATGTTGTCGCCGATGACCTTGCGGATGCGCGGCATCTTCACGGTCTGGCCGCGCAGCGGGGAGGCCTCCAGGACGGGGGCCTTCTTCGCGGGGGCGGCGGTCGCGGCGGCCGGAGCCGGGGCGGCCGCGGCGGCCTTGGCGGCCTCGGCGGCGGCCAGGACGTCCTGCTTGCGGATGCGGCCGCCGACGCCGGTGCCCTTGACGGTGGCCAGGTCGACGCCGTTCTCGGCGGCGAGCTTGCGCACCAGCGGGGTCACATAGGCGCCCTCGTCGGTCGCCTGCGCCGCGGCGGGAGCCGGAGCCTGGGCGGCCGGCGCGGGAGCCGGAGCGGCGGGCGCGGGAGCCGGAGCCGCGGGCTGGGCGGGAGCCGCGGGCTGGGCCGGGGCGGCGGGAGCCGCGGGGGCCGGAGCCGGGGCGGCGGGGGCCGGGGCGACCGGAGCCGGGGCGGCCGGGGCCTCGGCGGCGGGCGCCGGAGCCGGGGCGGCCGGGGCGGGGGCGGCGGCCGGAGCCGCACCCGGGGCGCCGATGACGGCCAGCTTGGCGCCGACCTCGGCCGTCTCGTCCTCGCCGACGGTGATCTCGAGGAGCACGCCCGAGGTGGGCGCCGGGATCTCGGTGTCGACCTTGTCGGTGGAGACCTCGAGCAGCGGCTCGTCGGCCTCGACGCTGTCGCCGACCGACTTCAGCCAGCGGGTGACGGTGCCCTCGGTGACCGACTCGCCGAGCGCGGGCAGGACCACGTCCGTGCCCTCGGCGGTGCCGCCACCGGCGGTGGCCTCGGCGGTGGGCGCCGGGGCGGGGGCCGCCTGCTCGGTGGACGGCTGGGCCTGCGGCTCGGGCTCCGGAGCCGGAGCGGGGGCCTCCTCGGCGGCCGGGGCCGGAGCGGCGGCCGGCGCGCCGGTGCCGTCGTCGATGACGGCCAGCTCGGCGCCGACCTCGACGGTCTCGTCCTCGGCGACCTTGATGGAGGCCAGGACACCGGCGGCCGGCGCCGGGATCTCGGTGTCGACCTTGTCGGTGGAGACCTCGAGCAAGGGCTCGTCGGCCTCTACGCGCTCACCCTCGGCCTTCAGCCAGCGGGTGACGGTGCCCTCGGTGACGCTCTCGCCGAGCGCCGGAAGGGTTACGGAAACCGCCATGGTTTCGGTTGCTCCTTACGAATTGCGGAAGTCTGTGTCGTCGCGCCCAGGTGACCGAGGGGGTCAGTCGTGGGAGTGCAGGGGCTTGCCGGCCAGCGCCAGGTGCGCCTCGCCGAGCGCCTCGTTCTGCGTCGGGTGGGCGTGGATGAGCTGGGCGACCTCGGCCGGCAGCGCCTCCCAGTTGTAGACCAGCTGGGCCTCGCCGACCTGCTCGCCCATGCGGTCGCCGACCATGTGCACGCCGACCACCGCACCGTCCTTGACCTGGACGAGCTTGATCTCGCCCGCGGTCTTCAGGATCTTGCTCTTGCCGTTGCCCGCCAGGTTGTACTTCAGGGCGACGACCTTGTCCGCGCCGTAGATCTCCTTGGCCTTGGCCTCGGTGATGCCGACGGAGGCGACCTCGGGGTGGCAGTACGTCACCCGGGGCACCCCGTCGTAGTCGATCGGGACGACCTTCAGACCGGCCAGTCGCTCCGCCACCAGGATGCCCTCGGCGAAGCCGACGTGCGCGAGCTGGAGCGTCGGGACCAGGTCGCCGACCGCGGAGATCGTCGGGACGTTGGTCCGCATGTACTCGTCGGCGAGGACGTAACCGCGGTCCATGGCGACCCCGGCCTCCTCGTAGCCCAGGCCCTGCGAGACCGGGCCGCGGCCGACGGCGACCAGCAGGAGCTCGGCCTCGAACTCCTTGCCGTCGGCGAGGGTGACCTTGACACCGTCGGCCGTGTACTCGGCCTTCTGGAAGAAGGTGCCCAGGTTGAACTTGATGCCGCGCTTGCGGAAGGCGCGCTCAAGAAGCTTGGAGCTGTTCTCGTCCTCGACCGGGACGAGGTGCTTGAGGCCCTCGATGACGGTGACGTCGGTGCCGAAGGACTTCCAGGCGGAGGCGAACTCGACGCCGATGACACCGCCGCCGAGCACGATCGCCGACTTCGGCACGCGGTCCAGGACGAGGGCGTGGTCCGAGGAGATGATCCGGTTGCCGTCGATCTCCAGGCCCGGCAGCGACTTCGGCACGGAGCCGGTCGCCAGCAGGACGTGGCGGCCCTGGATGCGCTGACCGTTCACATCCACCGAGGTCGGGGAGGACAGCCGCCCCGCACCCTCGATGTAGGTCACCTTCCGGGACGCGACGAGGCCCTGCAGACCCTTGTACAGGCCCGAAATCACCTCGTCCTTGTACTTGTGGACCCCGGCGACGTCGATGCCCTCGAACGTGGCCTTGACGCCGAACTGCTCGCTCTCGCGGGCCTGATCGGCGATCTCGCCCGCGTGCAGCAGGGCCTTGGTGGGGATGCAACCCCGGTGCAGGCAGGTGCCGCCGACCTTGTCCTTCTCGATCAGGGCGACGTCCAGGCCCAGCTGAGCCCCGCGCAGGGCCGCGGCGTAACCACCGCTGCCACCGCCGAGGATCACTAGGTCGAAAACGGTGCTGGCGTCGTTCGCCACGTCACGTCCTCCATGCATGTGCGCCGTACGCCGGTCGACGATGACCGGCCGGCGGCTGGTGTCCGGCCGCTGTACTTCGGCCCTTCGGTGGGGCCCTGTCCTGCCGTGCCCCATCTTCGCACTTGTCGGCACCGGACGAGACGCGGGGCCGGGGTGTGATACGTCGCACGCTCAGCTGTCACACACGCGAGGCGTCCTCGGTCGTCGGCCGCGAGGGGCCACGCCCGAAGGGGCGCGGGGAACTGTGCGACCAGCCACAGCCCACCCGCGCCCACGACGCGACAGTCGGTCACGACTCAGGGGGCGGACGTCACCCCAGGTCGCCGGCGGCCGTCAGCTCGGCCAGCCGCACCAGCGTGCGCACGCCCGACCCGGTGCCACCCTTCGGCGTGTACCCGAAGGGCCCCTGCTCGTTGAAGGCGGGCCCGGCGATGTCGAGGTGGGCCCAGGTGATCCCCTCACCGACGAACTCCCGCAGGAAGAGACCGGCGACCAGTCCGCCGCCCATCCGCTCGCCCATGTTGGCCAGGTCGGCGGTGGGCGAGTCCATCCCCTTGCGCAGGTGCTCCGGCAGCGGCATCGGCCACGCGGCCTCGCCGACCTCCTCGGCGGCCTCGTGCACCGCGGAGCGGAAGGCGTCGTCGTTGGCCATCACGCCGAAGGTCCGGCTGCCCAGCGCCAGCACCATCGCCCCGGTCAGCGTCGCCACGTCCACGAGCGCGTCCGGCTTCTCCTGCGACGCCGCCCACAGGGCGTCCGCCAGCACCAGCCGGCCCTCGGCGTCGGTGTTCAGCACCTCGACGGTCTTGCCGCTGTACATCCGCAGCACGTCGCCCGGGCGCGTGGCGGAGCCGGACGGCATGTTCTCGGCCAGCGCCAGCCAGCCGGTGACGTTGACCTCCAGACCCAGACGCGCGGCCGTGACGACGGCCGCGAAGACCGCCGCCGCCCCGCTCATGTCGCACTTCATCGTCTCGTTGTGCCCGGCCGGCTTCAGCGAGATGCCGCCCGAGTCGTAGGTGATGCCCTTGCCCACGAACGCGAGGTGCTTCTTCGCCTTCGAGGACGTGTACGACAGCTTGACCAGCCGCGGCGCGGAGGCCGAGCCGGCCCCGACGCCGAGGATGCCGCCGTAGCCGCCCTTGGTCAGGGCCTTCTCGTCGAGCACCTGCACCTTGATGCCGTGCTCCTTGGCCGCGGCCTGCGCGACCGCGGCGAACGCCTCGGGGTTGAGGTCGTTGGGCGGGGTGTTGACGAGGTCGCGGGCGCGGTTGAGCTCCTCGGCCACGGCCGTGGCGCGCTCCACCGCCGCCTTGTGCGCCTTGTCGCGCGGCTTGGCGCCGAGCACGGTGACCTCGGTGAGCGGGGCCTTGCCGTTCTTCTTGTCCTTGGCGGCGGACGCCTGGCCGTTGTCCTTGTAGGCGTCGAAGGAGTAGGCGCCGAGCAGCGCGCCCTCGCCGACCGCGCCGACCGCGGCGGCGTCCTCGACGGGCAGGGCGAAGGCGGCCTTCTTGGCGCCGGCCAGCGCGCGGGCGGCGGCACCGGCGGCCCGGCGCAGGGCCTCCGCGCCGTACTCCGCGTCCTTCTCCGGCAGGGCGCCGAGGCCCACCGCCACCACGAGCGGCGTCTTGAATCCGGCCGGGGCGGGCAGCTTCGTCACCTCGCCCTCGGCGCCGGAGGCACCGAGGGTCTCCAGGACGCCGGCGAGAGTGCCGTCGTACGCCTTGTCAACGGCCTCGGCGCCCGGTGCGACGACGGGGCCCTTGTCGCCCTTGGCGACACCGATCACGATCGCGTCGGCCCGCAGGCCGGGCGCCGCGGCGGTGCTGAGAGTGAGAGCAGTCACGGTGGTGAAATCTCGCTTCCGATGTGAAGTTCCTGTGGCCGAGGGGTGGGCCGACCGGGCCCGACAGCCGACCCTGGATCGCTCGTGCAGTGGACTCTGTACCTGGTCCGGTATCGACCGGGCACGAGCCTACGCCCGGTGTCTGTTCGAGCATTCCTACGGGCGTTCACCTGTCAGTGGCGTCGTCGCCATTTACCGATCCTCGCACTCCATGACCTGAGTCACACTCGTCGGGTTCAGGTGAGCCGGACGCTCACCGTTTTGCATGATTTCCACCGATCCGCCGTGCGCCCGCCACATGTGCACACCGGCCTTCCGAGGCGCGCGGGGATCCTCTGGGGGGAGGACCACCATGGCGCGACGCGCGCACATACGGAGATCCACGGCAGCCGTCCTGGCGGCCGCGGGACTGCTGACACTGGGGATCGGCGCACCCGGCGCCGCCGCGGCACCCACGCCGCGGATCGACCTGCGGGTACTGGTCGTGGACAACGGGGAGAGCCCCGTCCAGGCCATCACCGCGCAGCTGAGGAGCACGGGCGTCCCGTACACCACGGTGAGGCTCACCGACCCGAACCGCCCGACGATCACCGCGGCGTTCCTGAGCGACACCGTGAACGGCACACCCCGGGCCAGGTTCCAGGGGGTCGTCCTGCCCAACGAGGCCCCGTTCGGGACGGATTCCGCCGAGCAGACCGCGCTGGAGACCTACGAGCGGACGTACGGCATCCCGCAGGTGGACGCCTACACCTGGGCGCATCCGGGGGTCGGTCTCGACTACACCAGCGAGGGCGGCTACGCCGGCACCCTCGACGGCCGGCAGGCCGCCGTCACCGACGCGGGCCGGGCGGGGCCGTTCGGCTATCTGGAGGGCGCGCTCGCCTTCGAGGACAACTCGCCGACCGTGCAGGAGAGTTACGGCTTCGTGGCCCGACCGCGCAGCGGCTACACCAGCTATGTGGACGTGCCGGTGCCGGCCGGGACCGGCCGCGGCAGCCTGGTCGGGGAGTACGCCCACGACGGCCGCCGCGAACTCGTCGTCACGTTCGCCTACAACCAGCACCAGCGGCAGTTCCGGGCGCTGGCCCGCGGCATCGTCGAGTGGCTGACCCAGGGCGTGCACCTCGGCCGCGACCGCAACTACTTCGCCGTGCACGTCGACGACGTCTTCGCCCCCGACGCCCGCTGGGACACCGAGCGGGACTGCACGCCCGGCGACCTCGACTGCGCGGACGGCACCGGCGAGGGCACCCGGCCGATCCGGATGACCGCCGCCGACGCGCAGTACGCCGCGCAGTGGCAGCGCGAGCGCGGCTTCACGCTCGACATGGTCTACAACGCCGGCTCCGGCGAGGAGTGGAAGGCGGAGAACGGCGGGACCGACCCGCTCGCCGCCCGGCTGATCGCCGACCGCAACCAGTACCGCTGGATCAACCACACCTACACGCATCCCTACCTGGGCTGCGTCCAGGACACCACCACCGTGCCGTGGACCTGCGCGAAGAACGCCGACGGCACGACGCGGTGGATGAGCCGCTCCGAGATCACCGCGCAGATCCGCGACAACCACAACTGGGGGGTGCGCAACGGGCTGCCCGTCGACCGCACCGAACTCGTCACCGGCGAGCACTCGGGCCTCAGGACACTGCCGCAGCAGCCCGAGGACAACCCCCACCTCGCCCGTGCCCTCGCCGACAGCGGCGTCCAGTGGGTCGCCTCCGACAACTCCCGCGAGCCCGAGCAGCGGGCGGTGGGCGGCGCGCTGACCGTGCCCCGGCACCCGATGAACGTGTACTACAACGTCGGGACGGCCGCGGAGATGGCCGACGAGTACAACTTCATCTACACCTCCAAGGCCGACGGCGGCAGCGGCATCTGCGAGAACAACCCGACGTCCACCTGCCTGGACGACCCGCTGGACCCGGCGACGGGCTACGCGTCGTACATCGTCCCGCAGGAGACCCGGATCGCCCTCGGGCACGCACTGAACAACGACCCGCGCCCGCACTACGTGCACCAGTCCAACCTCGCCGAGGAACGGCTGCTGTACCCCGTGCTGGACGGGGTGCTCGGCGAGTACCGGGCGCTGTTCGCCGACAACACCCCGGTGGAGAACCTCAGCCAGAAGGCCGTCGGCACCGAGCTCCAGCGCCGCGCCGAGTGGCAGCAGGCCGTCGCGGACAACCGCGTCACGGCGTACCGGATCGGCAACACCGTCACCGTCAGCGCGCCGAACGGCGTGGAGATCCCGGTGACCGCCCCGCATGGAACCCGGCAGCAACTCCTCCTGGGCACCAGCACCTTCGGCACCCCCTACGCCGGCCGGACCTCGGCCTGGGCGGCCCCCGGCCTGCTGCAGTCGGCGCTCACCCTGAAGCTGTCGTAGCGCGAAACGCCCCATGGGGGCGCGGGGAACTGCGCGACCAGCCACTGCGGACCCGCACCCGGCACGGGTCGGCAGTTCCCCGCACCCCATCCGCACACAAGGGAGCCGCGCAGCGCATGCGCACCGGCCGTCACGTCACCATGCTCACCGAAGGCACCTATCCGCATGTCCACGGCGGGGTCAGCACCTGGTGCGACCAGCTCGTCAGAGGCATGCCGGAGGTCGACTTCCACATCGTCTCGCTCACCGGCAGCGGCCGCGAACCCGTGACCTGGGAACTGCCGCCCAACGTCTACCGCCACACCACCGTGGCGACCTGGGGCCCGCGCCCGGGCCGCGGGCGGGCACCGTACGGCCGTGCGCGCCGCCGCCTGCTCGACTCCTACGAGCGCTTCCTGCTGTCCTTCCTCGACCCGGAGTCGTCCTGCGACTTCGGCGAGGCGCTGAACGAACTGGCCCGCGTGGCCCGCGCCGGACGGCTGTCGGCGGCCCTGCGCACCGAGTCCGCGCTGCGGTCGCTGATGTGGATCTGGACGATGCCGCATCTGGCGACGGCGGCGGCCCGGCCGACCGTCCACGACGCCCTGACCGCGACCGACCTGCTGGAGCACGCGCTGCGTCCGCTCGGGGTGCGGATCCCGCAGGACAGCGTCGCCCACGCCGTGAGCAGCGGTCTCGCCACGCTGCCCGCCCTCGCCGCGCACGCCCTGGACGGAGTGCCGTTCCTGCTCACCGAGCACGGCATCTACCTGCGCGAGCGCTACCTCGGACACCGCCGTGACGCCCAGCGCTGGCCGGTGAAGGCGTTCATGCTCGCCTTCTACCGCGCCCTCAACTCGCACGGCTACCGCACGGCCGACCTGATCACCCCGTGCAACCAGTACAACCGCCGCTGGGAGGAGCGCGGCGGTGCCGACGCCGACCGGATCCGCACGGTCTACAACGGCGTCGACCCGGCCGCCTTCCCGCACGCCGGACCGGAACCCGACGTGCCCACCCTCACCTGGTGCGGCCGCGTCGACCCGATCAAGGACCTGGAGACCCTGCTGCGCGCCTACGCCATGGTGCGCGCCGAACTCCCCGAGACCCGGCTGCGTCTCTTCGGCCCCGTCCCGCCCGGCGGCGAGGCCTACCGCACCCGCCTGGAGAAGCTGGCCGCCGAACTGGGTGTCACCGACGGCCTCACCTTCGAGGGCCGCATCAGCGAGGTCTGGCGCGCCTACGCCGCCGGACACGTCGTGATGCTCTCCTCCATCTCCGAGGGCTTCCCGTTCTCGATCATCGAAGCCATGTCCTGCGGGCGTACCACGGTCTCGACCGACGTCGGGGGAGTGCGCGAGGCGGTCGGCGACACCGGACTCGTCGTGCCGCCGCGTGAGCCGGAGAAGATGGCCGCGGCGGCGCTGACGCTGCTGCGGGACGACGAACGGCGCCTCGCACTCGCCGAGTCGGCACGCGGACGGGTCATCGAGCGGTTCACGCTCCGCCGCTGCGTGGAGAACTTCGGCACGATCTACCAGGAACTCGCGGGGCGGGCCACGGTCTACGAGCCGACGGTGGAGACGGTGACCGACTGGACCGCGGAACTGCACGACCCCTGGTACGCGGCCGGCGCGACCTCGGAGTCCCCCCGCCCGGAGCCCGCGGGAGGGACCGGCCGATGAGCGGAGACCTCCGGATGCCCCCCGGTGCCCGCGCCGAGAACCTGTCCGTGATGCCGCGTCAGCGCGCCCTCCCCGGCTGGGCGGAACGGGACCCGGTGGAGGAACTCGCCGAGCGCCTCGACGACTTCGTGGCTGGCGCTGTCCATCCCGACGAGATAGCCGCGCTGCTGGAGTCCGACGGACTGACCGACCCCCAGATACGGGAGCGGTACGGCGTGCGGAACTCCTTCGCCCTGGCCGAGGAGCTCTACGCACGCGTCGAGCGCCGCCATCCCGAACCCGACGGCCCGGCCCACGACCCCTGGCGCGCCGGTCTCCTCGGCTGCCTGCTGCGCGGCGTGGTCTTCGCCCTCCCCGGCCTCGCCTTCGTCCTGGGCGCCCCCTTCCTCGCGGGCCCGCGCGACGGGCACGGCCTCCCGTCCGGCACGGTCCCGCTGCTGGTGGGCGCCCTGGCCGGCTGGGCCTGGAACCAGGGGCTCGCCCATCGCGCGTACTCCTGGCTGGGCCTCGGCGACCGCTCCGCGGCCCGCCGCTGTCTCCTCGTGGGCGGCCCGCTCGGCGCCGTGCTCGGCGCCCTCGCCGCCCTCGCCGCCGCGGGCGGCGCCGGCCCGTCCGCCGTGGCCTTCGCGGCGGGCCAGTCCTGCTACCTGGGCGCGTCCACCGTCCTGCTGGTCCTCGGCCGTGAACGGGCCCTGCCGGCCGCGCTGCTGCCGATGGCGGCGGGCGCGCTCGTCAGCCTGTTCACGGACGTGCCCGAGGCGATCCGCCTCGCCCTGCTGCTCGTCCCCCTGGCGGCGGTCACGGCCGTCGCCTGCCGGGAAGTGGCGCCGGCCGTGCGCGAACCGGGCGAGGGCGGCCGGACCGCGGTGCTCACAGCCCTGCTGCCCTTCGGGGCGCGGGGCCGGCTGCCCCGCCGCACGAGAGGGCCCCGCCTCTCGGCGTCCCTGCCGTACGCCCTCTTCGGCGCGGCCGGCGGGGTCCTGGTACTCCACGCCGCCGTCGGCGACGTCCTCGCCGGGCAGGCACCCGACGCGTCGGCGGCGCCGGCCGCCGTCGCGCTGACGCTCAGCATGGGCCCGGCCGAGTGGCTGCTGCACCGCTTCCGCAGCGGCAGCCTGGCCGGACTGCGCTCCACCGGCACGCCCCGCGCCTTCCGGCGGGCCACCGCCCGCACCGTCGTCCGGTGCCTCGCCTGCTACCTCACCGTCCTGCTCGCCCTCGTGCCGGCCACCACGGCGCTGTGGCCGCACACCCCGTTCCCCGGCGGCGCCGCGTCGGCCGCGCTGCTGCTGCTCGGGGTGGTGCTGTGGACGGGCCTTCTGCTCCAGTCGTTCGGCGCGGTCCTCGGCGCCGCGCTGATCTGCGCCGCGGCCGGGCTCGCGCAGACACTGCTCCTCGCCACCCGCACCGGTGCCCCGCACCTGACCGCGGTGGCGGTGTACGGGTGCGCCGCCGTGGCCCAGGCGACCCTGGTCTGCGCCCTGCTGGGAAGGGCCACCGCCCACCGATGAGCACCCGGCCGCCCGCCCCGCCGCATGGGAGATCATCCCTGGGGTACCCCGCCGCACACCCTGGAGCCCGCCGGTGAGACGCCCGATCCTCCTCGTCGCCCTGCTGTTGCTGCTCGCGGGCTGCACCTCCGCCCCCCGGCCGCCGCGGGAGATATGGCAGCCGCGGCCCGGCACCGACTGGCAGTGGCAGTTGCGCGGCCGCCTCGACACCTCCGTCGACGCCCCCGTCTACGACATCGACGGCTTCGACACCTCCGAGGCCACGGTCGCCGCGCTGCACGACGAGGGCCGCAAGGTCATCTGCTACCTCTCCACCGGAGCCTGGGAGGACTGGCGACCGGACGCCGACGGGTTCCCCCGGTCCGTCCTCGGCAAGGGCAACGGCTGGGAGGGCGAACGCTGGCTCGACATCCGCCGCACCGACGTCCTGGAGCCGTTGATGGCCGCCCGCATCGACATGTGCCGCGACAAGGGCTTCGACGCCGTCGAGCCGGACAACATGGACGGCTACAAGAACGTCACCGGCTTCCCCCTCACGGCCGCCGACCAGCTCCGCTACAACCGCCTGATCGCCGGCCTGGCCCATGACCGCGGCATGGCCGTCGGCCTGAAGAACGACCTCGACCAGATCCCCGAACTGGTCGGCGACTTCGACTTCGCGGTCAACGAACAGTGCGCCCAGTACGGCGAGTGCGAGGCCCTCACCCCCTTCGTGAAGGCGGGCAAGGCCGTCTTCCACGCCGAATACGAACTCCCCACCGACCGCTTCTGCGCCGAGTCCCGCCGTCTGAGGCTGAGCTCGCTGCTGAAGAAGTACGAACTGGGGGCCTGGCGCCGCACCTGCTGAGGGATCCGCCGAGGGGGCTCACAGGGGCTCACCCCAGGACGAGCACCAGCAGCGCCGTCGTCGCCGCCGTCTCGGCGAGGGCTCCGAACACATCGCCGGTGATCCCGCCGAACCGGCGCACGCAGTGCCGCAGCAGCGCCTCGGCCACGACGGCGCAGACGACCACCGCGAGGGCGGCGCGCAGCATGCCGTACGACCCGAGGAGCGCCCCGCCCGCGGCCGCCGCGCCGGTCACCGCGAGGGCGACGCCCACCGCGCCACGCACCGGGACGACCCCGGCGACGGCCGCGCCCAGCCCCTCAGGCCGGGCGGGCGGTATCCCGGCGCGGGCGGCGAGCGTCAGCGCCAGCCGGGCGGCGGTCGCGGCGACGACGGCGGCGAGCGCGCCGTGGCCCCAGGAGGCGGCGTAGAGCTGCGCCAGGGCCGCCACCTGGGCCAGCAGCACGAAGACCAGGCTGAGCACGCCGAACGGCCCGATGTCCGACTGCTTCATGATGCGCAGCGCGTCCTCGGCGGGCTTGCCGCTGCCCAGCCCGTCCGCCGTGTCGGCCAGTCCGTCCAGATGCAGGCCCCTGGTGAGCACGGCGGGGACGGCGGCACTCGCGACGGCGGCGAGCAGCGGACCCGCACCGAGGACCAGCGCCAGCAGACCGGCACCGGCCGCGCAGAGGCCGACGACGAGCCCGGCGAGCGGCGCGCAGAGCATCCCGCCGCGCGCGGCCTCCCGGTCCCAGCGCGACACGCGCACCGGCAGGACGGTGAGGGTGCCGAAGGCGAATCGCAGGCCGTGCGGGGGCGGGAGCAGGGGCATCCGGGCAGGCTACGCGACCGCTCGCGGGGCACCTGACCGCGATCCTGGGCAAACTTGGACGTATGGGGAACTGGCTGGAACGCAACATCGTCGAGCCCGGCAAGCTCCCTCTGCTGCTCGCCCTCGCCGCCTTCGTGCTGACCTTCCTGATCACCCGGCTCATCACCCGCATGATCCGGGCGGGCCGGGGCCCGTTCCGCAACGTCAGCGCGGGCGGCGTGCATGTGCACCACGTGGTGCCCGGCGTCGTCCTGACCCTCGTCGGCGGCTTCGGCGCGGTGGCGGGCGGCCGGCACGGCTTCGGGTCGTACGTCTCCGCGGTGGTCTTCGGGATCGGCGCGGGCCTGGTGCTGGACGAGTTCGCCCTGATCCTGCATCTGGCGGACGTCTACTGGACCGAGGAGGGCCGCCAGAGCGTCGAGGCGGTCGTCCTCACCGCCGCCCTGGTCGGCCTGTGGGTGGCCGGGTTCGCCCCGTTCGGCGTCAACGACCTCGACCAGGACGAGCTCCAGGACCGGGGCTCGGTCATCTCCACGGTGACCGGGAACTTCCTGTTCGCGCTGGTGGCCCTCGCCAAGGGCAAGGCCCGGGTGGCGATCCTCGGTGTGATCATCCCGTTCGTCGCCCTGTTCGGGGCGATCCGGCTGGCCCGCCCGGGGTCGCCCTGGGCCAAACGCCTCTACCGCCGGCGCCCTCGCGCCCGGGCCAGGTCATGCCTGCGCGCCTACCACCACGACCGCCGCTGGCTGGGCCCCACCCGCAGGTTCCAGGACTGGCTCGGCGGCACCCCGGACCCGGAGCGAACCCACGCCCTGGAAACCCACTGACCCACCGGACACGCCGTGAGCCACCCGCCCGGACATCAGGAAGCCACCCGCCGGTCATCAGGGGGAGCCGCCCGCCATACGCCTCGTGAGACGCCCCGCCGGACATCAGGGAAGCCGCCCGGCCAGGCGCCTAGGGAGCCGCCCGCACACATCGGGGGAGCCGCCCCACCAGGCGCCTCGTGAGTCACACCGCCGGACATCGGGGGAGCCGCCCCACCAGGCGCCTCGTGAGTCACACCGCCGGACATCGGGGGAGCCGCCCCGCCGGGCACCGCGGGAGTCGCCCGCCGGATTCCTCGTGGGTAGTCCCGCCGGGCGGCACGGGATCTGTCCCGAACGGGCGCAACGGGAGCCGTCCATCGGACGCCTCGGGGGTTGCCCCGCCGGACGCCTCAGGATCAGCCTGCGGGGCGCCTCGTGGGTAGTCCCGCCGGACGGCACGGGATCTGTCCCGAACGGGCGCAACGGGAGCCGCCCCGCCAGGCGCCTCGGAGTAGTCCGCCGGGCACAAGGGGAGTCGCCCGCAGGACACCGCGGGAGTCGCCCGCCCAGGCGCCTCAGGAGTCGCCCGCCGGACGCCTTGGGAGCCGCCCCGCCAGGCGCCTCGGGAGCCGCTCGCCAGGCACCTCGGGAGCAGCCCGCCAGGCGCCTCGTGAGTCGCCCGTCTGGAGTCGTGCCGTCGGGCGCGCGGAAGTCGCCCCGGCGTGCCTTACACCGTCTCCGGCTCCTCGGTGGGTCGCTTTTCCTCGGGGTGTTCGGGCAGTTCCGCCGCGAGCGCGGCCGCGGCCTGGACCAGCGGCAGCGCCAGCAGGCCCCCGGCGCCCTCCCCGACCGAGACCCCGTGGTTCAGCAGCGGCTCCAGCGCCATCCGGTCCAGCGCCTTTGCCTGCCCCGGCTCACCGCTGTCGTGTCCGGCCAGCCACCAGTCCGGCGCCCGGAACGCGACCCGCTGGGCCACCAGCGCGCACGCGGCGGCCACCACGCCGTCGAGGATCACCGGCAGCTTGCGCACGGCGCACTGGAGCAGGAACCCGGTCATCGCGGCGACATCGGCCCCGCCGACCGCCGCCAGCAGCATCAACTGGTCCCCGAGCACCGGCCGCGCCCGCCGCAGCGCGTCCCGGATCGCCGCGCACTTGCGCATCCACACCAGGTCGTCGATCGCGACCCCGCCGCGCCCGGTCACGACGGACGCGTCGGTCCCGCACAACGCGGCCACCAGTACCGCGGCCACCGTCGTGCCGCCCACGCTCACATCGCCGAGCACCACCAGATCCGTACCGGAGTCGGCCTCCTCGTCGGCCACCGCGACCCCGGCCCGGAACGCCGCCTCGGCCTCCTCGGCCGTCAGCGCGTCCTCGATGTCGATCCGCCCGCTGCCGCGCCGCACCCGGTGCCTGACGACGTCCTCGGGCAGGTCCCGCGGATCGCAGTCCAGCGCCATGTCCACGACCCGCACCGGCACCCCGAGCCGCCGGGCGAGCACCGACACCGGACGGCCGCCCTCCAGTACGTCGCGCACCAGTTCCACCGCGCTGCCCGCGGGCCGCGCCGACACCCCCAGCTCCGCGACACCGTGGTCACCGGCGAACAGCACGACCCGCGGCCGTTCGACCGGCCGCACCGGCACGGCACCTTGCGCCGCCGCCAGCCATTCCCCCAGGTCGTCGAGGCGTCCCAGGGAACCGGGCGGCACGATCTGACGCTCCCTGCGCGCCTCCGCGTCGCGGCGCACCCCGCCGTCGGGGCGCTCGATCAGATCGGTGAAGTCGTCGAGATTCAGCGAGCTCATTCGCCGAACAGTACCGGCCCCGGTCGAACAGGACGGCGCCACATGGCGACCACGAACCCGCCACGTCGTTGCACCCAAGATCGGGATCCCATACGTTCCGCTTTGCAGCGGATTGTCGTACGTCCCTCCCCGCCCTGTCCGTCGCGCCCCGGGAGTCGCCCATGTCGTCGTCCGCCCCCGCCGCCCCGCCGGCCATCGACCTGCGCCGTGCCAAGTACCTCGCCGAACTCGCCCAGGGCACCGAGCGCTTCCACGCGCCCCGCCGCGAGAGCTGTCCCTGGTGCGGCGGGCAGCGCCTGCGCGTCCGCCTCACGGCACCCGACGTCGTCCAGGGCAAGCCGGGCACGTTCACCGTCGAGGAGTGCGAGGACTGCGCGCACGTCTTCCAGAACCCGGGCCTCACACCCGAGGGCATGGCGTTCTACCACCGCGACCGGGACGGGTACGAGAGCCCGCCGGCCCGCCGCCGCCACCGCGCGCGGGTCCGGGCGATGCTGCACCTCACGGAGCCGGAGAGCTGGCTGGACGTCGGCACGGGCGAGGGCGACTTCCCCGCCGCCGCGCAGGAGTTGCTGCCGTACACGGCCTTCGACGGCACGGATCCGACCCCCCGGGTGCTGCGCGCCCGCGCCACGGAGCGCGTGGAGGAGGCCTACGTCGGCCACCTCACCACCCCCGGCCTGCTGGGCCGGCTGCGCTCCCGCTACGACGTGGTGAGCGTCTTCCACCAGCTGGAGCGGGCGCCCTCGCCCCGTGAGGAACTCAAGGCGGCGATCGCGGCCCTGCGCCCCGGGGGCCACCTCGTCCTCGAACTGGCCGACCCGCTCAGCGCCTACGCCGCGCTGCTCGGCAAGTGGTGGCCCGCCCACGCGCAGCCGCACCAGCTCCACCTGCTCCCGCCGGCCAACGTGCACAAGGCGCTGGAGGACGGCAACTGCACGATCCTCGCCACGGACGCGGTGGCGCCCCACGTCCCCGCCGACCTCGCCACGGCGGCGGCCCGGGCGCTGTCCCAGGCCCTGCCGTCCCCCGACGCCCCCTGGCGGGCCACCCCGCCCACGGTCCTCCAGCAGGCCGCGCGCACGGCCCTGACGGCGGCGGCCACCGCCCCGGTGCGCCTGACGGCCAGGGCCCTCGACCACGCCCTGGTGCCGCTGGCCCGCCGCTCCGGCTTCTCCAACGCCTACCGGGTGATCGCCCGCAAGAACCCGCAGCCCCCGAACCTCTCCGACAGGGGGTGACGGACAGCTCGCCCAGGCCGTCGCGTCACCCCCGCAGCACCACGGCCTGCCCCGCCACCACCAGCAGCACCTGCTCGCACTCGGCCGCGAACGCCGCGTTCAGGCGCCCGAGTTCGTCCCGGTAGCGCCGCCCGGACGCGGTGGCCGGGACGATGCCCGAGCCCACCTCGTTCGACACCGCGACCACCACCCGGCGGGTGTTCCGCACCGCGTCCGTCAGCGTGTGCACCCGCTCCCGCAGCGCCTTCTCCCCGCCGTCGGCCCACTCCGCGTCGTCCCACGCGCCCACGGCGTCCATCGCGTCCGTCAGCCACAGCGACAGGCAGTCGACCAGCAGCGGCGGCCCCTCCTGCGTGAGCAGCGGCACCAGGTCGCACGTCTCCATCGTCCGCCACGAACCCGGCCGCCGCTCCCGGTGCGCGGCGACCCGCTCCGCCCACTCGCCGTCGCCGCCCCGCGTCCCGCCCGTCGCCACGTACAGCACGTCGGGGAACGCCTCCAGCCGCCGCTCCGCCTCCACCGACTTGCCCGAGCGCGCCCCGCCCAGCACCAGCGTCCGGCGCGGCACGTCCGGCACGTTCTCGTACGCCCCGACCGCGAGCGTCGCCCCGTCCGGCACGGCCCGCGCCCCCGCCGCGGCGAGCCGGCGCCGCAACTCTGGCCCGGGCGGCACGTCGTGGTCCAGGTGCACGGCGACGACGTCCGTCGTGGGCCCGACCGCGCCCACCGCCCGCAGCCGCGCCAGCGCGTCCGGCCGCCCCACGACGTCCACGAGCACCATGTCGTACGGCTCCGCCGTCTGCGTCCCCTCCTCCAGCCCGGCGGGCGCGCACCCCGGCGGCAGATACAGCAGCCGCTTGCCGTCCGGCCCGGTCACGGCGTACCCCGTCCCCGGCGAGTCCATCGCCAGCGCCCGCACCCGATGCCCCGTCAGCAAGGCCAACTCCCGCCCGTCCGGCACCCGTCCGGGCTGCGGGAGCCCGGCCGGCACCTCCATCGGCGGCCCGTTGTGCGGGTGCGACAGCAGCACCTGCCGCACCCCCGCGAGCGACCGTCCCGCCCGCGCCGCCGCGAACGCCGCGCCGGGCGTCAGGTCGAGCAGCAGCGCCCCGTCCACGAGCACGGACGTCGCCGCCCGCGCGTCGGCACCGAGCGCGGTCGCGCACGCCGCACAGGGACAGTCGGGGCGGGGGAGTCCCGCGGGGGCGCCGGTGCCGAGCAGAGTCAGTTCCACGATCCGATTTTCGCCGGTCGTCGTCCGTCATGCGCGCCCGGGAGGGCCCGACCGGCGTGGCCGGGCCGCCGCGCACCCTCGATGTGGCCGATCACCCGCGCTCTGATGCCGGCTCACCCGGCGGAGCGCATAGGCTCGGGGCCGGTGCCGGGCGAGATCAGGCCCGGCCCTGCAGGTGCCGACAGCTGGGAGGCGTACATGGCGGCATGGACGTGGCGGTTCGAGAAGTCCGACGGGACGGAGGTCCAGCCCGCGGTGCAGCCCGAGGAGTTCACCACGCAGGGCGACGCCGAGTCCTGGCTCGGCGAGCAGTGGAAGGAACTGGTCGCCGGGGGCGCGGACCAGGTGCGGCTGTTCGAGGACACCACCGAGATCTACGGGCCGATGAGCCTGCACGCGGAAGACGCCTGACGGGACGGGGCGGCCGCACGGCCGCCCTTCTCCTCGCCCGTCACTGCTCGCCGAGCGTCACGTCGACGGTCCGCTCCTGGCCGTCGCGGGTGAACGTCACCGTCGTCCGCGCGCCCGGCCGCAGCGCCGCCAGTGCCTGCGCGAGCGAGGTGATGCTGGTGACCTCCGTGTCACCCAAGCCGGTGATGACGTCCCCGGCCCGGATACCGGCCTCGGCCGCCGCCTCACCCGGGTGCACCTCGACCACGGCCACCCCGTCCGAGCGGTAGTCGGCGTCGACGACGGTGCGGCCCGTGATGCCGAGCGCCGCCCGCCCCGAGTTCGTGACCCGCCCGTCGCGCACGATCTGACCGGCGATCGACCGGACCGTCGACGCCGGGATCGCGAACCCGATGCCGGGCGCCGCGCCCTCGCCGAGGCTCGGGTCGGTCGCGGCGAGCGAGGGGATGCCGATGACCTGACCGTCGAGGTTCACCAGGGCGCCCCCGCTGTTGCCGGGGTTGATGGCCGCCGAGGTCTGCACCATGTTGGCGATCGTCGCGCCCGAGACCCCGCCCTCGGCGGGCCCGGTGACGGTCCGTCCGGTCGCGGAGACGATCCCCTGGGTGACGCTGGACGACAGTCCGAGCGGCGATCCCATGGCCAGCACGATCTGCCCGACCTCGACCTTCGCGGAGTCCGCGAACCGTGCCGGGCGCAGCCCCTGGGGAGGCCGTTCCAGCTTCACCACGGCCAGGTCCTGCTCGGGGTAGGAGGAGACGAGCCGCGCGGTGAGCTGGTCCTCGCTGTTGGCGGTCGTCACGCGGAACGTCCGCTGATCACCGACGACGTGCGCGTTGGTGACGATGTGGCCCTTGTCGTCGAAGACCACCCCGGAGCCCAGGTCGCTGCGGCCCTGGATCTGCACGACCGACGGCAGGGCGTCCTTGATCACCTGCTGGTAGTCGGTCTGGAGGTCGTTCGCCGCTCTCGGCGCCACGGCGCGCGCGGTGGTCCTTCCCGCGTCCGTCCCGCCCACCGTGCAGCCGGGAACGAGCAGGAGGCAGCACAGGGCGCCCACGCGACGGCGCGAGACCCGGTAGGGGTGAGCTTCCATGCCCCGAGTCTGGCGTTCCGCCCCCCACCAGGGCCCGCCCGGTACACCCGAACGGGCAACAGGCCCTCAGGGCCTGTCTGACAATTCCCGTCTGCCGGACGGCGCCACGCACGCACTCTCGGCGCACCGGGCTCTGACCCGAGTACGCCCAGTACGCGGGTCAGGGCCCGGCACTCCGAGAGCACGCACCTGACGCCGTCCGGACGCCCTCCGGGCGACGACGCGAATTGTCAGACTGGCCCTAGCCGCGTACCCCGCACAGATGCAGCAGCGCCGCGACCCCCCGGTACGGGTCCGTCCGGCCTGCGCGTTCCTCCACCGCCAGCAGCGTCTCCACGTCGGCCGGCGGCCGCGCCCCGTCGGCGGCGGTGTCGGTGAAGACCCGCACGCCGTACCAGGCGTGCAGCGGCGCCCCGATCCCGGCGAGCGTGGCCGTCAGCGTGTCCAGACGGTCGGCCCGGACATCGAGCCCCAGCCGGTTGCGGTACGCGGTGGTGTCGAAGGCGGCGAGCGCCGTGCCCCAGTCGCCGGAGAGCCCCGGCCGCAGGGCGAGCGCGTCGCCGTTGCGCACCAGCAGCGACAGCAGCCCGCTCGGCGCGAGCATCCGCGCGAGACCCGCCACCAGCGGATCGGGGTCGTCGACATACATGAGCACGCCATGACAGAGCACGAGATCGAAGCTGCCGGGCAGGAAGTGGACCCCCGTGTCCCGGCCGTCCCCCTCGACGAGCCGCACCCGCTCGCGGATCCCCTCCGGCTCCGCGGCGAGCGCCGAGCGCGCCGCCGCGAGCATGGTGGTGTCCTTCTCCATGCCGGTCACCTGGTGTCCGGCACGGGCCAGCCGCAGCGCCTGCGTGCCCTGGCCCGTCCCCACGTCGAGCACCCGAAGGCGCTGCCCGACGGGGAAGCGCCCGGCTATCTGCTCGTCGAGCTGCCGGGCCACCAGTTCCTGCCGTACGACATCACGCAACCCGCCGAGCGTGCTCAGCCAGGCCTTTGCCGCACCCTCGGGGAAGGACGTCGCGCTCAGGGCCGCTCTCCGCGCTTGACCTGCGGCTTGGGCAGCCGGAGTCGGCGCATCTGGAGGGAGCGCATCAGGGCGTAGGCGACCGCGCCGCGCCTGCTCTCGTCGGGGAAGCGCTCGGCCAGCCGCTTCTTCAGCCGGTATCCGGTGAGCACCGAGTCCAGCACGATCAGCACGATCACGACCAGCCACAGCAGCAGCGCGATGCTCTGCAGCGACGGCACCCGCACCATGCTCAGCACCAGGATGACCACGGCCATCGGCAGGAAGTACTCCGCGATGTTGAACCGCGAGTCGACGAAGTCGCGCGCGAAGCGGCGCACCGGGCCCTTGTCGCGGGCCGGCAGATACCGCTCGTCACCCCCGGCGAGCGCCTGGCGCTGCCGCTCCATGGCGGCACGGCGCTCCTCGCGCTGGCGCTTGGCGGCGTCCTTGCGCGTCATCGACGTATTGGCGACGCTGCGGCGCTGGGACTGGGCCGCACTGCGCTTGGGCGTCGGCCGACCCTTCGGGGCCTGCGGGTCACGGGGCTGCTGGGAGTCGGTCACCTGGGCCTGGGCGGCGATGGCGGCCTTCTCGTCTTTGGCACGGCTACGGAACACAAAACCCAAGGGTACGGGGTCCAGGGGCATGGACCCCAGTCCCGCGGGGAACGATCCCGCAACACCAGTCGTCTGTAAGGGGACAGAGGGGACGATGCGTACGCTCTCGGATCCCCCCGGATCCCTCGGGGCATACCCGGGGACCACCTACTCCCTACGCCGGAGCGGGAGCGCACTCAGTCGTCCTTGGGGATGAGCGCATCCGTCCCCGAACAGTGCGGTAATGGATGCAGGGCCCGTACTGTGGGTTCTGTCGCAGAGCTGGAGCCGGAGTCCGTCAGAAGGGGGCGCGCGAAGCCCATGAGCGGTGTCATGAAGCGTATGGGGATGATCTTCCGCGCGAAGGCGAACAAGGCCCTTGACCGGGCCGAGGACCCGCGCGAGACCCTCGATTACTCGTACCAGAAGCAGCTGGAGCTGCTCCAGAAGGTCCGCCGTGGCGTCGCGGACGTGGCCACCTCCCGCAAGCGCCTGGAACTCCAGCTGAACCAGCTGCAGACCCAGTCGACCAAGCTGGAGGACCAGGGCCGCAAGGCGCTGGCGCTGGGCCGTGAGGACCTGGCCCGGGAGGCCCTCTCCCGCCGCGCCGCCCTCCAGCAGCAGGTCACGGACCTCGAGACGCAGCACGCGACGCTCCAGGGCGAGGAGGAGAAGCTCACCCTGGCCGCCCAGCGCCTCCAGGCCAAGGTCGACGCCTTCCGCACCAAGAAGGAGACGATCAAGGCCACGTACACCGCCGCGCAGGCCCAGACCCGCATCGGCGAGGCCTTCACCGGCATCTCCGAGGAGATGGGCGACGTCGGCCTGGCCATCCAGCGGGCCGAGGACAAGACCGCCCAGCTCCAGGCGCGGGCCGGCGCGATCGACGAACTGCTCGCCTCCGGCGCTCTCGACGACCCCACGGGCATGGCGAAGGACGACATCCAGGCCGAGCTGGACCGCCTCTCCGGCGGTACGGACGTGGAGCTGGAGCTGCAGCGCATGAAGGCGGAGCTGGCCGGCGGCACCAGCGACCAGCAGGCCATCGAGGGCGGCAAGGACCAGCCCCGGTCGCAGCAGCAGCCGCAGGACACCCCGCGCTTCGACAAGCAGTAGTCACTCACCGGAGGGCGACATGATCGTACGGATCATGGGGGAGGGCCAGGTGAGGCTGGCCGACGGCCACCTCACCGAGCTGAACAAGCTGGACGACGAACTGCTGGCGGAGATGGAGAACGGCGACGGCCCCGGCTTCCGCCGCACCCTCCAGGCCCTCCTGACCAAGGTCCGTGAACTGGGCGAGCCCCTGCCGGACGACTCCCTGGAACCCTCCGAGCTGATCCTCCCCTCCTCCGACGCGACCCTGGAGCAGGTCCGCGAACTGCTCAGCGACGACGGCCTGATCCCCGGAGGCTGACGGACCGGACCGGGCCGGACGGCGCGAGCACCGTCGGCCCCCGTTCCCAGCCTCGCGGGGTACCCGTACCGTTGACAGCCGTGAGCACCCTCGAAAGCGCCCGGCGCCGTCTGAAGGCGCACCCCACGGCGCTGGACGCGGCGCTCGCGGCCGGCGTCCTGGTCTGCATGGTGGCGGGCTCCTTCGTGGACCCGCGCGACAAGCACGGCGTCGACTGGGTGCTGCGCACCCCGGACCCCCTCAGCCTCGTCCTCATGGTGCTCGCCGCGGGCGCCCTGGTGCGTCGCCGCCGCGCCCCGCTGCGGGTGCTCGCCCTCACCGGCTCCTTCGCGGTCGTCGAGTTCGTCACCGGCAACCCCAGGGCCCCGGTCGCCATGGCCGCCGTGGTCGCCCTCTACACCGTCGCCGCCACCACCGACCGCTCCACCACCTGGCGTGTCGGGCTGCTCACCATGACCGTGCTGACCGGCGCCGCCATGCTCGCCGGCCCGCTGCCCTGGTACGCCCAGGAGAACCTCGCCGTCTTCGCCTGGACGGGCATGGCCGCGGCCGGGGGCGACGCGGTCCGCAGCCGCAGGGACTTCGTGCAGGCCATCCGGGAGCGCGCCGAGAAGGCCGAACGCACCCGTGAGGAGGAGGCCCGCCGCCGGGTCGCCGAGGAGCGGCTGCGCATCGCCCGCGACCTGCACGACGTGGTCGCCCACCACATCGCCCTGGTCAACGTGCAGGCCGGGGTCGCCGCACACGTCATGGACAAGCGCCCCGACCAGGCCAAGGAGGCCCTCGCGCACGTACGTGAGGCCAGCCGTTCCGCGCTCAACGAGCTGCGTGCCACCGTCGGCCTGCTGCGCCAGTCCGACGACCCCGAGGCCCCGACGGAACCCGCACCGGGCCTGGACCGCCTCGAAGAACTCGTGGGCACCTTCCGCAGCGCCGGACTGCACGTCGAGGTCGCCCGCGCCGACCACGGCACCAGCCTCCCCGCCGCCGTCGGCCTGGCCGCCTACCGCGTCGTCCAGGAAGCCCTCACCAACGTCCAGAAGCACGCCGGAACGGCCGCCAGGGCCGAGGTCAGCGTTGTGCGAGTGGGCCAGAACATCGAGATCACCGTCCTCGACGACGGCTCCGGCGAGGACGACGGCCCCGTCTCCGGCGGCGGCCACGGACTGCTCGGCATGCGCGAGCGCGTCACCGCCCTGCGCGGCACCCTCACCACCGGTCCCCGCTACGGCGGCGGCTTCCGCGTGCATGCCATCCTGCCGGTCAAGACCCGCGCCGCCTCAGCGAAGGACCCCGCATGACGATCCGTGTCCTGCTCGCCGACGACCAGGCCCTGCTGCGCAGCGCCTTCCGCGTGCTCGTCGACTCCGAGCCCGACATGGAGGTGGTCGGCGAGGCGTCCGACGGGGCGGAGGCGGTGGAGCTGGCCAGGGAACGCCGCGCCGACGTCGTCCTCATGGACATCCGGATGCCCGGCACCGACGGTCTCGCAGCCACCCGCCTGATCAGCTCCGACCCCGACCTCACCCATGTCCGGATCGTCATCCTGACCACCTTCGAGGTCGACGACTACGTGGTGCAGTCACTGCGCGCGGGGGCCTCCGGCTTCCTCGGCAAGGGCTCCGAGCCGGAGGAGCTGCTCACCGCCATCCGGGTCGCGGCCGGCGGCGACGCGCTGCTCTCCCCGGCCGCCACCAAGGGCCTGATCGCCCGCTTCCTCGCGCAGGGCGGCGACGGCCACGACGGCGAGCGCGACCCGGCCCGCGCCGCGCGCCTCGACGCGCTCACCGTGCGCGAGCGCGAGGTGCTGGTCCAGGTCGCGGGCGGGCACTCCAACGACGAGATCGCCGAGCGTCTGGAGGTGAGCCCGCTGACGGTGAAGACGCACGTCAACCGGGCCATGGCCAAGCTGGGCGCCCGCGACCGGGCACAGCTCGTGGTGATCGCATACGAGTCGGGGCTGGTACGTCCGAGGGTGGACTGACGCCGGATCGCCGTACTGCGGCGGGAGTAGGCGCGGCCCGAGAAATGGACCCAGGGCCGACGGATCACCGTCCGGCGATGGCTCAGGGTGTAGGTACGGGCGCTCACGTGTGCCCGGTGCTTCCGCCCCAGGCCACAGAAGAGAGACGCTGACCCATGTCCTGGCTGTCGAGATTCAGCCTCGCGCAACGGGCCCTGATAGGGCTGATGTCGATCATCGCGCTCGCCTTCGGGGCGATCGCGATCCCGCAGCTCAAGCAGCAGCTGCTGCCCACCATCGAACTGCCCATGGTGTCGGTCCTCGCCCCGTACCAGGGCGCGTCCCCGGACGTGGTCGAGAAGCAGGTCGTCGAGCCCATCGAGGACAACCTCGAAGCCGTCGACGGCATCACCGGCGTCACCTCGACGGCGAGCGAGGGCAACGCCGTGATCATGGCGTCCTTCGACTACGGCAACAACACCGACCAGCTCGTCGCCGACGTCCAGCAGGCCGTCAACCGCGCCCGCGTGCAGCTCCCGGACGACGTCGACCCGCAGGTCATCGCCGGATCGACGGACGACATCCCGACCGTCGTCCTCGCCGTCACCTCCGACGAGGACCAGCAGGCGCTCGCCGACCGGCTGGACCGGACCGTCGTCCCGTCCCTGGAGGACATCGACGGCGTCGGCCAGGTCACGGTCGACGGCGTGCGCGACGTCCAGGTCTCCGTCACCCCCGACGACAGCGACCTGGCCCGGGCCGGCCTCACCGTCCAGAGCCTCGCGCATGCCCTCCAGGCGGGCGGCGCCACCGTCCCGGCCGGCTCCTTCGACGAGGACGGCAGCAACCGCACCGTGCAGGTCGGCGGCGCCTTCACCTCGCTGGCGCAGATCGAGAACCTGATGCTCACCGGGGAGGGCGTCAAGAAGCCCGTACGCCTCGGTGACGTCGCCGAGGTGACCGAGCGGCAGGCAAAGGCCGACTCCCTCACGCGCACCAACGGCAAGCCCAGCCTGGCCGTCGCCGTCACCATGGACCACGACGGCAGCGCGGTGGCCATCTCCCGGGCGGTCGAGGACAAGCTGCCCGAGATGCGCGCGGACCTCGGCTCCGGCGCGACCGTCACGGTCGTCAGCGACCAGGGCCCGGCGGTGTCCAAGTCCATCGAGGGCCTCACCACGGAGGGCGCGCTCGGCCTGGTCTTCGCGGTCCTGGTCATCCTGGTCTTCCTGGCCTCGATCCGCTCCACCCTGGTCACCGCGGTGAGCATCCCGCTCTCCGTCGTGCTGGCCCTGATCGTGCTGTGGACGCGGGACCTGTCCCTCAACATGCTCACGCTGGGCGCCCTGACCATCGCCATCGGCCGGGTCGTCGACGACTCGATCGTGGTGCTGGAGAACATCAAGCGCCACCTCGGCTACGGCGAGGAGCGCCAGTCGGCGATCCTGAACGCGGTCCGCGAGGTCGCGGGCGCGGTGACGTCGTCCACCCTCACCACGGTCGCGGTGTTCCTGCCGATCGGTCTGGTCGGCGGCATGGTGGGCGAGCTGTTCGGCTCGTTCTCGCTGACCGTCACGGCCGCCCTGCTGGCGTCGCTGCTGGTCTCGCTGACGGTCGTACCGGTCCTGTCGTACTGGTTCCTGCGGGCCCCGAAGGGCACCCCCGAGGACGCCGAGGAGGCGCGCCGCCTGGCGGAGGAGAAGGAGGCCCGCAGCAAGCTCCAGCGCTTCTACGTCCCCGTCCTGCGCTTCGCCACCCGGCGCCGGCTCACCAGCGTGGCCATCGCGGTCGTGGTCCTGCTCGGCACCTTCGGCATGGCGCCGCTGCTGAAGACCAACTTCTTCGACCAGGGCGAGCAGGCCGTCCTTACCATCAAGCAGGAGCTGAAGCCCGGCACCAGCCTGGCGGCGACCGACGCCGAGGCGAAGAAGGTCGAGCAGCTGCTCGCCGACACCGAGGGCGTCAAGGACTACCAGGTGACGGTCGGCTCCTCCGGCTTCATGGCCGCCTTCGGCGGCGGCACCGACACCAACCAGGCCTCGTACTCGGTGATGCTGGAGGACTCGGCGTCCTTCGAGGACGTCCAGGACAGCCTTGACGCCGGCCTGAAGAAGATCGACGGGCTCGGTACGACCACGATCGCGGCCGGTGACGGCTTCGGCAGCCAGGACCTCAGCGTCGTCGTGAAGGCGGCCGACGGGGACGTGCTGAACAAGGCCGCCGAGGAGGTCCGCAAGACGGTGGCCGGCCTGGACGACGTCACCGACGTCACCAGCGACCTGGCGCAGAGCGTCCCGCGCATCTCCGTGACCGCGAAGGACGCGGCGGCCACCGCCGGCTTCGACGACCAGAGGCTCGGCGCGGCCGTCGCCCAGGCGGTGCGCGGCACCACGGCGGGCAAGGCGACGCTGGACGACACCGAGCGGGACATCGTCATCACCTCGGCGAAGCCGGCCGACACCATCGCCGAGCTGCGCAGGCTGCCGCTGGGCACCGTGAAGCTCGGTGAGATCGCGACCGTGAAGCTGGTGGACGGCCCGGTCTCCATGACCCGGATCGACGGTCAGCGCGCGGCGACCATCACCGCCAAGCCGACCGGCGACAACACGGGCGCGGTCAGCACCGAGCTCCAGTCGAAGATCAACGCCCTGGACCTCCCGGCCGGCGCCACCGCCCAGATCGGCGGCGTCTCCGAGGACCAGGACGAGGCCTTCGCCAACCTGGGCCTGGCGATGCTGGCGGCCATCGCGATCGTCTTCATGCTGCTGGTCGCGACCTTCCGCTCGCTGGTCCAGCCGCTGATCCTGCTGGTCTCCATCCCGTTCGCCGCGACGGGCGCGATCGGCCTGCTGATCCTGACCGGCACTCCGATGGGCGTCCCCGCGATGATCGGCATGCTGATGCTGATCGGCATCGTGGTGACCAACGCCATCGTGCTGATCGACCTCATCAACCAGTACCGCAAGCAGGGGTACGGGGTCGTCGAGGCCGTGGTCGAGGGTGGCCGGCACCGGCTGCGCCCGATCCTGATGACGGCGCTGGCGACCATCTTCGCCCTGCTCCCGATGGCGCTCGGGATCACCGGCGAGGGCGGCTTCATAGCCCAGCCGCTGGCCGTGGTGGTGATCGGTGGCCTGATCAGCTCCACCCTGCTGACCCTGCTGCTGGTCCCGACGCTGTACGCGATGCTGGAGCT
Organism: Streptomyces sp. NPDC107562; assembly: GCF_055657325.1. Taxonomy (NCBI): domain Bacteria; kingdom Bacillati; phylum Actinomycetota; class Actinomycetes; order Kitasatosporales; family Streptomycetaceae; genus Streptomyces; species Streptomyces sp. NPDC107562. The sequence goes on along the minus strand of NZ_JBVKBE010000002.1, from coordinate 440,882 downwards.
GCGCAAGGAGCGCCGCGCGAAGAAGCGGGCCGCCAAGCGGCAGGCGAAGACGCAGGTCCCGGCGGAGCCCCAGCCGGAGCCGGCGCAGGTCTGACAGGACGACGAAGGGGGCCGCACCCACGGGTGCGGCCCCCTTCACGTGCTTCGGTGCCGGCGGCTACGGCAGCGCCAGCATCCGCTCCAGCGCCAGCTTCGCGAACGCCTCGGTCTCCTTGTCGACCTCGATCCGGTTGACCAGGTTGCCCTCGGCCAGCGACTCCAGGGCCCACACCAGGTGGGGGAGGTCGATCCGGTTCATGGTCGAACAGAAGCAGACCGTCTTGTCGAGGAAGACGATCTCCTTGCCCTCGGGCGCGAAACGGTTCGCCAGCCGGCGGACCAGGTTCAGCTCGGTGCCGATGGCCCACTTGGAGCCGGCCGGCGCGGCCTCCAGGGTCTTGATGATGTACTCCGTCGAGCCGACGTAGTCGGCGGCCGAGACCACCTCGTGCTTGCACTCGGGGTGGACCAGCACGTTCACGCCGGGGATGCGCGCGCGGACGTCGTCGACCGAGTCGAGACTGAAGCGGCCGTGCACCGAGCAGTGGCCGCGCCACAGGATCATCTTCGCGGCCCGCAGCGCGTCGGCGGTCAGCCCGCCGTTCGGCTTGTGCGGGTTGTAGACGACGCAGTCCTCCAGGGACATGCCCATGTCCCGTACGGCGGTGTTCCGGCCGAGGTGTTGGTCGGGCAGGAACAGCACCTTCTCGCCCTGCTGGAACGCCCAGTCCAGCGCCCGCTCGGCGTTGGACGAGGTGCAGATGGTGCCGCCGTGCTTGCCGGTGAACGCCTTGATGTCGGCGGACGAGTTCATGTACGAGACGGGCACGACCTGCTCGGCTATGCCGGCCTCGGTCAGCACGTCCCAGCACTCGGCGACCTGCTCGGCCGTCGCCATGTCGGCCATCGAGCAGCCGGCGGCCAGGTCCGGCAGCACGACCTTCTGGTCGTCGCCGGTGAGGATGTCCGCGGACTCGGCCATGAAGTGCACGCCGCAGAAGACGATGTACTCGGCCTCCGGGCGCGCCGCCGCGTCCCTGGCCAGCTTGAAGGAGTCGCCCGTGACGTCCGCGAACTGGATGACCTCGTCGCGCTGGTAGTGGTGGCCGAGCACGAAGACCTTGTCGCCCAGCTTCTCCTTGGCCGCGCGGGCACGCTCCACCAGGTCCGGGTCGGACGGCGACGGCAGGTCACCGGGACACTCGACGCCGCGCTCGCTCCTCGGGTCGGCCTCCCGGCCGAGCAGCAGCAGGGCGAGGGGCGTCGGCTGTACGTCGAGCTCCTGGGTCTGGGCGGTGGTCACGACACACACCCTTTCTGTTCTGCGGCTCGCCGGTCCGGGGAGCCGGACCGGCGGGACATTCGGGACATCTTCTCGACTTTTCGTCGGAATGACGCTATCTATCATAACCGCTTCACGTCAGTTTGACGATGGCCATAGTGTCGGTGTGACGTGAATCCTGACACCTCGCTGTCGAACGGCGTTGCCCCGCTGTCCACGAGTGCTGTGCGCCCGCGAGGGCATGTGCGAGCATGAAGAGGGCGCCAAGGAGAAAGACCCGGGCCCGGCCCGGAATGAATCCGCGTCCCCGCCGGTTGCAACCGTCGGCAAGCAGTCTCCGTACAACCCGGGAGAGATGTAGATGTCCGTATCGGACGAGTCCACCACCGTCACCGACGGCATCATCGTGACCGACGCCGCCGCGTCCAAGGTGAAGGCGCTGCTCGACCAGGAAGGCCGTGACGACCTCGCCCTGCGCGTCGCCGTCCAGCCCGGTGGCTGCTCCGGCCTGCGCTACCAGCTCTTCTTCGACGAGCGCTCGCTCGACGGCGACGTGGAGAAGGACTTCGGCGGGGTCAAGGTCGTCACCGACCGGATGAGCGCTCCGTACCTGGGCGGCGCCACCATCGACTTCGTGGACACCATCGAGAAGCAGGGCTTCACGATCGACAACCCGAACGCGACGGGTTCCTGCGCCTGCGGCGACTCCTTCAGCTGAGCGGTCGCGTCACCCAGGCCACATGTGAAGGCGGCGGCCCCCTGCGAGGGGGCCGCCGCCTTCACATGTGCCAGGTCAGCCGGGCAGCCGGGCCCCCGGCTTCTCCAGCGGCACGGCCTTGCCGTCCGTGCCGACCACCTTCCGGTCACCGAGCGGCTCCGCCAACTGCACGGTCCGGTGCTGGACCTTGGCGATCAGGATGCAGACCTTGTCCTTCCACGGCTTCTCGGTCACGGTCACGGTCACCCGGCCGGGCGCCTCGACGGCCTTCGCCGTGTAGTCGGCGCAGACCCCGCCCGTGAAGCGCACGGTCAGTTCGCGGCCCTCGGCGGTGTAGCCCTCCACCCGGACGTTCCGGGTGCCCGTCCCGTCGCCCGGTTCGGACGGCCCGGGGCTGGGCCGCCCCTCCGGCGGGGCCGGGCTCAGGTATTTCGGGTCGATCGCCGGATAGGCCACCGTGTGGCTGTCCTGGGCCCCCGGCGGCCGCACCTCGAACAGCCAGGCCGGCACCAGCGCGGGCCGGGTGCCCACCGAGTGCGAGGCCAGCCCGAACACCGCGTCCTCGACGGCGATCCGCTCCCGCGGCACGCTGCTCGGCGCCTCCTCGCAGGGCGCCGCCGGCTGCTCGCCCTCCAGCGGCACGGGATCGGCGCAGCCGCCGATGCCGGCCCGCGGGGCGGTGTCCTGGGCTCCGTTCAGCAGCTCCAGCGTCCGCTCCGCGCTCAGCACGGGGTACGTGTCCCCCTTGTCCGGCGCGGTCAACTGGCCGTTCGCGGCGACCACCTCGCCCTGGGCGCCGACCGTGACGCCGGTGGGCCAGCCGTACGTGGGCAGCCCGCCGACCACCGGGTCGGCGTTCACCACGCGCCGGGCGCCGAGGACCAGGTCGGCGTCGACCTTGGCGGAGTCCTGCCCGACCGCCTTCAGGACGGGCGCGGCCGCCTTCCTCGCCGTCTCCTCGCTCACCGGCACGTCGGAGCCGGTGGCGGGAGCCTTGGCGCACACCGTGGTGCTCCGGCAGTTGTCCGTGCCGGGGCTGTGGCGATGGAACGTCCAGGTGCCGGGCGCCTCCCGGTTCACCTGGAGGCGCGGGCCCTGACCGTCTCCGCCCCCGATCCGCCAGGCCCCTCCTTCGGCGACGGGCTTCCCGTCGAGGCCGAGCGCGCCGGCGAGCCGCACCACGTCCTCCTCGGTGACCTCGTTCCTCGGCCAGTGCACGGCCGCCGAGCCGGGACCCTCCGGGAGGGCGCCGTCCGCCGTGTAGGTGACGCCGTGGGGGTCGGGCTCGCCCGGGGCGATGCCCTTGTCGCCGTCGGACGAGTAGCCGTCCAGGGCCAGCGGCGGGGGCGTCGCGGCTCGCGCCGGAGTGCCCGAACCGGAGCCCCCGACGGCCGAGGCCGCGAGGTAGGCACCGCCGCTTCCGGCCAGCAGGACGGCGGCGGCGACGGAGGCGACGACGGCGGGGGAGCGACGGCGGCCGAACCAAGAGCGGCCCGCGGCGACCGACCCGTGACCCGCCTCCTGCGCCCGCGAGTCGTCAGCGCCGGGCGCCGGCCCAGAGTCCGCATCCGGGGCTTCGGCGGCGTCCGCGTCGGGCGCCGGCCCGGAGTCCGCGCCCGGGGCTTCGGTGGCGTCCGCGTCGGGCGCCGGGCCAGAGTCCGCATCCGGGGCTTCGGCGGCGTCTGCGTCGGACGCCGGCCCGGAGTCCGCGCCCGGGGCTTCGGTGGCGTCCGCGTCCGGGGCCGGCGGCTCCTGGGGCTCGGCGGGGGCCTGGGCCTGCGGGCTGTCCGCGTCCGGCGCCGCTTCGGCGTTCGCCTCCGGGGCTTCCGCGTCGTCCGGCCGGGGGGCTTCGGTGGCGTCCGTGTCCGGCGCCGGCGGGTCCTGGGGCTCGGCGGCTTGTGCCTCGTCGGGGGCCTGGGCCTGCGGGCCGTCCGCCTTCGATGCTGCCGCGTCGTCCGGAGCCTGGGCCTGCGCGGCGTCGGGCGCCGGTCCAGAGTCCGCGTCCGGGGCTTCGGTGGCGTCCGTGTCCTGGGCCGGCGGGTCCTGGGGCTCGGCGGCTTGCGCCTCGTGGGGGGCCTGGGCCTGCGGGCCGTCCGCCTTCGATGCTGCCGCGTCGTCCGGAGCCTGGGCCTGCGCGGCGTCGGGCGCCGGTCCAGAGTCCGCCTCCGGGGCTTCCGTCTCGTCCGGAGCCTGGGCCTGCGCTCCGTCCGCGTCCGGTGCCGGTTCGGCGTCACCCTGCGAGGTCGGTACGACCTCTGTCTCACCCGTGACCTGCGCGTCCTGCTCGGCGGCGCCGGTCCCGGCCGCGACGCCGTCGTCGTTGTCGGGTCGCTCGGTGTTCACCGCATCGCTCCTTCGGCTGCACAGCTCACGCTGGTGGGTCGTGTCCCTTATCCCCTCCACGGGGGACAGCGATGGGACGCAGCAGGGGAGCGCGCGGTTCCCGCGCGAGCCGGCTCAGTCGCCGTAGTCGGACATCGCGTCCAGCAGACGGGCCGACCTCGGCGGCACGGTCACGCCGTGGATCAGCGACGGCGGGACCGGGCGGGCGGCGTGCCGGTCGGGAGCCGACCAGTGCGGCACCATCCGGGCGCAGTCGCTCCGCAGGGCGGCCAGGTCACCCTCCAGGTCGACAGGGGCGGAGACCGGAGCGTCGAGTTTCGTCATAGCGGCACCGTAGGCACGGAGCGGCGGGCGAAGAAAGATCTACTATCGGGTAGTTTTCGCCCTTTGGGGGCCGCCCACCCCCCTTCCGGCCGGTACTTCGCGCCCATCCGGCCATCCACTTCAACGGCGCCACCGCAACCGGGTAGCGTGAATCGTCAACCCCCTCCACCCGGGAGATTCCACGCCGTGCGCATCGCAGTCACCGGCTCCATCGCCACCGACCACCTCATGACCTTCCCCGGCCGCTTCGCCGACCAGCTCGTCGCGGACCAGCTGCACACGGTCTCGCTGTCGTTCCTGGTCGACAAGCTCGATGTCCGCCGGGGTGGGGTGGGCGCCAACATCGCCTTCGGCATGGGCCAGCTCGGAACCCGGCCGATCCTGGTCGGCGCCGCCGGCGCCGACTTCGACGAGTACCGCGCCTGGCTGGACCGGCACGGCGTCGACACCGCCTCCGTGCGCATCTCCGAGACCCTGCACACCGCCCGCTTCGTGTGCACCACGGACGCCGACCACAACCAGATCGGCTCGTTCTACACCGGCGCCATGAGCGAGGCCCGCCTGATCGAGCTGAAGACCGTCGCCGACCGGGTCGGCGGTCTCGACCTGGTCCTGATCGGCGCCGACGACCCGGAGGCGATGCTCCGGCACACCGAGGAGTGCCGCTCCCGCGACATCGCGTTCGCCGCCGACTTCTCCCAGCAGATCGCCCGCATGGACGGCGAGGAGATCCGGATCCTGCTGGACGGGGCGACGTACCTCTTCTCCAACGAGTACGAGAAGGGCCTCATCGAGTCGAAGACCGGCTGGAGCGACGAGGAGATCCTCGGCAAGGTCGGCCACCGCGTCACCACCCTCGGCGCCCGGGGCGTGCGCATCGAGCGGGCCGGTGAGGACCCCATCGAGGTCGGCTGCCCCGAGGAGGAGCGCAAGCTCGAACCCACCGGCGTCGGCGACGCCTTCCGCGCCGGCTTCCTGTCCGGCCTGGTCTGGGGCGTCGGCCTGGAGCGCGCCGCGCAGGTCGGCTGCATGCTGGCCACGCTCGTGATCGAGACGGTCGGCACCCAGGAGTACGCCCTGCGCCGCGCCCACTTCATGGACCGCTTCACCAAGGCGTACGGCCATGACGCCGCCGACGAGGTCCGCACCCACCTGCGCTGACCTGGGCCTGTCCCCCAGGCCCTACGCCCGCCGGCGGACCACGTAGGCCGTTCCCCGGTCCGCCGGCTCCTCACCCACGTACTCCTGGCCCCGCATCGCGCACCACGCCGGGATGTCCAGCCGGGCCGCCTCGTCGTCCGCGAGCACCCGGACCGTGCCGCCCACCGGCACCTCCCCGATGACCTTGGCCAGCTCGATCACGGGGAGCGGGCAGAGCTTGCCCAGCGCGTCCACGACGAGCGCGTCGTCCTCGACGACCGTGCGGGGCGCCGGCGCCCCGAGCTTCTCCCGGACCGCCGTGACGGCCCCGGGCAGCACCTGGAGGAAGCGCTCGACGTCCTCCTCCGCCGCCCCGGGCGGCAGCGACACCCGCACGTTGCCCTCGCTGAGCACCCCCATCGCCTTGAGCACATGGCTCGGCGTCAGCGTGCTGCTCGTACAGGACGATCCGGACGAGACGGAGAAACCGGCGCGGTCCAGCTCGTGCAGCAGAGTCTCCCCGTCGACATAGAGACAGGAGAAGGTGACGATCCCCGGCAGCCGCCGCTCCGGATCGCCCACCACCTCGACGTCCCCCAGCAGTTCCGGCACCCGCGTGCGGATCCGCTCCGTCAGCTCCCGCAGCCGCAGCGCCTCCTGGGCCGCCTCGGCCCGCACGGCCCGCAGCGAGGCCGCCGCCGCGACGATCGCCGGGATGTTCTCGAAACCGGCGGCACGCCCCGACTCCCTTTCGTCGGCGGGCCCTTGCGGCGCGAAGCGCACCCCTTTGCGTACCGCCAGCAGCCCCACCCCCGAGGGGCCGCCCCACTTGTGGGCGCTGGCCGTCAGCAACGACCAGTCGCCCGCCACCGGCCCCCACGCCAGCGACTGCGCCGCGTCCACCAGCAACGGCACCCCGGCCGCCCGGCACACCGACGCCACCTCGGCCACCGGCTGCTCGGTCCCCACCTCGTGGTTGGCGGACTGCAGACAGGCCAGCGCGGTGTCGGGGCGCAGCGCCTCGGCGTACGCCTGCGCGCGCACCGCACCCTCCCGGCCCACCGCGACCTGCGTGGTCGTGCCGCCGTCCCGCTCGTGCACCTCCGCCGCATGGAGCACCGAGGAGTGTTCGACCGCTGACACGATCAGGTGACGCCCGGCGCGCCGACGCCCGGCCAGCGCACCCGCGATCCCCGTGTGCACGGCGCGGGTTCCGGAGGCGGTGAACACCAGCTCGTCCGCGCGGCACCCCACCGCCTCGGCGGCCGCCTCCCGCGCCGCGTCCAGCAGCATCCGGGCCCGCCGCCCCTCGCGGTACAGCCGCGCCGGATCGGCCCACCCCTCGTCGAGACAGGCCAGCAGGGCCTGTCGCGCGACGGGATGGAGGGGGGCGGCGGAGGCGGCGTCGAAGTAGGACATACGGCAACGCTAAGCGTCCCGGAGGGGCGCGGGGAAGCCTCCACGGAGCGGGCGACGGTCCGCGCCCGCCGAAGAACCCGCTGGTCCGCGTCACCAGGAGCCCCGAACCCACCGTCAGAAGTAGCCCAGAGCCGGGCAACCGACCCCTTCGGCTGACCCGGCGGCGCGTTCGGGCACCCTCCCCGCGAACCCCCGGAGACCGTCGGCTAGGGTTTGGTCCGCATAAACATCCAAACCCCTGCCCGACGCAGGGCGGCGACCGACCAGCGAGAAGGCCGCAGCCGACCGCGCGGGCGAGACTCTCGGGAAGGCGCTACGTGAGTCCCAACGGCTCCGACCTCCCCCGCAGCCCGGAAGGCTCGGGTGGTACCCCCACGCCGCGGCGCCCGATGCGGCGGAAGCTGCTGCAGGCACTGACCGCGGGCCTGGTCCTGGCGACCGCCACCGGTTGCACATGGGAGGACTTCCCCCGCCTCGGTATGCCCACCCCCACCACGGAAGAGGCGCCGATCGTCCTCTCCCTGTGGCAGGGCTCCTGGGCTGCCGCGCTCGCCGTCGGCGTGCTGGTGTGGGGCCTCATCGTGTGGAGCGCCATCTTCCACCGGCGCAGCCGCACCAAGATCGAGGTTCCTCCGCAGACCCGGTACAACGTGCCCATCGAGGCGCTGTACACGGTGGTCCCGATCATCATCGTCTCGGTCCTCTTCTACTTCACGGCGCGCGACGAGACGAAGCTCCTCGACATGTCCAAGAAGCCGGACGTCACGGTCAACGTGGTCGGCTTCCAGTGGAGCTGGTGCTTCAACTACATCGAGAATGTCGAAGGTTCCACGGGGGACGCCAAGACCTCCAAGGAACTGGCCGCCATTCCGGACCGCTACAAGAAGGAGTTCCCGGCCGACGCCGGCGGCGTCTACGCCTGCGGCACGCCCGGGGAGCGGAACCCGCAGACGGGCAACCCGGGCCCCACCCTCTGGCTCCCCGAGGGCAAGACGGTCCGCTTCGTGCTCACCTCGCGTGACGTCATCCACTCCTTCTGGGTGGTGCCGTTCCTGATGAAGCAGGACGTCATCCCCGGCCACACCAACGCCTTCCAGGTGACCCCCAACAGGGAGGGCACCTTCCTGGGCAAGTGCGCCGAACTGTGCGGCGTCGACCACTCCCGGATGCTGTTCAACGTGAAGGTCGTCTCTCCGGAGCGCTACGAGCAGCACCTCAAGGACCTCGCCAAGAAGGGGCAGACCGGTTACGTTCCCGCGGGCATCGAGCAGACGCCTCACGAGAAGAACCGGGAGACGAACCAACTGTGAGCATCCTCAACGAACCCGCGGGTGCCGCCGAGGCCGGCTCGTACGAGAACGAGCTGCCGGTGCGGCGCAAGCAGCCCGGCAACGTGGTCGTGAAGTGGCTGACGACCACCGACCACAAGACGATCGGCACGCTGTACCTGGTCACGTCGTTCGCGTTCTTCTGCATCGGCGGCGTGATGGCGCTCTTCATGCGCGCCGAGCTCGCCCGTCCGGGTACGCAGATCATGTCGAACGAGCAGTTCAACCAGGCGTTCACGATGCACGGCACCATCATGCTGCTGATGTTCGCGACGCCGCTGTTCGCCGGATTCGCGAACTGGATCATGCCGCTGCAGATCGGCGCGCCGGACGTGGCGTTCCCGCGGCTGAACATGTTCGCCTACTGGCTGTACCTCTTCGGCTCGCTCATCGCGGTGGCCGGCTTCCTCACCCCCCAGGGTGCGGCCGACTTCGGCTGGTTCGCCTACTCCCCGCTGTCGGACGCGGTCCGCTCGCCGGGCGTCGGCGCCGACATGTGGATCATGGGTCTGGCCTTCTCCGGCTTCGGCACCATCCTCGGCTCGGTCAACTTCATCACCACGATCATCTGCATGCGCGCGCCCGGCATGACGATGTTCCGCATGCCGATCTTCACCTGGAACGTGCTGCTGACCGGTGTCCTGGTCCTGCTCGCCTTCCCGGTCCTCGCGGCCGCGCTGTTCGCCCTGGAGGCGGACCGCAAGTTCGGTGCCCATGTCTTCGACGCGTCGAACGGCGGAGCGTTGCTGTGGCAACACCTCTTCTGGTTCTTCGGGCATCCAGAGGTGTACATCATCGCGCTGCCGTTCTTCGGCATCATCAGTGAGGTCATCCCGGTCTTCTCCCGCAAGCCGATGTTCGGCTACTCGGGCCTGATCGCGGCGACCATCGCCATCGCGGGTCTGTCCGTGACGGTGTGGGCCCACCACATGTACGTCACCGGTGGTGTGCTGCTGCCGTTCTTCGCCTTCATGACGTTCCTCATCGCGGTCCCGACCGGTGTGAAGTTCTTCAACTGGCTCGGCACGATGTGGAAGGGCTCGCTGTCCTTCGAGACACCGATGCTCTGGGCGACCGGCTTCCTGATCACCTTCACCTTCGGTGGTCTGACCGGCGTCATCCTGGCCTCGCCGCCGCTGGACTTCCACGTCTCCGACTCGTACTTCGTGGTGGCGCACTTCCACTACGTCGTCTTCGGCACCGTCGTCTTCGCCATGTTCTCCGGCTTCCACTTCTGGTGGCCGAAGTGGACCGGCAAGATGCTCGACGAGCGACTCGGCAAGATCACCTTCTGGACGCTGTTCATCGGCTTCCACGGCACCTTCCTGGTCCAGCACTGGCTGGGCGCCGAGGGCATGCCGCGCCGCTACGCCGACTACCTGGCGGCCGACGGCTTCACCGCCCTGAACACGATCTCGACGATCAGCTCGTTCGTGCTCGGCCTGTCGGTCCTGCCGTTCTTCTACAACGTCTGGAAGACGGCCAAGTACGGCAAGCCGGTCGGCGTCGACGACCCCTGGGGCTACGGTCGCTCGCTGGAGTGGGCCACCTCCTGCCCGCCGCCGCGGCACAACTTCCTCACCCTGCCGCGGATCCGCAGCGAATCCCCGGCGTTCGACCTGCACCACCCCGAGATCGCCGCGCTCGAGGAGCTCGGCCACGGCGGCCACGGTGCCAGCGCCCTGGCGGGTAGCAAGGAGGCCGGCAAGTGAAGATCCAGGGCAAGATGTTCATGTGGCTGAGCGTCTTCATCCTGGCCATGGCGATCGTCTATGGCTTGTGGTCGAAGGAGCCGGCCGGCACCACCGCCCTCTTCCTGGCTTTCGGTCTGTCCATCATGATCGGCTTCTACCTGGGCTTCACGGCCCGGCGGGTCGACGTGGGTGCCCAGGACAACAAGGAGGCCGACGTCGCGGACGACGCGGGCGAGCTGGGCTTCTTCAGCCCGCACAGCTGGCAGCCGCTGTCCCTCGGCATCGGTGGCGCGCTCGCCTTCCTCGGTGTCGCGGTCGGCTGGTGGCTGCTGTACTTCTCCGCCCCGCTGATCCTGATCGGCATCTGGGGCTGGGTCTTCGAGTACTACCGCGGTGAGAACCGCACCCAGTAGCTCGCGCCGAGCGCTCCAGGAGCCCGGATCCTCCGTCAGGAGGGTCCGGGCTCCTTCGTTCTCCACGTTTCACACCAAAGGTGTCCCTCGTACGGATGACTCACCGCGCCGAGATTGACGAATCTTCCTAGCGTGAAGGCATGAGCCACTCCTCGCGCACCCGCAGAATCGCCGGTTGCACGTTGGTGGTGATCGCCCTCGGCGCGGGCGTCACCGCCTGCAGCAGCGACGACGGCAACCCGCTGTCCGCCACGCCGTACGACGCGGCCGAGCACATCTCCTTCAACGGCCCCACCAAGGCCGGGAAGAAGGCCGACCCGGACAAGCCCCTGGAGATCACCTCCGAGGGCTCCGAGGGCCGGATCACGGACGTCACGGCCGTGGACGCCGCAGGGCGCCATGTCTCGGGCGAACTCTCCGCCGACGGAGGCCGCTGGCACAGCACCTCCCCGCTGGCCGCCGACGCCCACTACACGGTCCGGGTGAGCACCGAGGACGAGGACGGGGCCCCGGGACGACGGGTCGTCACCTTCGACACCGGCAAGCCGCGTACCCAGAAGCGACTGGGCGTCACCTTCGGCCCCGAGGCGGGCAAGTACGGCGTGGGCCAGCCCATCACCGCCGACCTGAGCCAGCCCGTCAAGGACAAGGCGCAGCGCGCGATCGTCGAACGCGGCCTGAAGGTCGATTCCAACATCGTCGTGGAGGGCTCCTGGCACTGGGTCGACGACAAGAAACTCCACTACCGGCCCAAGGAGTACTGGCCCGCCAACGCCACCCTGCAGGTGCGCAGCAACCTCGACGGCATCAAGATCAGCGATCGGCTCTGGGGCGGTACGGCGAAGCCCTTGAAGATCACCACCGGCGACAAGATCGTCGCCATCGCGGACGGCGCCAGCCACCACATGACGGTCTTCAAGAACGACAAGGAGATCAACACCCTCCCGATCACCATGGGCAAGCCCGGCTTCGAGACCCGCAACGGGGTCAAGGTGGTCATCGGCAAGGAGTACTTCGTACGCATGCGCGGCACCACCGTCGGCATCGCCGACGGCACCTCCGAGTCGTACGACCTGCCCGTCTACTACGCCACCCGGGTGACCTGGAGCGGCGAGTACGTGCACGCCGCCCCGTGGTCCGTCGGCGACCAGGGCTCGGCCAACGTCAGCCACGGCTGCGTCGGGATGAACACCAGCAACGCCTCGTGGTTCTACGAGACCGTGCGCCCCGGCGACATCGTGCAGGTCGTCAATTCCTACGGCAAGACGATGGAACCCTTCGGCAACGGCTTCGGCGACTGGAACGTCGAGTGGGCGAACTGGCGCAAGGGCAGTGCCCTGGTCACCGGCAGCCCCGAGGGCCCCGAGGAGACGGAACGGGTCAGGCTGCAGCCCCAGACCGTCTGAGGCCCGGCGGAGCAACGCCCCTTACGGGCGCGGGGAGAGAGCATGCGACAGGCCACCCTGGGCCCGCGGGCCCAGGGTGGCCTGTCGCCTTCGGGCTCTCAGGCGCTGGCCAGCTTCTTCTGGCGCAGCAGGGCGGCCAGGGCGTTCGCGAACTCCACCGGCTCCACGGGCAAGGTCACCGCGGCGTCGGCGCGGCTCCAGGTGGCCAGCCAGGCGTCCTGCGGCCGCCCGATGAGCAACAGCACCGGCGGGCAGGCGAAGACCTCGTCCTTGATCTGCCGGCACAGGCCCATGCCGCCCATGGGCACGGCCTCACCGTCCAGGACGCAGACGTCGATCCCGCCCTTGTCCAGCTCCGTCAGGACGGCGGCGGCGGTGGCACACTCCACGTACTCCACCACCGGGACGTCCGGCGCTGGCCGCTTGCCCGCGGCCAGCCGCACCTGGGCGCGGGTGTTGGAGTCGTCGCTGTAGACCAGCACCGTGGCGGTCGGCTGCATGCTTCCTCCGAGACGTCGGCGTCGTACGCGAGGGCCGGGACGGAACGGCCCGATGCGGCGGATGCTACTCCCTTGAACACCTCGTCAACACCGGTTCGCACACGCCTTCCCTGGGCCATCCGGGCAGTACACACGCTGCGGACACTCCGAACGGCACCCCCCGGAGCGAGGGCGGGATAAGCGACCGACATAATGTCGGTCGTGGCGACAGCAACGACAGTAGATACCGGGCACGCGCACCCGTCGGTCAACCGGCCGAACCTCACCAGCGTCGGAACCATCATCTGGCTGAGTTCCGAGCTGATGTTCTTCGCGGCCCTCTTCGCGATGTACTTCACCCTGCGATCGGTGACCGGTCCCGAGTTCTGGCACGAGAAGGCCTCTGCCCTGAACTTCCCGTTCTCGGCGACCAACACCACGATCCTGGTGCTCTCCTCCCTCACCTGCCAGCTCGGTGTGTTCGCCGCCGAGCGCGGTGACGTGAAGAAGCTCCGGATGTGGTTCATCGTCACCTTCGTGATGGGTGCGATCTTCATCGGCGGCCAGGTCTTCGAGTACACCGAGCTGGTGAAGCACGAGGGCCTCTCGCTCTCCTCCGACCCGTACGGCTCGGTCTTCTACCTGACCACCGGCTTCCACGGCCTGCACGTGACGGGCGGACTCATCGCCTTCCTGCTGGTCCTCGGCCGTACCTACGCGGCTCGGAGGTTCACCCACGAGCAGGCGACCGCCGCCATCGTCGTGTCCTACTACTGGCACTTCGTCGACGTCGTCTGGATCGGCCTCTTCGCCACGATCTACATGATCAAGTAGCCGGGACCCGCTCCCGCGCATTCCAGAAGACTCGACGCAGAAGATCCTGACACCGGGGTAATCCGTGAAAAAGCTCTCCGCACGACGACGCCATCCGCTGGCGGCGGTCGTCGTCCTACTCCTTGCGCTGGCGGCCACTGGGGGGCTGTACGCCGTGTTCGCGCCCGCGGACAAGGCGCGGGCCGACGAAACGGCCCAGTCCCTCGCCATCGACGAGGGCAAGAAGCTCTACGCCGTCGGCTGCGCCAGCTGTCACGGCACCGATGGTCAGGGCACCTCCGACGGTCCCAGCCTGGTGGGCGTGGGCGCCGCGGCCGTCGACTTCCAGGTGGGCACCGGCCGCATGCCCGCGGCGACCTCGCAGGGCGCCCAGGTGCCGGCGAAGAAGGTCATCTACACGCAGGCCCAGATCGACCAGCTCGCGGCCTACGTGGCCTCGCTCGGCGCCGGCCCGAACATCCCGACCAAGGAGCAGTACGGCACGGAGGGCGCGGACATCGCCGAGGGTGGCGAGCTCTTCCGCACCAACTGCGCGCAGTGCCACAACTTCACCGGCAAGGGGGGTGCGCTCACCGAGGGCAAGTACGCGCCGTCCCTGGAGGGTGTCAGCGCCAAGCACATCTACGAGGCCATGCAGACCGGCCCGCAGAACATGCCCTCCTTCCCCGACACGACGCTGTCCGAGCAGAACAAGAAGGACATCATCGCGTACCTGGAGGCGGTCAACAGCTCCACCACGGAGAGCCCCGGCGGTCTGGAGCTGGGCGGCCTCGGGCCGGTCAGCGAGGGCCTGTTCGGCTGGATCTTCGGTCTCGGTGGCCTGATCGCCGTCGCCGTGTGGGTCGCCGCCCGGACCGCAAAGGCCAAGAAGTCATGAGTAGCCAAGACATTCCAGAAGAGAAGCTGCCCGCCGAGCGGGCCGGCGCGGTCGACGTCGCCGACGAGAAGAACCCGTTCGCGGACCCGGGTCTGCCGCCGCACGAGCACCGGATCCAGGACATCGACGAGCGGGCCGCCAAGCGGTCCGAGCGCACGGTGGCCCTGCTGTTCACGGTGTCGATGCTGGCCACCGTGGCCTTCATCGCCGCGTTCGTGGCGGTGCCGGTCGACAGGGCCGTCTACGTCTGGCCGCTCGGCCACGTCAGCGCCCTGAACCTCGCGCTCGGCCTGACCCTCGGTCTCGCGCTGTTCTGCATCGGCGCGGGTGCGGTCCACTGGGCCCGCACCCTGATGTCCGACGTGGAGATCGCGGACGAGCGTCACCCGATCGAGGCCACCCCCGAGGTCCGTGCGAAGGTCCACGCGGACTTCAAGCAGGGTGCCAAGGAGTCCGCGCTCGGCCGTCGCAAGCTGATCCGCAACACGATGCTCGGCGCGCTCACGCTGGTGCCGCTGTCCGGCATCGTCCTGCTGCGCGACCTGGGCCCGCTGCCCGAGGACAAGCTCCGCCACACCCTGTGGAAGAAGGGCAAGCTCCTCGTCAACATGAACACGAACGAGCCGCTGCGTCCCTCGGACGTCGCCGTCGGCTCGCTCACGTTCGCCAAGCCCGAGGGCCTGGAGGAGCACGACCACGACTTCCAGAACGAGATCGCCAAGGCGGCCCTGATGATCGTGCGGCTGCAGCCGGGCGACATCAAGGACAAGCGCGAGCTCGAATGGTCGCACGAGGGCATCGTGGCGTACTCGAAGATCTGCACCCACGTGGGCTGCCCGATCTCGCTGTACGAGCAGCAGACGCACCACGTGCTGTGCCCCTGCCACCAGTCCACCTTCGACCTGTCCGACGGTGCCCGGGTCATCTTCGGCCCCGCCGGCCACGCCCTTCCGCAGCTGCGGATCGGTGTGAACGACGAGGGTTACCTCGAGGCGCTCGGCGACTTCGACGAGCCCGTCGGTCCTGCATTCTGGGAGCGCGGATGAGCACTACGACCACCTCCGATTCCCGCTCTCGCGGGAAGGCGCCGGCCGGCGAACGTGTCGCCGACTGGGCCGACGGCCGGCTCGGGATCTACTCCCTGGCCAAGGCCAACATGCGCAAGATCTTCCCGGACCACTGGTCCTTCATGCTGGGCGAGATCTGCCTCTACAGCTTCATCATCATCATCCTCACGGGTGTGTACCTGACGCTGTTCTTCCACCCGTCGATGAACGAGGTGGAGTACCACGGCAGCTACGTCCCGCTGCAGGGCCAGCTGATGTCGGAGGCCTTCGCCTCCACCCTGGACATCAGCTTCGACGTGCGCGGCGGTCTGCTGATCCGGCAGATCCACCACTGGGCGGCGATCATCTTCCTCGCTGGCATGTTCGTGCACATGATGCGTGTGTTCTTCACCGGCGCGTTCCGCAAGCCGCGTGAGATCAACTGGCTGTTCGGCTTCCTGCTGTTCGTCCTCGGCATGTTCACCGGTTTCACCGGCTACTCGCTCCCCGACGACCTGCTCTCCGGCACCGGTGTCCGCTTCACCCAGGGCGCGATCCTGTCCATGCCGATCGTCGGCACGTACATCTCGATGTTCCTGTTCGGCGGGGAGTTCCCGGGCACCGACTTCGTGGCCCGCTTCTACTCGATCCACATCCTGCTGCTGCCGGGCATCATGCTCGGTCTGGTGGTCGGCCACCTGATCCTGGTCTTCTACCACAAGCACACGCAGTTCGCGGGTCCCGGCAAGTCGAACAAGAACGTCGTCGGCATGCCGCTGCTGCCGGTCTACACGGCCAAGGCGGGAGGCTTCTTCTTCCTGGTCTTCGGTGCCATCGCGGCCCTGGCCGGCATCGCCTCGGTCAACCCGATCTGGGTCCTCGGCCCGTACCGGCCGGACCAGGTCTCCACGGGCGCCCAGCCCGACTGGTACATGGGCTTCGCCGAAGGACTCGTCCGGGCCATGCCCGGCTGGGAGATCAACTTCTGGGGCCACACACTGGTCCTCGGCGTGTTCATCCCGCTGGTCCTGTTCGGGTTGTTCCTCGGCGTGATCGCCCTGTACCCGTTCATCGAGTCGTGGGTCACCGGCGACAAGCGCGAGCACCACATCCTGGACCGCCCGCGCAACGCCCCGACCCGTACGGCCTTCGGTGTCGCCTGGGTCACCGGCTACATGATCATGTTGATCGGCGGTGGCAACGACATCGTCGCCACGCACTTCCATCTGTCGATCAACGCGGTCACCTGGTTCGTCCGGATCGGCTTCTTCGCCGGACCGATCCTCGCCTTCGTCGTCACCAAGCGGATCTGCCTCGGCCTGCAGCGCCGGGACCGGGACAAGGTGCTGCACGGCCGCGAGACCGGCACCATCAAGCGCCTGCCGCACGGTGAGTTCATCGAGGTCCACGAGCCGCTCAGCCAGGAGGCGCTGTACACGCTCACGGCCCACGAGCAGTACCAGCCGGCCGAGATCGGCCCGGCGGTCGACGAGAACGGCGTCGAGCGCAAGGTGACGGGGCCCGAGAAGCTGCGCGCCAAGCTCAGCAACGCCTACTACGGCGAGGACGCCCAGATCCCCAAGCCCACCGTCGATGAGTACAAGGAGATCACGAGCGGCCACGGCCACCACTGATCGCTGCACTCGCCACGCCACGGCGAAGGGCCCCGTCCGGTGTTCGGACGGGGCCCTTCGCCGTGCCCGGGGCTGGATAGGGTGGACCCAGTTCGAGACACGTGTCCCGTACGACGGGACTGGACCAGGAGCGGCTGATGAGCGCTGTGACCCCCGCCGGCGGCGACACCGCGGCGGGCCGCTCCTGGCCCGCCCTGCTGAACGGCCTGCTGGACGGCCGCGACCTGAGCGCGGACGACACCGCCTGGGCGATGGACCTGATCATGCGCGGCGAGGCGACCGACGCGCAGATCGCCGGATTCGCGGTGGCCCTGCGGGCCAAGGGCGAGACCGTCGAGGAGATCAGCGGGCTGGTGCGCACGATGTACGAGCACGCGAACGTCATCGAGGTGCCGGGCGCGACGGTCGACATCGTCGGGACCGGTGGCGACGGCGCGAAGACGGTCAACATCTCCACCATGTCGGCGATCGTGGTCGCCGGTACGGGCGCGAAGGTCGTCAAGCACGGCAACCGGGCCGCGTCGTCCGCCTCCGGGGCCTCCGACGTGCTGGAGAAGCTGGGCGTCAATCTGCAACTGACGCCGCAGCGGGTCGCCGAGGTCGCCGAGGAGGCGGGGATCACCTTCTGCTTCGCGGTGAAGTTCCACCCGGCGCTGCGGCACGTGGCGGCGGCCCGCGGACAGCTGGGCATCCGGACCACGTTCAACTTCCTGGGTCCGCTGACCAACCCGGCGAAGGTCAAGGCGCAGGCGGTGGGTGTCGCCGACCCCCGGATGGCGCCGATCGTCGCCGGTGTCTTCGCCGGGCGCGGCAACTCCTCGCTGGTCTTCCGCGGCGACGACGGCCTGGACGAGCTGACCACGACGTCGACGTCCCGGGTCTGGGTGGTCCGCGACGGCGAGGTGACCGAGGAGGCCTTCGACCCGCGCGAGGTCGGCATCGACCTGGTGCCGGTGGAGGCGCTGCGGGGCGCGGACGCCTCGTACAACGCGGAGGTCGCTCGGCGCCTGCTGGACGGCGAGCCCGGCCCCGTACGGGATGCCGTGCTGCTGAACGCGGCGGCGGCGCTGGTGGCGCTGGAGCCGGGCGACGAGCCGCTGGCCGCGCGGATCGGCGCCGGGATGGCGAGGGCGGCGGAGGCGATCGACTCGGGTGCCGCCGGGCGGGTGCTGGGGCGCTGGGTGGCGGCGAGCAACGCCTGACGCCATCGGCGGTGCGGCAGGGCGCGGTCCGGATTCTGGACCGCGCCTTGCGAGCCGAAGATCATGTGGCAAGATGCTGTACCAGGTCATGAGCGACAGCTGAAAGGCCCCGGCCGGCTGTCCGGCAACCCTCCGTCCGTGGCGGGGTGCCCCGGGTGAAGACCAGGTCGTAGGCAGCAAGGCCTACGACAAGCGCGGACCCCTCGCGTCACCAGGGGTCCTGGTCGTCGAGGGAGCCTTCCGTGAGCAAGCGAATGCGATAGGGCCGCAGAGCCCCGCCTCCGCATCGCTTTTTTCTTCCGCCTCCGCGCTGGAGCGTGCCGCTCGCGTGGTGGTGTCCGTCCGCCTCACGGGAGTGCACCCATGTCCGTCTTCACCGCTGCCGCCGACCAGTCCGTTTGTGCCCCGCTGCCCGTTCTGGGGCGGGATGTCACTGTCCCGCTCGTCACCGGGGGCGAGGTCACCTACGCCGCCCTCGACTACGCGGCCAGCGCCCCCGCCCTCCAGCGCGTCTGGGACGACGTGGCGGCCTACGCGCCGTACTACGGGAGCGTGCACCGCGGTGCCGGCTACCTCTCCCAGCTCTCCACCGACCTGTTCGAGAACGCCCGCGGGACCGTCGCCGAGTTCCTCGACTGCCGTGACGACGACCAGGTGATCTTCACCCGCGCCACCACCGACTCGCTCAACCTGCTCGCCGGCGCCCTCCCCGCGGGCTGCCAGGTCTTCGTCTTCGAGACCGAGCACCACGCGTCCCTGCTGCCCTGGCGGGACGCACACGTCACCTACCTCGACGCGCCGCGCACCCCTCAGCAGGCGGTGCGCACCCTGGAGCGCGCGCTGGCCGGGCGGGGATCCGACGGCCCGGCCCTGGTCTGCGTCACCGGCGCCTCCAACGTCACCGGCGAACTGTGGCCCGTACGGGAGCTCGCCGCGGCCGCGCACGCGCACGGCGCGCGGATCGTGCTGGACGCCGCCCAGCTCGCGCCGCACCACCCTGTCTCCGTGCGGGAGCTGGACGTCGACTGGGTCGCCTTCTCCGGGCACAAGCTGTACGCCCCGTTCGGCTCCGGCGTGCTCGCCGGCCGCGCCGACTGGCTGCGCGAGGCGGAGCCGTACCTCGCCGGGGGCGGTGCCAGCCGCACGGTCGCCCGGCGGGCCGACGGCGGGGTGGACGTCGAGTGGCACGACAGCGCCGCCCGGCACGAGGCGGGCTCCCCGAACGTCATCGGCGCCTACGCCGTCGCGTCGGCCTGCAAGGCCCTGACCGAGGCCGGCTACGACACCCTGGTCGCCCGGGAGCAGCACCTGATCCGCACGGTCCGGGACGGCCTCGCCGACGTTCCCGAGGTCCGGATCCTGTCCCTCTTCGGCGACGACGCCCCCCGCGTCGGTGTGCTCTCCTTCGTCGTCGAGGGCTGGAACAGCTCGCACTTCGCCGCCGCCCTGTCCGCCGAGTACGGCATCGGCGTCCGCGACGGGCTCTTCTGCGCCCACCCCCTCGTCCGCACCCTGCTCGGCAGCGACCCGCAGACCCAGGGCGAGTGCGGCGCGCCCGAGGCCGCTCCAGGGGAGAAGTCGCTGAACGCCGTCCGGGTGAGCTTCGGCGCGGGGACGCCGGACGAGCATGTCGAGCGGTTCGTCGGGGCGGTGCGCGAGCTGGTCCGGAACGGCGCGAAGTGGAACTACCGCACAGTGGAAGGCCGTTGCGTCCCCGCAGTCTGACCCCCCGCACCCACGCCGACCGGACGGCGTTCCGCCGCGCGCGGCACCGACCGGGCGGGGGCCGCACGCCATCCCGCGGGTCGTCCAGCCCAGCTCGCGGAGTCTCGTCGGCGCCGCTACGCGGGCCGGACCCAGCGTCCGTGGCGTGAGCCCGGGGGGCGGCCTTCTGCTCGGCGCTGCGCCGCGCGGCGCCGACAGGGCGGGGGTCGTCTGCCCGCACGCCATCCGCGGGTCGTCCGGATCAGGTCGCGGAGCATCGGCGGAGGTGGATCAGGTTGCGGAGGTTCGACAGTGGCTCGTCGGCGCCGGTACGCGGGCCGGACTCCGCGTCCGTGGCGTGAGCCGGGGGCGGCCTCCTGCTCGGCGTCGCGCCGCGCCGTCCGGCCGTACGCCATCCCGCGGGTCGTCCGGATCAGGTCGCGGAGGCTCGTCGGTGGCGGTACGGCCTGCCCCGCCCCGCGTCCAGGCCGGGCGGTGGGCCCTAGTTGTCCAGGCCGATGGCGAAGGCCGCTTCCAGGTCGTGCTGCGAGTACGTGCGGAACGCCACGTGGGTGTCCGTCGCCTCCACGCCGGCGATCTTGCTGATGCTGCCGGGGATGACGTCGGCGAGGTTCTCGTGCTGCTTCACCCGGACCATGGCGATCAGGTCGTAGGTGCCGGTGACGGAGAAGACCTCGCTGACGGAGTCCAGCGCGGCGATCTGCTCGGCGATCTCGGGGATCCGGTCCACGCTGGTCTTGATGAGGACGATCGCGGTGATCACGGCTGGTTCTCTCCCTCGGGGGCCGGAGCAGGGGCGGCCTTCACTCTAGTCCTCCGCCCGAACCGCGCCCACGCGTAGGCGAAGCCCAGGCCGAAGCCCACGAGGTGGGCCAGATAGGCCACCCCCGGGCCGCTGGACGCCTGGCCGGCCGCGAGCCACTGGAGAGCCACCCAGAAGGGCAGCACCACCCAGGCCGGGAACCGCAGCGGCAGAAAGAACAGGAACGGCAGGAGGCTGGTCACCCGGGCGCGGGGGAAGAGGAAGAGAAAGGCCCCGAGGACCGCCGAGATCGCCCCCGACGCGCCGACCAGGGACTGCTCGGAGTCGGCGTTGGCCACGGCGTACCCGAGCAGCGCGAGGTAGCCGCAGCCGAGGTAGAAGAGGGTGAACTCGACGCGGCCCATCCGTTCCTCGGTCATCACGCCGAAGACGTAGAGGAAGAGCATGTTGCCGAGCAGGTGCACCCAGGTGCCGTGCACGAAGAGGCCCGTCGCCGGGGTGAGGACGGCCCGGGGGGAACCCTCGAACAGTTCTGCGGGTACCACCCCCCAGTGGCGGAAGTACGCCCGCTGCGCGGCGAGCAGCTCGTCGCCCAGGCCGTACACCGGATTCAGGCCCGAGGCGGGGCCGATCAGGAAGATCAGGCAGCACAGGACGATCAGTGCGTACATCACCGGCGCCTGCCGTCGGGGGCCCGTCAGGCGGCCCGCCGTGCTCCAGAAGCTGATCATGGACACAGAGCATGACGTAAGTGGACGCAACCGCGCAGACCGCCTCGCCGCCCGGGACGGACGGGCATCGAGGACCCGCCAGGCCGTAGGGTTACGAGCCACACGCTCCAGGGAAACTGGCGCAGCACGGAAACCACGCATCACCGAAACTAGAAGGAAAGCGAACAGCCACGATGACGGTCCCCCTGCCGACGGACACCACGCGGTGGCGCTGCACCCTCTGCGGCAATCTGACGCGCTTCGACGTGACGCGCTCCTCGAAGGTCGTCGAGTACGTGCACCTCGACCTCGCCGGTGAGCCGAAGGTCGAGGAACGCGAGGTGGTCAGTGAGACCATCGAGTCGGTGCGGTGCCGGTGGTGCAACGCCGTGGATCAGGTGGAACTCGTGGACAGGCCGGGCGCCGACTCCTGACAGGGGCGGCTCCCGAAGGTGTAGTGGGGTGACGGATGGTGGAGACCGCAGGCGGGGGGCCGGGCGACGGCGCCGCTGAGGTGCTCGACCGTCCGCTGCCCGAAGGCGTGCGCCGGAGGGTCGTGCAGATCGTCTCCGACGGCTTCGGCGGGCTGACGATGGCCGAACTCCCCGCACAGCTACGGCAGTACGCCCGGTTCGCCCCGAATCGCCGGGCCAAGTTCGCCGGTAACGCGATGGCCGCGGCGCTGGAGACCGACCCGCTCTTCCGGCAGCGCATCGGGGAGAAGCTGCGCGAGGCCCAGCCCGAACTGGCCGGCGCCCTCGCCGCCGGAGCGCCGCCCCCGGCCGCGGATCCGCTGGACGTGGCGGCCGCCGCCTACGTGCTGCGCCCGACCGGCTGGGTGAAGCTGGTCGCGGCCGCCGGCGAGGAGGCCCAGCGGGCGGACGCCGAGCGCGCCGACGAGGAGAGCCGCGCCGAACTGGAGCGGCTGCGCGCCGAACTCGCCGCCGCCCGCGACCACACCCGGACCGAGACCGAGCGGCTGCGCACCGAGCTGGACAGCGCTCGCAAGGAAGCCGAATCGCTTCACCGCAAGCTGCGCGCCGCGTTCAGCGACGTCAAGCGCGGCGAGGCGGCGCTGCGCAAGGTGCAGGGCGAGATGGAGGCCGTACGCGCCGAGGGGCACCTCCAGGTGTCCGCCGCCGAGAGCGAGACACGGCGGCTCAAGGCGCGGCTGGGAGAGGTCGAGGCCGCCCTGGAGGCCACCCGGCGGGCCGCGCGCGAGGGCCGCAGTGTCGAGGACATGCGGGTGCGACTGCTGCTCGACACGGTGCTGGACGCGGCGCAGGGACTGCGGCGCGAACTGGCGCTGCCGCCCGTCTCGGTCCGTCCCGCCGAGACCGTGGACGCGGTCGAACCGGGACGAATGACCCCGAAGGACATCGCCGCACGGGCGCTGTCCGACAGCGACCCCGCGGTCCTCGACCAGCTCCTCGCGCTGCCGCAGGCCCATCTGGTCGTCGACGGCTACAACGTCACCAAGACCGGCTATCCCCAGATGCCCCTGGAGAAGCAGCGGCTGAGGCTGCTCGGGCAGCTCTCGCAGCTCGCCGCGCAGTCCGGCGCCGAGGTGACGTGTGTCTTCGACGGTGCCGAACTGGCCGCGCCGGTGCTGCTGGCGCCGCCGCGGGGCGTGCGGGTGCTGTTCTCCAAGCCGGGCGTCACCGCCGACGAGTTGATCCGCCAACTGGTGCGCGCCGAACCGCCCGGGCGGCCGGTCATCGTCGTCTCGACCGACCGTGAGGTGGCCGACGGAGTGGCGCGTGCCGGGGCGCGGCCGGTGGCCTCCGCGGTGCTCCTGAAGCGGCTCTCGCGCAGTTGACGCGCGCCCCTTGCGCAACCTAAACACCAACCGCGCAATATGCCCCGGGAATGCCCGAATTGACGGGACCGTCACGCAACGTAGCGTCAACATGCATCACTGCACGTGAGTTGTAGGTAAAGGATGCGGTCGGTCACCGAGATTTTTCATGTGAGGATTTGATCTGATCACAGCTGGGTCACTAGGGTCTGGCCTCGAACCTCCGATCGGGTGATCACTCACAAGAAGGAGATTGCCCCCGTGGCGTCCCACCGTCGACCCAAGCAGCCGAGTCGCACCCGCGTGACCGTGCTGACCACCGCAGCCGCCGCTGCCGTCGCCCTCAGCTCCCAGGCCGCCAATGCCGCGCCGAGCGAGAAGCCGAGCAAGGACGAGGTCAAGGCCAAGGTCGACAAGCTCTACGAGGAGGCCGAGCAGGCCACCGAGAAGTACAACGGCGCCAAGGAGAAGCAGGAGAAGCTCCAGAAGGAGATCTCCACCATCCAGGACAACGTCGCCCGTGGCCAGGAAGAGGTCAACGAGCTGCGCGACGGCCTGGGTTCGATGGCCAGCGCCCAGTACCGCTCCGGCGGCATCGACCCCTCCCTGCAGCTCTTCCTCTCCGCCGACCCGGACGACTACCTCGACAAGGCCTCCACGCTCGACCAGTTGAGCGCCCAGCAGGTCGACTCGCTGAAGAAGATCCAGGAGAAGCAGCGCGAGCTCGCGCAGGACCGCGCCGAGGCCGCGGACAAGCTCAAGGACCTCGCCACCACCCGCAGCGAGCTCGGCAAGAAGAAGAGCCAGGTGCAGGGCAAGCTGGCCGAGGCGCAGAAGCTGCTCAACTCCCTGACCGCCGCCGAGAAGGCGGCCCTGGCGGCCGAGGAGGAGCGGGCGAGCCGGGCCAGCGAGCGCACCGCCCTCGGCGGCTCGGGCGCCCCCGCCACCGGTCGCGCCTCCTCGGCGTACGGCGCGGCCCAGAGCGTGATCGGCTCGCCCTACGTCTACGGCGCCTCCGGCCCGTCCTCCTTCGACTGCTCGGGCCTCACCTCCTGGGCCTTCGCCCAGGCCGGCATCCAGATCCCGCGCACCTCGCAGGCGCAGGCCAACGCCGGCACCCGGATCTACTCCCAGAGCGACCTCCAGGTCGGCGACCTGGTCATCTTCTACGGCGACCTGCACCACGTCGGCTTCTACGCGGGCAACGGCCAGGTGCTGCACGCCCCGCGCAGCGGCACCGTCGTGCGCTACGAGTCGATCAACAACATGCCGTACCAGTTCGGCGTCCGGATCTGAGGCCTTTCGGGCCCCCTCGCGATCAGGACCCCGTACCGCCCGTTCGAGCGAATCAGGGAACGGGCTGTGACCCCGCACCCCGCCGGTGACCTGCGTCAGCGGCGGGGTGTCACGTTGTGTGCCCGCCGACGTCTTTGGCCCCCGCCCCACGGCGGGGCTACTGTCTGCCGCGTTTCCCCCACCACCGGGCCGCCGCCCGGGGTCGGGGGATTTTCCTGTCCGCCAGTGGAAGGAGCGCGGCTTCCCGTGGGGTCCCATCGCCGCCTTGCACCGTCCGGGTTCGACCGGGGCGTGTGCGGGGCCCGTCTCGCCGTCGGCGTGCTGTCCGCCGCCGCGGCCGCCCTCGCCGCCGTACCGGCGCACGCCGCTCCGCACGACGACACGCGCTCCGAGGTGGACCGCCTCTACGCGGAGGCGGAGCAGGCCACCGAGGCCTACAACAAGGCCGACGAGCGCGCCGACGCGCTGCGCGGGGAGGTCGGCCGGGCACAGGACCGGATCGCCCTCCAGCAGGAGCACATCAACTCCCTGCGGGACGCGCTGGGTTCGCTGGCCGGGGCCCAGTACCGCTCCGGTGGCCTCGACCCCACCCTCGCGCTGCTCTTCTCCGACGACCCGGACGACTACCTCGACAAGGCCGCCGCCCTGGACCGGATCACCGTCCACCAGGCCGGGCAGCTGCGTGAGCTCACCGAGGCCATGCGCGACCTGACCCAGGAGCGCACCCAGGCCGCCGAGAAGCTCGGCGAACTGGAGCGGAGCCGCACGGCCGTCGCCTCCCACAAGCGCAGCGTCGAGAAGAAGCTCGCCACCGCCCGCGCGCTCCTCAACACCCTCCCGGACGGTGAGCGCGCCGCCTACGACCGGGCGTCCCGCTCCGGCCGCGACGGCATGCCCGAACTCGGCGGGGCCGCCCCCGCCTCGGGCCGGGCCGCCGCCGCGGTGGCCGCCGCCCGTGCCGCGCTCGGCAGGCCCTACGTCTGGGGCGCGTCCGGGCCGAGCGGCTTCGACTGCTCCGGCCTGATGCAGTGGTCGTACGCCCAGGCCGGGGTCGCACTGCCGCGCACCTCGCAGGGCCAGCGCGCGGCCGGCCGGCAGGTCCCGCTCTCCCAGGTCCGGCCCGGCGACCTGATCACCTACCGGGGCGACGCCAGTCATGTGGCGATGTACATGGGCAACGGCCAGGTGGTCCACGCCCCCTACCCCGGTGCGCCGGTGCGCTACGACCCGGTCGGCATGATGCCGGTCTCGGGGGTCACCAGGGTCTGACCCGTCGGCGCACGCCCCCGTACGATCGGGAACGTGGCGGGTCGAAGGCGGGCGACGGGTTCCCTGGTGGTGGCGCTCTGCCTGCTGCTGGCCGCCCTGGTCGGCTGCGGGGGCGGCCCCGTCGCCGACACCGCCCGCGACGACGTGCAGCGGCTGCTCGACCGGCGGGCGGCGGCGGTCCTCGGCCGGGACGAGAGCGGCTACCGCGACACCGGCTCGGCGGCCGGGTTCGCGGCGGTGCGGGACCTGCCGCTGGCGGACTGGTCGTACCGGGTGACGGGTCTGCACCGCACCGGCGGCCGGGCGAGCGCCGACGCCGAACTGCGCTACCGGATCGACGGGTTCGACAGGGCACCCGTGTCGGCGAGGCGCACCCTGGACCTGAGGCGCGACGCGGACGGCCGGTGGTCCGTCACCTCCGAGCGGCCCGCGCCGCAGGCGCCCGAGCAACTGTGGGACAGGGGCGAGGTGACGGCCGTACGCGGGACGCACACCCTGGTGCTCGGGGCCGGTCGGTCCCGCAAGACGCTGGAGGCCTACGCGGACCTGGGGGACCGGGCCGTACCCGCGGTCTCGCGGGCCTGGGGGACGGACTGGAGCGGGCGCGTCGTCGTCCTCGTACCGGAGTCGCTGGAGGCGATGGCCGCCCTGCTCGGCTCGCCCGCCTCCTCCTACCGGGGCATCGCGGCGGTCACGACCGGTGAGACGGGAGCGCCGAGGGCGCCCGCCGACCGGATCATCGTCAATCCCGACGCGTACGGCGTGCTGGGCTCCGTGGGCAAGCAGGTGGTGCTCACCCACGAGACCACCCATGTCGCCACCCGCGCCCACACCGGCGGCAGCACCCCGCTGTGGCTCTCCGAGGGGTACGCCGACTGGGTCGGCTACCGCGACACCGGCCGCACCCCGGCCGAGGCCGCGCCGGAACTGGCCCGCGCGGTGGCCGCGGGGGACGTCCCGGCCGGGCTGCCGGACGACGCCGCCTTCGGCTTCACCGGTGACGCGAACGCGCTGGCCCAGGCCTACGAGGGCGGCTGGCTGGCCGGCCGGCTCATCGCGGAGCGGTGGGGAGAGGGGCTGCTGGGCGAGTTCTACCGGGCGGTGGGCGCCGACGGCCTCGACGCCGCGCTCGCGGACGTGCTGGGGACGACGCCGGAGGAGTTCACCGGAATGTGGCAGGCGTACCTGCGCGCGCGGCTCGCCTGAGGCGGGGCGGCCGGCCGGGGCCGCGGAAGCGGTCAGGAATCGAGAAGCGTCCCGGTCCGGGCCCCGCCTAGCGTGCCGGGCATGGACATCTCCCTGCACGCGAGCTTCCTCCCGCACGAGGACGCCGACGCCTCACTGGCCTTCTACCGGGACATCCTCGGCTTCGAGGTCCGCGCCGACGTCGGCCACGACAGGATGCGCTGGATCACGGTCGGCCCCGCCGGGCAGCCCGGCACCTCCCTCGTGCTCCAGCCGCCGGCCGCCGACCCCGGTGTCACCGAGGACGAGCGGTGCACCGTCGCCGAGATGATGGCCAAGGGCACCTACGCCGAGATCCTGCTGGCCGCCCGCGACCTCGACGCCGTCTTCGCCCGGCTGCGGGCCCGGGGCGCCGAGATCGTCCAGGAGCCGGTGGAGCAGCCGTACGGCCCGCGGGACTGTGCCGTCCGCGACCCCGCGGGCAACCTGATCCGGATCCGGGAACTCCGATGAGCCGCTGACCTGCACAGATGCCCAGGCCGGAGAAGCGCGCCCCCGCCTGAGGCCCGAAGCTGGTTGGATCGACCCAGGCGACGCCCGCGACGGCGGCCCGCCCCGAAGGATGGAGAGATGAGCATGCCCACGAGAAAGAACACGCAGTCGCCTGTGCCGCACGCCGCCGACAGCCACGACATGATCCGTGTGCACGGCGCGCGCGAGAACAACCTCAGGGACGTCAGCATCGAGATCCCCAAGCGCAGGCTGACGGTGTTCACCGGAGTGTCCGGCTCGGGCAAGAGCTCGCTGGTGTTCGACACCATCGCCGCCGAGTCGCAGCGGCTGATCAACGAGACGTACAGCGCCTTCGTGCAGGGCTTCATGCCGACGCTGGCGCGGCCCGAGGTGGACGTGCTCGACGGGCTCACCACCGTGATCAGCGTCGACCAGCAGCGGATGGGCGCCGATCCCCGCTCCACCGTCGGCACGGCCACCGACGCCAACGCCATGCTGCGGATCCTCTTCAGCCGCCTCGGCCAGCCGCACATCGGCCCGCCCAGCGCCTACTCCTTCAACACCGCCTCCGTGCGGGCCAGCGGCGCGATCACGGTGCAGCGCGGCGCCAAGACCAAGGCGGAGAAGGCGACGTTCGAGCGCACCGGCGGCATGTGCAACCGCTGCGAGGGCCGCGGCACGATCTCCGACATCGACCTCACCCAGCTCTACGACGACTCCAAGTCCATCTCCGAGGGAGCCTTCACCATCCCCGGCTGGAAGTCCGACAACGTCTGGACCGTGGGCCTGTACGCGCAGTCCGGCTTCCTCGACCCGGACAAGCCGATCAGCCGGTTCACCAAGAAGGAGATGCACGCCTTCCTCTACGGCGAGCCCACGAAGGTCAAGGTCAACGGCGTCAACCTCACCTACGAGGGTCTGATCCCCAAGATCCAGAAGTCGTTCCTGTCCAAGGACAAGGAGGCGATGCAGCCGCACATCCGGGCGTTCGTGGAGCGGGCCGTCACCTTCACCGTCTGCCCCGAGTGCGACGGCACCCGGCTCAGCGAGGGCGCCCGGACCTCGAAGATCGACAAGATCAGCATCGCCGACGCCTGCGCGATGGAGATCCGGGACCTCGCCGAATGGGTCCGCGCCCTGCGGGAACCGTCGGTCGCGCCGCTGCTCGCCGCGCTCCAGCAGACCCTCGACTCGTTCGTGGAGATCGGCCTCGGCTACCTCTCCCTGAACCGGCCGTCCGGCTCCCTGTCGGGCGGTGAGGCGCAGCGCGTGAAGATGATCCGCCACCTCGGCTCCTCGCTGACCGACGTGACCTACGTCTTCGACGAGCCCACCATCGGCCTGCACCCCCACGACATCCAGCGGATGAACGACCTCCTGCTGCGGCTGCGCGACAAGGGCAACACGGTGCTCGTCGTGGAGCACAAGCCGGAGACGATCGCGATCGCCGACCACGTCGTCGACCTCGGCCCCGGCGCCGGAACGGCGGGCGGCACCGTCTGCTTCGAGGGCAGCATCGAGGGCCTGCGCTCCAGCGGCA
This sequence comes from Streptomyces sp. NPDC107562, assembly GCF_055657325.1. NCBI lineage: Bacteria > Bacillati > Actinomycetota > Actinomycetes > Kitasatosporales > Streptomycetaceae > Streptomyces > Streptomyces sp. NPDC107562. Next base: position 411,905 of record NZ_JBVKBE010000002.1, on the reverse strand, counting down.
CCGTCACGGGCCGCCACCTCGACGACCGGGCCTCCCTCAAGGAGAGCGTGCGCACCCCCAAGGGCGCGCTGGAGATCCGCGGCGCGACGGCGAACAACCTGCTCGACGTCGACGTCGACATCCCGCTCGGGGTGCTGTGCGTCGTCACCGGCGTCGCCGGGTCCGGCAAGAGCTCGCTCATCCACGGCTCGATCCCGGCCCGCGAAGGCGTGGTCTCGGTCGACCAGAGCCCCATCCGCGGCTCCCGGCGCAGCAACCCGGCGACGTACACCGGACTGCTCGACCCGATCCGCAAGGCCTTCGCCAAGGCCAACGGCGTCAAGCCCGCGCTGTTCAGCGCCAACTCCGAGGGCGCCTGCCCCACCTGCAACGGCGCCGGTGTCATCTACACCGACCTGGCGATGATGGCCGGCGTGGCCACCACCTGCGAGGACTGCGACGGGAAGCGCTTCCAGGCCGAGGTGCTGGAGTACCGGCTCGGCGGACGGGACATCAGCGAGGTGCTCGCGATGTCGGTGACCGAGGCCGAGGAGTTCTTCGGCTCAGGCGAGGCGGCCACGCCGGCCGCGCACAGGATCCTCGACCGGCTCGCCGACGTGGGGCTCGGCTACCTCACCCTCGGCCAGCCGCTGACCACCCTGTCCGGAGGCGAGCGGCAGCGGCTGAAGCTGGCCACGCACATGGCCGACAAGGGCGGCGTGTACGTCCTCGACGAGCCGACCACGGGTCTGCACCTCGCGGACGTCGAGCAGTTGCTCGGCCTGCTGGACCGGCTCGTGGAGTCCGGGAAGTCGGTCGTGGTCATCGAGCACCACCAGGCGGTCATGGCGCACGCCGACTGGATCGTCGACCTCGGCCCCGGTGCCGGTCACGACGGCGGCAAGGTCGTCTTCGAGGGCACGCCGGCCGATCTGGTGGCCCGGCGCTCCACCCTCACCGGTGAGCACCTCGCGGCCTACGTCGGCGCCTGACCGTGCCGGCCGTGGAGCCCCGGGTGACGGTTCGACCCGGCACCCGGGACGGCGTCCTGTGCGAGACTCGGCGGGTGAGACGGCAGGAGCTCGACGACCTCGTGCGGCTGCGGCGGGCCCGCGACCGGATGGACCGTGACTACGCGGAGCCGCTCGACGTGCCGGCGCTGGCGCGGGACGCGCTGATGTCGCCGGGGCACTTCTCCCGCAGCTTCCGCGCCGCCTACGGCGAGACGCCGTACAGCTATCTGATGACCCGCCGCATCGAGCGGGCCAAGGCACTGCTGCGCCGGGGCGACCTCTCGGTGACCGAGGTGTGCTTCGCGGTGGGCTGTACCTCGCTCGGGTCGTTCAGCTCGCGCTTCACCGAACTCGTCGGCGAGACCCCCAGCGCCTACCGGGCCCGCGGCCACGACGACGGCGCCGCCATCCCGGCCTGCATCGCCAAGATCTACACCCGGCCGGTCAGGAACGGAGAAGCCGGTCGCGCCGATCGGCCGTAGCCTCGGCTGCATGGATCTCACGCTTTCCACCTGCTTCATCGCCGTCGACGACCATGACAAGGCGATCGCCTTCTACCGTGACGTGCTCGGCCTGGAGGTACGCGCCGACGTCGGGTTCGAGGGGATGCGCTGGGTGACCGTCGGGTCGCCCACGCAGCCCGACGTCAGTGTCGTCCTGGAACCGCCCGCCGCCGACCCGAGCACCTCCCCGGCCGACAAGCAGGCCCTGGCGGAACTGATGGCCAAGGGCCTGCTGCGGGGCGTCATCTTCACCACCGAGGACTGCGACGCCACCTTCGAGCGCATCAGCGGCGCGGGGGCGGAGGTCCTCCAGGAGCCGATGGACCAGCCCTACGGCGTCCGCGACTGCGCGTTCCGCGACCCCGCGGGCAACCTGCTGCGCTTCAACCAGCCCCTGGCGAAGTCCGGGAGGTGACCCCACGGCGGGCCCCGATCGGGAAGTCGCCCTCCTGGGCCGGGAGCGCCCCCTCGTCGTCGGTGTCCTCGCGGGCGAAGGGCTCCTGCCGCCGGGGCACCGCGGCACGCCACAGCGCGCGGGCACCGACGACGGTGGCCAGCACCAGCAGGCCGTTGCGCACGAACAGGAGCGTGACGCCGAGCGGGTCGCCGGCCACGACGTGCGAGAACCAGAGCGGGAACTCCAAGGTCGTCACGCATGACGCCGCCAGCACCAGGGCGGCCGGCACGCGCATCCCGGAGCCGCGCGAGCACAGGCAGACCGCCGCGAGCCCGACCAGCCACACCAGGTACTGCGGGCTGATCACCCGGCTCGTGGTCGTGAACATCAGCACCGCCACGAAGGCGGCGTCCGCCGGTGTGTGCGGCAGGAACTGAGTGGCCGTCAGCCACCACAGCAGCAGCCAGCCGAAGGCGACGCCGGTCAGCACCAGGGCGCCGGTGCTGACCACCTCGACGTAGGGGCCGAGGAACTCCACCGAGCCGTAGTTGAGCAGCACCTGCCCGTCCCAGCCGAAGTGCCGTGCCACATGGAACACCAGGGCGCCCAGCGACTCCACCTCGGTGCCCCGGTCCCGCTGGAAGGTCAGGAACGCGAAGGCGCCCGGCATGGCCAGTGCGAACAATGCCGTCAGCGTCCCCGCCGTCAGCCCCGCCGCGACCCACGCCCGGCGCCGCACGGCGCCGATCAGCAGCAGCACCGGCCACACCTTCAGCATCGCCCCGAAGGCCGCGAGCGCCCCCATCAGACGGGGCCGGCGGGCACCCGCGAGCAGCGCGGCCACCGCGACGGCCGTGACCAGCACGTCGTAGCGCGCGTACACGGTCGGCCCGAGCAGCGGCACGCCCGCCACCCACACCCAGGCGCCGCGCAGCGTCCGGCCGGGGCGCAGGCCCGCGGTGACGAGCAGGGCGAGGACGAGGAGGTCCGCGAGCAGGACGAGGACGAAGAAGGCGTGCGCGTAGTCGAGGAAGAACAGCAGCGCCGGGGAGAGGATCGCGAGGGCGGCCGCGGGCGGGTACTGCCACGTGACGTCGTCCAGCGGGAACGTCCCGGTGCGCAGCACCTCGTACCAGCCCTGGTAGATCACGGAGACGTCGCCGGTGACGTCCGGGCCGGGGAAGACGTACACCTTGAGGACGAACAGGAGCAGCAGCAGCCGGGTCGGCGCCCAGAGCGCGAGAAGTCCGGTCACGGATCGCGTTCCGTCCGTCCTGTCCACCTGCGCCCCTGTTCGTCTCGCTGCGGTCCCCGGCGCGTGGGGCGCGGGCCGCCCGTCGTCCGACGGGGCCATGATCCCCCGCCCGCCCGGGCCGCAGCGACGCAGCGCGGCCGTGCCGAGCCGCGAGAGTGCGTTCGGTAGGGTCGGCGCTGATGCGCAAGACCTTGATCGTGACGAACGACTTCCCGCCGAGACCGGGCGGCATCCAGGCGTTTCTGCACAACATGGCGCTCCGGCTGGATCCCGACCGGCTCGTCGTCTACGCCTCGACGTGGAAGCGGGGCCGCGAGGGAGCCGAGGCCACCGCCGCCTTCGACGCCGAGCAGCCCTTCACCGTCGTACGCGACCGGACGACCATGCTGCTGCCCACGCCCGCCGTGACCCGGCGGGCCGTGGCCCTGCTGCGCGCGCACGGGTGCCGGTCGGTGTGGTTCGGCGCCGCGGCCCCGCTCGGGCTGATGGCGCCGGCGCTGCGGCGGGCGGGCGCCGAGCGGCTGGTGGCCACGACCCACGGGCACGAGGCGGGGTGGGCGCAACTGCCCGCCGCACGGCAGCTGTTGCGCCGGATCGGCGACTCCACCGACACCCTCACCTACCTCGGCGAATACACCCGCTCGCGGATCGCGGGGGCGCTGACCCCGGACGCCGCCGGGCGGATGACCCGACTGCCGCCCGGCGTCGACGAGAAGACCTTCCACCCGGGCTCCGGCGGCGACCGCGTACGGGCCCGGCTGGGGCTCACCGACCGGCCCGTCGTCGTGTGCGTCTCCCGGCTCGTGCCGCGCAAGGGGCAGGACACGCTGATCCTCGCCATGCCGCGCATCCTGGCCGAGCAGCCGGAGGCCGTGCTGCTGATCGTCGGGGGCGGGCCCTACGAGGGGGAGCTGCGCAAGCTGGCGCGCGAGACCCGGGTCGAGGACTCCGTCGTCTTCACGGGGTCGGTGCCCTGGTCGGAGCTGCCCGCCCACTACGGCGCCGGCGACGTTTTTGCCATGCCGTGCCGCACCCGGCGCGGCGGGCTCGACGTCGAGGGGCTCGGCATCGTCTACCTGGAGGCGTCGGCCACCGGGCTGCCGGTCGTCGCCGGGGACTCCGGGGGCGCGCCCGACGCCGTCCTCGACGGGGAGACCGGATGGGTCGTGCGCGGCGGCTCCGTGGAGGACTCCGCCGACCGGATCGTCACGCTCCTCGGTGACGCCGAGCTGCGCCGCCGGATGGGGGAGCGGGGGCGCGCCTGGGTCGAGGAGAAGTGGCGCTGGGACCTGCTCGCCGAGCGCCTGAAGGAACTGCTGTAGACACGGCACGGCGCGGGCCCCGTCGACCTGGGGACCCGCGCCGTGCCGGGGCGTCAGCCGCCCCGCTACTTCCGGTAGATCGCCTCGATCTCGGTCGCGAAGTCCTTCGCCACCACGTGACGCTTCAGCTTCAGCGAGGGCGTCAGGTGCCCCGAGTCCTCGGTGAACTGCGAGCCCAGGACGCGGAAGCTGCGCACCGACTCCGCCTTGGACACCGCCGCGTTGCCGTCGTCGACGGCGGACTGGATCGCCGCCAGCAGGTCGGGGTCCTCGCGCAGCGACGCGGCGGTGGAGCCGGCCGGCTTGCCGTGCTCGGCGGCCCAGCGGCCGAGGAACTCCTCGTCGATGGTGATGAGCGCGCCGACGAACGGCCGCGCGTCGCCGACCACCATGCACTCCGCGACCAGCGCGTGCGCCCGGATCCGGTCCTCGATCACGGCCGGCGCCACGTTCTTGCCGCCCGCGGTGACGATGATCTCCTTCTTGCGGCCGGTGATCGCGAGGTAGCCGTCCTCGTCGAGGGTGCCGATGTCGCCGGTGTGGAACCAGCCGTCGGCGAGGGCCTCCTCGGTGGCTCCCGGGTTGTTCCAGTACTCCTTGAACAGGTGCTCGCCGTGCAAAAGCACCTCGCCGTCGTCCGCGATCCGCACCACCGAGCCCGGCAGCGGCTGGCCGACCGTGCCGATCTTCTGCCGGTCCCAGGGGTTGAACGCGGTGGCGGCGCAGGACTCGGTCAGGCCGTACCCCTCCAGAACCGTGAAGCCGATCCCGCGGAAGAAGTGGCCGAGCCGCTCGCCGAGCGGCGCGCCGCCGGAGATGGCGTACTCGCCGCGGCCGCCGAGCACCGCGCGCAGCTTGCCGTAGACGAGCTTGTCGAAGACCTTGTGCTTGATCCGCAGGCCCATCGAGGGGCCGGAGGGGGTGTCCAGCGCCTTGCTGTACGCGATGGCCGTGTCGGAGGCCTTGTCGAAGATCTTGCCCTTGCCGTCGGCCTGGGCCTTGGCGCGGGCCGAGTTGTAGACCTTCTCGAAGACGCGCGGCACACCGAGGATCAACGTCGGCCGGAACGCGGCCAGTTCGTCGGTGAGGTTCTTGATGTCCGGGAGGCAGCCCAGCTTGATCGGCGCCATCATCGGGGCGACCTGCACCAGTCGGCCGAAGACATGGGCGAGCGGCAGGAAGAGCAGCACGCTGCACTCGCCGGTGCGGAACAGCGGGCGCAGGCGCTCGACCACGTTGCCGCACTCCGCGAAGAAGCTGCGGTGGGTCAGCACGCAGCCCTTGGGGCGGCCGGTCGTGCCGGAGGTGTAGACGATCGTGGCGGGGTCGTCGGCCTTCGCCAGCGAGCTGCGCTCCTCGACCGCCGCGTCGCTGACGTCCTGGCCGAGGCGGCCGAGCTCCTCGACGCCGCCGCCCTCGATCTGCCAGAGGTGCTTGAGCTCGGGAAGCGCGTCGCGCACCGACTCGACGGCGGCCGTGTTGCTGTCCGTCTCGACGATGCAGGCGGTCGCGCCCGAGTCGCTAAGGATCCACTGGACCTGTTCCGGCGAGCTGGTCTCGTAGACGGGCACGGTGATCGCGCCCGCGCTCCAGATCGCGAAGTCCAGCAGCGTCCACTCGTAGCGGGTGCGGGACATCAGGCCGACCCGGTCGCCGGGCTGCACGCCCGAGGCGATCAGGCCCTTGGCGGCGGCCCGTACCTCGTCGAGGAAGGCGGCGGCCGTCACGTCCCGCCAGGCCGCGCCGTCCTTGCGGGCGATCACGGCGACGTCCGGATGCTGCGCGGCGTTTCTGCGGACGATGTCCGTCAGATTGCCGTCCGAGGGGACCTCGTACAAAGCCGGAAGGCTGAACTCGCGCAAGACTGCTGCTCCTCATAGGGCGCCGGCGCCACGACGTTGTGTGATGCGACGGTCCGGTCCAAGGCTCGGGCAGGGTGCTCAGGAACCGGCGGAAGCCTGGTGGATCCCGCTGGTTGAATTCCTGAGCACGACTGGACTGCCCGGACGTTACCCGCCGGTATGGCGTCTCGGACAGGGGGGTCCGTCGAGATGTTCGCTGCGTCACACAGTGGGTGCGTCAACGATGTTCCTGTTGGTGCTCCTGCGCGCACAGTAGTCGACGGCCTTCCCGACTGGCGAGTAATCGCAGGTCCGGCCGCCACTGTTCACGTTTGCCGCACACGCTTACCCTTGATCGCCATGGCACCCACACCAGCCGGCAATCGCGGGACGCGGATCCATGTGGTCAGCGACGTGCACGGCAACGCGCGTGACCTGGCACGGGCCGGTGACGGCGCGGACGCGCTCGTCTGCCTGGGGGACCTGGTCCTGTTCCTCGACTACGCCGACCACTCGCGCGGCATCTTCCCCGACCTGTTCGGGGAGGAGAACGCCGACCGCATCGTCGCCCTGCGCACCGCCCGCCGCTTCGAGGAGGCGCGTGAGCTGGGCGCCCGGCTGTGGGCCGGGGTGGGGGAGGACCGGGCCGCGGTGATCGAACGGGCGGTGCGCAAGCAGTACGCCGAGATGTTCGCGGCGTTCCCGACACCGACGTACGCCACCTACGGCAATGTCGACATGCCGACCTTGTGGGAGGAGTACGCCGGACCGGGCACCACGGTGCTGGACGGCCAGCGGGTGGAGATCGGCGGCCGGGTCTTCGGCTTCGTCGGCGGCGGCCTGCGCACACCCATGCGCACGCCGTACGAGATCGGCGACGAGGAGTACGCGGCGAAGGTCGAGGCGGTCGGTGAGGTCGACGTGCTGTGCACGCACATCCCGCCGGAGGTGCCGGAGCTGGTCTACGACACGGTGGCGCGGCGCTTCGAGCGGGGCAGCCGGGCGCTGCTCGACGCCATCCGCCGCACACGGCCCCGCTACTCGCTCTTCGGGCACGTCCACCAGCCGCTCGCCGCCCGGATGCGGATCGGGGCCACCGAGTGCGTGAACGTGGGGCACTTCGCGAGCACCGGACGTCCGTGGGCCCTGGAATGGTGAGTCCTCGGGCCGGTCGGCGCAGGCAGCGGTGACGGCGGGGGGTGTCCCGCGCGGTAGCCTTCACGCTGCACACACGTGCGCACAACCACCTCTTGCCCGACCGCGTTCGGAGGAGCCACGGCGATGGCGGAACACACCAGCTCGAGCATCGAGATCGAGGCGGCTCCGGCCGATGTGATGGCGGTGATCGCCGACTTCGCCCGCTACCCGGACTGGACCGGTGAGGTGAAGGAGGCGGAGGTCCTCAAGACCGACGGCCAGGGCCGCGCCGAGCACGTCCGGCTGGTCATGGACGCGGGCGCGATCAAGGACGACCAGACGCTGGCGTACACCTGGGCCGGCGAGCACGAGGTCTCCTGGACGCTGGTGAAGTCCCAGATGCTGCGCTCCCTGGACGGCTCCTACCTCCTGAAGCCGGTCGGCGCCGGCGGCACCGAGGTCACCTACCAGCTCACCGTGGACGTCAAGATCCCGATGCTGGGGATGATCAAGCGCAAAGCGGAGAAGGTGATCACCGACCGCGCGCTGGCGGGCCTGAAGAAGCGCGTGGAGTCCGGCCGGTAGCTTTCCCACCACGCCGTCGGCCGCACGCGGCCGGACCGCCCCCACCCCGGTACGGTTCACCCTCATGCGCACCATCCTGATCACCGGGCCCGGCGGCAGCGGCCGTACCACCATCGCCGCGGCCACCGCGCTCGCCGCCGCCCGTCAGGGCGTCCGCACCCTCGTCCTCGGCACCGACCGCGGCGACAGCCTCGGGGCCGCGCTGGGGACCGCGACCGGCCCGGCACCCGTGGCGGTCGTCCCCGGCCTCACCGCCTGGCGGCCCGACCCCGCCGCCGGTTTCCGCGACGACCTCACCCGGCTCCAGGACCGCGCCTCCGGACTGCTCGACCTGCTCGGCGCCGGCCCGCTCGAACCCGACGAGCTCACCCCGCTGCCCGGCGCCGGGGAACTCGCCGTGCTCCGCGCCCTGCGCGACGCCGCCCTCGCCGAGGCGCACGACGTGCTCGTCGTCGACCTGCCGCCCACCCCGGCGGCCCTCGCCCTCCTCGCCCTCCCCGAGGAACTCCGTCGCTATGTGCGCCGGCTGCTCCCGCCCGAGCGGCAGGCCGCCCGCGCCCTGCGCCCCGTCCTCGGCCGGCTCGCCGGTGTGCCGATGCCGGCGGACTGGCTGTACGAGAGCGCCGCCCGCTGGGACCTCGAACTCGCCGCCGTGGAAGCCGTCCTGGCCGATCGGGGCACGACCGTGCGGCTCGTCGCCGACCCCTCCCCGGCCGGCGCCGACGCCGTCCACACCGCCGCCCTCGGCCTCGCCCTGCGCGGCCTGCGCCCGGACGCGCTGATCGCCAACCGGGTGCTCCCCGAGGAGGAGGGCGGCGGCTGGCTCGCCGGGCCGCTCGCCCAGCAGCGCAAGGCGCTCGACGACTGGCGCACCGTCCACGACCTGCACGCCGTCCCCCACCTCGGGCACGATCCGCGCGGCATCGACGACCTCGCCGCCCTGGCCGCACCCGTGCTCCGGGCCGCCCCCGCCCAGCGGGAGTTCCCCGTCGAGGACCGGCTCGCCGAGGACGGCGTGCTCGTCTGGCGCCTGCCGCTCCCCGGCGCCGTGCGCGAGGAGCTCGACCTGGTCCGGCGCGGCGACGAAGTGGTCGTCACCGCGGGCCCGTTCCGCCGCGTCCTGCGGCTGCCGTCCGCTCTGCGTCGTTGCGCCGTGGCCGGGGCGGGGCTGCGTGAGGGGGAACTGCGTATCCGGTTCACGCCGGACCCCGAGCTGTGGCCGCGGACGCCGTGAGACGGCTGCGGTCGGCTCTGCGCCGTTGCGCTGTCGCCGGGGCGGGGCTGCGCGAGGGGGACGCCGGACCCCGAGCTTTGGCCGCGGACGCCGTGAGACGGCTGCCGTCCGCTCTGCGCCGTTGCGCTGTCGCCGGGGCGGGGCTGCGTGAGGGGGGAGCTGCGTATCCGGTTCACCCCGGACCCCGAGCTGTGGCCGCGGACGCCGTGAAACCGTCGCGCCCGTTCGGGTAACGTCGTAGGGACAAGACGTAGTCAGGAGCCCGCCATGAGCGAAGAGCGCCCCTTCCCCGACGCCGCTCAGGACCAGCCGGCCGAGGAGCCGCTGCCCACGGGTGACGCCGACGCGTGGGCGACCGCGTGCGCCGAGGACCTGGAGGCGGAGAAGGCCCGCCGCCGGGAACAGCACGGCGGTCCGCCCCCCGGCTCGGCCGCCGAGGAGCTGCGCCGGCTCGTCGACACCGTCGCCGACAAGCTCTCCGGACTGCAGGCGCCGCTGTTCGGCGCGGTCGCCGGGCCCGCCGCCCAGCAGGTGGTGCAGCAGGTCGTGCAGCAGGCCAAGGCCGCCGTGGAACCGGTGATCGAGCGCAACCCGGACGTCTTCGACCACCTCGCCGCGGCCGGCCACGAACTGCTCGCCGCCTACCGCTCCGCGGTGCAGGCCCAGGAGCGCCGCTGGACGGCCGGCCCGGACGCGGCCAGCGCCTCCGACGAGCTGAAGAACCTCGACGAGACCCCTCGCGACCCCGGTGAGGGCACGGGTCCGGGCCAGCGCATCGACTTGGACTGACCCTCTGCTCGGGTACGGTTGGCCGTAGCGGGGCTCGACCGGAACTGAGGGATTCATGGGACTCACCATCGGCGTCGACATCGGCGGCACGAAGATCGCGGCCGGCGTGGTAGACGAGGAAGGCAACATCCTCTCGACCCACAAGGTGCCGACCCCGGGCACGCCCGAGGGCATCGTGGACGCCATCGCCTCCGCGGTGGAGGGCGCACGCGCGGGGCACGAGATCGTGGGCGTGGGCATCGGCGCGGCCGGATACGTCAACCGGCAGCGTTCGACGGTCTACTTCGCGCCCAACATCGACTGGCGCAACGAGCCGCTCAAGGAAGAGGTCGAGCAGCGCACCGGGCTGCCCGTCGTCGTGGAGAACGACGCCAACGCCGCCGCGTGGGGCGAGTACAAGTTCGGCGCGGGCAAGGGCCACCGCAACGTCATCTGCATCACGCTCGGCACCGGTCTCGGCGGCGGCATCATCATCGGCAACAAGCTGCGCCGCGGACACTTCGGCGTGGCCGCCGAGTTCGGCCACATCCGGATGGTGCCGGACGGGCTGCTGTGCGGCTGCGGTTCGCAGGGCTGCTGGGAGCAGTACGCCTCCGGCCGCGCCCTCGTGCGGTACGCCAAGCAGCGCGCCAACGCCACCCCGGAGAACGCCGAGGTGCTCCTCGGCCTCGGTGACGGCAGCCCCGACGGCATCGAGGGCAAGCACATCTCCATGGCCGCCCGCCAGGGCGACCCCGTCGCCGTCGACTCCTACCGCGAACTCGCGCGCTGGGCCGGCGCGGGCCTGGCCGACCTCGCCTCGCTCTTCGACCCGTCCGCGTTCATCGTCGGCGGCGGGCTGTCCGACGAGGGCGAGCTGGTCCTGGACCCGATCCGCAAGTCGTACAAGCGGTGGCTGGTCGGCGGCAACTGGCGCCCGGTCGCCGAGGTGATCGCCGCGCAGCTGGGCAACAAGGCCGGCCTGGTGGGCGCCGCCGACCTGGCCCGGGAGCCCGACCCGATCATGTGACCCGCTGTCTCGGGACACCACGACCGCGCCTGCCGTGCCCACCGGGGCGCGGGGACCGCGAGACCGCCGCACCACCGGCGGTCGCACACGGACCCCGCGCCCCGGGTCGCCGGGCGCCGAGGACCCCGGTCCCCACTAGATTGACCTGCATGGCAACCTCCTCGCCGCTCCCCAACTCCCGCACCGAGGACGACGGTTCCGTGATCCTCCGCGTGCTCAGCTACAACATCCGCTCGATGCGCGACGACACCGCCGCGCTCGCCCGCGTCGTCGCCGCCTGCGACCCCGACCTGGTCCTGATCCAGGAGGCCCCCCGCTTCTTCCGCTGGCGCAAGAAGCTGGCCCGGCTCGCGGCCGCCTCCGGCCGGATGGTCCTGGCGGGCGGGGCCACCGCCGCGGGCCCGGCGCTGCTGTGCTCGCCGCGGGCCACCGTGGAGCGCACCGAGGACGTGCTGCTGCCGCTCACCCCCGGACTGCACCGGCGTGGCTTCTCGACCGCGGTGGTCCGCTTCGCCGGCACCCGCCTCGGGGTGCTCAGCTGCCACCTCTCGCTCCAGCAGGACGAGCGCCACACGCAGGGAGGCATGCTCCTGGACCGGCTCGCCGGCCTGGGGACGGAGCATGTGATCGCGGGCGGCGACCTCAACGAGCGCCCCGGCGGCCGCACCTTCCGGCTCCTGGCCGACGGGCTCCAGGACTGCTGGGCCACCGCGCCCTGGGGCGGCGAGTACACCTCGACACCCGCCGACCCCCACCAGCGCATCGACGCGATCTTCGCGACCAAGGGGATCGAGGTGCTCGGCTGCGGTGTCCCGCACGGTCAGCCGGGGGTGACGGAGGCAGACCTGAGGGCGGCCACGGACCATCTTCCGGTCCTGGCCGCCCTCAGGGTCCCCGCCGCGTGAGCGGGGTCAGACCACCGCGCCCCGGCCGGGGTCGTCGTCGTCCTCCTCGTCCGTGCGCATCCGCATCACCAGCGTCGCGAAACCGCCCAGGAAGCCGCCGATGCCGAGCGTGGTCAGCCACCAGGTCATGTCCCAGCCGAGCAGCACCGCCAGCAGAAGCAGCACCGGGCCGCCCAGCACGCCCAGCCACGCGAACTTCGCCGTGGCGTCGGAGGTGGGCAGCGGTGGCGGCTCCGGCGGTACGAAGTGGCCCTCGTCGTCCTCGGTGAAGTCGTCCTCGGACGGCTCCGGCGTCGTGTAGTCCCGGGGCCCGCCGCCCACGCCGGGCGCGAAGGTCACCGAGCTGCCGAGCGGCTCCGGCGTCTCCTTCTTGGGCTCCGGCTCCCGGCCGGCCGGCTCGCCGCCGCCGTCGTTCGTCTCGGGCTCCAGCAGCGCCAGGTCCTCGACCGACTTGAAGGGCTTGGCGCCGGGCGGGTCCGGCGGCTCCTCCCCGAAGCCGGCGACGATCGCCGCCCAGGCGGCGTCCTCGTCGAACGGCACGTGCTGCTCAGCGGGCTCGCGCGGGTCCCCGGCGCGGCCCTCCCGATCCTCCCGCTCCTCGCGGTCCTCGCGGTCGGAGTCGTGCTCAGCCACCTGCGGCCGTCCCTTCCTTGCCGACACTGGGTGCGAGCCGGCCGATGAACGCGAGGCTCTCCTCGAAGATCCGGTCCGCGTCGTAGTCCAACGTCGCGACGTGGTGGCTCTGTTCCAGCAGGACCTCCCGCACGTCCGTGGAGGACACCCGGCTGAGGATCCGTGCCGAGTCGGCCGGTGGCACCACATGGTCCTGAGGGCTGCGCAGCAGCAGCAGCGGCTGCGTGACCTGCGGGAGCTCGCCGTCGACGACCCTGAAGAAGGTCCGCAGGGAGTGCGCGGCGTGCAGCGGGACGCGGTCGTAGCCGACCTCCACGCCGCCGGGCCGGGCGATGTCGCTGGTGATCCCCTTCGTCGACCGCACGAGATGGCGGGCCACGGGCAGGGCGTACGCCGACAGTCCGTGCACCTTGTTCGCCGGGTTGACGACCACGACACCGCTGATCGCGTCCCCGTTCCGGGCCGCGAGCCGCAGCGCCAGGGCGCCGCCCATCGACAGGCCGAACACGAACACCTGTGCGCACCGGCGGCCGAGCGCGCGCAGCTCGCGGTCCACCTCGGCGTACCAGTCCTGCCAGCCCGTGAGCTCCATGTCCTCCCATCGCGTCCCGTGCCCGGGCAGCAGCGGCAAGGAGACGGACACACCGCGCCCGGCGAGGTACTCCGCCCAGGGGCGCAGTGACTGGGGGGAACCGGTGAAGCCGTGGCAGAGCAGGACGCCGACTTCTCCACCGTCGTGGCGGTACGGCTCGGCTCCAGGAAGGACCGGCACCTTCGGTCTCCTGTCATGTGAGAGGGGCGTGAGAAGAGTTCAGGTTGCTTCACCGTACGCGACGGCACCGACACCGACCAGGGCCGTCGGAGTCTCAGGGCGGGCACGCCACCGCCGGGCGGCCGGGTTAAGGTCTCATCGACAGACACAGGAGGCACTCGGTTGTTGTACGGCGCGATGAAGGTTTCCATCGGGGGACCGCTGAAGCTCGTCTTCCGGCCCTGGGTGGAGGGCCTGGACAACGTCCCCGCCGAGGGCCCCGCCATCCTGGCGAGCAACCACCTGTCGTTCTCCGACTCGTTCTTCCTGCCCGCGGTGCTCGACCGCAAGGTCACCTTCATCGCGAAGGCCGAGTACTTCACCACCCCCGGGGTCAAGGGGCGCCTGACCGCCGCCTTCTTCAAGGGCGTGGGCCAGCTCCCGGTGGACCGCTCCGGAGGCCGCGGCGCGGGGGAGGCGGCGATCAGGAGCGGGATAGAGGTCATCGAGCAGGGGGAGCTGTTCGGCATCTATCCGGAGGGCACCCGCTCGCCCGACGGCCGCCTCTACCGCGGCAAGCCCGGCGGGCTCGCGCGGGTGGCGCTCGCCACCGGAGCGCCCGTCATCCCGGTCGCGATGATCGACACGGAGAAGATCCAGCCGCCCGGCAAGGTCCTGCCGAAGCTGATGCGTCCCGGGATCCGCATCGGCAAGCCCCTGGACTTCAGCCGCTACCAGGGCATGGAACAGGACCGGTTCGTGCTCCGGGCGGTGACCGACGAGGTCATGTACGAAATCATGAAGCTCTCCGGCCAGGAGTACGTGGACATGTACGCGACCGCCGCCAAGCGGCAGATCGCGGACGCGGCCAAGGCGGAGAAGGAGGCGGCCAAGGCCGCCAGGGCGGCGCTCGCGCAGGCCGAGAAGGACCAGGCGCAGAAGGAAAAGGACCAGGCCGACCAGGAGTGACGGCCGAACCGGGGGTGGGGGGACATGGCCGCGCGCGAGAGGGTCATGAGGATGTCGGTCGAGCAGCCGCTGTGGCGTGCGCTCGCCGGCTACCGCGTACTGACCATGCTGTACGCGATCGGGGTGTTCGCCACCTCCTACCAGGAGTTCGCCCGGCCCTGGGTCGCCGTCGGCTACTTCGCCGTCCTGTTCGTGTGGACCCTGGCCACCCTGCCCCTGGTGTCCGGCGCCGCGCGGTGCACCAGGCGCTTCCTCACCGCTGACCTCACCGTCGCCCTCACCGGCATCCTGCTCACCCTGGTCGCGGACACCCCGGAGCGGATCGCCGACGGCCGCCCGACCCTGCCGACGATATGGACCGCCGGCTCCGTGCTGGCCTTCGCGATCAAGGGCGGCTGGCGCTGGGCGGCCGTCGCCTCCAGCCTGGTGGCCGCCGCCAACCTGGTGCAGCGCGGCAGCCCGGCCCGCGACACCGTGCACAACGTGCTCCTCGTCTGGGTCGCCTCCATCGCCATCGGCTACGTCGTGGAGGTCGCCCGCGCCTCCGAGCGCACCCTCGCGCGTGCCCTGGAGATCGAGGCCGCCACCCGGGAGCGGGAGCGGCTCGCCCGGGACATCCACGACGGCGTGCTCCAGGTGCTGGCGATGGTGCAGCGGCGCGGCGCGGTCATCGGCGGCGAGGCGGCCGAACTCGGACGCCTCGCGGGTGAGCAGGAGGTCGCCCTGCGCACCCTCGTCTCCGGTGGCCTGCTGCCCGTCTCCCGGGTGTCGGAGGACGCCGCCGAGGGGGCGGTCGTACGCGCCGTGGAGGAACCCGACGACGACGGACCCGTCGATCTGCGCACGCTGCTCGCCCCGTTCGCGGCCGCCCGGGTCAGCCTCGCCGAGCCCGGCGCACCGGTCCGGCTGCCCTGGCCGGCCGCGCGGGAGCTGGCCGCCGCCGTGTCGGCGGCCCTGGACAACGTCCGGGAGCACGCCGGCGCGGACGCGCGGGCGTGGATCCTGGTCGAGGACGAACCCGACGCGGTGATCGTGACGGTGCGCGACGACGGCCCCGGCATCCCCGAGGGCCGCCTCGCGCAGGCCGAGGGCGAGGGCCGGCTCGGGGTGGCGCTGTCCATCCGGGGGCGGCTGCGCGACCTGGGCGGCACGGCCGAGCTGATCTCGACGCCCGGGCAGGGCACGGAAGTAGAGCTGAAGGTACCCAAGCAGATGGCACGGGGGCGGCGATGAACGCACAGCAGGGCCCGATCAAGGTGATGGTGGTCGACGACCACCCCATGTGGCGCGACGCCGTCGCCCGTGACCTCGCCGAGGCCGGCTTCGAGGTGGTCGCCACCGCCGGCGACGGCGAGCAGGCGGTGCGCCGCGCCAAGGCGGCGGCGCCCGACGTCCTCGTCCTGGACCTCAACCTGCCCGCCAAGCCCGGCGTCCAGGTCTGCAAGGAACTCGTCGCGCACCACCCGGCGCTGCGCGTGCTGGTGCTGTCGGCGAGCGGGGAGCATGCCGACGTGCTGGAGGCCGTGAAGTCCGGCGCGACCGGCTATCTGCTGAAGTCGGCGTCCACCGGGGAACTGCTGGACGCGGTGTGCCGTACGGCCGTCGGGGACCCGGTCTTCACGCCGGGCCTGGCCGGCCTGGTGCTCGGCGAGTACCGGCGCCTCGCCTCCGACCCGGGGCCGGGCACCGCGCCGGGCGCCGAGGAGCCGAGGGCCCCCCGGCTCACCGACCGCGAGACCGAGGTGCTGCGGCTGGTCGCCAAGGGCCTCAGCTACAAGCAGATCGCCGAACGGCTGGTCATCTCGCACCGCACCGTCCAGAACCACGTCCAGAACACCCTGGGCAAGCTCCAGTTGCACAACCGGGTGGAACTGGTCAGGTACGCGATAGAGCGCGGCCTCGACGAGGAGTGAGACGGGGCCGGCCCGGGCCCGCGCCAACCTGTCGCCGACTCACCGGAATTGCCCTTACGGGCCATGCCGTAGTGACCTGAGTCACCATTAGCGTGCTCGTACGGCACACGGCAACCGCGGCGAAGGGACATTTCCATGCGGGTCGGAGTACTGACCGGAGGCGGCGACTGCCCCGGGCTCAACGCCGTCATCCGGGGCATCGTCCGCAAGGGCGTGCAGGAGTACGGCTACGACTTCGTCGGTTTCCGGGACGGCTGGCGCGGTCCGCTCGAAGGCGACCTCATGCGCCTCGACATCCCGGCCGTGCGGGGCATCCTGCCCCGTGGCGGCACCATCCTCGGCTCCTCGCGCACCAACCCGTTCCAGCACGAGAACGGCGTCGCCCGGATCAAGGAGAACCTCGCCAAGCAGGAGGTCGACGCGCTCGTCGTGATCGGCGGCGAGGACACCCTGGGTGTCGCCGCGCGCCTGTCCGACGACTACGGCGTGCCCTGCGTCGGCGTCCCGAAGACGATAGACAACGACCTGTCCGCCACCGACTACACCTTCGGCTTCGACACCGCCGTCGGCATCGCGACCGAGGCGATCGACCGCCTGCACACCACCGCCGAGTCCCATATGCGTGTCCTGGTGGTCGAGGTGATGGGCCGGCACACCGGCTGGATCGCCATCCACTCGGGCCTGGCCGGCGGCGCCAACGTCATCCTCATCCCCGAGCAGCGCTTCGACGTCGACCAGGTGTGCGCCTGGGTGACGTCCCGGTTCAAGGCGTCCTACGCGCCGATCGTCGTCGTCGCCGAGGGTGCCATGCCCAAGGACGGCGACATGGTGCTCAAGGACACCTCCCTCGACTCCTTCGGGCACGTGCGACTGTCCGGGGTCGGCGAGTGGCTGGCCAAGGAGATCGAGCGGCGCACCGGCAAGGAGGCCCGCACGACGGTCCTCGGGCACGTCCAGCGCGGCGGCACGCCCAGCGCCTTCGACCGCTGGCTCGCCACCCGCTTCGGCCTGCACGCCATCGACTGCGTCCGCGAGGGGGACTTCGGCTCGATGGTCGCCCTGCGCGGTACCGACATCGTCCGGGTGCCGATCGCCGCCGCCACGGCCCGCCTGAAGACGGTCGACCTCACGCTGTACGAGGAGGTCGGGGTCTTCTTCGGCTGACCGGCGTCGTACGGGTACGGGCCGTATATCGGCCCGTACCCGTACTGCACACGGATCTTGGCCCTCGGCGTGCAGGCCGACGAGAAGCCCCTGATCGAGCGGGCGTTCCGGGGCCACCACGACGTCCACTGTCCGGGCGTCTTCCTCACCGAGGACACGACCTCGACGTCGCCGAGCGGCTCGGCATCACCGGGGCCCGGGTGTCGTACTACTCCCCGCACGCGGTCGCCGAGTTCGCCTGGACCCTCGCCCTGGCCGTCAACCGGCGCGTCGTGCGGGCCTCCATCCGCACCCGCGACTTCGACTTCCGCCTCGACGGACTGACGGGCCGCGACATCGCGCACGGCTTCGGCCAGATCGTCGACGCCACGGTGCGCAACGTCCTCGACTACCTCGCCGGCCGCCGCTCGGAGAACGTCCTGGTGCCGCGGAGCTGACCGATCAGCTCGCGCAGGATGCCGGCGCCGTCCAGCGTCAGCACCGACTCCGGGTGGAACTGCACCCCGGCGAACCCGGGGCCGCGCAGCGCGTGCACCTCCCCGGAGCCGCCGCGGGCGACCTCGATGCCGTGCGCGGCCAGCTCCGCCGCCGCGCCGTCGTCGCAGTGCGCCACGAAGCTGTTGTAGAAGCCGACGGTCTCGGCCCTGCCGAACAGGTCGACCGTCGTCTGCGCCCCCTGGTAGGGCACCTCCTTGCGCACGATGTCCAGCCCCAGCTCCGCCGCGATCAGCTCGTGCCCGAGGCACACGCCCAGCACCCCCTGCCGACGGTCGCGCAGCACCTCGGCGGTCAGCTCCCGCAGCAGGCGCATCTTCGGATCGCCCAGGTCGGACGGGTCGCCGGGGCCGGGCCCGATGACGAGGGGCCCGTCGTGCGCGCGCACGGCCGCGCGCAGTCCGGGCTCGTCGTAGCGGCGGACGGTGACGGTCAGTCCCGAGGAGCGCAGCACGTGCGCGAGCATCACCGTGAAGGTGTCCTCCCCGTCCACGACCAGGGCGTGGCCCGTGAGGTCCGCGGTCGGCTCCTGCATCCGCAGCCAGAACGGCGCGAGGGACGCCCGGCGCCCGTCCAGCGCCGCCCGCACCCGGGGGTCGTCGGCCAGCACCGGCCGCGCGGCGCGCGCACGCGGCCGCCCGTCGCGCACGCCCAACGCCGCCAGCACCCCCGCCGCCTTGGCGTGTGTCTCCGCGACCTCACCCGCCGGGTCCGAGCCGCGCACGAGCGTGGCGCCCACCGGTACCCGCAGCCGTCCGGCCGCGTCGACGTCGGCGGTGCGGATCAGGATGGGGGAGTCAAGGGTCTGCGCCCCGCCGGAGTCCCGGCCGAGGAGCGCCAGGGCTCCGCCGTAGTAGCCGCGCCCGCCGACCTCGTGCCGTTCGACGACCCGGCAGGCGTTCTGCACCGGCGAGCCGGTGACGGTCGCCGCGAACATGGTCTCCTTGAGCACCTCCCGCACGTCCAGGGAGGACCGGCCGCGCAGCTCGTACTCGGTGTGCGCGAGGTGCGCCATCTCCTTCAGCCGCGGCCCGACCACCACGCCGCCCATGTCGCCGACCGCGCACATCATCTTGAGCTCCTCGTCGACGACCATCGACAGCTCCTCGATCTCCTTGCCGTCGGCGAGGAAGGCGAGCAGGTGCTCCGGGGTGGGTCCCTCGGCGGGATAGCGGTACGTCCCGCTGATCGGGTTCATGACGACGGTGCCGCCCGACATCCGCACGTGCACCTCGGGGCTGGCCCCCACGAGGGTCCGCTCCCCGGTGTGCACCAGGAACGTCCAGTACGCGCCCCGCTCCCCGACCAGCAGCCGCCGGAACAGCGCCAGCGCGTCGGCCCGGCCGAACCCCTGGATCCGCCCCTCGTACGTCCGCCGGATGACGAAGTTGGCGCCCTCGCCCCGCCCGATCTCCTCCCGCAGCACCCGCCCGACGATCCCGGCGTACTCCTCGTCCCCGACGTCGAAGCCGCCGCCCTCGACGCGCACCTCGTGCGCCGGCAGCTGGCGCAGCGCCTCGGCGAGCGGGATGCCGTACGTCTCCTCGGGGGTGAGCGCCAGCAGGGGAGTGCCGTCGTCGCGGACGTCGAATCCGCGCTCGCGGATCTGCCGGTGCGGGACGAGCGCGAGGCTCTCCCCGGGGAGGTCGGCGAGGCGGTCGTAGGCGGTCACCGGTCCGAGCAGCAGTTCCACGGTGTCGTGGTGGTGGCCCGGGGTGCGGCGGCGGAGCAGGGCGAAGGGGCGGTCGCCGTGCGCGAGCTGTGCCAGGTCCATGGTTCCTCTTCCGTCAAGGTGATCGGTTCGAGGAACGGGCTCCGCACACGCAGAAGGCCGCCCCTCGGGCGGCCTTCGCGAAGTCTTGCGTACGCGCAGTCAGTGGGCCGCCGAGGAAGCGGTCCACCACCAGTTCTGGATCGAGTGCGCGTGCATGTGCCGCACCTTACCCCATGTCCACGGAGCGTCCCCCGTGTCTCATTTCCTGGGCGGCGGGCAGGACGGCCGCACGGCACCCCGTAGTGTTGAGGTTGTGACCGTGAACGCTAAGACCAGCGCGAGCGCTGGCAACACCTGGCGAGACCTGCCCGCGGCGCAGCAGCCCGAGTACCCCGACACCGAGGCTCTGCGCGCAGTGATCGCGGACCTCGAGTCGTATCCGCCGCTCGTCTTCGCGGGCGAGTGCGACCAGCTGCGCGCCCGGATGGCGGCCGTCGCCAAGGGAGAGGCGTTCCTCCTCCAGGGTGGCGACTGCGCCGAGGCCTTCGACGCGGTGTCCGCGGACCAGATCCGCAGCAAGCTCAAGACCCTGCTCCAGATGGGCGCCGTGCTGACGTACGCCGCGTCCGTGCCCGTGGTGAAGGTGGGCCGGATCGCCGGCCAGTACTCCAAGCCGCGCTCCAAGCCGACCGAGACCCGCGACGGCGTGACGCTGCCGACCTACCGGGGCGACTCCGTCAACGGCTTCGACTTCACCGAGGCGGCGCGCGTCCCGGACCCCGAGCGGCTGAAGCGGATGTACCACGCGTCCGCCTCCACGCTGAACCTGGTTCGCGCCTTCACCACCGGCGGCTACGCCGACCTGCGCCAGGTGCACGCCTGGAACCAGGACTTCGTGAAGTCGTCCCCCTCCGGCCAGCGCTACGAGCAGCTCGCCCGCGAGATCGACAACGCGCTCAGCTTCATGCACGCCTGCGGGGCCGACCCGGAGGAGTTCAAGACCGTCGAGTTCTTCTCCTCGCACGAGGCGCTGCTGCTCGACTACGAGTCCGCGCTCACCCGCGTCGACTCGCGCACCGGTCAGCTGTACGACGTCTCGGGCCACATGGTGTGGATCGGTGAGCGCACCCGGCAGCTGGACCACGCGCACATCGAGTTCGCCTCGAAGATCCGCAACCCGATCGGCATCAAGCTCGGCCCGACGACCACGCCGGAGGAGGCGCTGCAGTACATCGAGCGCCTCGACCCCGAGCGGGAGCCCGGCCGGCTGACCTTCATCGTCCGGATGGGCGCCGACAAGATCCGCGACCGGCTGCCCGAGCTGGTCGAGAAGGTCACGGCGTCCGGCGCGGTGGTGGCGTGGGTGACCGACCCGATGCACGGCAACACCTTCGAGGCGGCCTCCGGCCACAAGACCCGCCGCTTCGACGACGTGCTCGACGAGGTCAAGGGCTTCTTCGAGGTGCACAAGGGGCTCGGGACGCACCCGGGCGGCATCCATGTCGAGCTCACCGGTGACGACGTCACCGAGTGCGTGGGCGGCGGCGACGAGATCTTCGTCGACGATCTGCACCAGCGCTACGAGACGGCCTGCGACCCGCGACTGAACCGCAGCCAGTCGCTCGACCTGGCGTTCCTGGTCGCGGAGATGTACCGGGACCAGTAGGGGCCCGGCGGCCGGAACCGGCTGCCGTCGGCGCACGCGATGGGGCGCGGATCACAGATGATCCGCGCCCCTCCACTTTTGCCGCTCGGATGCGCCGGGTAAGGTTAGGTTAGCCTCACCGACTCACGGGGAGGGCACCACGAACCGACCCGGCGGGAGGTGAACCGCGTGTACGTCTGCAGTTGCTTCGGTGTCACCGAGCAGCAGGTCAAGAAGCACGCGGAGGACGGTGCCTGCACCCCTCGCCAGATCGCCTCGGCCTGCAAGGCGGGCACGGACTGCGGCGGCTGTGTACGCCGGATCCAGGCGCTCCTCGGTCGCGGCGGCTGCCCGCGCCGGGAGCTGGCCGAGCAGGGCAGGTCGCCCCTGACCGACGTGGCGCAGGTGACCGCCGAGGCCGCCTGAGCCCCGGCGCTAGTGGGTGGAGAAACCGCCCGTGCCCGGCCCGGAGGCGTCCGGCTGGCTCTGCTCGATCAGGGTCGACAGATAGAGCGACTCGCCCAGCTTGTCGATCAGTTCGAGCTGGGTGTCCAGGTAGTCGATGTGGTGCTCCTCGTCGGCGAGGATTGCCTCGAAGATGTTGGCCGAGGTCGCGTCGCCCTTGGCGCGCATGACCTCCACACCCCGCCGCAGCCGGTCGATGGCCTCGACCTCGATCTGCCGGTCCGCCTGGAACATCTCGGTCACCGTCTGGCCGACGCTGACGTGGAACAGCCGCTGGTAGTTGGGCAGCCCGTCCAGCAGCAGGATGCGGTCCGTCAGCACCTCTGCGTGCCGCATCTCGTCGAAGGACTCGTCCCGGGTGTACTTGGCGAGCTTCGTCCACCCCTTGTGGTCCTGCAGCTTGGAGTGCAGGAAGTACTGGTTGATCGCGGTCAGCTCGGCGGTCAGCTGCTCGTTGAGCAGTTCGAGCACCTCGGGGTCGCCCTGCATGAAGGGGCTCCTTCCACGTCGGGAGGTCGAAACTGGAGGTTGCGCCGCATGATTGCACCGGGTGTCGAAGATCGTCCAGTAAGTGCGTACTTAGTAAGTAAGTGCATGCTTGGTCACGCTTGACCGGATTGTTCGAGTCGTCCGCTTCGGCACGAGGCTGGTCCTGTGTACCGTCCACCGTCTGTCAGGATGGAGTCATGGGTCACCCGAAGGAGCGCGCATCGGCAGCGACGGCATCGTTCGAGCTCCCGCCGGGGCAGCGAGTGCAGCGCGGATGGCCGGTCACGCACTACGGCCCGGTGCCCAAGTTCCGGCCCGAGCGCTGGGAGTTCAGGGTCTTCGGCGCCACCGCCGACGGGGACAAGCACTGCTGGACCCACGAGGAGTTCACGGCTCTGCCGTACACCTCCGTGACGGCCGACCTGCACTGCGTCACCAAGTTCAGCATGCTCGGCGCGGAGTGGGGCGGGATCCCCGCCCGGACCGTCGTGGACCTCGCGCCGCCCGCCTCGAACGTCACCCATGTGATGGTGTGGGCGGAGTACGGCTTCAGCTCCAATCTGCGGCTCGCGGACTTCACCTCGCAGCGCGCGATCTTCGCGACCCACAAGGACGGCGAGCTGCTCACCGCCGAGCACGGCTTCCCGCTCCGCCTGATCGTGCCGCACCTGTACGCCTGGAAAGGCCCCAAGTGGGTGCGCGGCGTGGAGTACATGACCGCCGACCGCCGCGGCTTCTGGGAGGAGCGCGGGTACCACAACATCGGCGACCCCTGGCAGGAGCAGCGCTACTCCTACCAGGAGGAGCCCGGGGAGGGCCCTGAGCTCTGACGGCTCAGTGGTGGTACCGGTGCACCACCGCGTGGCCCTTGCCCCGCCCGATCATCCACTTGTTGACCGGGACCGTGACCACGAAGGCGACCGCGAGGGCGATCGCCAGGACGACCCAGAAGAGCGCGGTGTCCAGTCCCGCGTCCATCGCGCCCGGCCAGAACGCGATCACGCCGTTGTCGACCAGTTCCATCACGGCGATCGACAGTGTGTCCGCGGCCAGCGCCACCCGGATGCCGGACCGCAGGCCGACGCCCGCCTTGAGCACCCCGCGCAGGGTCAGGGCGTAGCCGAAGAAGAAGGCCAGCACGATCGCCAGGGCCAGGGTCGCCATGTCGCCCCAGCCGAGCGCGGTGCCGATGACCATGCCGAGCACCTCGCCGATGGCACAGCCGGTGAGGCAGTGCAGGGTCGCCTGCACGGCCATGGGCCAGCCGGACGGGGTGTGGGCGTGGTGTGCGTGTGCGTCGGCGTGCTGCATTCGTGCCCCCTGTGTCGGTGAGGGTTCCCGCGACGAGCGGGAACACGAGCAGGAACCATATACCCCCCGGGGGTATTCCAGGAACGTGCGGGGACGGTTCGGCGGGGACGACGTTCCCGGCCGGTCCCCGGTCCCCGGTTCCTCAGCCGTCCCGTAGCTTCTTCAGCCGCTCCACGTCCGCCGCGTGCCCCTCCTTGCCGCCGGGCGTCTCGATGATGAGGGGTACGCCCTCGGTCGCGGGGTGGGTCATCAGGGCGCGGAACGGGTCCTCGCCGATGTGGCCGGCGCCGATGTTCTCGTGCCGGTCCTTGTGGGCCCCGACCAGGTCCTTGGAGTCGTTGGCGTGGATCAGCCTCAGACGGCCCGCACCGACGGTGCCGACCAGCAGGTCCAGCGTCTGGTGCATGCCGTCCGGTCCGGTCAGGTCGTGCCCGGCGGCGAAGATGTGGCAGGTGTCGAGGCAGACGCCCAGCTTCGGGTGGGCGTCCAGGGCCTCGAAGTACGGCCCGAAGTCCCAGGTGCGTGAGCACAGCGAGGCGCCCTGGCCCGCCGTGGACTCCAGCAGGACGTACGGGTCGTCGTCGGTGAGCTCGTCGAGCAGCGGCAGCAGGTACTCCCGCACCTGGCGCAGCGCCACCGACCGCTCCCGGCCGCCGGTCGCGCTTCCGGTGTGCACGACGACCCCGAGCGCGCCGATGGCCCGCCCGCGCCGCACCGAGTGCCGCAGCGACCGTACCGACAGCTCGGCGGTGGCCTCCGTGTGCGAGCCGAAGTTGATCAGGTACGGCGCGTGCACGTAGGCCGGGACCGACTCCTCGGCGCACGCCGCGCGGAACGCCTCGTCCTGCCGCGGGTCACCGGCCGGCGTGGCCCAGCCGCGCGGGTTGGCCACGAAGACCTGCACGGCCTCGGCCTTCAGGTCGTGGGCGTAGGTGAGGCCCACGGAGTGCAGGCCGCCGGCGACGGGGACGTGCCCGCCGACGGGGTTGCGGGAGGGGTCGGGGTGCTGACTCTTCACCCGTTCAGGGTGTCACGCGCCCCGAGCGCCCCTGTCAGCGGATCTGGAGCGTGATCGTCGACCCCTTGGGCGCGGTCTCGCCGCCCTTCACCGACTGCTTGCGCACGGTGTCGCCGAACAGGCCGAGCAGTCCGCGGTCCTCCTCGACCTCGAAGCCGGCGCTCTCCAGCTCGCGCTTGGCCTCGTCCACGCTGTCGCCCACCACGTCCGGGACCTCGATCATCTCGGGGCCCTTGGAGAGCGTCAGCGTCACCGTGTCGCCCTCGGCGGCCTCGCCGCCTGGGCCCGGGTCCTGCCGGGCGACCTGACCCGCCTCGTGCTCGGAGTTGATCCGCTCCGCGGCGACCCGCACCTTCAGACCCGCCTCCAGCAGCTGCTCCCTGGCCTCGCCCGGGCCGCTGCCGGTGACGTCCGGGATGTCGACGGGAGCGCCCTTGCTGACGGTGAGCGCGATCGCCGTGCCGGCCCGCGTCTCGGTGTCCGTCGCCGGGTCCGAGCTGATCACGAAGCCCTTCGGGACGTCCTCGCTGAACTCCCGGGTCACCATGCCCGGCTCCAGACCGCCGTCCTTGAGGACGGTGCGCGCCTTGTCCAGCCGGTAGCCCGAGAGGTCGGGCACCTTCACCGTCTCGGGGCCGTCGGAGACCGTCAGCGTCACGGAGTCGTTGTGCCGGATCCGGGCGCCCGGCGCCGGATCGGTGCTGATCACCGTGCCCCGCTTCACCGTGTCGCTGTAGGCGTGCTTGACCTGCCCGACCTCCAGGCCGGCGTCCGCGAGCCGGTCCTCGGCCTGCGCCTCGGTCTTCGCCAGCAGCGGGGGGACCTCGGTGAACTGGCCGGAGTTGATGTACCAGACGCCCACCCCGAGGCCCAGGGCCAGCAGGACCGAGGCGACGAGCGTGACGAGCGTGCGCCGGGGGCGAGGCGGGCGGTGCGGGGTGTCCAGGGGTGCCGACTCCAGCCGGCTGGTCCTGTGGTAACGGGACTCGTCGTCGTCCTCGTTCACCGGCAGCTGCCGCAGCGCGGTCAGCGCGCGCGGGATGACGCTGGTCCGGTCGTCGGCGTTGTCGTGCTCCGCGGCCACCGCCTGCGGGGGCACCATGTCGAGCGCCTCGGCACCGAGCGCGGCCCGCGCCTCACGGACCCGTGCGAGCAGCGCCACGGCGTCGTACGGGCGCAGGTCCGGCATGCGGGCGGTCGCCGCGGCGACCAGTTCGTCCAGCTCGTACGCCAGTCCGGGCACGGCCGCCGAGGGCGGCGGGACGTCCTCGTGCACATGCCGGTAGAGCACCTGGGCGGGGGAGTCCCCCGTGTGCGGCTTGCCGCCGGTCAGCATCTCGTAGAGCACCACACCGCAGGCGTACACATCGACGCGGGGATCGGCGCTGCCGTGCTCGATCTGCTCGGGGGCGAGGTAGGAGACGGTGCCGAGGACCGACCCGGTGGTCTGGGTGACCGTGTCCACGGACCGCACGAGCCCGAAGTCGGCGACCTTGACCCGGCCGTCGTCCCCTATGAGGACGTTCTCCGGCTTCATGTCCCGGTGCACGAACCCGGCGCGGTGGGCGGCGCCCAGCGCGGCCAGGACCGGCTCCAGGATGTCCAGCGCGGCCCGTGGCTGCAGCGCGCCGCGCTCGCGCAGCACGTCCCGCAGGGTGCACCCGGAGACGTACTCCATGGCCAGGTAGACGTACGACCCGTCCGCCCCCTGGTCGAACACCTGGACGACATTGGGGTGGGCGAGCCGGGCCACCGACTTGGCCTCGCGGATGAAGCGCTCGACGAAGGAGCCGTCGGCCGCCAGGGTCGGATGCATCACCTTGAGCGCGAGAACGCGGTCGAGGCGGGTGTCCACGGCTCGGTAGACCGTGGCCATCCCGCCGACCGCGATCCGCGCGTCGACGCGGTAACGGCCGTCGAGCAGTTGCCCGACCAGAGGGTCTTGAAGGGTCGTGTCCACGCAGGCGAGTGTACGAGCCGTCACCGACACCGCTCGCCGGTTCGCGTGGCATCGGGGCGGTACTGCGACGGACCTGTGACGTGTCCGACGTGCCCGCCCCCGGCCACGTGATAGGGGATCACCCGAAGGCGGGCCGCTCCGGGTCCAGCGCGGCCATCCCCGCCACGGGCGACGAGGCCTCCGCGAAGTGCCGCCGGGGGATGCGCCCCGCGCGCCGGGCCAGCCGCCCCGCCTCGACGGCGCCGCGCATGGCGGCGGCCATCAGCACCGGCTCCTGCGCCCGGGTCACGGCTGAGGCGAGCATCACACCCGCGCACCCCAGCTCCATCGCGAACGCCGCGTCCGAGGCCGTACCGGCCCCGGCGTCCAGGATCACCGGCACGCGCGCGTGCTCGACGATCAGCTGGAAGTTGTGCGGGTTGCGGATGCCGAGCCCGGAACCGATCGGCGAGCCGAGCGGCATGATCGCGGCACACCCCACGTCCTCGAGCCTGCGCGCCAGCACGGGGTCGTCGTTGGTGTACGGCAGCACCGTGAATCCGTCGTCCACCAGCGTCTCCGCGGCGTCCAGCAGCTCGATCGGGTCGGGCAGCAGGGTGCGCTCGTCGGCGATGACCTCCAGCTTGACCAGGTCGGTGCCGAGCGCCTCGCGCGCGAGCCGGGCCGTCAGCACGGCCTCACCGGCCGTGAAGCAGCCGGCCGTGTTGGGCAGCACCCGGATGCCGAGCCTGTCCAGCACCGACAGCACGGAGCCGTGCACATCGGGGTTGACGCGCCGCATCGCGACGGTGGTCAGCTCGGTCCCGGAGGCGACCAGCGCGCGCTCCAGCACGTCCAGGCTGGGCGCGCCCCCGGTGCCCATGATCAGCCGCGAGGTGAAGGTCGTGCCCCCGAGGACAAAGGGATCGTCGGCCATGGTCAGCCTCCTTGGACGGCGGTGAGGACCTCGACACGGTCACCCTCGGAGAGGGGCGTGAGGGGCCACTGCGCGCGCGGGACGACGGTTTCGTTGAGGGCGGCCGCCACACCGGAGGGCGCCGCGGTCAGACTGCGGACAAGGGCGTCGAGAGCGGTGCCGTCGGTGATCCGGCGGGGCTCCCCGTTGACGGAGATGATCATGCGGGCTGCTCCGTGAGTGCGGCGCTGAAGCGCTTCGGCGTGAAGGGGCGGGCCTCGTCCGGGAGTTCACCCGTGGTCAGGACGTGTGCCATGACGTCACCGGTGACCGGGGTGAGCAGGACGCCGTTGCGGTGGTGGCCGGTGGCCAGCAGCAGGCCGTCGAGTCCGGTCGGGCCGAGCAGGGGCGCGTTGTCGGGCGAGGCGGGGCGCAGACCCGCGCGGGTCTCCGTCAGGGGCAGCTCGGTCAGGCCGGGGATCAGCTCGTGCGCGTCGCGCAGCAGCTCGTACACGCCCCCGGCGGTGACCGTGGTGTCCCAGCCCAGTTCCTCGCTGGTGGCGCCGACGACCAGCTCGCCGCTCTCTCGCGGCACCAGGTAGACATGGCTCCCGCGCACCATCGCGCGCACGGTGCGGCTCAGGAACGGCGCGTGCGCCGGTGGCACGGTCAGCCGCAGGACCTGCCCCTTCACCGGCCGCACCGGCGGCACCACGGCGTCGGGCACGCCCGCCAGCCGCCCGCTGAGACTCCCGGCGGCCAGCACCACCCGCCCGGCGGCCACCTCGGTTCCGGCGCGCGTGACGACGCCCGCCGCCCGCTCCCGGACGACCAGCAGCCGCTGCGCCCACTCCCGGTGGAAGACCACGCCCGCCCGCTCACAGGCGGTCACCAGGGCGGCGGCGAGCCGTCGCGGGTCGATCTGGTGGTCGCCGTCCACCCGCAGCCCGCCGCGCACACCCGGTGCGAGCATCGGCTCCAGGCGGCGGCAGTCCCGGCCCGACAGCCACTCGGACTCCAGCCCGGACCGCTGTTGCAGGGCATGCAGTTCGCGCAGGTGGGCGCGGTCGTCTGCGTCCAGCGCGACGGCAAGCGTGCCGCACCGGCGGTAGCCGAGGTCCTGCCCGGTGCACTCGGTGAGCTCGGCCGCGAAGTCCGGATAGCGGCGGGCCGAGGCGAGGTTCAGACCGAGCAGGGTCTGCTCGCCGTAGTGGAGTTCCGTGACGGCGGCCAGCATGCCGGCCGCCACCTGGGCGGCGCCGCCGCCGGGTTCGGGGTCCAGCACGGCGGTGGCGAGTCCGCGTTGCGCGGCCCGCCAGGCCGTGACCAGGCCGATGATTCCGCCCCCGATGACGAGGACGTCTGACGTACGTGCGGAGGACGACACGGGCTTCAGCCCCTCCCTTCGCCGGCATGACCCGGATCAGGTTCGTACGGTCGGAGGCCGGCCAGCCTCCCTCTCAGCCCGGTGCGTCCGGGCTCCCGCGAGTGCTCTACGGTGGCCACCCTAGCCCTTGCCCGCACGCCTCTGTAAGGGAGCCTCCCGGCATGCCCCGCTCTCTGGACGGCCTCGTCCTCGCCCCCGTCGCCGACCAGGCACCGGGACAGGTGGGGACGCGCACCCGGTTCACGTACCACGAGCAGGACGGCGAGATCCGGGCCGAGTACGCCGGCGGGGACGTCGTCCGGGGCTATCTGGTCGGCACCCGCGAGGGCGACCGGCTGGACTTCCGGTACGTGCAGCTCAAGCGGGACGGGACGACGTCCTCGGGGCACTGCGTCTCGACGGTCGTGGAGCTGCCCGACGGGCGGGTGCGGCTGGAGGAGAGCTGGGAGTGGGAGTCGCAGCCGGGCAGCGGGACGAGCGTGGTCGAGCAGATCCGCTAGCGGTGTGCAGAAGGCCACGGGGCCTCCCTCTTACTGACAAACTGTCAGTTGTCTATGGTGATCAGGTGAGCGAGCAGACGAGGGCACAGGCGCGGCGCGTGGTCGTCGTGGGCGCGGGCATGGCCGGGGTGCAGACCGCGGTCGCCCTGCGGGAACAGGGATTCACCGGCACCGTGACACTGATCGGCGCCGAACCCCACCAGCCGTACGACCGGCCGCCGCTGTCCAAGGCGGTCCTGCTCGGCAAGGCCGAGGGCTCCGCCTTCGACGTCGACTTCGAGGCGCTCGGCATCGAGCTGCACCTGGGGCGCGAGGTGACAGGCGTCCGCCTCGCCGACCACGAGCTGGACACCGGGTCCGGGCCGGTGCCCTACGACGTGCTGGTCCTCGCCACCGGCGCCGAGCCCGTCACCCTGCCGGGCGCGGAGGGTGTCCCCGGCGTGCATCTGCTGCGCACCCTGGACGACGCCGAGCGGCTGCGGCCGGTGCTCGCCCGACAGCACGACATCGTGGTCGTCGGCGCGGGCTGGATCGGCGCGGAGTTCGCCACGGCCGCCCGGGAGGCCGGCTGCGCGGTGACGGTCGTCGAGGCCGCCGAACGCCCGCTCGCCGGAGCGCTGCCCGCCGAGGTGGCCGCGCCGATGAGCGCCTGGTACGCCGACAGCGGCGCGGTGCTGCGCACCCACGCGCGCGTGCTGCGTGTCGAGCCCGGCGCCGTCGTCCTGGACGACGGCTCGCGGGTGCCCGCCGGCGCCGTCGTGGTCGGCATCGGCGCCCGGCCCGCCACGCGCTGGCTGGCCGGCTCCGGCATCGAGCTCGGCTGGTACGGCGAGGTGGTCGCCGACGATCACCTGCGCACCTCGGTACCGGACGTCTACGCGGTCGGCGACTGCGCGTCCTTCCCCTCGGGGCGCTACGGCGAGCGGCTGATGGTGCACCACTGGGACAACGCCCTGCAGGGCCCCCGCACGGTCGCGGCGAACGTCATCGGCGAGGCGCCGGAGGTCTACGACCCGGTGCCGTACTTCTGGTCCGAGCAGTTCGGGCGGTTCGTGCAGTACGTCGGGCACCACGCGCCCGCCGACGCCGTCGTGTGGCGCGGTGACCCCGCCGGGCCCGCGTGGTCGGTGTGCTGGCTGCGCGAGGGCCGACTGGCCGCGCTGCTCGCGGTGGGCCGCCCGCGGGACCTGGCGCAGGGCAGGCGGCTGATCGAGGCCGGGACCGTCATGGACCCGGAGCTGCTGGCCGACCCGGCACGCCCCCTGAAGGCGGCCACGGCGTAACGCGTCGTCGCAGGTGGGCGGGGTCGGTGGGCGGGGCTGACTTCCGACTGTCAGTGGAGGATGGCAGGCTTGTTCCCGTGACCGAGATTGACGCAAAGATCGATGCTCTCGTCCCCGCCTGGCTCACCCTCCCCGACATCGCCGAGATGCTCGGCGTCGAGGTGACGCGTGTGCGGCAGCTGGTCAAGGAGGGCCAGCTCATCGCAGTGCGCCGCGGTGAGAACCGCGCGCTGCACGTCCCCGCCGCCTTCATCGACGGGGACAAGGTGGTCAAGGGCCTGTCCGGGACCCTGACGCTCCTGCGGGACGACGGCTTCACGGACGAAGAGATGCTGGAGTGGCTCTTCACCCCCGACCCGAGCCTGCCGGGCACGCCCGCGCAGGCGCTCAGCGAGAACCGCGGCACGGAGGTGAAGCGCCGGGCCCAGGCGCTCGCCGTCTGATCCCTGCGCGACCGAAAGAGCCTGACCGGCGTACGGGCCGTGGTCCGAGGGCCCCGGCCCCCGGCCGACCGCGCCCGGCGGGGCCCGTACGCCACCGGCAGGCACAGCCCAGAGGTACCGATCCACGGGGGGACCCAGCCATGTCCGACACCGCCGCCACCGCTCGCGCCCGGCTCGCCGACGCCCGCCTCTACCTGTGCACGGACGCCCGTCAGCGCCAGGGCGACCTGCCCGCGTTCCTGGACGCCGTGCTGGCCGGCGGGGTCGACATCGTGCAGCTGCGCGACAAGGGCATGGAGGCCGCGGAGGAGCTGGCCCACCTGGAGGTCTTCGCCGACGCCTGCGCGCGGCACGGCAAGCTGCTCGCGGTCAACGACCGGGCGGACGTCGCCCACGCCGCCGGCGCCCATGTGCTCCACCTCGGCCAGGGCGACCTCCCCGTCCCCGCGGCCCGGGCGATCCTCGGCGACGACGTCCTCATGGGCCGCTCCACGCACGCGGAGTCCGAGGCCGAGGCGGCGGCGGTCCAGGAGGGCGTCGACTACTTCTGCACGGGCCCCTGCTGGCCCACCCCCACCAAGCCCGGCCGCCACGCCCCCGGTCTCGGCCTGGTCCGGTACACGGCGGCGCTCGGCACCGAGCGTCCCTGGTTCGCCATCGGCGGCATCGACCTCGGCAACCTGGACGAGGTCCTCGACGCGGGAGCCCGCAGGGCCGTCGTCGTCCGCGCGATCACCGAGGCGGACGATCCGGGCGCCGCGGCAGCGGAGTTCGCCAAGCGTCTGCGGGGCGCCTGAGGCTGCCGCCGATGCCGGGGCCCATGTGACGGCAGGGTGTCCAAGGGATGGACAACAAGCCGACAATCCGGGCAAATTTCCTGCATCCGGTTGGGGGACCGGCGCCCCCTGGCTAACCTGCCCGTATGGCCTTCGGAACCGCGTCCACCAGGACTGACCGCGCACGCACCGTGCGTGACATGCTCGCCGCCGGCAAGACGACGTACTCGTTCGAGTTCTACGCGCCGAAGACCGCCAAGGGCGAGCGCAGCCTGTGGGAGGCGCTGCGCAGGGTCGAAGCGGTGGCTCCCGACTTCGTCTCCGTGACGTACGGTGCCGGCGGCTCCACCCGCGCCAGCACGGTCAAGGAGACGCAGCAGATCGTCGCGGACACGACGCTCACCCCGGTCGCCCACCTCACGGCGGTCGACCACTCGATCGGCGAGCTGCGCAATGTGATCGGCCAGTTCGCCGACGCCGGCATCCGCAACATGCTCGCCCTGCGCGGCGACCCGCCCGGCGACCCGATGGGCGACTGGGTGGCGCACCCCAAGGGCCTGGCCTACGCCTCCGAACTCGTCCGCCTCATCAAGGAGTCGGGCGACTTCTGCGTGGGCGTCGCGGCCTTCCCGGAGATGCACCCGCGCTCCGCCGACTGGGACACGGACGTGCGGCACTTCGTCGACAAGTGCCGCGCCGGCGCCGACTACGCGATCACACAGATGTTCTTCCAGCCGGAGTCCTACCTTCGACTGCGTGACCGAGTGGCCGCCGCGGGCTGCGCGACGCCGGTCATCCCCGAGGTCATGCCCGTGACCAGCGTGCGGATGCTGGAGCGGCTGCCGCAGCTCAGCAACGCCCACATTCCGTCCACTCTGAAAGAGCGGATCCTCACAGCGAAAGACAATCCGTCCGCTGTACGCTCCTTGGGGATCGAGTTCGCCACCGAGTTCTGCGCACGGCTGCTGGCCGAGGGAGTGCCGGGTCTGCACTTCATCACGCTCAACAACTCCACGGCGACCCTGGAAATCTACGAGAACCTGGGCCTGCACCACCCACCGCGGGCCTAGACCGGTCGCACGCTCATACGACACACTGCGTAACGGCCACTGGGAGAGGGGCGTA
Organism: Streptomyces sp. NPDC107562; assembly: GCF_055657325.1. Classification (NCBI taxonomy): domain Bacteria; kingdom Bacillati; phylum Actinomycetota; class Actinomycetes; order Kitasatosporales; family Streptomycetaceae; genus Streptomyces; species Streptomyces sp. NPDC107562. The sequence goes on along the minus strand of NZ_JBVKBE010000002.1, from coordinate 379,000 downwards.
CATGGGCTGGACGGTCCTCTACATCGCGTTCGGCATCGTCGCGCTGTGGCTGCTCGGCGAGGTGCTGCTGCAGTACAAGGCGCGGCTCCGCTGGCGGTTGCTGGCGTTCGCCGGCTTCCTCGGTGTGGTCGTCGGCGTGCTGATCCCGTCCGTCATCGTGATCGGACTGGGCGCGGCGGCCTTCGCGGTCGGGCAGACCTACGTCACCCTGTCGTTCCGCCGTGGCTTCGCCGCCGGCTGGGCGGTCACGGGGCGTCCGAGCCTGGGCAGCAAGCGCCGCCGCGGTGAGCCCGAGCACCAGGACCCGTCGCTGGAGGTCTCCGACCTCGCGGCGTCCGGTCACGGCGACGACGACGGCCCGTACGAGCAGGGCGGCGCCGGATACGGCCAGGACGACTACGAGCGTGACGACGTCTTCACGCCCGCCCGTCCCGGTGCCGCGACGGCCGCCGAGACCACCTCCGTGTACGAGCCGCAGCCGATGCCCGACGACACCGGCTCCTACGGCGTGTACGGCGACACCGGCACCTACGCCGGCCAGGGTCAGACCCAGGACCAGTACGCCGCGACCGCCCAGTCCACCGACCAGGCCTATGCCTACGACGGCTACGCGGGCTACGGCCAGCAGCAGTACGGCTACGACACCGGCGGGCAGCAGCAGTACGCCGCCTACTCCGACCCGTACATCGGGACCCAGACCTACAGCGGCTCGTACGACACCGGGTACGACCAGCAGCAGTACGGCCAGCAGGGTTACGGCCAGGACCAGTACGCGACCGGCGGCTACGGCGGCGAGACCCCGGCCGGCGGCGTGTGGGTGCCGCAGCAGCGCAGTGCCGACGACCCGTACGGGGGCGAACTGCCGCCGGAGCAGCCGTATCCGTACCAGGGCGACGGCCAGACGCAGCAGCAGGGGAACGGGTACGACGAGCAGTACCGGTTCTGAGTCACTGAGCGCGCGCCGGCGCCTCCTCAGCGGGAGCCAGTGAAGTCCGGTCCCTCCACGATCAGTCCCGAGACCAGCGCTCCCGACATCCCGGCGTGCGGAAGGCCACCGCCCGGGTGGGACCAGCCGCCGACGGTGAACAGGCCCGGCAGCGCGGTGCTGTTGGACGGATGCAGCAGTGCGCCGCCGGCCGCCGCAAGCGCCGGGGCCGGGATCGCGCCGCCCCGCGCGCCGGTCGCCTCGGCGATGTCGGCCGGGGTGTACGGCTCGTGCCACAGGAGCCGGGAACGCAGGTCCGGAATCGCCCGCTCGGCGGCGGTGATCATGGCTTCGGCGCGCTCGGCACAGCTCTCCGTGGAGGCCGCGGCCGCGGCGGTGGCCGTCAGGGTGACCGCCTCGTGGCCGGAGTCCGGGACCAGCCGCGGATCGTCGGGGCGCAGGACGGTGACCGTGGGCTGCGCAGCCCGGGTCGCCGGTCCGGAGCCGAAGACGGCCTCCAACTCGCCGTCCCGGTCCGCGGTGTGCACCACCGTCCGGTGCGGTGTGCCCTGCGGCCGGGTGCCCCGCAGCGCGAGCAGTACCGTCAGACGGCTGGGCAGCCCCTGCTGGGGAGCGACCTCGCCGGCGGGCCGTTCGGGCATGCCCGGCAGGGCGCCGGGCGCGACACCCGCGACCACGAAGTCCGCCTCCGCCGTCGTCCCGTCGGCCAGCTCCACTCCCGTCGCCCGACCGTCCTTCTCCAGGAGCCCGGTGACCTCGGCGCCGAAGACGAACTCCACCCGGCGGGTAAGGCAGCGCTCGTGCACCGCGCGCGCCAGTTCCCGGATGCCGCCGCGCACGTACCAGGTGCCGAAGGCGTGCTCCATGTACGGCAGCACGGCCGCGCCGGCCGGTGCCACGCGCGGGTCGAGGCCGTAGGCCAGCGCATGGCTCTCCAGCAGGGCGACCAGGCGGGGGTCGCGCAGCTCCCAGGCGCCGACCTCGGCGAGCGTGCCGGCCCTGCGGGTGCGCAGCAGCTTCTTGTGAGGGACCGAGGGGTAGGGCTCGCGCTCGGCCAGCACCGGCCAGTTCGACCACAGCGGCTCCTCCAGGAGGGGCCGGCGCGTACGGTCCCAGGCCTCGCGGGCCCGCACCAGGAAGTCGCCCCAGCGGTCGCCCGCGCCCGAGCCCAGCGCCTCGTCGAGGGCGGCGACGACGCCCGCGCGCGAGGCGTTCGGCACGGACAGCTCCGTGCCGTCCGCGAAGACGTGCCGGGCCGACGGATCGACCTGCGCCAGCTCGACGCACGCCTCCAGCGGCTCCTTGCCGGTCTTGAGGAACAGGTCCCGCCAGACGGCGGGCAACGGCAGCACGCCGGGGCCGGTGTCGAAGGCGAACCCGTCCCGCTCCCGCCGTCGCACCGCCCCGCCGTACGTCTCCGTACGCTCGTACACCGTCACCCGGTGGCCCGCGACGGCCAGCCGCGCGGCAGCCGCCATGGCGCCCATCCCCGCGCCGATCACCGCAATCCGTGCCATGACCGCGACTTTATCGGCCCGCACTGACACTCCGTGACCGGGCCTGCGGCCGGGGGCGGACGCCCGGCGTCACCCCGGCGGACCGCCCTCGTGCCGGGCCATGCGCCGTTCCTCCCGGCGTTGTGCCCTGCGGCGCAGGAAGCGGTGGATGCGGGAGGCGAGGAAGTACAGCGTGATCAGCCCGGCGACCAGCAGGATCGCCGCGATGATCGCCGCCGCCTCGGGGTGGAAGACCGCGAACGTCACGAGCCCGCCGACACCCAGGTCCTCGGCGATGCTGATGATCACGTTGCTGAAGGGCTCCGGCGACGCGTTCACCGCCATCCGTGTCCCGGCCTTGACGGCATGGCTGGCCAGCGCCGTCGAACCGCCGATGGCGCCCGCCGCCAGATCGGACAGCGAAGCGCTCTGGCCGGCCAGCAGCGCCCCGACCCAGGCGCCCGCGGCGGGCCGGATCAGGGTGTGCACCGAGTCCCACACGGAGTCGACGTACGGGATCTTGTCGGCGACCGCCTCGCAGAGGAACAGCACGCCCGCCGTGATGAGCACCTCGGGGCGTTGCAGCGTCTCGGGGACCTCGTCGCTCAGTCCCGTCGCGCCGAAGAAGCCGAGCAGCAGCACCACGGCGTACGCGTTGACGCCGCTGGCCCAGCCGCTGGTGAAGACGAGAGGGAGTACCGACACGGACGCGATCGTAACCACGGGGCGGCCGCGCGTCCTGGGGACCGACACGGACGGCTGAGTACGCGTACTCAGCGGCACAGTTGAGTACGCGCGCGGATGGGGCCGCACCAGCGCGAACGAGAGAGTGGGGGCACGGAAAGGGGCCCCTCGCCGGCACCGCCGACACGGGGCGGCGGAACGGCGAGGCCCTGGACCGCTCCTTCCGCCGGCTCGCGTCGGCGGGAGCGAGACACGGGGGAGCCCGGGGAGGAACGACCGTACGGGGGCCCGCCGGGGGAACGGAGACGGGGGGGGGACGGGGGGAACGGAAAAGACGGGGGAGCACGGGGGAGCACGAGGAAGCGCCGGTTCGGCGTGGCCCGCGGGGGACGCGGCCACGATCCGGACCGGCGCCTTCCGTTCGCGCCCCTAAGGCCGCCCGCTCATCCGCTCCTACGGCGCCTGTTCATCCGCTCCTACGGTCGCCCGCTCACCCGCCCCTGCAACAGGCGCGACAACGCCGCGTGCACGTCGTCCAGGGAACGCTCCGGCTGGAAGGCCTGCCAGTCCAGCGCGGCCACCAGCACCATCCCGACCAGCGCCGCCGCCGTCAGCGGCACATCGATCTCCTCGCTGAACTCGCCCTGCTCGATGCCCTCGCGCAGCACGCCCTCGACGACGGCCACCGCCTGTCGGCGGACCACCAGCAGCGTGGACTGCCAGGCCCGGTTGGTGCGCCACAGCTCGGCCACGTACAACTGCGTGAAGGCCGGGTACCGGTCGATGAAGACGAGCCCCGCCCGGATCATCGCGTCCAGCGCGGCCACCTTGGTGCCGCCGTCCTTCGCCGTCCGCTCGGCCGCCTCTTGCAGGGAGGCGGTGAGCAGGCCCACTCCGTGCCGCAGCAGCTCCTCGAAGAGGACGGACTTGCTGGCGAAGTTGTAGTACACGGTGCCCTTGGCGACCCCGGCACGCTCGGCGATCTCGTCCACCGTGGTCGCGGAGAAGCCCTGCTCCGCGATGAGCGTGACCGCCGCCTCGTAGAGCTTCTGCCGGGTCGCCTCGCGGCGGGTACTCGCCCCCGACGTGGCGCTGCTGCTTTCCATGGCCCTGATTGTCACAGGAACGGCATCGTTGTAGGGCGCAGCCGACGAGGTCACAGGCTCAGTTCCGGGTGCAGCCGGTCCAGCGTCCACACCTGGCGGCGGCGCGCCGACAGCGCGGTCAGCGCGAGGGCCCCCACCGTGAACGCGGCGAGCACCACGCACGCCTGCCACACCGGACCGAGACCCCCACCCGTGATGAGCCTTCTGAGCGCCTCGACGACGTGGCTCATCGGCAGGAAGGGGTGCAGCGCGTTGAAGAAGCCCGGACTGGTCTGCACGGGGTAGGTGCCTCCGGCGGACGTCAGCTGCAGCATCAGCAGGGCCAGCACCAGGATCCGGCCGGCGGCGCCGAAGCGCGCGTTCAGCCACTGGACGATCGCCGCGAAGCAGGCCGTCACCAGGAAGAGGAAGCCCACGGTCCCGGCCGCCCGCACCATCTCCAGCCCGACAGCCCAGTGCAGCACCGACATCAGGGCCACCGTCTGGAGCACGCCGATCGCCAGCACCGGCAGCCAGCCCGCCAGCGCGATCCGCCAGGCGGAGGCGCCGGTGGCCAGCGCCCGCCGGTTGAGGGGCGCGATCAGCATGTAGGCCACCATCGCGCCCACCCACAGCGACAGCGGGATGAAGTACGGCGCGAAACCCGTGCCGTAGTTGGGCGCCTCGTGCAGCGACCTGGAGGCGAGCTGGACGGGGTCCGCCATGACCTGCGTGCGCGCGTCGCGCTCCCGCTCGTCGTAGTCGGGGATCTGCTCCGCGCCGTCGTGCAGCCCGCTCGCGAGCTTCACGGAGCCGTCGACCAGCTTGAACATGCCCCCACTGAGATCGTCCGCGCCCGTCTTGAGCTCGCCGACCCCCGTGTCGAGGTCGACCGCGCCGGTCCGGGCGGTGCCCAGCCCCCTGTGCAGCGCCTCGGCGCCCTTGGCCACCTTCCCGGCACCCTCGTTCAGCTTGTTGATCTTCGCGACGGCCTCATCGAGGTCCTCCGACAGGTGGGGGGCGTCCTGGGCGAGCGCGCGGGCCTGCTTCTCCAGCGTGGCGAGGTGCCCGTCCAGCGCGTCCATGTCGCCGTCGTAGCCGCTGATCACCGTGTTGAGGTCGTCCGCGATCGTCGCCACGTCGCCCGCCGAGTCCATGGCCTTCGCCAGGTCGGAGCAGGCGGGGTCGGGCAGCACCGGCGTCTCGCAGCGCCTCTGGTGGATGTCGCTCAGCGTGTCGGAGGCCAGATGGGCCCCGGTGGCGGCGGCGGGCGCCCGCTTCACCAGCGTGTCGAGGTTGTCGCGGATCGCGGCGGAGGAGTCGGCGACCAGCAGTGCCGTGTCGCCGATGGTCCGCTCGTTGTCTTCCAGGAAGGGCCCCAGCTTGTCCGCGATGCCGTTGACCTGGTCGGCGAGCGTCTGCGTGCCCTCCGCGACCCGTGCCGAACCGTCCTCGAGGTCGCTCGCACCGGTGGTGAGCTTCGTCAGGCCCGAGGAGAGGTCCCCGCTGCCGTCCTTGGCCTCCTTCAGGCCGTCGGCGAGATCCTTGGAACCCCGCTCGGCCGTCCCGATGCCGTTCTTGAGCTTGTCGGCGCCGCCTGCCGCCTTCACCGTCTCGCCGTGGATGTCGGAGAAGGAGATGAAGATCCGGTCCAGGAAGGACCGCGACGCCTTGGTGGACGCCGCCGTGCGGACCTCGCTGAACACCGTCCGCGATATCTGCCCGACGATGTAGTTGTTCGCGTCGTTCGTGCGGACCTGGAGCGCGCCCGTCTCGGGGGAGTCACCCGAACTGGAGGCGATGCGCCCGCTGAAGTCGGCCGGCATCGTGAGCGACAGGTAGTACCTGCCGTCCTCGACGCCCGCGCGTGCCTCCTCGGCGCTCACCTCGTGCCAGTCGAAGACCTCGCTACCGCGCAGTCCCGCCACGATGTCGTCGCCCGCCTCGACCCGCTTCCCGTCGGCGGTCGCGCCCTTGTCGTCGTTGACCAGCGCCACGGGGATCCGGTCCAGGCGGCCGTACGGGTCCCAGAAGGACCACAGGTACAGCGCGCCGTACAGCAGCGGGAGCAGCAACAGCGCCACCAGGGCCGCCCGGGGGAGCTTCCCCCGGCCGAGCCGCCGCAGCTCAAGCGCGGCCAGCCTCGGCGCACGCATCCGCCGCCTCCTTCACGTCGTCGCGGGCGTCCGGGACGTCGCCGGCGCCCTCCAGGTCGGTGTCGCCGTCCGCCGCACCGTCGACGTCGCCCTCGGCGCCGGGCTCCTGCGGTACGTCGCTTTCGGCGCCGGGCTCCCTCGGTACGTCACCCCCGGTGCGGTCGGTGGACAGCAGCACGGCGTCCCCGGGCGCCTCGCTGCACACCGCCACCACGGTCGTCCCGGCCTCGGTGAGCGACCTGAGCAGCGCCCACACCTCGGCCCGCTCGGCGTCCGAGAGCTTGAGGTCGGTGTCGTCGACCCCGAGCAGCCGCGGGCGCCCGACGAGCGCCAGCGCGACGGACAGCCGCAGCGCCTCCACGCGCTCCAGGTCGCGCACGGCGGTCCGGGAGCCCTTGGGCAGTGCCTGACGGTCGAGTCCGGCGGCGCCCAGGGCGGCCTCGATGCGCAGCCGTGCCTTCTCGGCGCGCTCCGCGCGCGGCCGCAGCAGACCTCGCAGCGAGCCACCGAAGCGGCGTTGCAGCAGTGCCCTTTCGCGCAGGTGCTCGCCCACGGTCAGGGCCGGGTCGAGGTCGGTGACGCCGGGGACGTGCGCGAGGGCGCTGACCCCCCGCAGGGCCGCCATCTGCCGGGGCAGCCGGGCGTCGCCCACCTCCGCCGTCCCCTCGGTGGCCTTCATCCGCCCGGTGAGTGCGAGCAGCAGGCTGGTGCGCCCCGACCCGGACGGGCCCTCGATCGCGATCAGCGAGCCGGGCTCCGCCGTGCAGGAGATGCCGCGGAAGGTCCAGCCACGGGGCCCTTCCAGCCCGAAGTCGCGCATGGTGACGGCGAGTCCCGCCACGGTTCCCCCCACAGTGCCCCCAGATGATCCGCACCACTTGAGCCGACAATTTGAACTGACTGGTCAGTGCAAAAGTAACCCGAACCTGCGATCGAAGCAAAAGCCCAGGTCAGAACGGATTGTCAGTGCCATACCCCACGATGGGCACATACGGCACCCCGTATGAGGGCGTGCCGTCACCAAGACGACAGGAGGTTCGTCATGGCCAACTCGTCCGCAGCCGCCGCCCGTCGGCGCCGCGCATCCGGCCCTGCCCCCTCACTGACCGGTCCGGCGGGCGACGTGCACCCCGTGCTCCGCCGGGCCTCGGCCCCGCCCGCCGCCCTCGACCTGCTCGCCCAGGCCCGCACCGGGCTCGAAGAGGCAGCAGCCCTCGAAACGCCGAACGAGCGCTACGCCACCGCCCACCTCGCCGCCCTGCGCACCGCCGCCGCCGTACTGGCCGCGCGGGGCCGGCCGGAGACCAGCCCCCGACGCCGGGCCCGGATCAGGAGCGCCTGGGAAGTGCTCCCCGAGATAGCGCCGGAGCTCACCGAATGGAGCGCCCTGTTCGCCTCGGGGGCCCGGCGCCGTGCCCGGGCCGAGGCGGGCATCCAGGGCGCGGCCGGCCGCCGGGACGCCGACGACCTGATACGCGACGTCGCGATGTTCCTCCGCCTCGTCGAGCGGATGCTGGTGCTCCAGCCGGTTCTCCCGCAGCCCCGCCCGGACGCGGACGGTGTCCAGGAGCGCGGCCCCTCCACGGACCGTCACCACGGCATGCCCGACGCCGGCTGAGGGCCGTGTGCCGCCGCCGAAACCACGCGTGGTCAGGAGGAACATGCGCCGAACGCGATGACCGGCCCTCGCGCCGGAGGCAATAGGGTGGAAGGCGCCTGAAGCCTTCCCTCCCGCGTCCTGGGCGGGAGGCAGCCCGTTCGCTCCGCCCCGCACGAGGGCGGTGCCGCGCCGAGGAGTCAACTGCCGTGTCGGACCCGATGCGCCCGCCCGCCTCCCCTCGTCACCCGCAAGGGGCGTCGCTGCGTTCCGACCCACCTCGTCCGCGCACCGCGCTCCGCACCGCCGTGGTGTGGGAGGTCCTCCGGGACGCCCTGGACCGCCGGGTCAAGGCCACCGGCCGGGAGTCGCTGGACGTCCTCGACACCGGGGGCGGCAGCGGCAAGTTCGCGGTGCCCGTCGCCGGCCTCGGGCACCGCGTCACCGTCGTCGACCCCAGCCCGAACGCGCTCTTCGCCCTGGAGCGCCGCGCCGCCGAGGCCGGCGTCGCCGACCGGGTGAAGGGTGTGCAGGGCGACGCCCGGGGCCTGTTCGACGTGGTCGAGCGGGGCGGCTACGACGCGGTGCTGTGCCACGGCGTCCTGGAGTACGTGGACGACCCGGCCGAGGGCATCGGCAACGCGGTCGCCGCGCTCCGACCCGACGGCGTCCTCAGCCTGCTCGCCGCAGGCCTCGGCGGCGCCGTGCTCGCGCGCGCCCTCGCGGGGCACTTCACGGAGGCCAAGCAGGCCCTGGAGGACCCGAACGGCCGCTGGGGCTCGGGTGACCCGATGCCGCGCCGCTTCACCGCCGACCAGCTCACCGGGCTGGTCGAGGGCGCCGGCCTCGCCGTCGCCGCCGTGCACGGGGTGCGGGTCTTCGCCGATCTGGTGCCCGGCGTCCTGGTGGACACCGAGCCCGGCGCCATGGACGCCCTGCTCACGCTGGAGGCCGCGGCGGCCGAGCTGCCCGCGTTCCACGCGGTGGCCACGCAGCTTCACGTGCTGGGTGAGACGCGGGTGCCCACCGGGGCCTGAGCGCCTCCTGTGAGACGCCGCTGATCAGCGCGTTGCTTGCGGATGGAGTACGCCACAGGCCCCCCGATCGGGGCCTTGTCGCCGTATGATCGAGGGAGACCGCCCGGCATGACGGGTCGGCCGCCGGGGAATGTGAATCTCAGCGGGCCGGTCCGGCCATGGCGGGTTCCGGTTGGCCAATTGGCGCAGAGGGGCGGGTTTCACGGGGGCGATTCCCTGCCTATCCTGAAGGGACCCCCCGGGTCGCCCCGGCGACTGCACGATGAGGAGGACTCCGTGCCGCTCTCAGAGCACGAGCAGCGCATGCTCGAGCAGATGGAGCGAGCGCTGTACGCCGAAGATCCCAAGTTCGCGACAGCGCTTGAGGGAAGCGGGCTGCGTACGTACACCCGGCGACGGGTCTACCAGGCGGTCGCGGGCTTCCTCGTAGGTATCGCGCTCCTCATGGCCGGAATGGTCGCCAAGCAGGTCTGGCTCAGCGTGGTGGGCTTCCTCGTCATGCTGGGCTGCGCGGTACTCGCCGTGACCGGTTGGCGCAAGGCCCCCAAGCCGGGCGAGCAGCCCGCCGCGGGAGCCCCCCACGCCGGCCGTCAAGGACGTCAGCGGCGTTCGATGATGGATCGCATCGAGCAGCGCTGGCAGCGACGCCGCGACGAGCAACAGGGCCACTGACTCCCGAACGCTCCCACGACGTGAGTGAGGGGTTGCCGTCCACCGGACGGCAACCCCTCACGCATGCCGTGACCCGGGCAGACGCACGGCGCCGGAGCTCCGCGGACACGTGAGAGGGGGGCCGGCACCCACCGGGTGCCGGCCCCCTCACCTCGTTCCGTCCGGTCCTCAGCCGCTCTGCTGGCCGAACGGGCGGCGGGCGAGTGCCGCCGACCAGCCGGCCGCCACGCGGCCCTTCGTCGCGAGCCACCGATCATTGAGGTCCCACAGCGCGCGAACGGCCGAACGCGGCGCGAGGACCGCGCGGACCCGGGTCCGCCACCCGGCCCGCGAGCGCAGCGCCCCCCGCAGCACGCGCACGTCGTCGGCCAGTCCGGACTCCGCGCGCGGCTCCGGTGCGAACAGCACCTGCTCCACGGCGGTGGCCACCCGGTGCACCGACAGGGACGTCGGCTCGTCCAGACGGCCGAGCCGCACGATCCGCGCGGCCGCCTTGCGCGGGGTCAGCGCGTCGTCCGGTGCGATGCCGTAGTCCCAGGCGGTGTCCGTCAGTTCGCGCCAGACGGCCAGCACGTGCCCGGCGGCCGTCTCGGCGGCATACCGCTCGTCCGGCTGCACGGCGAGGGTGGTCACCCCGACGTCGTCACCACTGTCCGCACCCGGGGGCGCGGAGCCGGTGTGCCGGGCCGAGGCCAGCCGCACGGACCGTCGTCTGAGCCGCCACAGCATGGGCAGCAGCGGCACCACGACCAGCGCGGCGACCAGCAGCGTCCAGCCCGCCGTCTCGTACCAGGGGCGGCCGCCGTCGTCCGAGGAGCCCGGGTCCAGCGGCAGCGCTCCGCCGCACATCTGGTCCCGCCGGTCCTGTTCCGCGCAGCTCGCGCCGGCGGACGGCTCGGCCGAGGGAGCCGTCTCCGCGGTCTGCGAGGCCTCCGGCAGGTCGGGGATGTCGCTGGGCACCTCGGGCTGGGTGTACGAGGGCGTCGAGCCCCGGTTCGGGGTCGGCTCGAAGCGGGTCCAGCCCACGCCCTCGAAGTACAGCTCGGGCCACGCGTGCGCGTCCCGGAGCCCCACCGTCACCGTCCCGTCCGCCTGCGTCGTGCCGGGCGCGAAGCCCACGGCGACCCGGGCCGGTATGCCGAGGGTGCGGGCCATCGACGCCATGGCGAAGGAGAAGTGGACGCAGAAGCCCCGCTTGTCCCGCAGGAAGCGGGCGATCGCCTGGGAGCCGCTGCCCGCCTGCACCTCGGTGTCGTACTGGAAGCCGCCGCTCACCGCGAAGTAGTCCTGGAGCGCGACCGCCTGCTCGTAGGGGTTCTTGGCGTCACTGGTGATCTCGCGGGCCGTGCGCGACACGATGCCCGGCAGCGAGTCCGGCACCTCGGTGAACTCGCGCTGGAGCACCGAGGGCGGCTCCGGTGCCGAGGCCAGCTGCTCCGCCGTCGGCCGGACGTCGAGGCTGGTCACCTCGTAGGTGGAGCCGCGGGTCGTCTGGCCGTGGTCGCCGACGAGCGTCATGCCGACCGGCTCGTAGCGCCAGTTGCCGTCGACCTCCACGCCGCTCGGCGGATAGGGCATCGGCAGCCAGTCCTGCGCGTACGAGTCCGAGGCCGCGATCCGGGTGCGGACCTCGGCGCGCCGGACGTCCGGGCCGAGGCCCGCGGGGGTCGGGAGCTCGTCCGGCACCGCGACGATGTTCCGCCGGGAGGGCTTCCAGGTGGTGCCGTCGAAGTCGTCGAGAGACACGATCCGCAGATACATGTGGGAGAGGTCGCCGGTGCTGGTGCGCAGGGTCATGACCGTGCGGTCCTCTTCGACGTTCAGGCTGTCGCGCAGGGACACCAGCGGGTTCACCGCGGAGATCGTGCCGCCGCCCTGGCCGCCCGTGCCGACACCCGTCCCGGCGGGGTCCAGCAGGCCGCCGTCCATCGCGGGCAGGGCCAGCGGGACGGCCAGGGCTATGCCCAGCGCCACCACACCGATCCGCCGCCCCGCGCGCACCGGTGCCACCGGACCGCTCGGCTCCCCGCCGCGGCCGCGCTGCGCGCCGCCGAACACCCGGCCCCACTGCGACAGCCGGTCGCGCCCTTCCACGAGCAGCAGCATCAGATAGCCGGCCGCCGCGATCAGGAACCACACCCAGCCGCCGGCGCCGTCGGACAGACCCGCGGCCACCGAGTACAGCGCGAGCAGCGGGAGCCCGGCAGGGGCGGCGCTGCGGAAGGTCACCGCGAGCACGTCGACGGCGAGCCCGATCACCAGCACGCCGCCGACGAGCATCAGCTTGATGCCGACGGACAGCGGTGCCGGGATGGCGTACCGCCCGACGTCCTGGGTGCCCTGCTGGAGCAGGTCGGCGAAGTGCACGAAGGCGTCGGGGCCGGGGATCACCCCGATGATCGCGTACTCCGGGGCGAAGACCAGGGTCAGCAGCATCAGCGTGACCAGGGTCTGCACGGTCACCGTCAGCGGACGCGCCAGCGGCACCCGCCGGGCGGCCGCGCCCACTCCCGTCTGGAGGGCCAGCAGGACGGCCGCCTGGAGGAACCAGGAGACCTGGTCGACCAGGGGCAGCAGGGCGCACGCGGCCATCAGCGTCGCCGCCGTGGCGCACAGCGCCATCCGCGCCTGCCCGCTCATGACCACCCCTCCCCGCCGGCCGTGCCGCCCGCCGCCACGACGCCCGTGCGCTCCCGCTCCGCCTGGCGCCACAGCTCGTGCAGCGGCGCGCCGCGCGGGACCCGCACGGCCGTCCAGCCGGCCTCGCGCAGCATCCGCAGCCGGTCCTCCTCACCGGTCAACGGGCCGGGCACGTCGTGGGGTTCCCGCACCCAGTCCGCGCTGTCCAGGACGAAGGCGACCGCGCCGCCGGTGCGCTGGCGCATCCGGGCGGCCACCGCCGCCTGCTCCTCGTCGAGGTCGCCGAAGAAGGCCACCAACAGCCCCTCGTGCCCGCCGCGCAGCAGGTCGTACGCCCGCGACAGGCCCGTGCCGTCGGAGTGGTCGATCACCGCGAGGGTGTCCATCATCAGTCCGGCCGCGTCCGCCGACTCCTGGCTCGCACCGGCGAAGCCGTCCGCACCCTCGCCGGGCACCGACGTGCCGGTGTCGGTCAACAGCCGGACGGAGAAGCCGCGTTCGAGCATGTGCACCAGCACGGACGCGGTTCCGGCGACGGCCCATTCGAAGGCGGAGTCGGGGCCCGCGCCCGCGAAGGCGACGCCCCGGGTGTCCAGCAGCACCGTGCAGCGCGCGCGCTGCGGCTGCTCCTCGCGGCGCACCATCAGCTCGCCGTAGCGGGCGGTGGAGCGCCAGTGCACGCGGCGCAGGTCGTCGCCGTAGCGGTACCCGCGCGGGATCACGTCGTCCTCGCCCGCCAGCGCCAGTGAGCGCAGCCGCCCGTCGCCGTACCCCTTCGCCTCGCCGGTCAGCCGCACCGGCGGCAGCGGCTCCACGCGCGGGATCACCGTCAGGGTGTCGTACGTGGAGAAGGACCGCGTCAGCTCGCACATCCCGAACGGGTCGGTCAGGCGCAACTGGAGCGGGCCCAGCGGATAGCGGCCGCGCAGGTCGGAGCGGACGCGGTAGGACACCTCGCGGCGGCCGCCCGGCTCCACGCGGTCGAGCACGAAACGCGGGCGCGGGCCGAGCACGTACGGCACCCGGTCCTGGAGCATCAGCAGGCCGGTCGGCAGCCGGGAGACGTTGTCCATCCGCAGATGGACCCGCGCCTCGGCACCGGCGGGCACGCGCGCGGGGGCGAGCCTGCGGCTGCCGGCCACCCGGTAGCGCGTGCGGTACAGCACCGTCGCGCACACCAGGGGGAGCGCCGCCAGCAGCAGGCCGACCCGGAGCAGGTCGCTCTGGCCGAGGACGTAGGCACACACGGCGGCGGCGATCCCGGCGGCGAGGAAGGACCGGCCGCGGGTGGTCAGACCGGACAGGGCCGTGCGGGGTCCGCCCTTGTCGCCCTGGGCGGCGTCGGCGGACCCGGGTGCCGCCGGGGCGGTCATCACAGCCTCCGGGGCGGCTGCTGGCCGTACGCCTGTGCCCCGTGGCCCAGCCCGCCGAAGGCGTTCTGCTGGGGTGTCGAGGGCACGGGGGTGCGCTGCAGGATCTCCTGGACCACCTGCTCCGCCGTGCGGCGGTTGAGCTGGGCCTGCGCGGTGGGCAGCAGGCGGTGCGCCAGCACGGCCACCGCGAGGGCCTGGACGTCGTCCGGCAGGGCGTAGTCCCGGCCGGCCAGGGCCGCCGAGGCCTTCGCCGCGCGCAGCAGGTGCAGCGTCGCGCGCGGGGAGGCGCCGAGTCTGAGGTCGGGGTGGTTGCGGGTGGCCGCGACCAGGTCCACCGCGTACCGCCGGACGCTCTCGGCGACGTGGACGCCGCGCACCGCCTCTATCAGTTTGACGATCTCGTGCGCGTGCGCCACCGGCTGGAGGTCGTCCAGCGGGCTCACCCCGCCGTGCACGTCCAGCATCTGCAGCTCGGCCTCCGCGCTCGGGTAGCCGATGGAGACCCGGGCCATGAAGCGGTCGCGCTGCGCCTCGGGGAGGGGGTAGGTGCCCTCCATCTCGACCGGGTTCTGCGTGGCGACCACCATGAAGGGGCTGGGCAGCTCGTAGGTCTGCCCGTCGATGGTGACCTGGCGCTCCTCCATCGACTCCAGCAGCGCGGACTGGGTCTTCGGCGAGGCGCGGTTGATCTCGTCGCCGATCACGATCTGGGCGAAGATCGCGCCCGGCTTGAACTCGAAGTCCCGGCGCTGCTGGTCCCAGATGGACACCCCGGTGATGTCCGAGGGCAGCAGGTCGGGCGTGAACTGGATACGCCGCACCGAACAGTCGATGGACCGTGCCAGCGTCTTGGCCAGCATCGTCTTGCCCACGCCGGGGACGTCCTCGATCAGAAGATGCCCCTCGGCGAGCAGTACGGTCAGCGAAAGCCGCACGACCTCGGGCTTGCCCTCGATCACTTCTTCCACCGCACCGCGGACCCTATCCGCGGTGGCAGTCAGATCAGTGAGGCTCGCTCGATCGTCATAGGTCGTCACCCGGCCCTCCTCGGCCCGTTCTTTCTTACGGGCCGACGCTCTGCGATGCGTATCCGGCCCACCCCGAAACACGGACACCGCGCGTGAATGGTCCCGCGCGACGCCACCACCCGCATTCTTGCTGCCGTTACCGATTCGTGTCACTCGACTGTGGACAACTGGCCGCGATATGTCGGGTCTTACGGCAATTTGTTCTGCCCTGTGCCCGGGATTCCCGAAGAACGAGAGCCCCGGGCGGCGGTCACGCGGGGTCGATCTCGCGCAGCAGGCCCGTCCGTACGTCGAACACGAAGCCGCGCACGTCGTCGGTGTGGAGCAGGAACGGCGAGGTGCGCACCCGCCGCATCGACTGCCGGACGTCCTGGTCGACGTCCTTGAAGGACTCCACCGCCCAGGCCGGACGCTGGCCGATCTCCGCCTCCAGTTCGGTGCGGAAGTCCTCGGTGAGGGATTCCAGCCCGCAGCCGGTGTGGTGGATGAGGACCACGCTGCGGGTGCCCAGCTTGCGCTGGCTGATGGTGAGCGAGCGGATCACGTCGTCGGTCACGACGCCGCCCGCGTTGCGGATGGTGTGGCAGTCGCCGAGCTGCAGGCCGAGTGCGGCGTGCAGGTCGAGCCGGGCGTCCATGCAGGCCACCACGGCGACCTGGAGGACCGGGCGGGCGTCCATGCCCGGGTCGCCGAAGGCGGCCGCGTAGCGCTCGTTGGCCTCGACGAGACGGTCGGTGACGGTGCCGACGCCGGCTATGGCGTCCTCAGGGCCGGCGGGAACCGATGCAGAAGTCGTCATGGTGATGACGGTACTGGTCACGGACGGTCGGGTCCTGTTGTGCGGCAGGACAAAGAACGTCATCGGGCCTTGATGTGAGCTAACCCACACGCGTGGCGCCGTGCGGCCTTCCGAGTGATCCTCGCCGGCGCGCGGGTCGTCGCCGACGGCCGCCGCGACGCGCAGGCCGGTTGATTGACCGGGACAGAGGGTGGACTAAAGTGACGCGAAGCGGGAGGCGAGGCTCTCCCCGCTGCAGCGAATTCCCCGGATTCCGGCGTGGCCGCCGGAGATCTCCCACGTGCGCGGCGCGTACGTACGGCTCGGCCTCCACCGCTCCCGGCCGGCTGACGCCTCCGGCGCCGGCGGGCCTTCCCTTCACCGGGGGTCCCCCAGCTCGCTGGGGGAGGACGGGGACCCGGCAGTACGTGCGGCCCGCCGGACCTGAGAGGGCCCCTTGAGCCAGAGTCGACACGTCCCGGTGATGCTCCAGCGGTGCCTGGACCTGTTGGCACCCGCCCTGGAGCGGCCTGGAGCCGTGGTCGTCGACTGCACGCTCGGCCTCGGCGGCCACAGCGAGGCGCTCCTCGCCCGCTTCCCCGAGGCCCGCCTCGTCGCCCTGGACCGGGACAAGGAGGCGCTGCGCCTGTCCGGCGAGCGGCTCGCGCCGTACGGGGAGCGCGCCGACCTCGTGCACGCCGTGTACGACGAGCTGCCCGAGGTGCTGGACAGGCTCGGCATCGCGCGCGTGCAGGGCGTCCTGTTCGACCTCGGGGTCTCCTCCATGCAGCTCGACGAGGCCGACCGCGGCTTCGCCTACGCGCAGGACGCCCCGCTCGACATGCGCATGGACCAGTCGACCGGCGTCAGCGCCGCCGAGGTCCTCAACACCTACCCGGCCGGCGAGCTGGTGCGGATCCTGCGGGCGTACGGCGAGGAGAAGCAGGCCAAGCGCATCGTGGCCGCCGTCGTGCGCGAGCGCGAGAAGGAGCCGTTCAGCAACAGCGCGCGGCTGGTGGAGCTGATCCGGGACGCGCTGCCGCAGGCCGCCAAGCGCACCGGCGGCAACCCGGCCAAGCGCACCTTCCAGGCCCTGCGCATCGAGGTCAACGGCGAGCTGTCCGTGCTGGAGCGGGCGATCCCGGCGGCGGTCGCGGCGCTGGACGTCGGCGGGCGGATCGCCGTGCTGTCGTACCACTCGCTGGAGGACCGGCTGGTCAAGCAGGTCTTCACGGCGGGCGCCGCCACCACCGCCCCGCCCGGGCTGCCCGTGGTGCCCGAGCAGTACCAGCCCCGGCTCAAGCTGCTCACCCGTGGTGCCGAACTTCCCACCGAGGAGGAGGTCGCCGAGAACCGCAGGGCGGCCCCGGCGCGACTGCGCGCCGCCCAGCGGATCAGGGAGGACGTCTCGTGAGGCAGCCGACGGGGCGGGGGCTCGGCCGCGGACCCCGCGGCGGGTCCCCGGTCCCCCCTCACCGCACGACCGGATCCGGCATCCGCGCCAAGGGAGGGTGAGTGAGCAGGAAACCCGAACTGAGGGGAAGGGCGGCACGGCTCGCGCAACTGCTCCCCACCGGACGGGCGCAGGCCGCGCGGACGCCCTTCGTCCTGCTCGTCGTCCTGCTCCTCGGCGGCGGCCTCATCGGCCTGCTGGTGCTGAACTCCGCGCTCAGCGAAGGGTCGTTCCAGCTGGACGACCTCCAGAAGGAGACCAAGAGCCTCACCGACGAGGAGCAGGCCCTGCAGCGCGACATCAACGCGTACTCGGCCCCCGACGCCCTCCAGCGGCGCGCCCGCGAACTCGGCATGGTCCCCGGCTCGGACCCCGCGTTCCTCGACCCCGACGGCACCGTCAAGGGTGTCCCGTCCGCCGTCGCCGCCGAACCGGCCTCCGCGCGCGACCCCCTCGTCCTCGCGCCCGAGGCGATGGCCACCGGCCCCGCGCCCACCCTGTCCGGCTCACCCGCGCCCATGGGCACCCGCACCGCCCCCACGGCCGCGGCGACCGCCACCCCGACGCCCTCGGCCACCCGCACGGCAGCACCGTCCGCCACCCCCACCGGCGCGTCCTCCCGGGCGCCCGCCGGCCCCCCCGCCCCCCTCCCGCCCACACCCTCCGGCAGGTGACGGAAGTGACCGACAGGGAACCGCCGCGCCGCCGCGTGCCCGGACCCGCGCGGCCCGACCACCCGGCGGGCCGGCGGCGCCCCGGCCCCGGCGCCCGCTCGGCCCGGGGGCCCGGCCGGCCCCGTCCCGCTGCCCCGCCCGCCCTCCGGCTCGGCAGCCCCCGTCCCCGGCTGCGCCTGATCGGCTTCGCGCTGACCCTCGTGATGATGGTCTTCGTCGTCCGGCTGCTCCAGGTGCAGGCGGTCGACGCGAGCGCCTACGCGGCCAAGGCCCAGCAGAACCGGTATGTCGTGCACACCCTCGCCGCCCAGCGCGGCGAGATCACCGACCGCACCGGCGTGGCCCTGGCGACCAGCGTCGACGCCTACGACATCACCGCCGACCCCACGCTGTTCACCCGCGAGCAGCTGAAGATCGACGACGCGCCCGAGCAGGCGGCGGCGCTCCTCGCGCCGATCCTCGGCAAGGACCAGGCCGAGCTCACGAGCAAGCTGCGCCCCAAGGACAGCAAGCTCCGCTACGTCAGGCTCGCCACGCGGCAGACCCCGCAGGTCTGGAAGCAGATCAAGGACCTGAGGACCGCGCTGGCCGCGAAGGCGGAGACCGACAGGAGCACCGTCAACGTGCTCGGCGGCGTCCTCGCCGAACCCAGCAGCAAGCGGGTGTACCCCAACGGCGACCTGGCCGCCGGGATACTGGGCTGGGTCAACGCCGAGGGCAAGGGCGGCGGCGGTGTCGAGCAGCAGCTGGACGAGCAGCTGGCCGGCGAGGACGGCAAGATCCGCTACGCCCAGTCCGGGGGCCTCCAGGTGCCGACGGTCGGCTCCACCGAGACGCCCGCGGTGCCCGGTTCCGACATCGAGCTGACCATCGACCGCGACATCCAGTGGGCCGCGCAGAACGCCATCGCCGAGCAGGTGGAGGAGTCGGACGCGGACCGCGGCTACGTGATCGTGCAGGACACCCGCACCGGCGAGATCCTCGCCATGGCCAACTCGCCCGGCTTCGACCCCAACGACCTGACCACGGCCGACGCGGCCGCCATGGGCAACGCGGCCCTCCAGGACGCCTTCGAGCCCGGCTCCACCGCCAAGGTCATGTCGATGGCCGCCGTGCTGGAGGAGAACGTCGCCACGCCCCGGACGCACGTCGTCGTGCCCAACCGGCTGCACCGGGGCGACCGGCTGTTCCAGGACGACATCGACCACCCGACCTGGTACCTGACGCTCAACGGCGTGCTGGCCAAGTCCAGCAACATCGGCACCATCCTGGCCACCGGGCAGCTCGGCAGGACGCAGGCGGAGGCCAACCGGGTGCTCCACACGTATCTGCGGAAGTTCGGCATCGGCGGCTACACCGGGCTGGACTTCCCCGGCGAGACCAAGGGCATCCTGGCGCCGCCGGACCAGTGGTCGACGTCGCAGCAGTACACGATTCCTTTCGGCCAGGGCGTGTCCATCAACGCGATGCAGGCGGCCTCCGTGTACTCGACCATCGCCAACGGCGGCATGCGCGTCGAACCCACGCTGGTACGCGGCACCAAGGGGCCCGACGGACGCTTCACGCCCGCCCCGGAACCGGACAGGACACGGGTGGTGAGCCAGAAGACGGCCACGACGCTCGCCCGGATGCTGGAGTCGGTCGTCGACGACGAGGAAGGCACCGGCACCAAGGCGCGCATCCCCGGCTACCGGGTCGCGGGCAAGACCGGCACCGCCAACCGTGTGGATCCGGACACCGGCAAGTACCGCGGCTACACCTCGTCCTTCGCCGGATTCGCACCCGCGGACAAGCCCCGCGTCACCGTCTACTGCGCCATCCAGAACGCCACCAAGGGCAGCTACTTCGGGGGCCAGATCTGCGGCCCCGTCTACAAGCAGGTGATGGAGTTCGCCCTGAAGACCCTCCAGGTCCCGCCGACGGGAGCCGGGCCCGCGAGGCTCCCGGTCACCTTCAAACCCTGAGCAGCACGAGCACCCCCAGGAACCATCCGTGACAACGATCACCCCCGATCCCGGGAACCAGAGCAGCCCCCGCCCCTCACTTCGCTCCGGAGCGGGTGCGCCCGGTACGCTCACCGCCGTGCCACACGCTGATCAGTCCCCCACCACTCAGAAGGACGTTCCCGTGACCTACCCGGGACCGCCGAGGCCGGAACGGGTCTCCGCCACACCCCTCGCGGAGCTCGCCGATCAGCTGGGTGTCACCGCCCCGGAAGGAGCCGCCGCGGTCACGGGAATCACCCATGACTCGCGCGCCGTCCGCCCCGGAGACCTGTACGCCGCGCTGCCCGGCGCCCGCGTGCACGGCGCCGACTTCGTCACCCAGGCCGTCGGTCTGGGCGCCGCCGCGGTGCTGACCGACCCGGCCGGCGCCGAGCGCGCCGCCGCCACCGGACTGCCGGTGCTCACCGTCGGCGACCCGCGCGCGGAGATGGGCGAGCTGGCGGCGACGATCTACGGCCACCCGGGCCGCGAGCTGCTCCAGATCGGCATCACCGGCACCTCCGGCAAGACCACCACCGCCTATCTGGTCGAGGGCGGGATCAGGACGGGCCGCAGCGCCGGTCTGATCGGCACGGTCGAGACCCGGATCGGCGACGAGCGCATCAAGTCCGAGCGCACCACGCCCGAAGCCACCGATCTGCAGGCCCTGTTCGCCGTGATGCGGGAACGCGGGGTCGAGGCGGTCGCCATGGAGGTCTCCAGCCACGCGCTGGTCCTCGGCCGGGTCGACGGCTGCGTCTTCGACGTCGCGGTCTTCACCAACCTCAGCCCGGAACACATGGAGTTCCACTCCGACATGGAGGACTACTTCCGGGCCAAGGCACAGCTGTTCACCCCGGAGCGCAGCAGGCTCGGCGTGGTCAACGTCGACGACGAGTACGGCCGTCGGCTCGCCCGGGAGGCCGGCGTCCCGGTCGTCACCTACTCCGCCGAGGGCCACCCGGACGCCGACTGGCGGGCCGAGGACGTCGAGGTCGGCCCGCTGGACTCGCCGTTCACCGTGGTCGGTCCGGACGGCGCGCGGATCCGCGCCAGGTCGCCGCTGCCGGGACCGTTCAACGTGGCGAACACCCTCGCCGCGATCGTCGCGCTCGCGGCCGCCGGCTTCGACCCGCAGACCGCCGCCGACGGCGTCGCCGCCGTGCCGGGGGTGCCGGGCCGCCTGGAGCGGGTGGACGCCGGCCAGGACTACCTCGCGGTCGTCGACTACGCCCACAAGACGGACGCCGTCGAATCCGTCCTCAAGGCGCTGCGCAAGGTCACCAAGGGTCAGGTGCACGTCGTGCTCGGCTGCGGCGGCGACCGGGACACCACCAAGCGGGAGCCGATGGGCGCGGCCGTGGCCCGGCTCGCCGACACGGCCGTACTGACCTCCGACAACCCGCGCTCCGAGGATCCCCTCGCGATCCTCGCCACCATGCTGCAGGGCGCGGCGACGGTGCCCGCGCACGAACGCGGAGAGGTGCTGCTGTTCGAGGACCGGGCCGCCGCCATCGCCGCCGCCGTCGGCCGGGCGCGGCCGGGGGACACCGTACTGGTCGCGGGCAAGGGCCATGAGCAGGGCCAGGACATCGCCGGGGTGGTCCGTCCGTTCGACGACCGCCAGGTACTGCGCGAAGCAATCCGGAAGACCCAGGGATGAAAATCCAGAAGACCCAGGGGATGAACTTGTGATCGCCCTCTCCCTCGCCGAGATCGCAGAAGTCGTCGGCGGGCAGACGCACGACATACCGGATCCGTCGGCACAGGTGACCGGACCGGTCGTCCGGGACTCACGTGAGGTCGTGCCCGGCAGCCTGTTCGCCGCCTTCGTCGGCGAACGCGTGGACGGCCACGACTACGCGGCACAGGTCGTCGGGGCGGGCGCGGTCGCGGTACTCGCGTCGCGTCCCGTCGGCGTGCCCGCGATCGTCGTGGACGACGTCCAGAGCGCCCTCGGCGCCCTCGCCCGGCACGTCGTGCGCGAGCTCGGCACCACCCTCGTCGCGCTCACCGGCTCCGCGGGCAAGACCAGCACCAAGGACCTGATCGCGCAGGTGCTCCAGCGCAAGGCGCCGACGGTGTGGACGCCCGGATCGTTCAACAACGAGATCGGGCTGCCGCTGACCGCGCTCAGCGCCACCGAGGAAACCCGGTTCCTGGTACTGGAGATGGGCGCGCGCGGCATCGGCCACATCCGGTACCTCACCGGCCTGACGCCACCGAAAATCGGCCTGGTCCTGAACGTCGGCACCGCGCACATCGGCGAGTTCGGCGGCCGGGAGCAGATCGCGCAGGCGAAGGGCGAACTGGTCGAGGCGCTGCCGCCGGCGGAGGACGGCGGCGCCGCGATCCTCAACGCCGACGACCCCCTCGTACGCGCCATGGCGTCGCGCACCAAGGCCAAGGTGGTCCTCTTCGGAGAGGCCGACGAAGCGGACGTACGGGCCGAGAACGTGCGTCTGACGGACTCCGGCCAGCCCTCTTTCACCCTTCACACACCCTCCGGGTGCGGTGATGTGACCATGCGCCTGTACGGTGAGCACCACGTGTCGAACGCGCTCGCCGCGGCCGCCGTCGCCCATGAGCTGGGCATGTCCGCGGAAGAGATCGCCACCGCGCTCTCCGAGGCAGACTCCCTCTCCCGCTGGCGTATGGAGGTCACCGAGCGCCCGGACGGCGTGACGGTCGTCAACGACGCCTACAACGCGAACCCCGAGTCCATGCGGGCCGCCCTGCGCGCCTTGGTGGCCATGGGCAGGGGGCGTCGTACGTGGGCGGTGCTCGGCAAGATGGCCGAGCTCGGGGACGAGGCGCTCGCCGAGCACGACGCGGTCGGGCGGCTCGCCGTCCGGCTCAACGTCAGCAAGCTCGTCGCGGTCGGGGGCAGGGAAGCCGCCTGGCTGCAACTGGGCGCATATAACGAGGGTTCGTGGGGTGAGGAGTCGGTGCACGTGTCCGACGCACAGGCGGCGGTCGACCTGTTGCGCAGCGAGTTGCGCCCGGGGGACGTCGTCCTCGTGAAGGCGTCCCGTTCGGTCGGGCTGGAGAGTGTCGCCGAGGCGCTGCTCGCCACGGGTGCCGAGGGTGAGGTCGCCGCCCGATGATGAATCAGATCCTGTTCGCGGGCGTCATCGGCCTGTTCCTGACGCTGGTCGGCACACCGCTGCTGATCAAGCTGCTGGCCCGCAAGGGCTACGGCCAGTACATCCGCGACGACGGTCCGCGCGAGCACGCCAGCAAGCGCGGTACGCCCACCATGGGTGGTATCGCCTTCATCTTCGCCACGATCGCCGCGTACTTCCTGTCGAAGGTGATCACCGGCAAGCCGCCGACCTTCTCCGGTCTGCTGGTGCTCGGCCTGATGGCCGGCATGGGTCTGGTCGGCTTCCTGGACGACTACATCAAGATCGTCAAGCGGCGCTCGCTGGGTCTGCGGGCCAAGGCGAAGATGGCCGGCCAGCTGATCGTCGGTATCGCCTTCGCGGTGCTGTCGCTCCAGTTCGCCGACAACCGCGGCAACACCCCGGCCTCCACCAAGCTGTCGTTCATCACCGACTTCGGCTGGACGATCGGCCCGGTGCTGTTCGTCATCTGGGCGCTGTTCATGATCCTCGCGATGTCGAACGGCGTGAACCTCACCGACGGCCTCGACGGCCTCGCCACCGGCGCCTCCGTGCTGGTCTTCGGCGCCTACACCTTCATCGGCGTCTGGCAGTTCCAGGAGTCCTGCGCCAACGCCGGCACCCTGACCAACCCGGGCGCCTGCTACGAGGTGCGCGACCCGCTCGACCTCGCCGTGGTCGCCTCGGCGCTGATGGGCGCCTGCCTCGGCTTCCTATGGTGGAACACCTCGCCGGCCAAGATCTTCATGGGTGACACCGGCTCCCTGGCGCTCGGCGGTGTCCTCGCCGGTCTGGCCATCTGCTCCCGCACGGAGCTGCTGCTGGCCATCCTCGGCGGTCTGTTCGTGCTGATCACCATGTCGGTGGTCATCCAGGTCGGGTCGTTCCGCCTCACCGGCAAGCGCGTCTTCCGGATGGCGCCACTGCAGCACCACTTCGAACTCAAGGGCTGGTCCGAAGTCCTCGTCGTGGTCCGCTTCTGGATCATTCAGGGCATCTGTGTGATTGTCGGACTGGGCCTCTTCTACGCGGGATGGGCAGCGGAAAAGTGACCTCCTCGGAGCTCAAGGGCAAGCACGTCACCGTCGCCGGGCTCGGCGTTTCCGGCGTCCCGGCGGCCAAGGTCCTGCACGGCCTCGGCGCGCACGTCACCGTCGTCAACGACGGCGCCGACGAGCGCGCCCGGGCCCAGGCCGCGGAGCTGGAGGCGCTCGGAGTCACCGTCCGCCTCGGCGACGGCGACACCCTGCCCGAGGGCACCGAGCTGATCGTCACCGCGCCGGGCTGGAGGCCGGACAAGCCACTGTTCGCGGCGGCGGCCGAGGCCGGGGTCCCGGTCTGGGGCGACGTCGAACTGGCCTGGCGGCTGCGCGGCCCCGACGCCGCCCCCTGGCTCGCCGTCACCGGCACCAACGGCAAGACCACGACCGTCCAGATGCTCGCCTCGATCCTGCGGGCGGCCGGACTGCGCACCGCCGCCGTCGGCAACATCGGCGTCTCGCTGCTGGACGCGGTGCTCGGCGAGGAGCGCTACGACGTCCTCGCCGTCGAGCTGTCCAGCTACCAGCTGCACTGGGCGCCCTCGCTGCGCGCCCACTCCGCGGCCGTGCTGAACCTCGCTCCCGACCACCTCGACTGGCACGGCTCCATGGAGGCCTACGCCGCCGACAAGGGCCGCGTCTACGAGGGCAATCGCGTCGCCTGCGTCTACAACGCGGCCGACAAGGCCACCGAGGACCTGGTGCGCGCGGCGGACGTCGAGGAGGGCTGCCGGGCCGTCGGCTTCACGCTGGGCACCCCGGCGCCGTCCCAACTCGGCGTCGTGGAGGGCATCCTGGTCGACCGCGCCTTCGTCGAGGACCGCCACAAGAACGCCCAGGAGCTGGCCGAGGTCTCCGACGTCAACCCGCCGGCCCCGCACAACGTCGCCAACGCCCTTGCGGCGGCGGCCCTCGCCCGTGCCTACGGCGTGCCCGCCCGCGCCGTGCGGGACGGTCTGCGCGCCTTCACCCCGGACGCCCACCGCATCGCGCACGTCGCCGACGTGGAAGGGGTGGCCTACGTCGACGACTCCAAGGCCACCAACACCCATGCCGCCGAGGCCTCGTTGGCGGCCTACGAGTCGATCGTGTGGATCGCGGGCGGACTGGCCAAGGGCGCGACCTTCGACGAGCTGGTCGCCAAGTCGGCCGAGCGGCTTCGCGGGGCCGTGCTCATCGGCGCCGATCGCGCCCTGATCCGGGAAGCCCTGGCGCGACACGCGCCGGAAGTACCCGTCGTCGACCTCGACCGGACCGACACTGGGGCGATGCTCGCGGCTGTCCGGGAGGCGCGGCGCCTGGCCGTCACCGGAGACACGGTGCTTCTGGCACCTGCCTGTGCCTCCATGGACATGTTCGCCGACTACAACAAGCGAGGAGACGCGTTCGCGGAGGCGGTTCGCGAACTCGGCGCGGGCGCCTGACGGCGGGTCTCGGCCACGGCGGGTGCTGTGGGGACCCTTGGAGGGACAGGTGACTCGGATGAGGCTCGCTCTTGGTCGGCTTCGGCTCCCCGCCGGTGGGAGCCGCTGATGTCCAACAGCCGTACCGGACGTCCTCCGGTCCCTCGCCCCGTCCATGTGCCCGACGCCCCCCGTCCGCCACGGGAGAACCGCGCGGTACGGATCTACATCCGCGTGCGCCGGGCCTGGGACCGGCCGCTGACCGCGTACTACCTCATCCTCGGCGGCAGCCTGCTGATCACCGTGCTCGGCCTGGTGATGGTCTACTCGGCCTCCCAGATCACCGCCCTGCAGATGTCCCTGCCCGGGTCGTACTTCTTCCGCAAGCAGCTGCTGGCCGCCGTGATCGGCGCGGTGCTGCTGTACGTCGCCTCCCGGATGCCCGTGAAGCTGCACCGGGCGCTCGCCTACCCGATCATCGCCGGCGCGGTCTTCCTGATGGCCCTGGTGCAGGTGCCGGGGATAGGGATGGCGGTCAACGGCAACCAGAACTGGATCTCCCTCGGGGGCTCCTTCCAGCTCCAGCCCAGCGAGTTCGGCAAGCTGGCGCTGGTGCTGTGGGGCGCGGACCTGCTCGCCCGCAAGCAGGACAAGAACCTGCTCGCGCAGTGGAAGCACATGCTGGTGCCGCTGGTGCCGGTCGCCTTCATGCTGCTCGGCCTGATCATGCTCGGCGGCGACATGGGCACCGCGATCATCCTCACGGCGATCCTGTTCGGGCTGCTGTGGCTGGCGGGCGCCCCGACCCGGCTGTTCGTCGGCGTGCTGGCGGTCGCCGCGGTGCTGGGCGTGATCCTCATCCAGAGCAGTTCCAACCGGCTCGACCGGTTCCGCTGCATCGGCGCCACCGAGATGGGCCCCGACGGCTCCTGCTGGCAGGCCGTGCACGGCATCTATGCCCTGGCCTCCGGCGGACTCTTCGGTTCCGGACTGGGCGCGAGTGTGGAAAAATGGGGGCAACTCCCCGAAGCGCACACCGACTTCATCTTCGCCGTCACCGGTGAGGAACTGGGCCTGGCGGGGACGCTGTCGGTGCTCGCCCTGTTCGCCGCTCTAGGCTATGCGGGTATCCGCGTGGCCGGAAGCACGGAGGACCCCTTCGTCAGGTATGCCGCGGGAGGCGTGACCACCTGGATCACGGCGCAGGCCGTGATCAACATCGGTGCGGTGCTCGGCCTGCTGCCGATCGCCGGAGTCCCCCTCCCGCTGTTCTCCTACGGGGGATCCGCCCTGCTGCCGACCATGTTCGCCATCGGGTTGCTGATCGCCTTCGCGCGCGACGAGCCCGCTGCGCGGGCGGCGCTTGCGATGCGGCAACCCCGCTTTGGTAGAAAGCGGGGGGCCGGGGGTACTGCGTCCAATCGGAGTCCCCGGAGTTGGAACACGATGCGACGGCGCGCCACGGCGCGCTCGTCCGGAGAGCGGTGAATTTCGGTGCATGTCGTACTCGCTGGTGGGGGGACCGCCGGCCACATCGAGCCCGCGCTCGCCCTCGCGGACGCGCTGCGCAGGCAGGACCCGACGGTGGGGATCACGGCCCTCGGCACGGAGCGCGGCCTGGAGACCCGGCTCGTCCCCGAACGCGGCTACGAGCTGGCGCTGATCCCGGCCGTCCCGCTGCCGCGCAAGCCCACTCCCGAGCTGATCACCGTCCCGGGCCGGCTGCGCGGCACGATCAAGGCGGCCGAGCAGATCCTGGAACGCACCAAGGCGGACGCGGTGGTCGGCTTCGGCGGCTACGTCGCCCTGCCCGGCTACCTGGCCGCCAAGCGGCTCGGCGTGCCGATCGTGATCCACGAGGCGAACGCCCGCCCCGGCCTCGCCAACAAGATCGGCTCCCGGTACGCCTCCCAGGTCGCCGTCTCCACCCCTGACAGCAAGCTGCGCGGCGCCCGCTACATCGGCATCCCGCTGCGCCGCTCCATCGCCACCCTGGACCGGGCCGCCGCCCGTCCGGAGGCCCGCGCGATGTTCGGCCTCGACCCCAACCTGCCCACGCTGCTGGTCACCGGCGGCTCGCAGGGCGCCCGGCGGCTCAACGAGGTGGTCCAGCAGGTCGCCCCGTGGCTCCAGCAGGCCGGGATCCAGATCCTGCACGCGGTCGGCCCGAAGAACGAACTGCCGCAGGTCCACCAGATGCCGGGGATGCCCCCGTACATCCCGGTAAGTTACCTGGACCGGATGGACCTCGCGTACGCCGCGGCCGACATGATGCTCTGCCGCGCCGGCGCGATGACCGTCGCCGAGCTCTCCGCCGTCGGACTGCCGGCCGCCTATGTCCCGCTGCCCATCGGCAACGGCGAACAGCGGCTGAACGCCCAGCCGGTGGTCAAGGCCGGCGGCGGCCTGCTGGTCGACGACGCGGAACTCACCCCGGAGTGGGTGCAGCGACACGTCCTGCCCGTGCTCGCCGACCCGCACCGGCTGTACGAGATGTCCCGCGCCGCCGGTGAGTTCGGCCGCCGGGACGCCGACGAACTCCTCGTCGGCATGGTGTACGAGGCGATCGCCGCCCACCGTGCACACCGTTAGGCACGTTTGAACGGAAGGCAGGGAGCGTGGCCGGACCGACCACCGCCGAGCGCGGTGCACGCCAGCAGGAGACGTCCGGCCCGCCCCCCGTCCGGAGGTTGAGGCTGCCCAGGCTTCGTACGATCATCATTCTTGGGCTTGTCCTGATTCTTCTCGGCGCCGGCGTCGGCTGGCTCCTGTACGGCGCGCAGTGGACGCGTGTGGAGCGGGTCACCGTCTCGGGGACCGGCGTCCTGACGCCCGCGCAGGTGCGTGAGGCCGCCGACGTACCGGTCGGCGCCCCGCTGATTTCCGTCGACACCTACCGGATCGAGACGCGACTGCGCCGGAAATTGCCCCGAATTGACGCGGTTCGGGTGGTGCGTTCCTGGCCGCATGGAATCAGTCTGAAAGTGACCGAGCGGACCCCGGTCCTGCTCGTCGAAAAGGGCCGCGAGTTCATCGAAGTGGACGACGAGGGTGTCCGTTTCGCCACGGTTTCTGAGGCCCCGAAAGGCGTTCCGCTCCTGGAATTGACGGTGTCCCGGTCGGGTTCGGCCGCGCCCAGTCACCGGCGTTTCGGAGAGCAGCGCCTGGTGCGCGAGGCGGTCCGGGTCACCGCCGCGATTCCCCCGGCGGTCGCCCAGGACACCCGGGTCGTCAAGGTCCGCTCCTTCGACGACATCTCACTGGAGTTGACCGGCGGACGCACGGTCGAGTGGGGGAGTGGCGAGAAGGGGCGGGCGAAGGCCCGTAGTCTCACCGCCCTGATGAAAGCCGCCTCCGGTGCCCGGCACTTCGACGTCAGCGTTCCCACCGCCCCTGCGTCATCAGGGAGTTGACGCACATCAGCGCAGGCCAGCACCCTGGTTGGGCAGCGCTACGGCTGATCACATAGGGTGAAAAGAAAAACGGGAGGTTCGGCGTGTTCGTTGAACGTGCGCCACTTGTCGACTTAGTGTCCTGTTCAGAAGACTCCAGGGAACACACACACTGGTAACCCTAAACTTCAGCGTTAGGGTTCGGGTCGGCGTTACGGACCGTCCCATTCGGCATCAGTCGTCGGACCGCGGGGCACCGCGAGACGACGGCACGTAATTCGAGGCGAGAGGCCTTCGACGTGGCAGCACCGCAGAACTACCTCGCAGTCATCAAGGTCATCGGTGTCGGCGGCGGTGGTGTCAATGCCATCAACCGGATGATCGAGGTCGGTCTCAAGGGTGTCGAGTTCATCGCCATCAACACCGACGCGCAGGCGCTGTTGATGAGCGACGCCGACGTGAAGCTCGACGTCGGCCGGGAACTCACCCGCGGACTCGGCGCCGGAGCCAACCCGGCCGTCGGCCGCAAGGCCGCCGAGGACCACCGCGAGGAGATCGAGGAGGTCCTCAAGGGGGCCGACATGGTCTTCGTGACCGCCGGAGAGGGCGGCGGCACCGGCACCGGCGGCGCGCCCGTCGTGGCGAACATCGCCCGCTCGCTGGGCGCCCTCACCATCGGCGTGGTCACGCGCCCGTTCACCTTCGAGGGACGGCGCCGCGCCAACCAGGCCGAGGACGGCATCGCCGAACTCCGCGAAGAGGTCGACACCCTCATCGTCATCCCGAACGACCGGCTGCTGTCCATCTCGGACCGCCAGGTCTCGGTCCTCGACGCCTTCAAGTCGGCCGACCAGGTCCTGCTCTCCGGTGTCCAGGGCATCACCGACCTCATCACCACCCCCGGCCTCATCAACCTCGACTTCGCCGACGTCAAGTCGGTCATGTCGGAGGCTGGTTCGGCCCTCATGGGCATCGGCTCGGCCCGCGGCGACGACCGCGCGGTGGCCGCGGCCGAGATGGCGATCTCCTCGCCCCTCCTGGAGGCGTCCATCGACGGCGCCCGGGGCGTGCTGCTGTCCATCTCCGGCGGCTCGGACCTCGGACTGTTCGAGATCAACGAGGCCGCCCAGCTGGTCAGCGAGGCCGCCCACCCCGAGGCCAACATCATCTTCGGCGCGGTCATCGACGACGCCCTCGGCGACGAGGTCCGGGTCACCGTGATCGCGGCCGGTTTCGACGGGGGCCAGCCCCCCGCCCGCCGGGACACCGTCCTCGGCTCGTCCTCCGCCAAGCGCGAGGAGCCGGCTCCGGCACGGCAGCAGACCGAGAGCCGCCCGTCGTTCGGCGCCCTCGGCAGCGTCAAGCCGAAGGAGGAGCCGGAGCCCGCACCCGAGCCGGTGAGCGAGATCCAGGCACCCCCGCCGGTGCCGCCGTCGCGCGCCTACTCGGACAGCGCGGCCGAGGAACTGGACGTACCGGACTTCCTGAAGTGATAGGACAGCGCGAGACCGTGAACGGCGCGCACTTCGCTTTCACCGACAGGTGGGGCGGGGTGAGCGCCGTTCCGTACGAGGAGCTCAACCTCGGCGGGGCGGTCGGGGACGACCCCGAAGCGGTACGGACCAATCGTGAGCTGGCGGCCAAGTCCCTCGGGCTCGACCCCGGGCGGGTCGTCTGGATGAACCAGGTGCACGGCGACGACGTGGCCGTCGTCGACGGGCCCTGGGGCTCCGCGGCGAAGATCCCGTCGGTCGACGCGACGGTGACCCGGCAGCGGGGCCTGGCCCTCGGTGTCCTCACCGCCGACTGCGTACCCGTCCTGCTCGCCGACCCCGTCGCCGGGGTCGCCGCCGCCGCCCACGCGGGCCGGCCCGGCATGGTCGCCGGGGTCGTCCCGGCCGCGCTACGCGCGATGATGGAACTGGGTGCCGAGCCGGAGCGGATCGTCGCCCGCACCGGCCCCGCCGTCTGCGGCCGGTGCTACGAGGTGCCGGAGGCGATGCGCGCCGAGGTGGCCGCCGTCGAGCCGGAGGCGTACGCCGAGACGAGCTGGGGCACGCCGGCGGTCGACGTGGCCGCCGGAGTGCACGCCCAGCTCGCCCGGCTCGGGGTGAGTGACCGGGAGCAGTCGCCCGTGTGCACACTGGAGTCGGGCGATCACTTCTCGTACCGCCGCGACCGCACGACCGGTCGACTCGCGGGCTATGTGTGGCTGGACTGATCGGACATGACGGACCGTAAGGACGAACTCGCCAGGAATCTGGCAGATGTGGAAGAGCGCATCGCCGCCGCGTGCGCGGCCGCCGGACGGCGGCGCGAGGAGGTGACCCTGATCGTGGTCACCAAGACCTACCCCGCGGCCGATGTGCGGATCCTGTCGGAGCTCGGCGTGCGTCATGTCGCCGAGAACCGCGACCAGGACGCGGCACCGAAGGCCGCGGAATGCTCGGATCTGCCCCTTACTTGGCATTTCGTCGGTCAGTTGCAGACCAACAAGGTGCGCTCCGTGGTCGGGTACGCGGATGTCGTGCAGTCCGTGGATCGCTCCAGGCTCGTCACGGCTCTGTCCAAGGAGGCCGAACGCGCCGGGCGTGAGCTCGGGTGCCTGATCCAGGTCGCGCTCGACGCGGGCGAGAGCGCGCGCGGGGAGCGGGGCGGCGTGGCCCCGGGCGGCGTCGAGGAGTTGGCCGGCCTCGTGGCCGGGGCGCCGGGATTGCGGCTGGACGGACTGATGACCGTCGCGCCGCTCACCGGGGAGTTCGCGGGACGCGAACTGGCGGCGTTCGAGCGGATGATGGATTTGTCGACTGACATGCGCCGGACCCATCCGGCTGCCACCATGGTCTCGGCAGGGATGAGTGCGGACCTCGAACAGGCCGTGGCCGCCGGAGCGACACATGTGCGCGTCGGCACCGCGGTACTCGGAGTCCGCCCCAGGCTCGGGTAACGTCGCCAAGAAGTCGGACCACAGCAGAAAATATGGTCATTGCCGTCGCAGGGCGGGCGTAACGACCTCGTGGATCGCGGGCATTTGGCAGTCGTCAGCCGATCCACCACAGAGCGGAGGACTCAGAGCATGGCCGGCGCGATGCGCAAGATGGCGGTCTACCTCGGCCTCGTGGAGGACGATGGGTACGACGGCCGGGGATTCGACCCCGACGACGACTTCGAACCCGAACTCGACCCGGAGCCCGAGCGGGACCACCGGCGCCACGAGTCGTCGCACCAGTCCCACGGTGCACATCAGTCCCAAAGGGACGAACCGGTGCGCATGGTGCAGCCTCCGGCGCCGCGCGAGCCGGTCGCCCACGCCGCTTCGCTTCCCGCGGAATCCGGACGTCCGGCGCGCATCGCGCCCGTGGCATCCATCACACAAGAACGTCAGAGCCTGGAGAAGAACGCACCGGTGATCATGCCCAAGGTCGTGTCGGAACGAGAGCCGTACCGGATCACCACACTTCACCCGCGGACCTACAACGAAGCCCGTACCATCGGGGAACACTTCCGTGAGGGCACCCCGGTGATCATGAACTTGACTGAGATGGATGACACAGATGCCAAGCGACTTGTCGACTTTGCGGCGGGTTTGGTGTTTGGTCTTCACGGCAGTATCGAGCGGGTGACGCAGAAGGTGTTCCTGTTGTCTCCTGCTAACGTCGATGTCACGGCGGAGGACAAGGCCCGCATCGCAGAGGGCGGGTTCTTCAACCAGAGCTGAGACGTACGACCGGAAACATCAGTACAAGCATCACCGAGCAGTACCCAGAGCATGGATCAGGGGAGAGGGAAGCAAGGGTCATGAGCGTGGTCCTGGATGTCGTCTACATCGCGCTGATGTGCTTCCTCATCGTGCTCATCTTCCGGTTGGTCATGGACTACGTCTTCCAGTTCGCCCGCTCATGGCAACCCGGCAAGGCGATGGTGGTCGTTCTGGAGGCCACCTACACTGTCACTGATCCACCGCTCAAGCTTCTGCGGCGGTTCATTCCGCCGCTGCGTCTCGGGGGCGTGGCGCTCGACCTGTCCTTCTTCGTACTGATGATCATCGTCTACATCCTGATCTCGATCGTGAGTCGGCTGTGAGCGATGTGAACTACGGTCTTGCCGAATGCCGACGACTACGTTGAGGTGAAGAGATGCCGTTGACCCCCGAGGACGTGCGGAACAAGCAGTTCACGACCGTCCGCCTCCGAGAAGGCTATGACGAGGACGAGGTCGATGCCTTCCTCGATGAGGTCGAAGCCGAGCTGACCCGTCTGCTGCGCGAGAACGAGGACCTGCGCGCCAAGCTGGCCGCGGCCACCCGCGCCGCCGCGCAGAACCAGCAGAACATGCGCAAGCCCCCGGAGGGGCAGGACCAGCAGCAGGGGATGCCCCAGCAGGGCATGCCCGGGCAGGGCATGCCGCCGCAGGGGATGCCGCAGCAGGGCATGCGAGGTCCCGGCGCTCCGGTACCCGCCGGCATATCGGGCCCGCCGCAGCAGCAGATGGGTGGCCCCATGGGTGGTCCGCCCCAGCTGCCGAGCGGTGCCCCGCAGCTGCCCGCCGGTCCCGGCGGTCAGGGTCCGCAGGGTCCCGGCCCGATGGGTCAGGGTCCGATGGGTCAGGGTCCGATGGGCCAGGGTCCGATGGGCCAGGGACCGATGGGCCAGGGACCGATGCAGGGCCAGATGGGCCCGGGTCCCATGGGTGGTCCGATGGGTGGCCCCGGTATGCCCGGTCAGGGCCCCGGTGGTGACAGTGCCGCGCGCGTCCTGTCGCTTGCCCAGCAGACCGCCGACCAGGCGATCGCGGAGGCCCGTTCCGAGGCCAACAAGATTGTCGGAGAGGCTCGTTCGCGCGCCGAGGGCCTGGAGCGGGACGCCCGCGCCAAGGCCGACGCGCTGGAGCGGGACGCCCAGGAGAAGCACCGCGTCGCGATGGGCTCGCTGGAGTCCGCCCGCGCCACGCTGGAGCGCAAGGTCGAGGACCTGCGCGGCTTCGAGCGGGAGTACCGCACGCGCCTGAAGTCCTACCTGGAGTCGCAGCTGCGTCAGCTGGAGACCCAGGCGGACGACTCGCTCGCCCCGCCGCGGACCCCCGCGACCGCGTCCCTCCCGCCGTCCCCGGCACCCTCGATGGCCCCGGCCGGCGCGAGTGCCCCGTCCTACGGCGGCAACCCGACGATGGGTGGCGGTCCCTCGCCGGCCGGCCCGTCCTACGGTGGCCAGCAGCAGATGTCCCCGGCGATGACCCAGCCGATGGCTCCGGTGCGGCCGCAGGGCCCGTCGCCGATGGGTCAGGCCCCCTCGCCGATGCGTGGGTTCCTCATCGACGAGGACGACAACTGACGGTCGGTAGTACGGCGTAGACGTCGGCAGCGTTCATAGGGCGGGGCCCCGGATTCCGATCCGGGGCCCCGCCCTTGTGCTACGCGTGTTCACGGTATTTGCCGTGTGTGTTCGGATGTGGGCGCAGTTGTAGGGGTGCACACCACGCCGAAGGCCCGGGCCCACCAAGATTTTTCCGGTGGGCCCGGGCCTTCGGCGTGGGTGCTACTGCTTGCGCAGGCGGAACGTCAGCGCCAGCGGCTCGTCCGTGAACGGAGCACCGTAGCTGTCGTCCGCCTCGCCCTGGGCGAAGTCCGTCGCCAGGACCTCCTCGGCGATCAGCGTGGCGTGGTCGTCGAGCGCGGCGATCAGCGCCGGGTCGGTCGCGGTCCAGCGCAGCGCGATGCGGTCGGAGACGTCGAGGCCGCTGTTCTTGCGGGCCTCCTGGATCAGGCGGATCGCGTCCCGCGCGAGGCCCGCGCGGCGCAGCTCCTCCGTGATCTCCAGGTCGAGGGCGACCGTGGCGCCCGAGTCCGAGGCCACCGACCAGCCCTCACGCGGGGTCTCCGTGATGATGACCTCGTCGGGGGCCAGCGTGACGGTCTCGCCGTCGACCTCCACGGACGCCGTGCCCTCGCGCAGGGCGAGGGAGAGCGCGGCCGCGTCGGCGTTCGCCACGGCCTTGGCGACGTCCTGGACCCGCTTGCCGAACCGCTTGCCCAGCGCGCGGAAGTTGGCCTTGGCGGTCGTGTCGACCAGGGAGCCGCCGACCTCGCTCAGCGACGCGAGCGACTCGACGTTCAGCTCCTCCGTGATCTGCGTGTGCAGTTCGGGGGAGAGCGCGTCGAAGCCCGTGGCGGCGATCAGCGCGCGCCGCAGCGGCTGCCGCGTCTTGACGCCCGACTCCGCGCGGGTGGCCCGGCCGAGCTCCACCAGGCGGCGCACCAGCAGCATGTGCCGCGACAGTTCCGGGTCGACGGCGGTCAGGTCGGCCTCCGGCCAGGAGGACAGGTGCACCGACTCCGGAGCCCCGGGCGTGACCGGCACGATCAGGTCCTGCCAGACCCGTTCGGTGATGAACGGGGTCAACGGGGCCATCAGCTTGGTCACCGTCTCGACGACCTCGTGCAGGGTGCGCAGCGCCGCCTTGTCGCCCTGCCAGAAGCGGCGCCGGGAGCGGCGCACGTACCAGTTCGACAGGTCGTCGACGAACGCGGAGAGCAGCTTGCCGGCGCGCTGGGTGTCGTAGGCCTCCAGGGACTGGGTCACCTGGTCGGTCAGCGCGTGCAGTTCGGACAGCAACCAGCGGTCGAGCAGCGGGCGGTCGGCCGGGGCCGGGTCGGCCGCGGACGGGGCCCAGTTCGACGTGCGGGCGTACAGGGCCTGGAAGGCGACCGTGTTCCAGTAGGTGAGGAGGGTCTTGCGCACGACCTCCTGGATGGTGCCGTGACCGACGCGGCGGGCCGCCCAGGGGGAGCCGCCGGCGGCCATGAACCAGCGGACGGCGTCCGCGCCGTGCTGGTCCATGAGCGGGATCGGCTGCAGGATGTTGCCCAGGTGCTTGGACATCTTGCGGCCGTCCTCGGCGAGGATGTGGCCGAGGCAGACGACGTTCTCGTACGACGACTTGTCGAAGACCAGGGTGCCGATCGCCATCAGCGTGTAGAACCAGCCGCGCGTCTGGTCGATGGCCTCGCTGATGAACTGCGCCGGGTAGCGGGACTCGAAGAGTTCCTTGTTCTTGTACGGGTAGCCCCACTGGGCGAACGGCATCGAACCCGAGTCGTACCAGGCGTCGATGACCTCCGGGACGCGCGTGGCCGTCTTCTCGCACTCGGGGCAGGCGAAGGTGACGTCGTCGATGAACGGGCGGTGCGGGTCGAGGCCCGACTGGTCGGTGCCGGTCAGCTCGGTGAGCTCGGCTCGGGAGCCGACGACCGTGAGGTGGTCGTCCTCGCAGCGCCAGATCGGCAGCGGGGTGCCCCAGTAGCGGTTGCGGGACAGGGCCCAGTCGATGTTGTTGTTGAGCCAGTCGCCGTAGCGGCCGTGCTTGACGGTGTCCGGGAACCAGTTGGTCCGCTCGTTCTCCGCGAGCAGGCGGTCCTTGACGGCCGTCGTGCGGATGTACCAGGACGGCTGCGCGTAGTAGAGCAGCGCGGTGTGGCAGCGCCAGCAGTGCGGGTAGCTGTGCTCGTACGGCAGGTGCCGGAAGAGCAGGCCGCGCTCGCCGAGGTCCTCGGTGAGCTTCTCGTCCGCCTTCTTGAAGAAGGCACCGCCGACGAGCGGGAGGTCCTCCTCGAAGGTGCCGTCCGGGCGCACCGGGTTCACGACCGGCAGGCCGTAGGAGCGGCAGACCTTGAGGTCGTCCTCACCGAAGGCGGGGGACTGGTGGACGAGGCCGGTGCCGTCCTCGGTGGTGACGTACTCGGCGTTGACAACGAAGTGGGCCTCGGTGCCCTCGGGGAACTCGACCAGCTCGAAGGGGCGCCGGTACGTCCAGCGCTCCATCTCGGCACCCGTGAAGGTCTCGCCGGTGGTCTCCCAGCCCTCGCCGAGGGCCTTGCCCACCAGCGGCTCGGCGACGACGAGCTTCTCCTCGCCGTCGGTCGCGACGACATAGGTGACGTCGGGGTGGGCGGCCACGGCGGTGTTGGAGACGAGGGTCCACGGGGTGGTCGTCCACACCAGGAGCGCGGCCTCGCCGGCGAGGGGGCCGGAGGTGAGGGGGAAGCGGACGTAGACCGAGGGGTCGACGACCGTCTCGTAGCCCTGGGCCAGCTCGTGGTCGGACAGGCCGGTGCCGCAGCGGGGGCACCAGGGGGCGACGCGGTGGTCCTGGACGAGGAGGCCCTTGTTGAAGATCTCCTTCAGCGACCACCAGACGGACTCGATGTACTCGGGCTCCATGGTCACGTACGCCTCGTCGAGGTCGACCCAGTAGCCCATGCGGGTCGTCAGCTCGGAGAAGGCGTCGGTGTGGCGGAGCACGGAGGCGCGGCACTTGTCGTTGAACTCGGCGATGCCGTACGCCTCGATGTCCTTCTTGCCGGAGAAGCCCAGCTCCTTCTCCACCGCCAGCTCCACCGGCAGGCCGTGGCAGTCCCAGCCGGCCTTGCGGGCCACGTGGTAGCCGCGCATGGTGCGGAAGCGGGGGAAGACGTCCTTGAAGACGCGGGCCTCGATGTGGTGGGCGCCCGGCATGCCGTTCGCGGTGGGGGGGCCTTCGTAGAACACCCACTCGGGGCGGCCCTCGGACTGCTCCAGGCTCTTGGCGAAGATCTTCTGCTCGCGCCAGAAGTCGAGCACGGCGTGCTCGAGGGCGGGCAGGTCGACCTGGGCGGGCACCTGGCGGTACGTCGGCGTTGTCATCAGCGAGCTTCCTCCGGCGGACTTGCTGCCTTCCGTCCGGAGGGACGAGAGCTCCGACTTCCTACGCCGCTTTGGCGCGCTCCCGCGGTACCACCCTCCTTGGCTCGCCGGCGCGGGGTGTGCGTCGGTGAGCCCCCTCATTGGGTCGCGACACCGGTTCTACGGCCCTCGCTCGTGAGCGGGGCTTTCCTCCGGCGACTCCGGGGTGATCTTCACGTCGCGCTCGCCCCCGGGCTTCCACCGTCCCCGGGTCGCTCTGGGCTGCGTACGCCGCTACTCGTCCCCATCCACGCCTTTCGCTCCGCCCAGTGTACGGCGCCCAATGGAGCGGGGCGGCCCGTATTTTGCGCGGCGATGATGTGGGTGTATTTTGACCCGATTGGTCAATTATGTGAAGTCGGATCCTGCGATGTCCGGCTTGGCGGATTACCCCGCGGGGAGCTGGGCACAACGCATGCATGCCGGGCGCGTGGCGGTCGCGGGGTGGGCGATTCGGGCGGCGTGCCCCGTTGCCGCGGCCGTCGAGTCGATTTATCGTCCCAGCACGATTCGCGTGCAAGATCACAATATGTGAAGGGGCCGCGGCCATGGTGGCGAAAAAGACCGCCGCAGAGCAGTCGGCGTCCGGCAGGTCGAGGCACGCCCCCGGCGGGGCGGACAAGGGCGCGAACGGCAGGACGGGCGCGCAGGGCATGGCCTCGGCGGCGAAGCGCGCGGTCGACAAGGCCGTGGAGAGCGTGAAGCAGCTGCGGGGCGTGGCCTCGGCCGGAATGGGCGGGGGGACGTCGCAGGACGGGGAGGACCCCGGGGCGTCGGCGATGGGGTCGGCGGCGGGCCGGGGCGGGAAGGCGCCCGCGAAGAAGGCTGACGCCGTCACCGTCACCGGGAGGGGTCCGGCCAAGAAGGCTGCCGCGAAGAAGGCTGCCGCCGGTAGGACCGTCGCGAAGAAGACCGTCGCGAAGAAGACCGCGGCGCCGAGGAAGGCGGTCGCCGGGGAGGAAGCGGCGGCTGAAGCCGTGGGGAAGAAGGCGGCCAAGAAGGCCGCGGTTGCCGCGGAGGCCGGGGAGCCGAAGAAGGCGGCCGCGAAGAAGACCGCGGCGGCCGGCGGGGCGGTGGGGAACAAGGCGGCGGAGCCGGGGAAGGCCGCCGCCAAGAAGACCGCCGCGAAGAAGCCCGCGGTGCCTGCGGAAGCCGTCGCCGAGAAGGCCGCGGGGCCCAGGAAGGCCGCGAAGAAGGCCCCGGCGTCCAAGGAGCCGGTCGCGAAGAAGGCCGCGAAGAAGGCCGCGGCCAAGAAAGCGGTGCCCGGGGAGAAGGCCGGGGGCGGGGAGACGGTGGCCGGTGACGAGGTCGTGGGTAGGAAGCTGGCGTCCGCGAAGGCGGGTGGGGCCCGGAAGAGGGCCGTCTCCGCGCGTGCGGGGGACGAGGAGGAGGGCGGCGCGAAGGTGACGGCATCCGGGGGCGCGGCGGCTGGTGCCGCGGCGCGGACCGGGGCCGGGCAGGAGCACGCCCCGCCAGGGGCGGGCGGGCGGGGTTCGGGCAAGAAGGCGGGCGCGGCGCGGGCCGCGAAGCAGACGGGAGCCACGACGGTGGTTGCGAAGAAGACCCCTGGGAAGGCCGCGGCGGCGAAGACGGCTGTCCCCAAGGCGCGCGTCGCCGCGGCGGAGCCGGGCGACCTCGCGGTGCGCCCCGGTGAGGACCCCTGGACCCCGGAAGAGGTCGAGGAGGCCCGCGCCGAGCTGACGTCCGAGATGGAGCGGCTGGGCGCCGAGATCGCCAACGCCGAGTCGTCCCTGGTCGGCCTGATGCGCGACTCCGGGGACGGCGCCGGGGACGACCAGGCCGACACCGGCGCGAAGAACATCACGCGCGAGCACGAGCTGGCCCTGGCCGCCAACGCGCGCGAGATGCTCACCCAGACCGAGCACGCCCTGCAACGCCTCGACGCGGGTACGTACGGCCTGTGCGAGAACTGCGGCAACCCCATCGGCAAGGCCCGTATGCAGGCCTTCCCCCGGGCCACCCTGTGCGTCGAGTGCAAGCAGAAGCAGGAGCGGCGTTACTGATCCGCCGATTGCCCTCCGGATGCCTCCTGAGCACGTGCGCCGTCGGCGGCGTGCCGTACCCTCGTGCTCAGTCAGGCACCTAGGTTGAGGGACTCACGTGGCAGAGGCGGAGCGCATCATCGGTACGCCGGGCACCCCGGACGCGGCGCGGGCCGAGCAGGAGCGGCCCGGCGACGACGCCGCGTCGCAGGACCGGCCCGGTGCCGAGCCGGAACGGACCCCGGCCGGCGGGTCCGGCAGCGACGAGGGGGACGCCACGGCGGAGCGGCCCCGCGGCAGGCGGCGGATCGCCGTGCTCTTCGCGGTCGCCGGGTTCGCGTACGCCCTCGACCTGATCAGCAAGATGATCGTGGTCGCCAGGCTGGAGCACCACGAGCCCATCGAGGTCATCGGGGACTGGCTGCGCTTCGAGGCGATCCGCAATGCGGGCGCGGCCTTCGGCTTCGGCGAGGCCTTCACCGTGATCTTCACGGTGATCGCGGCAGTCGTCATCGTGGTGATCGCCCGGCTCGCCCGCAAGCTCTACAGCCTGCCCTGGGCGATCGCCCTCGGCCTGCTGCTCGGCGGTGCGCTCGGCAACCTCACCGACCGGATCTTCCGCTCCCCGGGTGTCTTCAAGGGCGCGGTCGTCGACTTCATCGCGCCCAAGCACTTCGCCGTCTTCAACCTCGCCGACTCGGCGATCGTGTGCGGCGGCATCCTGATCGTGCTGCTCTCCTTCAAGGGCCTCGACCCCGACGGCACCGTCCACAAGGACTGATCAACAGCCTTCGGTCAGCGGTGTCGGACCCGTCCGGCATACTCGACGGGTGAGCACGATTCCCGAGATCCGTACCCTGCCCGTGCCGGACGGCCTGGAGGGCGAGCGCGTCGACGCCGCCCTCTCCCGCATGTTCGGCTTCTCCCGTACCAAGGCCGCGGAGCTCGCCGCGGCGGGCAAGGTGCTGGTCGACGGCGCGACGGTCGGCAAGTCCGAGCGGGTGCGCGGCGGCGCCTGGATGGAGGTCGAGATGCCGCAGGCGGCCCCTCCGGTGCAGGTGGTGGCCGAGCCGGTCGAGGGCATGGAGATCGTCCACGACGACGAGGACGTGGTCGTGATCGTCAAGCCCGTCGGGGTGGCCGCGCACCCGAGCCCGGGCTGGTCCGGCCCGACGGTCATCGGCGGCCTGGCCGCCGCGGGGTACCGGATCTCCACGTCCGGTGCCGCCGAGCGGCAGGGCATCGTGCACCGCCTCGACGTCGGCACGTCGGGTCTGATGACGGTGGCGAAGTCCGAGCGCGCGTACACCTCGCTCAAGCGCCAGTTCAAGGAGCGCACGGTCGACAAGCGCTACCACGCCCTCGTCCAGGGCCATCCCGACCCCACGAGCGGCACCATCGACGCGCCCATCGGCCGCCACCCCCAGCACGACTACAAGTGGGCGGTCACCGCCGAGGGCAAGCCCTCCGTGACGCACTACGACCTGATCGAGGCCTTCCGTGCCGCCTCGCTGCTGGACGTGAAGCTGGAGACGGGCCGCACTCACCAGATCCGCGTCCACATGGCCGCCCACCGGCACCCCTGCGCCGGCGACCTCACGTACGGCGCCGACCCCACGCTCGCCAAGCGGCTCGGTCTGACGCGGCAGTGGCTGCACGCCGTCCGTCTCGGCTTCGAGCACCCCGGCGACGGCGAGTGGGTGGAGTTCGCCTGCGACTACCCCGAGGACCTGCAGAACGCTTTGGACAAGGTGCGCGAGGAGACCTACGGATGAGCATCCGGTACGTCGTGCGGGTCGCCGAGGAGGCGGCCGACCGCGAGGCGTGTTTCGCGGTACGCAAGGAGGTCTTCGTCGCCGAACAGGGCGTGCCGGAGGACGTGGAGTACGACGCGTACGACGCCGGCGCGCTGCACGTGCTGGCCGTGCGGGAGGACGGCGTGCCGCTCGGGACCGGGCGGCTGCTGTACGGCGCGGCGGCGGCCGGCAAGACCGACGGCGACCTGTCGGTGGGGGCGCTCGGGCGGCTCGCGGTCGCGCGGGAGGCCCGTGGGCTCGGCGTGGGCGCCGCGCTGGTGCGGGCCATCGAGGACGCGGCCCGCGCGCGGGGACTGGCCGCCGTCGATCTGCACGCGCAGACGCACGCCCTGGGGTTCTACGAGCGGCTCGGATACGTGGCCTACGGCCCGGAGTTCCCCGACGCGGGGATACCGCACCGCTCCATGCGGCGTCCGCTCTGACGTCCGGCGCGGCGTGACCGTGCGGCGCGGAGGCTGACCGTAGGGCGGGGGTTTCGTCCGTTCCGATCTCGGAGTGCTGACCGTGGATCAGTTGGCCCTGTTGTTCGTGCTGCTGCTCGGGGCCGTGGTGAGCGTCCCGGTCGGGGACCGGCTGCGGTTGCCGGCGCCGGTGCTGATGACCCTGCTGGGCATCGTGCTGGCGCTGCTGGAGTTCGTGCCGAACGTCGAGATCCCGCCGGATCTGATCCTGCCGCTGCTGCTGCCCCCGTTGCTCTACGCGGCCGTACGGCGCACGTCCTGGCGGCAGTTCACGGCGAACGTCCGGCCGATCCTCCTGCTGGCCGTGGCGCTGGTGTTCGTCACCATGGTGTGTGTGGCCGCCGTGGCCCACGCGGTCGTGCCCGGGCTGCCCCTGGCCGCCGCCCTGGCGCTCGGGGCGCTGGTGGCGCCGCCCGACCCGGTCGCGGCCACCGCCGTCGCGGGGCAACTGGGGCTGCCCCGGCGGCTGGTGTCGATCCTGGAGGGCGAGGGGCTCTTCAACGACGTGACGGCCATCGTGCTCTATCACGTGGCGATCGCGGCCGCGGTGAGCGGGACGTTCTCGCCGTGGAAGGCCGGTGGCCAACTGGTGCTGTCCGCGGTGGTCGCGGTGGCGGTGGGGCTCGTGCTCGGCTGGGGCGCGAACAAGCTGATGGACGTGCTCGGGGACGCCACCCTCCAGATCAGCCTGACGCTGCTGGTGCCCTACGCCTCCTACGTGCTGGCCGAGGAACTGCACGGGTCCGGGGTGCTCGCGGTCCTGACCACCGCGCTGTTCCTCGCCGAGTACGCGAGCGATCCGGACGACGTGCTGACGCGGCTCGCCGGGCACACCTTCTGGGACATCGTCGACACCCTGGTCACCGGGGTCGCGTTCGGGCTGATCGGGCTGGAGCTGCACAACGCGATCCGTACGGCGTCCGGGCGGTGGGGCGAGCTGCTCGGCTGGTCGGCGGCCGTCGTGGTGGTCGTCGTACTGGTGCGGCTGGCCTGGCTGTTGCCGGCCACCTGGCTCACCAAGCGGCTGCACGCCCGGCGGGACTACGACGAGGAGATCCCGACGAGCTGGCGCGAGACCGTGGTGATGTGGTGGGCCGGGATGCGGGGCGTGGCGTCGGTGGCGCTGGCGCTCGCGATCCCGCTGCGGACGGAGAGCGGGGCGCCGTTCCCGCACCGCGACGAGATCGTGTTCGTCGCGTTCGGCGTGATCATGGCGACGCTCGTGCTCCAGGGGCTGAGCCTGCCGTGGCTGGTGCGGCGCCTCGGGGTACAGGCGGACACCGCGCGGGAGCAGGAGTTCGAGCGGGCGCTGGCGGTGCGGGCCGCGAAGGCCGCGAAGCGGAGGCTGCGGGAGATCGAGGACGTGGAGGAGCTGCCGGACGAGGTGTCCGAGCGGATGCTGCGGCGGGCCGCGGACATCGGGTGGCGGATCAGCCCGGAGCTCGGGGAGGACGAGCGGCGGGAGGGCCACGAGCAGCGGACCCGCCGTATGCGCAGGCTGCGCCGGATCGAGGGGGAGATGCTGAGCGCGGCGCGGCACGAGGTGCTGGCGGCGCGCAGTGAGGTGGGGGCGAACCCGGAGGTGGTGGACCGGGTGTTGCGGCAGCTGGACGTGCGCAGTCTGCGGTGAGCGCGGTGCGTGGGCGGCAGGCCGGTCCCGGTCTCCCGCCCACGCGCCGCCCGCCTTCCGCCGGGAGGGGCGGGCCCGACTCGTGCGCCCCTGTCAGCCGCGGTCCGGCCTGGGCGTCTCCACCGCCCGCCGGCCGTCGGGGGAGCGGCGGTGGCCGTTGCGCCCGGGAGGGGGCGTGGCGTCCGCCGTGTTGACGCGGGGGAGGGCGTACTGGTGTTCCTGGATCAGCCAGGCGATCATCCGCTCGCGGACCGTGACCCGTACCGTCCAGACGTCGTCGGCGTCCTTCGCCGTCACCAGGGCCCGTACCTCCATGGTGTTGGGCGTGGTGTCGGTGACGTCCAGGCCGTAGTTGCGGCCGTCCCAGGCGGGGCACTCGCGCAGGATGTCGCGGAGCTTCTCGCGCATGGCGGCCACGGGCGCGGTGTGGTCGAGGTGCCAGTAGACGATGCCGGTCATCTGCGGGGTGCCGCGCGACCAGTTCTCGAAGGGCTTGGACGTGAAGTACGACACCGGCATCGTGATCCGGCGCTCGTCCCACGTGCGGACCGTGAGGTAGGTCAGCGTGATCTCCTCCACGGTGCCCCACTCGCCGTCCACCACGACGGTGTCGCCGATGCGCACCATGTCGCCGAACGCGATCTGCAGTCCCGCGAACATGTTGCTCAGCGTCGACTGCGCCGCCACACCGGCGACGATGCCGAGGATTCCGGCGGAGGCCAGCAGCGAGGCACCCGCCGCGCGCATCGCCGGGAACGTCAGCAGCATCGACGCGACGGCGACCACGCCGACGACCGCCGCGACCACCCGCATGATCAGCGTCACCTGGGTGCGCACCCGGCGGACCCGGGCCGGGTCACGCCGGACCCGGGAGTTGGCGTAGCGCGAGTACGAGGTCTCGACGACCGCCGCCGCGATCCGGATCACCAGCCAGGACGCCGA
This sequence comes from Streptomyces sp. NPDC107562, assembly GCF_055657325.1. Taxonomy (NCBI): domain Bacteria; kingdom Bacillati; phylum Actinomycetota; class Actinomycetes; order Kitasatosporales; family Streptomycetaceae; genus Streptomyces; species Streptomyces sp. NPDC107562. The sequence goes on along the minus strand of NZ_JBVKBE010000002.1, from coordinate 334,866 downwards.
ACCGATCAGGACCAGTGTGAGCGTCTGGCCGATGCCGACCCGGTGCTGCTCCAGCAGTTGGGCCTCGTCGTAGGAGCCTCTGAGCGCGGCGGCGCACAGCACGAGCTGGAAGGGGATGCGGCCACGGCGCAGCAGACCCCACAGCGGGGTCTCCGGATGCCGCTGGTCGGCCTTGCGCAGCAGCAGGTCGGTGGCCCACCCGATGAGCAGGCCGAGCACGACGGAGCCGCCGATGACTATCAGGGGGCGGAGCAGGTTCTCCATGTCCTCGAACGTAACCAGTCATCGGGGGCAGTGAACATGTGACTTCCTGGCGGATCGGGGTACTGCCCCGGAACTGCGCCGTCGTATCCGGCTGGCACCATGGCCTCATGAACATCATGCTGTTTCACTCGACCTACGGCCTCACGCCCGCGGTGCGCGCCGCGGCGGACCGGCTGCGCGCGGCCGGTCACGAGGTGTGGACGCCGGACCTCTTCGAGGGACGTACGTTCGCCACGGCCGAGGAGGGCATGGCGTTCAAGGAGGAGGTCGGCAAGGACGAGCTGCTGAAGCGGGCCGTGCTGGCCGCCGCGCCCTACTCGCCACGCGGCCTGGTCTACGCCGGGTTCTCGCTCGGCGCCTCGGTCGCGCAGACCCTCGCGCTCGGCGACGAGCGGGCCCGCGGTCTGCTGCTCCTGCACGGCACCTCGGACCTCGCCCCGAACACCTCGGTGGACGACCTGCCGGTGCAGCTGCACGTCGCCGAGCCGGACCCCTTCGAGACGGACGACTGGCTGAGCGCCTGGTATCTGCAGATGCGCCGCGCCGGTGCGGACGTGGAGGTCTACCGGTACGCCGGGGCCGGCCACCTGTACACCGACCCCGAGCTGCCGGACTACGACGCGGAGGCCGCCGAGGCCACCTGGCGGGTGGCGCTCGGCTTCCTCGACAGTCTCTGACGCGGCGGCCGGCGGCTTACACCGGGTCGTACGTGCGCTCCACCTTCTGCGTGCCGCTGCGGGTGCGGTACGAGCGGCTCCAGGAAGACCTCGTGTCGGCCTTGGTGCGGTCGGCGAGGACGTAGTAGTCCATCTGCGCGCGCTCGGCGGTGATGTCCAGGACGCCGTAGCCGTGGCGGTCGGTGTCCACCCAGTGGACGTGCCGGTTGGCGGCGCGGATGAGCGGCGAGGCGAGGGCGGAGACGGTGCCCTCCGGGACCTTCACCAGGTCGTCCAGGTTGTCGGAGGTGACCGAGGTGACCACGAACTCGGTGGCGGCGGACGCCGACAGCGGGTACGTGCCGGCGTTCACCGGCACGTCGTTGGCCCACGCCATGTGGATGTCGCCGGTCAGGAAGACCGTGTTGCGGATCGCGTTCGCGCGCAGATGGGCGAGGACCTCGCGTCGGTCGTCGGTGTAGCCGTCCCACTGGTCGGTGTTGATGGCCAGGCCCTCCTGCGGCAGGCCCAGCAGCTTGGCCAGCGGCTTGAGCAGCTCGGCGGAGAGCGAGCCGATGGCGAACGGCGAGATCATCACCGAGTTGCCGACCAGCCGCCAGGTGGTGTCGGAGGACTTCAGGCCCGCCTTCAGCCAGTCGAGCTGGGCGCGCCCGGTGAGCGTGCGCTCCGGGTCGTCGACGTCGCCGTTGCCGAGGCCGACCTGCTGGGAGCGGAAGGAACGCAGGTCGAGCAGGGAGAGGTCGGCGAGCTTGCCGAAGCGCAGCCGGCGGTAGGTGGTGCCGGCGACGGCCGGGCGGACCGGCATCCACTCGAAGTAGGCTTGCTTGGCCGCGGCCTGGCGGGCCGCCCAGGTGCCCTCGGCGCCCTCGGTGTGGTTCCCGGCGCCACCGGACCAGCTGTCATTGGCGATCTCGTGGTCGTCCCAGATGGCCACCACGGGGGCCGCCGCGTGCAGGGCCTGGAGATCCGGGTCGGTCTTGTAACGGCCGTGCCGTATGCGGTAGTCGGCGAGGGTGGTGATCTCGTGCGCGGGGGCGTGCGCGCGCACCGAGGTGCCCCGGGTGCCGTACTCGCCCGCCGGGTACTCGTAGATGTAGTCGCCGAGGTGCAGCCAGGCGTCCAGGTCGCCCCGGACGGCGAGGTGGCGGTAGGCGGCGAAATAGCCCGCCTCCCAGTTGGCGCAGGAGACGACGCCGAAGCGGAGGTTCGCGACCGCCGCGTCGGCGGCGGGGGCGGTGCGGGCGCGTCCCGCCGGGGAGTCGACGGCGCCGGCCGAGAAGCGGAACCAGTAGTCGGTGGCGGGTGCCAGGCCGCGGATGTCGGCCTTGACCGTGTGGTCGGACGCGGCGGTCGCGGTGGTGGAGCCCGTGGCGACGACGTGCGTGAACGCCTTGTCCGTGGCCACGGTCCAGCTGACCGGGACGTCCGGACCGAGTCCGGAGCCGGGGGTCGCCTCGGCGGTGGGCGTCACGCGGGTCCACAGCAGGATGCCGTCCGGGAGCGGGTCACCGGAGGCGATGCCGTGCAGGAAGGCGGGGGTCTCGGTGGCCGCGAGGGCCGGCAGGGCGCCGGCCAGCGGGGCGGCGAGAACGGCTCCGGCGGCGGCCGCCTTGACGACCGTACGGCGGCGCGGAGCAGGTGAGTTGAGGCCCGTGTCGGGTCTGTTTCGACTGGTCACGGGCGATCAGATTACTGATCGGTAGCGCTTTCGGTAAGGCGCGGGTACGCGAAGAGCGGGCGAACCGGGAAGAGTTCGCCCGCTCGTTCTTCACGCTTTCGTACGGCGTTACCGCCTGACGTCGTGTTACTTGGTGACGCCCGCGTCCTTGAGCGACTTCTCCCACTCGGCGACCGAGCTCGGGTTCTCGATCACCTTGTCGTTGATCTTGATGGTCGGGGTCGACTTGACGTCCTTCGTGTTGTCGAAGGAGTCGCTCATCCGCATGGCCCAGGCGTCGTAGGTGCCCTTCTCGACGGCGTCCTGGAACTTCTTGTTGTTCTTCAGCGCGTCCACCGTGTCCGCCACCTTGATCAGGTAGCTGTCGTCGGCGAACTCGTCGGAGGACTCCTCGGGGTGGTACTCGGCCGAGTACAGCGCGGCCTTGTAGTCGAGGAACGCCTGGGGGTCCACGTTCAGCGCCGCGCCGAGCGCGCTCAGGGCGTTCTTGGAGCCCTCGCCGCCGAGGTTGCCGTCGAGGAAGGTGCCGAGCGTGAGGGAGAGCTTGTAGGTGCCGTCCTCCATGCCCTTGTTGACGGTCTCGCCCACGGTCTGCTCGAAGGAGGCGCAGGCCGGGCAGCGCGGGTCCTCGTAGAGGTGGACCACGTTGTCGGAGGTGGAGTCGCCGACGAGGACCGTGGTGCCGTCCTTGCCGGAGGTGTTGGCCGGGGCGACGACCTTGGCGTCGGCGGCCTCCTCCCACTTGCTCGGCTGGTTGTTCTGCACGACGGCGTAGCCGATGCCGCCGGCCGCGGCGAGGACGCCGACGACCGAGCAGGCGACGATGATCTGCCGCCTGGCCTTGGCCCGCTTGGCCTCACGCTCGCGCTCGGCGCGCAGCCGCTCCCGGGCCGCCGTCTTCGCCGCCTGGCTGTTCCGCTTGCTCATGGTGGTGTTCTCCGTGTGGGACGCGCACGGATCGCGTGCGCTTGCTCGGGTGGGGGACTGGACGCGCGTCGCCGGTGGCGGCAGGCGTTCGCCCGATGCCTTCGGGCCGCGGTGCCGCGCGGGCCGTGGCCTCGCCGGACGGTGGGTCCGTCAGGCGGCGGCGGCGACGGCGGCGACGCGCGGCGGGCCACGTCGTCCCAGGGAGTGCGTGAGCAGCAGATCGCGCGCGGGCGCCGTGCGGCGCGTGGGGCGGGGAAGCCGGGGGGCCGGCGCGGCGGGCCGCACCGCCCGGGCGGCGGCCGCCAGCAGCAGTGGCCGGAACGTGGTCGCGGCCATCGCGCCGAGCAGTTGCGCGAGCGCCCGCTCACCCCGGCGCAGCCAGGCCGCCGCCAGCAGGCCGACGCCGACATGGGCGCCGAGCAGCAGCCAGGCGGTCCCGGGGTGCGCGTGCGCCAGGACGGAGGCGACCCGGTCGGTGCCCGTGGTCCCCGCCATCCGCGCCAGCGGCGAACCCACCTCGCCGCCGCCGCACAGCACGTCCAGGCCGACCGAGCGCAGCGGGCCCGCGATCGGGCCGCCCGCCCGGCCGTAACAGGCGTGCTGGCCCGCGGTGAACACCGTGTCGGCGGCCAGTTCCAGCGGGACCAGCAGTGCGGCGATGCGGCCGAAGCCGCGCTCACGGCCGGCCAGCGCGTACGCGAGGACGAACACGGCGGCGGCGATCGCCGCCACCGTGCCGAGCGGCAGCGGGGCCCGGGACAGCAGTACGTGCGACGCGGTGCTGAGGGTCACGACGATCGCCGTGAACAGCGCCGCGCGTACGGCTCTGAGATGTGTCCCGGATATGTCCATAGCGGGGAGAGTGTGTCACGGACTCCCGTAAGGGACTCCTAAAGGGTCCCTGTGAGGTCCTGGGCGGCGGTGGGTCAGAGGCCGGGGATCCGGCCGTTGCGGAAGAGGTCGACGAAGATCTGGTGGTCGGCACGCGCGCGGGCGCCGTAGCTGTGCGCGAAGTCGACCAGGAGCGGCGCGAGGCCTCCCTCGTCGCCCGCGAGGGCGGCGTCGATGGCGCGCTCCGTGGAGAACGGCACCAGGTCGGAGTGGCCCGAGTCGTCGTCGGCGGCCGCGTGCATGGTGGCCGTGGACCGCCCCAGGTCGGCCACGACCGCGGCGATCTCCTCCGGGTCGTCGATGTCGCCCCAGTCCAGGTCGACGGCGTACGGCGACACCTCGGCGACCAGCTGGCCCGCCCCGTCCAGCTCGGTCCAGCCGAGCCAGGGGTCCGCGTGCGCCTGGAGCGCGCGCTGGGAGATCACCGTGCGGTGCCCCTCGTGCCGGAAGTAGTCGCGGATCGCCGGGTCGGTGATGTGCCGGGAGACGGCGGGGGTCTGGGCCTGCTTGACGTAGATCACCACGTCGTTCTCCAGGGCGTCGCTGTTGCCCTCCAGCAGGATGTTGTACGACGGCAGGCCGGCCGAGCCGATGCCGATGCCGCGCCGGCCGACGACGTCCTTGACCCGGTAGGAGTCCGGGCGGGCCAGCGAGGACTCGGGGAGCGTCTCCAGGTAGCCGTCGAAGGCCGCGAGCACCTTGTAGCGCGTGGCCGCGTCCAGCTCGATGGAGCCGCCGCCCGGGGCGAAGCGGCGCTCGAAGTCGCGGATCTCGGTCATCGAGTCCAGCAGTCCGAACCGGGTCAGCGAGCGGGCGACCCGCAGCGCGTCGAGCAGCGGGCCCTCGGCCGTGTCGAGGGTGAACGGCGGGACCTCGTCGCTCTTGGCGCCGGTGGCCAGCGCGCGGACCCGCTCGCGGTAGGCCGTCGCGTAGATCGTCACCAGCTCGGTGATCTGCTCGTCGCTGAGCGCCTTCGCGTACCCGATGAGAGCGATGGAGGCGGCGAAGCGCTTCAGGTCCCAGGTGAAGGGGCCGACGTACGCCTCGTCGAAGTCGTTGACGTTGAAGATCAGCCGGCCGTTGGAGTCCATGTACGTGCCGAAGTTCTCCGCGTGCAGATCGCCGTGGATCCACACGCGCGAGGTGCGCTCGTCCAGGAACGGGCCGGTGTATATCCCGCCGTCGCCGCGCGCGGCGCCCTCGGCGTCCAGGTCGTGGTAGAAGAGGCAGGCCGTGCCCCGGTAGAAGGCGAACGCCGAGGCGGCCATCTTCCGGAACTTCACCCGGAACGCGGCCGGGTCGGCGGCGAGCAGCTCGCCGAAGGCGGTGTCGAAGACGGCGAGGATCTCCTCGCCGCGGTGCTCCTCGTCGAGCTGCGGGAACGACATCGCTGGGTGCCTCCTGGTGCGGGTCGTGCGTGACCTGTGGGACGGATGGTGCGCGCCCGGCGACGCGCCGGTCCGTCACCCTCCAACGCACGAAGGTACGCGGGAGTGCCCGTCGGGTGTCAGAGCCGGGGCATAGACTTCGACGCTGTCCCCAGACTGTCCGCAGCCTGTCGGACCCCCGTCGACGTACGTTTTCCTTGGAGGCCGAAACCGTGTCGAAGCCGCCGTTCACGCACCTGCACGTCCACACCCAGTACTCGCTGCTGGACGGTGCCGCGCGGCTGAAGGACATGTTCGACGCGTGCAACGAGATGGGCATGACGCACATCGCCATGTCCGACCACGGCAACCTCCACGGGGCCTACGACTTCTTCCACAGCGCGAAGAAGGCGGGCGTCACCCCGATCATCGGCATCGAGGCGTACGTCGCCCCCGAGTCCCGGCGCAACAAGCGCAAGATCCAGTGGGGCCAGCCGCACCAGAAGCGCGACGACGTCTCCGGTTCGGGTGGCTACACCCACAAGACGATGTGGGCCGTGAACAAGACCGGCCTGCACAACCTCTTCCGGCTGTCCTCCGACGCGTACGCCGAGGGCTGGCTCCAGAAGTGGCCCCGGATGGACAAGGAGACGATCTCCCAGTGGTCCGAGGGGATCGTCGCCTCCACCGGCTGCCCCTCCGGCGAGCTCCAGACCCGGCTGCGGCTCGGCCAGTACGACGAGGCACTGCAGGCGGCCGCCGACTACCAGGACATCTTCGGCAAGGACCGGTACTTCCTGGAGCTGATGGACCACGGCATCGAGATCGAGCACCGGGTCCGCGACGGCCTGCTGGAGATCGGCAGGAAGCTCGGCATCCCCCCGCTGGTCACCAACGACTCGCACTACACGTACGCGCACGAGGCGACCGCCCACGACGCGCTGCTGTGCATCCAGACCGGCAAGAACCTCTCCGACCCCGACCGCTTCAAGTTCGACGGCACCGGCTACTACCTGAAGTCCACCGAGGAGATGTACGCCATCGACTCCTCGGACGCCTGGCAGGAGGGCTGCGCCAACACGCTCCTGGTGGCCGAGATGGTCGACACCTCGGGCATGTTCGAGAAGCGTGACCTCATGCCCAAGTTCGACATCCCCGAGGGCTACACCGAGGTCACCTGGTTCAAGGAGGAGGTGCGCCGCGGCATGGAGCGCCGCTTCCCCGGCGGCATCCCCGAGGACCGCCAGAAGCAGGTCGAGTACGAGATGGACGTCATCATCCAGATGGGGTTCCCGGGCTACTTCCTCGTCGTCGCCGA
>NZ_JBVKBE010000002.1:0-327645 GCF_055657325.1 Streptomyces sp. NPDC107562 | reverse complement strand
CGGCGGCATCCCCGAGGACCGCCAGAAGCAGGTCGAGTACGAGATGGACGTCATCATCCAGATGGGGTTCCCGGGCTACTTCCTCGTCGTCGCCGACTTCATCATGTGGGCCAAGAACAACGGCATCGCGGTCGGCCCCGGCCGAGGCTCCGCGGCCGGCTCGATCGTCGCCTACGCCATGGGCATCACCGACCTCGACCCGATCCCGCACGGACTGATCTTCGAGCGGTTCCTGAACCCCGAGCGCGTCTCCATGCCCGACGTCGACATCGACTTCGACGAGCGCAGGCGCGTCGAGGTGATCAGGTACGTGACCGAGAAGTACGGCGCCGACAAGGTCGCCATGATCGGCACCTACGGCAAGATCAAGGCGAAGAACGCCATCAAGGACTCCGCGCGCGTGCTGGGCTACCCGTACGCGATGGGCGACCGCCTCACCAAGGCGATGCCCGCGGACGTCCTCGGCAAGGGCATCGACCTCGACGGCATCACCAACCCCTCGCACCCGCGCTACAGCGAGGCGGGCGAGATCCGGGGGATGTACGAGAACGAGCCGGACGTGAAGAAGGTCATCGACACCGCCAAGGGCGTCGAGGGCCTGGTGCGGCAGATGGGCGTGCACGCGGCCGGCGTGATCATGTCCAGCGAGCCCATCGTCGACCACGCCCCGATCTGGGTGCGGCACACGGACGGTGTGACCATCACGCAGTGGGACTACCCGCAGTGCGAGTCGCTCGGCCTGCTGAAGATGGACTTCCTCGGCCTGCGCAACCTGACGATCATGGACGACGCCGTCAAGATGGTGAAGTCCAACAAGGGCGTCGACCTCGACCTGCTGTCCCTGCCGCTCGACGACCCGACGACCTTCGAACTCCTCCAGCGCGGCGACACCCTCGGTGTCTTCCAGTTCGACGGCGGCCCGATGCGTTCGCTGCTGCGCCTGATGAAGCCCGACAACTTCGAGGACATCTCCGCCGTCTCCGCGCTGTACCGTCCGGGCCCGATGGGCATGGACTCGCACACCAACTACGCGCTGCGCAAGAACAAGCTCCAGGAGATCACCCCGATCCACAAGGAGCTGGAGGAGCCCCTCCAAGAGGTCCTGGCGGTCACCTACGGCCTGATCGTCTACCAGGAGCAGGTGCAGAAGGCCGCCCAGATCATCGCCGGGTACTCGCTCGGCGAGGCCGACATCCTGCGCCGCGTGATGGGCAAGAAGAAGCCCGACGAGCTGGCGAAGAACTTCGTCCTCTTCCAGAAGGGCGCCCGCGACAAGGGCTACAGCGACGAGGCCATCCAGGCGCTGTGGGACGTGCTGGTCCCCTTCGCCGGCTACGCGTTCAACAAGGCGCACTCCGCGGCGTACGGCCTGGTGTCCTACTGGACCGCCTATCTCAAGGCGAACCACCCCGCCGAGTACATGGCCGCCCTGCTGACCTCGGTGAAGGACGACAAGGACAAGTCGGCCGTCTACCTCAACGAGTGCCGGCGCATGGGCATCAAGGTGCTCCCGCCGAACGTCAACGAGTCGGTGCACAACTTCGCGGCCCAGGGCGACGACGTGATCCTCTTCGGCCTGGAGGCCGTGCGCAACGTCGGCACCAACGTCGTCGAGTCGATCATCAAGAGCCGCAAGGCCAAGGGCAAGTACGCCTCCTTCCCCGACTACCTCGACAAGGTCGACGCGACCGCGTGCAACAAGCGCACCACGGAGTCCCTGATCAAGGCGGGCGCGTTCGACAGCCTGGGCCACACCCGCAAGGGACTCACCGCGCACTTCGAGCCGATGATCGACAACGTGGTCGCGGTCAAGCGCAAGGAGGCCGAGGGGCAGTTCGACCTCTTCGGCGGCATGGGCGAGGAGCAGAGCGACGAGCCCGGCTTCGGACTCGACGTCGTCTTCACCGACGAGGAGTGGGAGAAGACCTATCTGCTCGCCCAGGAGCGGGAGATGCTCGGTCTGTACGTCTCCGACCACCCGCTCTTCGGCCTGGAGCACGTGCTGTCCGACAAGGCCGACGCGGGCATCGCCCAACTCACCGGCGGTGAGCACGCGGACGGCGCGGTGGTCACCATCGGCGGCATCATCTCGGGCCTCCAGCGCAAGATGACCAAGCAGGGCAACGCCTGGGCGATCGCCACCGTCGAGGACCTCGCCGGTTCCATCGAGTGCATGTTCTTCCCCGCGACCTACCAGTTGGTGTCGACCCAACTCGTCGAGGACGCCGTCGTGTTCGTCAAGGGCCGCCTGGACAAGCGCGAGGACGTGCCGCGGCTGGTCGCGATGGAGCTCCAGGTCCCCGACCTGTCGAACGCCGGCACCAACGCGCCGGTGGTCCTCACCATCCCGGCCACCCGGGTCACCCCGCCGATGATCAGCCGGCTCGGCGAGATCCTCACTCATCACAAGGGGGACAGCGAGGTGCGGATCAAGCTCCAGGGTCCGACGAAGACGACCGTGCTGCGGCTGGACCGGCACCGGGTGAAGCCGGATCCGGCGTTGTTCGGCGATCTGAAGGTGCTGCTCGGACCGTCCTGCCTGGCCGGCTGAGGTCGCCTTCCCGCCGTGCGCGACATGACCGAGGGGCGCGTCCGATCCCGGACGCGCCCCTCGTCATCCTCGGGGGCCGCAACGACCCGCTCTGCGGATGTCAGTTGTGGCCGAAGCGCTTCTGCCGGCCCTTGCGGGCCATGTCTATCGGCGACGGCTGCGCGGCCTGCTGCTCCGACATGGGCTCCGCCGACTGCTGCTGCTCCGGCTGCCGGGTGGCACGGCCGGTCTGCTGCTGCTTACGGTCACGGTTCTTGTTCTTGGCCATGGTGATCTGCCTCCTGAGGGGGATCTAGGGGCCAGGGCCGGGACCAGATTCACATATGCCGATAACGATCGCATGTCGGACAATTACCGTCTGTGACAGGGCTTGTCGGTGCGGGAGGGGCGCGGGAATCCCCGAAACGCCACGCCGAAGATCGAGTTCGGGCCGTTAACCCCCGTGTGGTCGGGCAGACTCGAAGGAAGCCCGAAGCAAACCTCCCGGGAAGAGGGTGAGTCGCGTGGACCGCTGCGTCGTCCTGGTGGACGCCGGGTATCTGCTGGGGGCCGCCGCCAGCCTCCTCGCCGGGGAGCCCTCACGGTCCCGCATCACCGTGGATCACGCCGCCCTCATCCAGGGGCTGCGAGAACGCGCCGAGTCCGACACGGAACGGCCGCTGCTGCGCATCTACTGGTTCGACGGCGCCCCGGACCGCGTTCCGCAGCCGGAGCACCGCCGCCTGCGGGTGATGCCCCGGGTCACGGTGCGGCTCGGTGCGCTCACCCGCAGCGACGGCAGGTGGAACCAGAAGGGCGTCGACGCCGCGATGCACGCCGAGCTCACCGAGCTGGCCCGCAACCGCGCCTGCTCCGACATCGTCCTGGTGACCGGCGACGGTGATCTGCTGCCGGGCATGATGGCCGCCAAGGAGCACGGGGTCGCCGTGCACCTGTGGGCCGTGCAGGCCGCCGACGGCGACTACAACCAGTCCGAGGACCTCGTCGCCGAGGCCGACGAGCGGCGCGTGCTCGACCGGACGTGGATCACCAAGGCCGTACGCGCCAAGGAACTGGGCGGGATCTGCGCGCCGCCGCCCGCGCCCCGGCCCGAGATCGCCGCCATCCTGTCCGCGCCGCTGCCCGACTCCACCCTCGCCCCGGCCGCCGAGCGGCCCGCCGACCAGCCGCCCCGCACCGCCCCCGCCGCCGCGCAGAACGGCGCCGAGGAGCGGGTCCCGGCCCCCAAGGGCGTGCCGACGCCCAAGGACCTCGCCGCACTGCGCGCCCACGGCCCGCAGCCCCCGCAGCCCGCCACCGCGACCCTGCGCTGGTCCTCCGACAAGGGCTGGGTGGACCGCCCCGGCGTCGCCGCGGAGCCGGCCGAGGTCGCCTCGATGCCGACGCTGGCCCAGCTGACCACGGCCGAGCAGCGGTGGGCCGACCGGGAGGAGGACATCACGACCGTCGGCGGGGACCCGTACGAGGTCGGACAGGTGTTCGCGCGCCGGTGGATGTCCCGGCTCGGCGACCAGGCCCACCTGCAGAAGCTGTCCGGGATGTACCCGCGCGTCCCGCACCGGATCGACGGGGAACTGCTGCGCTACGCCGCCCGCTTCGGGCTGCTCGCCCACAAGGACGACCAGATCGACGAGCACGACCGGTACGCGATCCGGGCAGGTTTCTGGCGGGAGATCGACGTCCGCACGGCGGCGGAACCCGCCCCCGCCGCGGAGCAGTGAGGCCGCCCGGGGCGGGTGCGGCGCGGCCCGGTGCCGCCGGGGGCGTGTGCCGTTGCGGGGGATTCATGCTCAGAGGCGGTTTTCGTGGCGTAGGCCGACCCGGGAGCGTGCCGGGGGCGCGGACCCCGTAGGCTCGTCCCTTGTGAGTACGCGCGCGGCAGGGGCCTTCCGGGACAGTGGTGAGGTCGTGTGCGCGGTGCGTGGGCTGACGAAGACCTATCCGGCGGTACGGGGCCGGCGCGGGGCGCCCGGCACCCCCGAGGTCCGGGCCACCGACGACGTACGGCTGGACGTGCGCCGGGGTGAGATCTTCGGGCTGCTCGGCCCGAACGGGGCCGGCAAGTCCACTCTCGTGCGCCAGCTGACCGGGCTGATGCGGCCCGACGAGGGCAGTGTCGAGATCCTCGGCCACGACATCGTGCGCCACCCCGAGCGGGCCTCGCGGATCCTCGCCTACCTCGGGCAGGAGTCCACCGCCCTCGACGAACTGAGCGTGGCCCTCGCCGCCGAGACCACCGCGCGGCTGCGCGGACTGGACGCGCGGCCGGCGCGGGACGAGCGGGACGCCGTGCTGGAGGAGCTGGGACTCACCGCGATCGCCGGGCGGCCGCTGAAGAAGCTCTCCGGTGGACAGCGACGGCTGGCCTGCGTCGCCGCGGCCCTGGTGGGGGAGCGGCCGCTGCTCGTGCTGGACGAGCCGACCGCCGCGATGGACCCCGTGGCGCGGCGGGCCGTGTGGTCGGCGGTGGACCGGCGCCGGGCCGAACGCGGCACCACGGTCGTGCTGGTCACCCACAACGTCATCGAGGCGGAGACCGTCCTCGACCGGGTCGCCGTCCTGGACCGGGGGCGCGTGATCGCCTGCGACACGCCCACGGGTCTGAAGGAGCAGGTCGCCGGCGAGGTGCGGGTCGACCTGGTGTGGCGCGAGCGGGCCCCGCTGGACGTGCCCGAGGTGGCCGCGCTGCGGGACCGGGTCGTGGAGTCCGGGCGGCGCTGGACGCTGCGGCTGGCGCCCGAGGAGGCCCGCGCGGTCGTCTCGACCGTCACCGGCGGGGCCGCCTTCGCCGCGCTGGACGACTTCACCCTGACCACGCCGAGCCTGGAGGACGTGTACATGGCACTCGGCGGGGCGGCGCGGCAGGGGCTGGTGAAGGCATGAGCCTGAGTCGTCGAGCCGTCGTATCCGTACGGAACGGGGGAGACGCCGGAGTGAAACCGGGGAAGGGGAGCAGCGCGACGTGAGTGTCGTACCCGCAGAAGTGCTGCCGGGCAGTGTCCTGGCCGCCGACGGAGCGGCCCGGGGCGCGGCCGAGCTCGCACCGCCCGCGCGGCTGTGGCCGTCCCTGGCGGCGGTCTACCGGGCGCAGCTGTCCCGGGCGCGGGTGGCGCGGATCCCGCTGCTGTTCGTGGCGACCTTCCAGTCCGTCGGCATCATGATCATGATGCGGGGCGTGGTGGACGGCGGGAGCGAGGCGCACGCCGTGGTCGCCGGCTCGTCCATCGTGGTCGTCGCGTTCGTCGCGCTGAACCTCCTCGCGCAGTACTTCGGGCAGCTGCGCGCCACCGGCGGGCTCGACCACTACGCCACGCTGCCGGTGCCGCCGGCCGCGGTGGTGCTGGGGGCCGCGGGGGCGTACGCCTCCTTCACCGTGCCGGGCACGATGGTGACCGCCGTCTTCGGCTGCGTGCTGTTCGGGCTGCCGATCGCCAACCTGTGGGTGCTGCTGGCCGTGATCCCGCTCGCCGGGGCCGCGCTGGCCGGGCTCGGGGCCGCCCTCGGACTGCTCGCGCCGCGGCCCGAGCTGGCCACCCTGCTGGGGCAGCTCGGGATGTCGGCGGCGCTGCTGCTGGGCGTGCTGCCGCCGGACCGGATGCCGCAGATCGTGCGGTTCGCCCGCGATCTGCTGCCCTCGACGTACGGCGTGGAGGCCTACGCGCGGACCTTCGCCGCGCAGCCCGACTGGGCCCGGGTAATCGCGGACCTCGCCGTGTGCGCCGGGGTCGGGGTGATCTCGCTGGCGGTCGCCACCTGGGCGTACCGCCGGGCCGCCGTCCGGTGACGCGCGCCACGGACAGGCCTGGCACGATGTCAGGGTGACAGCACCGTTGACGCCGCCTCCGCCGCCGCATGAACAGTCCGCGCACCATGCGTGGCCCCCGGCAGGGGCCGGGCACGGGGCGGGCGCGCACGCCGTCGCTCACCCGCACGCCTACGCAAGCGCCCAGGGAACCAAGGGTGAGGACGGGCCCGGGATGAAGACCGAGGTGCGGGAGGCCGCCGTCATCACGGTGGTCCTGGCGCTGTGCGGAGTGCTGCTCGGGGTGCTGTGGAACTGGCTGGCGCCGCGGGTGCCGCTGGTCGGCGACGTCGTCGGCGGGACCTGGGCCGTCTTCCTCAAGGACACCGAGGGGGAGCAGTCGATCGGGGTGGACGGAACGTTCACTCTGCTCGCGCTGGCGTTCGGCGTGCTCAGCGCGCTCCTGGTGTTCCTGGTGCGGCGGCGCGGGGGCGTGCCGCTCGTGGTCGCGCTCGGCCTCGGTGGGCTGCTCGGCTCGCTGCTCGCCTGGCGGCTCGGCGTATGGCTCGGGCCCGGGGACGACGTGCTGGCCCACGCCAAGGAGGTGGGCAAGGGCGTGACGTTCTCGGCGCCGCTGGAACTCGCGGCGAAGGGGGCACTGCTGGCCTGGTCGTTCTCGGCGCTGCTGGTGCACCTCGGTCTGACGGCGCTGTTCGGGCCCCGGGATCCCGAGCCGGTGGGGTACGGGCCGCACGGGCAGACCCGGTAGCTCACCGGCCGGGACATCGGCCGCGGGCCCGGTCGCCGGACCTCGGCCGCTACGACGGACGCCGGCCGTGGTTGGCCCGTCGTTTGCGTATGCGCCACTTGCGTTTCCGGGTTTTCTTCGACATGTCCTGTCTCCTTAACCGAGAAAGGACATCCCGTCGAGGGGTCACGCGCGCCCGATGGGCGCCAGCGTGGCCTCGGTGAGCCTCGCCAGGTCCTCCGGCGACAGCTCCACCTCCAGGCCCCGGCGGCCCGCCGAGACGCAGATCGTGGCGTGCGCGGCGACCGAGCCGTCCAGCACGGTGGCGAGCTTCCTGCGCTGGCCGAGGGGCGAGATGCCGCCCCGGACGTAGCCGGTGGTGCGTTCCGCCAGGGCCGGGTCGGCCATCGCCGCCTTCTTGCCGCCGACCGCCGCCGCCAGCGCCTTCAGGTCGAGCGAGCCCGCCACCGGGACCACCGCGACCGTCAGGGTGCCGTCCACGTCCGCCACCAGCGTCTTGAAGACGCGCTCCGGCGAGACCCCCATCGCCTGCGCCGCCTCCTCGCCGTAGGAGGGGTGGGACGGGTCGTGGTCGTAGGCGTGGATCGTGAAGTCCACGCCCGCCGCCGTGAGCGCCACCGTGGCGGGCGTGCCGCCGGACTGCTGGTTCTTCTTCGGCTTCTTCGCCATCCGGGCTGTTCCCCAGGTCGTTCGCGGGTCAGTTCAGGCTCGTGGGTGCCCGCGTCAGCTCGGACGCCGGCAGTGACGGCAGCGTACGGATGATCGCCGTCTCGGAGCGAAGGAGTTTCAGCTCGTCGCGCAGCCGCGACGCGGTGTCCGGCGCCTGGAGCAGCCGCTGCTTGGTGGGGGTGTCCAGCATCATGGCCGCCGCGACGAGGTACGACACCACCGACGGCTCGTCCGGCAGGTCGCCCGTCGACAGCGAGCGCTCCCGCGCTCCCGCGAGCCGCTTCTGGTACTGCCGGAACGCCCGCAGCACCCCCGCGGCCAGCGCCCCCGCCTCGTCGCCCGGCTCCTCCGGCAGCTCCTCAAGCTCCGCCGTGAGGAACGGCCCCGAGGCGTCCACCGACAGCAGCCGCACCCGGGTCGTCCCGGTCGCCAGCACCTCGAAGGTGCCGTCCGCCCGCTCCCGGATCGTCGCCGCGTCGGCCACGCAGCCCACGCCGTGGAACGCCTTGACCGGATCGGCGCCGAAGCCGGCCGCCGGGCCCCGCTCGGGCACCGCCGTCGGGTCGGGCATGCCGGGCTCGCTCGCCGCGACCTCGTGGCCGTCGCGGATGGTCACGACGGCGAAGCGGCGCGGTTCGTCCTCGGGGGTCTTCACAAGGGTGCGCATCATGGCGCGGTAGCGCTCCTCGAAGATGTTCAAGGGGAGCACCAGCCCCGGGAACAGCACGGTGTTCAGGGGGAAGAGAGGCAGCCGGACGGTGGTCACGACGCTAGAGCCTAATGGTCGCCGGACCGTACCCGTCCGCCCCGCCCGCTCCCCGGGCGGCGCGGGGCCCGCTAATTGCGCCGCAGCAGCCGTGTCGCCCCGGCCGCGACCGTGGTGGCGAGGATCCAGCCGAGCAGGACCAGCGCGGCGGCCAGCCACTGCCAGCCGCCGTCCAGATGCCAGAAACCCATCTGGCCCAGGTCGATGACCGGCAGCAGCAGGTCGAGGGCGAACAGGGCGGGATTCCACGGCGGCTCGCCCGTGCTGCTGCCGGTCCGGGGGCGCCCGGCGGACGCGAAGGCCAGTGAGCCCGCCGCCCACAGCACCGCCATCCACACCGCGGCCCGCCCCGGCCGGTACCCGTAGGCCACCGCCAGGTCCTGCGCGTACCCCCAGAGCTTCCCGGTCGGCGGCAGGGTCTCCCGGCGCCGCCGGTGCTTGGCGAGCAGCACCTCGCGGGCGTCCTCGTCCTCCCCGCTCGCGCGCAGCACGGCGGCGAGCCGCTCGTAGGGCTCGGGGTGGTACTCGGCGGTCGCGGCGGCCACCCATGCCAGCCGCCGCGTCAGCGGGAACGACCCCTGCGGCACCAGGTTCTCGTAGACGAAGCCCCGCATGGCCAGATCGCCGATGCCGGGCCAGCTGCCGGCCCGGTCGACCAGGTTGATCGTCCGGGCGCCGGACAGCACCACCTTGCCGCGCTGCGGCCGCTCCCCGAGGAAGCGCAGCTCGGGCGCCTGCACCCGGCGCAGGGAGAGCTCCTGGTCGTCGGTGAAGGTGAACCGCGCGCGTTCCAGGTCGACCGCGTCCCCGAACCGGCCGTCGTCCAGGCGTACCCCGCCCTGGCATTCGAAGTGCTGGATGCGGGTCCCGCGCGCGGGGGTGCGTCCGGCCAGCTGCGGGGAGCCGACGCCGGCCGGGGAGAGGTACAGCGTGCGGCCCACCGTCAGCTGCGGGGCGTTCAGCGCGTGCCGGGTGTACGGGTTGCGCAGCCGTGCCCCGCGCAGGCTGAGCGACACGCCGACGTTCGCGCTGCGCAGGCTCAGCTCGCCGTGCGACTCCAGCATCTCGGCCTGGAGGTCCTGGCCGACGGTGATGCCGTCCGCGGAGATCGAGCGGCCCGTGCGGTCCCGGTGCACGACGGCCTGGTTGAGCAGCAGGTCCGTGCCGATGTGCGCGTCGGTCAGCCGGACGCCGCCGGGAAACCTGCAGCGCGGCAGATGCAGATCGCCCTCGGTGTGCACCCGCGCCGCCTCCAGCCGCGGCACCGCGCAGTTCACCAGCCGTACGGTCCTGAACCGGGCCTCCGGCATCGACATCTCCCGCTCGAAGCGGCAGCCGCGCAGCTCGACGTAGGGCACCACCGCGCCGCCCGCGAGGTCGAGGCTGCCGCTGATCCGCACACCGGTCAGCTTCAGCGCGGCCACCCGGCCGGCGAGGGCGGGCGGCCCGTCCAGCAGCAGCCAGCACACGATGCGGGCCCGCACCGTCCGCTCGGGCCCCCAGGGGTGTCCGCCGTGCGGATCGTCCACCACGGCGTCCCCGCTGCTCAGGTCGTACACGCTGCCGTTGCGGAAGGCCTGCCACATGCCGGCCTCGGCGGCGTTCAGGTCGTCGGGCAGGTCCCCGTCTCGGACGCCGGCCCCCTCGGTCACGGTGTGCCCTCCCTCCCCTGCCTCCTCGGTTTCGTACTGCCGTTCATGCCCGCTGGGTGACACCTCGAACACGCCAGGTGAAGGCGATCTTCCGGGTCCTGGCCCGGAGCGTGAGCGGGGTCTCGTATCAGCCATTGATACGTGCGAACGGCGCCGCGTCCGGGTCTGCGAGAATTGGGTGTGTGATCTCCCGAATCGATCTGCGCGGCGACGCCCTCCCGGAGGGTCCCGCCCTGCGCGACCTGCTGCCCCGAGCCGACTTCGACGTTGCGGCCGCCCTGGAGAAGGTGCGTCCGATCTGCGAGGCCGTGCATCATCGGGGCGACGCGGCGCTGATCGACTTCGCCGAGAAGTTCGACGGCGTCCGGCTCGAACAGGTGCGGGTGCCCGCCGAGGCGCTCGCCCGCGCGCTGGAGGAGCTCGACCCGGCGGTGCGCGCGGCCCTGGAGGAGTCCATCCGGCGTGCCCGCCTCGTCCACCGTGCGCAGCGCCGCGCGGGCCACACCACCCAGGTCGTGCCCGGCGGCCATGTCACCGAGAAGTGGGTGCCGGTCGACCGGGTCGGCCTCTACGCGCCCGGTGGCCGCTCGGTCTACCCGTCCTCCGTGGTCATGAACGTCGTGCCCGCCCAGGAGGCCGGTGTCGGCTCGATCGCGCTCGCCTCCCCTGCGCAGGCCGAGTTCGGCGGGCTGCCGCACCCGACGATCCTCGCCGCGTGCGCGCTGCTCGGGGTCGACGAGGTGTACGCGGCCGGCGGCGCGACCGCCGTGGCGATGTTCGCCTACGGCACCGAGTCCTGCCCGCCCGCCAACATGGTCACCGGCCCGGGCAACATCTGGGTCGCCGCCGCCAAGCGCTTCTTCACCGGCCGGATCGGCATCGACGCCGAGGCCGGCCCGACCGAGATCGCCGTGCTCGCCGACGCCACCGCCGACCCGGTGCACGTCGCCTCCGACCTGATCAGCCAGGCCGAGCACGACCCGCTGGCGGCGGCCGTGCTGGTCACCGACTCCGTCGAGCTGGCGGACGCGGTGGAGCGCGAGCTGGAGCCGCAGGTCGCGGCCACCAAGCACATCGACGACCGGATCGTCCCGGCCCTGAAGGGCCGGCAGTCCGCGATCGTCCTGGTCGACGGCGTCGACGAGGGCCTGCGGGTGGTCGACGCCTACGGCGCCGAGCACCTGGAGATCCAGACCGCCGACGCGGCCGCCGTGGCCGACCGGGTCCGGAACGCCGGGGCGATCTTCATCGGCCCCTGGGCGCCGGTCTCGCTCGGCGACTACGCGGCCGGGTCCAACCACGTGCTGCCCACCGGCGGCTGCGCCTGCCACTCCTCGGGGCTGTCCGTGCAGTCCTTCCTGCGCGGTGTCCACATCGTCGACTACACGCGGGACGCGCTGTCCGAGGTCGCGCACCACGTGGTGACGCTGGCGGAGGCGGAGGACCTGCCGGCGCACGGCGCGGCGATCAAGGCGAGGTTCGGGTGGAAGGTACCGGAGAGCAAGTGACTGGCATCGACGATCTCCCCGTACGGGACGAGCTGCGCGGCAAGTCCCCCTACGGCGCGCCCCAACTGGACGTGCCCGTACGGCTGAACACCAACGAGAACCCCTACCCGCTGCCCGAGCCGCTGGTCGAGCGGATCGCCGAGCGGGTACGCGAGGCGGCCCGGCACCTCAACCGCTACCCCGACCGGGACGTGGTGGAGCTGCGGACCCGGCTCGCCGCGTACCTGACCGCGACCTCGGGCCACGAGGTCGGTCCCGCCAACGTCTGGGCGGCCAACGGCTCCAACGAGGTCATCCAGCAGTTGCTGCAGACCTTCGGCGGACCCGGCCGCACGGCCCTCGGCTTCGAGCCCTCGTACTCGATGCACGGCCTGATCGCGCGCGGGACCGGCACCGGCTGGATCTCCGGCCCCCGGCAGCCCGACTTCTCGCTCGACGCTGCGGCCGCCGCGCGGACCATCGCCGAGCACCGGCCCGACGTCGTCTTCGTCACCACCCCGAACAACCCCACCGGCAACGCGGTCCCGCGCGAGACGGTGGTGGCCCTCTACGAGGCCGCGCAGGCGGCGAAGCCCTCGATGGTGATCGTGGACGAGGCGTACGTCGAGTTCAGCCACGGCGACTCCCTGCTGCCGCTGCTGGACGGCCGCCCGCATCTGGTGATCTCCCGGACCATGTCCAAGGCCTTCGGCGCTGCCGGGCTGCGCCTCGGCTACCTGGCCGCGGCCCCGGCCGTCGTCGACGCCGTGCAGCTCGTCCGGCTGCCCTACCACCTGTCGGCGGTCACCCAGGCGACCGCACTGGCCGCCCTGGAGCACACCGACACCCTGCTCGGATACGTGGAGCAGCTGAAAACCGAGCGGGACCGACTGGTCGGCGAACTGCGCGCGATCGGCTACGACGTCGTCGAGTCGGACGCCAACTTCGTGCAGTTCGGCCGGTTCGCCGACGCCCACGAGGCCTGGCGGAAGATCCTCGACCGGGGCGTCCTGGTCCGGGACAACGGAGTTCCGGGGTGGCTGCGGGTCACCGCCGGCACGCCGGACGAGAACGACGCGTTCCTCGACGCGGTCCGTGAGTTGAAGAAGGAGCAGAGTTCATGAGCCGCGTGGGACGCGTGCAGCGCACGACCAAGGAGACCTCCGTCGTGGTCGAGATCGACCTCGACGGCACCGGCAAGGTCGACGTGTCGACCGGGGTCGGCTTCTACGACCACATGCTCGACCAGCTCGGCCGGCACGGCCTGTTCGACCTGACCGTCAAGACCGAGGGCGACCTCCACATCGACTCGCACCACACCATCGAGGACACCGCCCTCGCGCTGGGCGCCGCCTTCAAGCAGGCGCTCGGCGACAAGGTGGGCATCTACCGCTTCGGCAACTGCACGGTCCCGCTGGACGAGTCCCTCGCCCAGGTCACCGTCGACCTGTCCGGCCGCCCCTACCTCGTGCACACCGAGCCCGAGAAGATGGCGCCGATGATCGGCGAGTACGACACGACGATGACCCGGCACATCCTGGAGTCCTTCGTCGCCCAGGCGCAGATCGCGCTGCACGTGCACGTGCCCTACGGGCGCAACGCGCACCACATCGTGGAGTGCCAGTTCAAGGCGCTGGCCCGGGCCCTGCGCTACGCCTCCGAGCGCGACCCGCGCGCGGCCGGCATCCTCCCGTCGACGAAGGGCGCGCTGTGACCGGCACCTCCACACTGCTGATCGTCGTCGGCCTCTTCCTGGTCGGCGGCATCTTCTCCTTCGTCAAGCAGAAGATGCCCAAGGGCCTGATCGTGCTGCTCTCCATCGGCGCCGCGATGTGCCTGGTCGCGGGCGTCATGCGGCTGGAGGTGTGGAATTGAGCGCGTCGAGAAGCGTCGTCGTCTTCGACTACGGCTTCGGCAACGTGAGGTCGGCCGAGCGCGCCCTCGCGCGCGTGGGCGCCGACGTCGAGATAACGCGTGACTTCGACAAGGCCATGAACGCCGACGGTCTGCTGGTGCCGGGTGTCGGCGCGTTCGCCGCCTGCATGACCGGCCTGCGCGAGGCACGCGGCGACTGGATCGTCGACCGCCGGCTGGCCGGCGGGCGCCCGGTGATGGGCATCTGCGTGGGCATGCAGATCCTCTTCGCCCGGGGCATCGAGCACGGCGTCGAGACCGAGGGCCTCGACGAGTGGCCCGGCGCGGTCGAGCCGCTGCAGGCCGAGATCGTGCCGCACATGGGCTGGAACACGGTCGAGGCGCCCGCCGGCTCCGAGCTGTTCGCCGGCCTGGACGCCGACGCCCGCTTCTACTTCGTGCACTCCTACGCCGTCCAGGACTGGACCCTGGAGACGGCGAACCCGGCGATGCGCGCACCCCTCGTCACCTGGTCCACGCACGGCAAGCCGTTCGTGGCCGCCGTCGAGAACGGCGCCCTGTGGGCCACGCAGTTCCACCCCGAGAAGTCCGGCGACGCCGGCGCGCAGCTGCTCACCAACTGGATCGGAACCCTGTAGAGACATGGCCAAGCTCGAACTCCTCCCCGCCGTCGACGTCCGCGACGGCCAGGCCGTCCGCCTCGTGCACGGCGAGTCCGGCACGGAGACCTCGTACGGCTCCCCCCTGGAGGCCGCCCTCGCCTGGCAGCGGGCGGGCGCCGAGTGGCTGCACCTGGTCGACCTGGACGCCGCCTTCGGCACCGGCGACAACCGCGCGCTGATCGCGGAGGTCACCGGGGCGATGGACATCAAGGTGGAGCTGTCCGGCGGTATCCGCGACGACGCCACCCTCGCCGCCGCCCTCGCCACCGGCTGCACCCGCGTGAACCTCGGCACGGCCGCCCTGGAGACCCCCGAGTGGGTCGCCGAGGTGATCGCCGCGCACGGCGACAGGATCGCGGTCGGCCTCGACGTACGCGGCACCACCCTGCGCGGACGCGGCTGGACCCGGGACGGCGGCGACCTCTACGAGACGCTGGAACGCCTCGACAAGGAGGGCTGCGCGCGGTACGTCGTCACCGACATCGCCAAGGACGGCACGCTCCAGGGCCCGAACCTGGACCTGCTGAAGAACGTCTGCGCGGTGACCGACCGCCCGGTCGTGGCCTCCGGCGGGGTGTCCTCGCTGCAGGACCTGCGGGCGATCGCCGAGCTCGTGCCCCTCGGAGTCGAGGGCTCCATCGTCGGGAAGGCCCTGTACGCCAAGGCCTTCACCCTGGAAGAGGCCCTGGAGGCTGTGGCGTCATGACATCGGATGCCGTGCGGCGGGTGCGGGGCGGGAGCCCCTGGGAGGAGTCCTACGGTTTCGCACGCGCCGTCGCGGTGGGCGACCGGGTGCTGGTGGGGGGCACGACGTCCTTCAAGGGCGAGGTGCTGTACGGCGAGGGCGACCCGTACGAACAGGCCAAGGTGGCCTTCACCGGCGCGATCGAGGCGCTCGGCGAGTTCGGGCTCGGCGTCGGGTCCGTGATCCGGACGCGGATGTACCTGTCGCATCCACGGGACGTGGACGAGGTGGGCCGGGCCCACAGGGAACTCTTCGACACGGTGCGGCCGGTGTCCACCCTCCTCGTGGTGGAGGGCTTCGTGGACCCGCGCATCCTGGTCGAGGTCGAAGTAGAGGCATACAGAGGAGCCGAGCGGTCATGACCCTGGCGGTCCGAGTCATCCCCTGCCTGGACGTGGACAACGGCCGGGTCGTCAAGGGCGTCAACTTCCAGAACCTGCGCGACGCGGGCGACCCCGTCGAGATGGCCAAGGTGTACGACGCCGAGGGCGCCGACGAGCTGACGTTCCTGGACATCACCGCGTCCTCCGGCGACCGGGAGACGACCTACGACGTGGTGCGCCGCACCGCCGAGCAGGTGTTCATCCCGCTCACGGTCGGCGGTGGCGTACGCACCGCGGAGGACGTGGACAAGCTGCTGCGGGCGGGCGCCGACAAGGTGGGCGTCAACACGGCGGCCATCGCGCGGCCCGACCTCATCCGTGAGATCGCCGAGCGCTTCGGCCGCCAGGTGCTGGTGCTGTCGGTCGACGCGCGCCGCACCGACGCGGGCTCCTTCGAGGTCACCACCCACGGCGGCCGCAAGGGCACCGGCATCGACGCCGTCGAGTGGGCGCACCGGGCCGCCGAGCTGGGCGCCGGCGAGATCCTGCTCAACTCCATGGACGCGGACGGCACCAAGGACGGCTACGACCTGGAGATGATCTCCGCGGTCCGCAAGCACGTCACCGTGCCGGTGATCGCGTCCGGCGGCGCGGGCAGGCTGGCCGACTTCGCGCCGGCCATCGGGGCGGGCGCGGACGCCGTGCTCGCGGCGTCGGTGTTCCACTTCGGCGACCTGCGCATCGGCGAGGTCAAGGAGACCCTGCGGACGGCGGGCCACCCCGTACGGTGAGGCCGGCCGCCGGTCCGGGTCTCAGATGCCGAGCTGCTTGCCCTCCTCCAGCTTCGCGATCGCGTCCGCGTCGCCGTCGACGTCCACCTTGGCGGCGCTCTGCCGGCCGTAGAGGAACAGCAGCAGCTCCGACGGCTCACCCGTCACGGTGACGACCGGGGTGCCGCGGTGGGCGACCGTCGTCTGGCCGTCGGGGCGGCGCAGCACGAGGCCCGTGACCACGGAGCGGCCCATCAGACGGGCGGTGCGCTCCAGCCGGGACCACAGGGCGTCCTGGAAGACCGGATCGAGCTCGCGGGAGGTCCAGTCGGGCTGGGCGCGGCGCACGTCCTCGGCGTGGACGTAGAACTCGATGGTGTTCGACATCTCGTCGATCTGCTTGAGCTGGAAGGGTGAGAAGCGCGGCGGGCCGGAGCGGATGAGCTGGATCAGCTCCTCGTACGGCTTGTCCGCGTACTCCTCCATCACCTTCTCCAGGCGGGGCGCGAGCTGCTTGATCAGCAGTCCGCCGGCGGCGTCCGGGCGGCGCTCGCGCACGACCACGTGCGCGGCCAGGTCCCGGGTCCGCCAGCCCTCGCACAGGGTGGTGGCCTCCGGACCGGCGGTCTCCAAGAGGTCGGCGAGAAGGAGCCGTTCACGCTTGGCAAAGGTCGACATGAAGTCAGCCTACGACCGCGTATCCGTACCGCACAGTGGACGGCGCCCGGGGCTGTCGGTGCGGCGCGGCACAATGGCACCCATGACCAGCTCTCCCTCCGGTCGCCTCGACCCGAAGATCGCCGCGCGCCTCAAGCGCAGCGCGGACGGGCTCCTGCCCGCCATCGCCCAGCAGTACGACACCGGCGAGGTGCTGATGCTGGGCTGGATGGACGACGAGGCCCTGCATCGCACGCTGACCACGGGACGCTGCACGTACTGGTCGCGCAGCCGCGGGGAGTACTGGGTCAAGGGCGACACCTCCGGCCACTTCCAGTGGGTCA
Source organism: Streptomyces sp. NPDC107562 (assembly GCF_055657325.1). Lineage (NCBI taxonomy): Bacteria > Bacillati > Actinomycetota > Actinomycetes > Kitasatosporales > Streptomycetaceae > Streptomyces > Streptomyces sp. NPDC107562. The sequence continues at coordinate 310,633 of NZ_JBVKBE010000002.1, read as the reverse complement.
AGTCCGTCGCCCTCGACTGCGACGCCGACACCGTGCTCGTCCAGGTCGACCAGGTCGGCGCCGCCTGCCACACCGGCGCGCGCACCTGCTTCGACGCGGACGTGCTGCTCGCGGACGCCGACCACGGCGTGTCCGCGCGGGATCAGTAAGGTCAGCCGCCATGGACCTCGAGACCTTCCGCAAGCTGGCCTGCGACCGCCGCGTCGTCCCCGTCACGCGCAAGCTCCTCGCCGACGGCGACACCCCGGTCGGGCTGTACCGCAAGCTCGCCGCCGAGCGCCCCGGCACGTTCCTGCTGGAGTCCGCGGAGAACGGCCGCTCCTGGTCCCGCTACTCGTTCGTCGGCGTCCGCAGCGCCGCCACCCTCACCGAGCGCGACGGCCGGGTCCACTGGCTGGGCGAGCCCCCCGTGGGCGTGCCCGTCGACGGGGACCCGCTGGCCGCCCTGCGCGCCACCATCGAGGCCCTGCACACGCCCCACCAGGAGGGCCTGCCGCCCTTCACCGGCGGCATGGTCGGCTACCTCGGCTACGACATCGTCCGCCGCCTGGAGAAGATCGGCCCCGGTGAGCGCGACGACCTGCGGCTGCCCGAGCTGACCATGCTGCTCACCAGCGACCTCGCGGTGATGGACCACTGGGAGGGCTCGGTCCTGCTGATCGCCAACGCGATCAACCACAACGACCTCGACACCGGCGTCGACGAGGCCTACGCCGACGCAGTGGCCCGCCTCGACGCCATGGAGGCCGACCTCACGCGGGCCGTGGCCCAGCCGCCGGCCGAGCTGCCGCCCTCCGAGCTGCCGCCGTACAGCGCCCTGTGGGGCGGCCCCGACTTCCAGGCGGCCGTCGAGGACATCAAGGAGCGCATCCGCGCCGGGGAGGCCTTCCAGGTCGTGCCGTCGCAGCGGTTCGAGACGCCGTGCGCGGCGAGCGCGCTCGACGTCTACCGGGTGCTCCGGGCCACCAACCCGTCGCCGTACATGTACCTGCTGCGCTTCGAGGGCTTCGACGTCGTCGGCTCCTCGCCGGAGGCGCTGGTCAAGGTCGAGGACGGGCAGGCACTGGTGCACCCCATCGCCGGCACCCGGCCGCGGGGCGCCACCCCGCAGGAGGACCAGGCGCTCGCCGAGGAGCTGCTCGCCGACCCCAAGGAGCGCGCCGAGCACCTCATGCTCGTCGACCTCGGCCGCAACGACCTCGGCCGGGTGTGCGAGCCCGGCTCGGTGGAGGTCGTCGACTTCATGTCCGTCGAGCGCTACTCGCACGTGATGCACATCGTCTCCACGGTCACAGGGCGCGTCTCGGCGGGCCGCACCGCCTTCGACGTGCTGACGGCCTGCTTCCCGGCGGGCACCCTCTCCGGCGCCCCCAAGCCGCGCGCGATGCAGATCATCGACGAACTGGAGCCGTCCCGGCGCGGGCTGTACGGCGGCTGCGTCGGCTATCTGGACTTCGCCGGCGACTCCGACACGGCGATCGCCATCCGCACCGCCCTGCTGCGTGACGGCACGGCCTACGTGCAGGCGGGCGCGGGCATCGTCGCGGACTCCGACCCGGTCGCCGAGGACACGGAGTGCCGCAACAAGGCGGCGGCGGTCCTGCGCGCGGTCCACACGGCGAACCGGCTCGCACAATAGGGCGCTTCTCACGTGAACCCCGGGTGACGCCGCACCGCCCGGGCAGGCGATAGTGGAGTACGTGACTGCTGTTCCTCACCCCCGTTCCGAAGCCCCCGGCGACGCGCGCGCCGGGCGCCGGAGTCTTGCCCTCGCCCTGCTGAGCGGTGCGCTCGGGGCTACCGTGGCGCTGCTGGCCACCCGTCAGCAGTGGTCGCAGGGCACGGCGTCGGTGGCCGGTGGCGCCTTCCCGCTGACCGCCCGGGGCAGCGACGTCACCGGCGTGCCGGCGTCCCTCGCCATAGTGGGCCTCGCCGCGCTCGTCGCCGTCTTCGCCGTCCGCCGGGCCGGCCGCTTCCTGGTGGCCGGGCTGCTCGCGCTCTGCGGCGCCGGCACCGTCGCCGCCGCCCTGTACGGCGCCTCCGACAGCTCCGCGCTCGACGAGAAGGCCGCGCAGGCCTCCGGCGACACCTCCGCGGGCGTCGAGGCCCTCACCCACACGGCGTGGCCGTACGCCGCGGCCGTGGGCGGCGCCCTCATCCTGCTGGCCGGGCTGCTCGCCCTGCGCTACGGCCGCCTGTGGCCCGCGATGTCCGGCCGCTACGAGCGCGGCGGCGCCCCCCGGCCGCGCCCCAGCGCCCCGGCGGTGGACCCCGACCGGCCCGAGGACCTCTGGAAGGCCCTGGACCGCGGCGAGGATCCGACGGGCACCGGCCCGGCGTAGCCTCCGGGCCCCTGCCCGGTGCGTCACCGCCCGCCGCGGTGTGGCGAAAGAGACGCACCCGGGATGAGCCCCCGGCACCTGAAGGGCGCGCGGGTACGGGACAATGAATGTCGAGCGTCAGGCTCACACACGCATACAGCAACGAGGAGCAAGCAATGGCGGACAGCAGCCACGGGCACGGTCACACCCCCGCCGCCTGGACCGGTGTCATGATCATCTTCATCGGTTTCTGCGTCGCGGGAGCCTTCATGGTGATGGACAACCCGCTCGGCTTCTGGGGTGGCATGGCGATCATCGCCCTGGGCGGTGTCGTCGGCGGGATCATGCGCGCGATGGGCCTCGGCGCGCCCAAGGCGCAGCCGCTCAAGATGACCGGCGACGCGACCCGGCCCGCGCCGGCCGTGACCACGCGCGAGCCGGTCGCCGCCGAGAGCTGATCCTTCCCGTACGGCCTTCCTCCGTCGCGACCTCGTCGAGGGGCGGACCCGCACCGCGCGGGTCCGCCCCTCGCGCACGTCCGTGGCCGGGCACAATGCGGGGCATGAACGCCGACAGCCGCAGCACCCGGACCGGACGGCTGGCCGCCCCCGTCGGCGTCCTCGCGGCCGTCGCCGCCGCCTTCGCCTACGTGGCCGCCGTGGACCCCAACGAGCCCGGCCACTACCCCGTCTGCCCCCTGCTGCGCGTGACCGGCCTGTACTGCCCCGGCTGCGGCGGCCTGCGCAGCGCGCACGCCTTCGTGCACGGCGACCTGCCCGCGGCGCTGCACGCCAACGCCGTCGCCGTCGTCGGCTTCCTGCTCTGCGCCGCGCTGTGGACCGTATGGGTGGTCCGTGCGGCGCGGGGGCGTCCGACGCGGTGGGATCCGTCGCCCGCGGCCCTGTGGACCGTGGGCGCGTTGCTGCTGCTCTTCACGGTTGTCCGGAACCTGCCGTTCGGTGGCTGGCTCCACCCTTGATCAACTGGCGGATGTCCAGGTAGTGGGACCGCCGTCAACCGGATGTGAGGCCAACGCCCGGCTCCGGATACCATCGCAGTGACCACCGGTTTTCCTCTTCGGTGCCGCTTCGACAGTCAACCGTCTGGAAGGGGGCCACTCGCGTGAGTGTGCTCGACGAGATCATCGACGGAGTCCGTGCCGACCTCGCGGAGCGGCAGGCGCGCGTGAGCCTCGACGAGCTCAAGGAGCGCGCGGCGAAGGCCCCCGCCGCCAAGGACGGACTGGCCGCCCTGCGCGGCGACGGCGTCAAGGTCATCTGCGAGGTCAAGCGGTCCAGCCCCTCCAAGGGGGCGCTGGCCGCCATCGCCGACCCGGCCGGCCTCGCGGCGGACTACGAGGCGGGCGGCGCGGCCGTCATCTCCGTCCTCACCGAACAGCGCCGCTTCGGCGGCTCCCTCGCGGACCTGGAGGCGGTCCGCGCGCGCGTGGACATCCCCGTCCTGCGCAAGGACTTCATCGTCACCTCGTACCAGCTGTGGGAGGCCCGGGCCTACGGCGCCGACCTCGCGCTGCTGATCGTCGCGGCCCTCGACCAGCCCGCCCTGGAGTCCCTGATCGAGCGGGCGGTGTCCATCGGACTCACCCCGCTCGTCGAGGTGCACGACGAGGACGAGGTCGACCGCGCGGTCGACGCCGGCGCCAAGCTGATGGGCGTCAACGCCCGCAACCTCAAGACGCTGGAGGTCGACCGGGGCACCTTCGAGCGGGTGGCCCCCGAGATCCCGGAGGGCGTCGTGAAGATCGCCGAGTCCGGCATCCGCGGCCCGCACGACCTGATCGCGTACGCCAATGCGGGCGCGGACGCCGTGCTCGTCGGTGAGTCCCTGGTCACCGGCAAGGACCCGAGGACGGCGGTCTCCGACCTGGTCGCGGCGGGCGCCCACCCGGCACTGCGGCACGGCCGGGGCTGACCCGCCGGTAGGCTTGGCCGCGATGACGACCACGACGACCCCGGACCGGCACCCCCGCCTCGCGCGCGGCTGCCGCCCGCGAGGCTGCCGCGCCCCCGCCCGCCGGGTGCACGGCCGCCGGGTCCGCTACGTCATCGGTGACGAACCCGGCCAGGTCAACGGCCGTCGATGGCAGCAGGCCTTCTAGGGGCGCGGGGAACTGCGCGAGAAGCCACAGCGCATCCGCAGCCGATCGAACCACCCCCGCCCCCACGGCGCTCAGTGTCCTTTCCGCACACTCACCGTGAGGCCCACGCATGCCCAGCAACTTCTTCATCCCCGACCCACTGGGTCAGCTCCCCAGCACGGAGGGCTACTTCGGCTCCTTCGGCGGCAAGTTCATCCCCGAGGCCCTCGTCGCCGCCGTCGACGAGGTCGCCGTCGAGTACGACAAGGCCAAGGCCGATCCCGAGTTCGCCCGCGAGCTCGACGACCTGCTCGTCCACTACACCGGCCGCCCCAGCGCCCTCACCGAGGTGCCCCGGTTCGCCGCGGAAGCGGGCGGTGCCCGGGTCTTCCTCAAGCGCGAGGACCTGAACCACACCGGCTCCCACAAGATCAACAACGTGCTCGGCCAGGCTCTGCTCACCCGGCGGATGGGCAAGACCCGTGTCATCGCCGAGACCGGTGCCGGCCAGCACGGCGTCGCCACCGCCACCGCGTGCGCCCTCTTCGGCCTCGACTGCACGATCTACATGGGCGAGATCGACACCAGGCGCCAGGCGCTGAACGTCGCCCGGATGCGCATGCTCGGCGCCGAGGTCATCGCCGTGCGGTCCGGCAGCCGCACGCTGAAGGACGCCATCAACGAGGCGTTCCGCGACTGGGTCGCCAACGTCGACCACACCCACTACCTGTTCGGCACCGTGGCCGGCCCCCACCCCTTCCCCGCCATGGTCCGCGACTTCCACCGCGTGATCGGCGTCGAGACCCGCCGCCAGCTGCTGGAGCGCGCCGGCCGGCTGCCCGACGCCGCCGTCGCCTGCGTCGGGGGCGGCTCCAACGCCATCGGCCTGTTCCACGCCTTCATCCCGGACGCCGACGTACGCCTCATCGGCTGCGAGCCCGCCGGGCACGGCGTGGAGACCGGCGAGCACGCGGCCACGCTGACCGCGGGCGAGCCCGGCATCCTGCACGGTTCACGCTCGTACGTCCTCCAGGACGACGAGGGCCAGATCACCGAGCCGTACTCGATCTCCGCCGGACTCGACTACCCCGGCATCGGCCCCGAGCACTCCTACCTCAAGGACATCGGCCGCGGCGAGTACCGCGCGATCACCGACGACGCCGCCATGCAGGCACTGCGCCTGCTCTCGCGGACCGAAGGCATCATCCCGGCCATCGAGAGCGCGCACGCGCTCGCCGGGGCCCTGGAGGTCGGCCGGGAGCTCGGCGAGGACGGGCTGATCGTGGTCAACCTGTCCGGCCGCGGCGACAAGGACATGGACACCGCCGCCCGCTACTTCGGGCTGTACGACACCGACGCCGAGGTCGCCGAGGACGCCTCCGGCACCGCCGAGATCGAGGGGGACGCCAAGTGAGCGGGAACATCCAGCTGCTGAGCGACACCCTCGCCGCCGCCAGGTCGCAGGGACGCTCCGCCCTGATCGCCTACCTCCCGGCCGGGTTCCCGACCGTGGACGGCGGCATCGAGGCGATCAAGGCCGTCCTGGACGGCGGCGCCGACGTCGTTGAGGTGGGGCTGCCGCACAGCGACCCCGTGCTCGACGGCCCGGTCATCCAGACCGCCGACGACATCGCCCTGCGCGGCGGCGTGAAGATCGCGGACGTCATGCGCACGGTCCGCGAGGCGTACGAGGCGACCGGCAAGCCGGTCCTCGTCATGACCTACTGGAACCCGATCGACCGCTACGGCGTCGAGCGCTTCACCGCCGAACTCGCCGAGGCGGGCGGCGCCGGGTGCATCCTGCCCGACCTGCCGGTGCAGGAGTCGGCGCTGTGGCGGGAGCACGCCGAGAAGCACGGCCTGGCGACGGTCTTCGTGGTCGCGCCGAGCAGCAAGGACGAGCGGCTCGCGCAGATCACCGCGGCGGGCAGCGGCTTCGTGTACGCCGCCTCGCTGATGGGTGTCACGGGCACCCGCGAGACGGTCGGCGCGCAGGCCCAGGACCTGGTGCGGCGGACCCGGGCCACGGGCACCGAGCTGCCGGTCTGCGTCGGGCTCGGCGTCTCCGACCCCGCGCAGGCCGCCGAGGTGGCCGGCTTCGCCGACGGGGTCATCGTCGGCTCGGCCTTCGTCAAGCGGATGCTGGACGCGCCGGACGACGCGGCCGGCGTCGAGGCGGTCCGCGCGCTCGCGGGCGACCTGGCGAAGGGCGTGCGGGGACAGGCGTAGCGGCCCCCAGGAAGAAGCGGCACGTCATACGGGTCCCTCGTACGGGTGGACCTGGGACCGGGGAGGCGCGGTGCGCCTCCCCGGTTCGTTCTGCGGGGTGTGAGCGAGAAGAACCGTGACGGAAAGCGCACCGCCCGTGAGCGGCTGGCGGTCGAGCGTGACAAGCAGAAGGCCGCGGAGAAGCGCCGGCGGACGCTGATCGTCGGCACCGCGGTCGTCGGCGTCCTGGGCCTGGCCGCGGTGATCGGCGTGGTCGCCGCGAACGCCGGCAAGGACACCGGCGACAGCGCGGGCCCGGTCGTGGCCCCCTCGGGGGCGAACGGCGAGGACAACCTCGCCATCCCGGTCGGCAGGAGCGACGCCAGGTCGACGCTCACGGTCTGGGAGGACTTCCGCTGCCCGGCCTGCCAGTCCTTCGAGCAGACCTACCGCTCGACGATCCACGAACTGACGGATGCCGGCCAACTGCGGGTGGACTACCGGCTGGCCACGATCATCGACGGCAACATGGGCGGCACCGGCTCCCGCAACGCGGCCAACGCCGCCGCCTGCGCGCAGGACGCCGGCCACTTCACGGCGTACCACGACGTGCTCTACGACAACCAGCCCCCCGAGACCGACGACGCCTTCGCGGACAACGCGAAACTGATCGAACTGGCCGGGAAGGTCAAGGGACTCGACACGCCAGCGTTCCGCACGTGCGTCGAGGACGGCCGGCACAACAGCTGGGTCGACAAGTCCAGCGCCGCCTTCGGCAAGGGGGGCTTCAGCGGCACGCCGACCGTGCTGCTCAACGGCAAGAACATCTACCAGGACCAGACGATGACGCCACAGAAGCTGAAGCAGCAGGTGCAGGAGGCCGCCAAGGGCTGAGGCGCGAGCCCACCGGGCCGCCGTGGCCCTGTTATGGAGCCGTTGCCGGGCTGCTCGACATCGGGCCTGCCCGGCACGGTAGCGTCGACCTTGCCATGGAACTTGCCTACATCCCCAGCCCCTCGCGCGGAGTGCTGTACATCGGCCCGATCCCGCTGCGCGGCTACGCGTTCTGCATCATCCTCGGCGTCTTCGTGGCCGTGTGGTACGGCAACAGGCGCTGGATCGCCCGTGGTGGGCGCACCGGCACGGTGGCCGACATCGCGGTCTGGGCGGTGCCGTTCGGCCTGGTCGGCGGCCGTCTGTACCACGTGATCACGGACTACGAGCTGTACTTCAGCGAGGGCCGTGACTGGGTGGACGCCTTCAAGATCTGGGAGGGCGGCCTCGGCATCTGGGGCGCGATCGCGCTGGGCGCGGTCGGCGCGTGGATCGGCTGCCGCCGGCGGGGTATCCCGCTGCCCGCGTACGCCGACGCCGTCGCCCCCGGTATCGCGCTGGCGCAGGGCATCGGGCGCTGGGGCAACTGGTTCAACCAGGAGCTGTACGGGCGGCAGACCGACCTCCCCTGGGCACTGCACATCACCTCCACCGCGGACGGCCGGGTACCGGGGTACTACCACCCGACGTTCCTGTACGAGTCCCTGTGGTGCATCGGTGTCGCGGTGCTGGTGGTCTGGGCCGACCGGCGGTTCCACCTCGGCCACGGCCGGGCGTTCGCGCTGTACGTCGCCTCCTACTGCGCGGGCAGGTTCTGGATCGAGTACATGCGGGTCGACGACGCGCACCACATCCTCGGGCTGCGCCTGAACAACTGGACCGCGCTGCTGGTGTTCGTGCTGGCCGTCGTCTACATCGTGGTGTCCGCGAAGAAGCGGCCGGGCCGTGAGGCCGTGGTGGAACCGGATCCCGCCGCCGTCGACGACGGAGCCGTGGCCGGGGAGACCGACGCGGCGGACGAGACCGACGCGGCCGGCGATGCCGACAAGACGCGGACGGCCGAGAAGGCCGACGGTGACGGTGCGTCCGGCACGGCCGGGGACGAGGCCGAGGCCGATGAGGCCGGGACGGCGACGAAGAAGACCTGACGACCGCGTCGTACACGTCCGAGGGCGCCCGGAGTTCCGCCGGGCGCCCTCGTCGTGTTCCGGGGCGTCAGTCGCGGTGCGCCAGCGCCAGCGTCCGGGTCGCCTCGCCGACCACGGCCGCGTCGATGAACGTGCCGTCCGGGAGGGCCTGGGCGGAGCTGTTGACGGCCGCCGCCCGGAGGATGGTCTGCGCCTTCTCGATCTCCTCCGGGGTGGGGAGGTAGGCCCGTTCGATGATCGGGAGCTGGCGGGGGTGGATCGCCGCCCGGCCCATGAAGCCGAGGGCCCGGCCGTGGGCGCAGGTCGCCGCGAGCCCCTCCAGATCGCGGACGTCGGGGTGCACCGACTGGGGTGGCGGGGCGAGGCCCGCCGCCCGCGCCGCGTTGACGACGCGCGAGCGCGGCCAGTCGAGCCCGCTGTCGCACCGCACGCCCAGGTCGGCCCGCAGATCGGCCTCCCCCAGGGAGATGCCGCGCAACGCAGGGTGGGCGCAGGCGATGGCGTAGGCGTGCTCGATGGCCAGGGCCGACTCCAGCAGCGCGTACAGAGGTGGCCGACTGCCGTCGGCGTCCGTCCGGTCCGCCGTCTCCGTGATGTGGCAGGGCGACGCCACCTTGGGCAGGCGCAGTCCCGCCACGCCGGGGAGGGCGGCCAGCGTCTTCAGGTCCGTGTCGGCCCACGGGGTGTCCAGGGCGTTGACACGGACGTGCACCGGTGTGGGGTGACGGGGCTCGGAGAGGAGTTCCGCGGTGGCGGCGCGGGCGTAGTCCTTGCGCTCGGGCGCGACGGCGTCCTCCAGGTCGACCACGACGACATCGGCGCCCGCGACGAGGGCCTTGCCGACCACGTCGGGGCGGTCACCGGGGGCGTACAGCCAGGTCAGTGGGGTGGTCACAGGGCGCCCTCCGCGCGCAGGGCGGTCAGCTCCTCGGGGGTCAGACCCAGCTCGGTGAGCACCTCGTCGGTGTCCGCGCCGTGCGGGCGGCCCGCCCAGCGGATCGAGCCGGGCGTGGCGGAGAGGCGGAAGAGGACGTTCTGCATACGGAGCGGGCCCAGGTCGGGGTCGTCGACGGTCGTGACGGTGTCCAGGGCCGCGTACTGGGGATCGGTCATCACGTCGCGGACGTCCTGGATCGGGGCCACCGCCGCCTCCGCCTTCTCGAAGGCCGCGAGGACCTCCTCGCGGGGGCGTTCGGCGATCCAGCTGCCGACCGCCTCGTCGAGCACGTCCGCGTGCCGGGCGCGGTCGGCGCCCGTGGCGAACCACGGCTCGTCGATCAGCTCGGGGCGGCCCACCAGCCGCATGACACGTTCCGCGATGGACTGGGCCGAGGTCGAGACCGCGACCCAACTGCCGTCGGCGGTGCGGTAGGTGTTGCGTGGGGCGTTGTTCTGGGAGCGGTTGCCGGTACGGGGCTGGACGTGGCCGAGCTGGTCGTACCAGAGGGGGTGCGGGCCGAGGACCGTGAGGATCGGTTCGATGATCGCCATGTCGACGACCTGGCCCTCGCCCGTGCGGTCGCGGGCGGCGAGGGCGGCCATCACCGCGTACGCCGTGGCCAGTCCGGCGATGGAGTCGGCGAGGCCGAAGGGCGGGAGGGTCGGGGGCGCCTCGGGCTCCCCCGTGATCGCGGCGAAGCCGCTCATCGCCTCGGCGAGGGTGCCGAAGCCCGGGCGGTGGGCGTAGGGGCCGAACTGGCCGAAGGCGGTGACGCGGGTGAGGACCAGGCGGGGGTTGACGGCGGACAGCTCCGGCCAGCCGAGGTCCCATTTCTCCAGGGTGCCCGGGCGGAAGTTCTCGATGACGACGTCCGCGTCGGCGACCAGGCGGCGCAGGGTGGCCTGACCGCCGGGCTTGGAGAGGTCGAGGGTGATGGTGCGCTTGTTGCGGCCGAGGTGCTTCCACCACAGGCCGATGCCGTCCTTGGCGGGGCCGTGGCCGCGGGAGGGGTCCGGTTTCCTCGGGTGCTCGATCTTGACGACCTCCGCGCCGAAGTCGCCGAGCAGGGTGGCGGCGAGGGGGCCGGCGAAGAGGGTGGCCAGGTCGAGGACGCGGAGGCCGCCGAGCGGCGGGGTGGGCGTGGTCATGTCGTGCACTCGGTACGGGTCATGGGCGGGTCGCCTCCAGGAGGGTGAGGTGGGCCAGCGTGTCGAAGCCGGTGCCGTCGAAGTCCGCGATGGAGGTGGCGAGGCGGTTCTTGAGGGGGGCCGTCCAGTGGTCCGGGAGCGCGGCGGGGGTGCCCGCGAGCAGGCCGGCGACGCTGCCGGCGGTGGCCCCGTTGGAGTCGGTGTCCCAGCCGCCGGAGACGGCACGGCAGACGGCGCCCGTGAAGTCGCCGTCCGCGTGGGTGAGGGCGGCGGCGATCAGGGCGGTGTTGGGCACGGCGTGCACCCAGTGGTAGGCGGCGTGCCGGATGTGGAGTTCGTCCACGACCGTGTCGAAGTCCTCGTGGGACCGGGCGAGTTCGACGGCGTGCCGGACGGCCTCGGCCAGGCGGGAGTGCGGGGGGACGACACCGAGTCCGGTCCGCAGGCTGGTGTGGACGTCGGCGGTGCCGGTGGCCGCGGTGGCGATGGTGGCGGCGGTGAACATCGCCGCGTAGACGCCGTTCGCGGTGTGGCTGAGCGTGGCGTCCCGGTGCGCCTGTTCGGCCGCGGCGGCGGGGTCGCCGGGACGGGTCCAGCCGTGCAGGTCGGCGCGGATGAGGGCGCCGATCCACTCGCGGAAGGGGTTGCGGTGGCGGGCGGTGTGCGGGGGCTCGATGCCGGTGAGGAGATTGCGGTAGGCGACGCGTTCGGCGGTGAAGGCGCGGCCGGCGGGGAGTTCGTCGAGCCAGAGTCCTGCCACGTCCGCGGTGGTGAAGTCCCTGGTGCGCCGCTGGAGCAGGAGGAGGTTGAGGAGGGCGTAGTTGAGGTCGTCGTCCTCGGGCATGCCGTCGATGTTCTCGGCGAGCGAGGTACCGGCCGAGCGGCGGTTCCAGGGGTAGATGTCGAGGAGCGCCTGGGGGACTCCCCGGGCGGTGAAGTAGGCGGCCAGGGGCCAGTTGCCGGCGGCGCGGGCGAGCCGGCGGATTCCCGTGAGGGGGAGCTTCTCGACGGGTTTGCCCAGCAGACAGCCGACGGCCCGGCCCAGCCAGGCGGCGTGCAGGCGTGCCTCCAGGCCGGCCGGCACTCCGGCGGCGCGGTCCGGCGACGGCCAGTCGGGGCACAGGGACCTGATCCTCGCCAGTCCCGTCGGCTCCCGGTCCTGGAGCCGGCTGGGCAGGTCCGCCAGTTCGTCCAGCAGGTCCTCGGCCAGTTGCCGCAGGTAGCGGGAGGCCGGTTGCGGGGAGGCGCCCGCCCGGACGGGGGCGTCGGGACCGCCCGCCAGTTTCCAGCGCCTCTCGACGGCGGTCGGGCGGCGGCCGTCCTGGTGCGCCTGGCGGAGTTCGTGGCCGAGCAGGTCCTCGGGCTGGACCCAGGTCAGTCGGAGCATCCGCTGCCTCCCAGCGCGGTGAACGACTCCTCGTGGGCACGGCGCCGCTTCACGTCCCGCTGGAAGATCTCCGCCGTGACCTCGCCGAGCGCGCGCGCCGGTTCCCACAGGTCGAGGCGGCTCGCCTCCGCCACCGTCTTCGACCACTCGTCCGGGACCGGGGAGCCCAGTGCCCCGGCCAGGGCGCCCGCCATCGTCGCGATCGAGTCGCAGTCGCGGCCGTAGTTGACCGCGCCGAGGACCGCCTGGCGGTAGTCGCCGCCCGCCACCAGCAACATGCCGAGCGCGACGGGCAGTTCCTCGATGGCGTGCAGCCGGGAGGGGCGGCGGGCACCGAGCGAGGGGGCGCGGTAGTCGGGGCCCACCGTGTCGTACGGGGTCACCGCCTCGCGCAGCGGAGTCAGCGCGGACTCGAAGTCCGAGTACCGGCCCGCCACTTCGCACACCGCCGCGATCGCGGCCCGTGTGCCGTCCTTCGCGTGCTCCAGGCAGGCCGCCACCACCGACTCCGGTGTCGCCCCGGGGACGCAGGCCGCCGCCACCGCCGCCGCGAAGACGCCCGCCGCCTCGCGGCCGTACGAGGACTGGTGGGCGCCCGCGACGTCCAGGGCCTCGGCGTAGGCGCCGGCCGGGTTGGCCGCGTTGACCAGGCCGACCGGGGCCATGTACATCGCGGCCCCGCAGTTGACGATGTTGCCGACGCCCGCCTCCCGTGGGTCGACGTGACCGTAGTGGATCCGTGCCACCAGCCACTTCTCCGCCAGGAAGATCCGCTGCAGGGGGAGTGCCTGCGCCTCCAGCTCCGGGATCCAGCGCGGGGTGCTGATCAGGTCCGGGACCAGGTGGTCGGCGACGGCATAGGCGTCGAGGTGGTCGCGGACCTCGGTGTAGACCCGTACCAGCGCATGGGTCATCAAGGTGTCGTCGGTGACGTGGCCGTCGCCCTTGTGGTACGGCGCGAGGGGGCGGGCGGTGCGCCAGGCGCCGCCGTTCCAGGGGCCGACGATGCCGTGGACGCGGCCGCCGTGGCGCTCGGTGATCTGGTCGGGGGAGTAGCCCTCGACGGGGCCGCCGAGAGCGTCGCCGACGGCCGCGCCGACCAGGGCGCCGGTGATCCGCTCGCTGAGGGAGTCTGCTTGGCTTTCTGCTCCTTTGGGGGTCATGAGCCGAATCATCCCCCTGGCGGGGCCGGTTGTGCGGCTTCCAGGAGTTCGGCGAGTTCCACCAGGTCGGTGCCGGTGAGGCGGGGGAGTACGCAGCCGGAGAGGTGCCGGCAGGTCTCGCGCCAGGTGCCGGGGATCGCCGCGCCGCCGCCGAGCGCGCCGGTCAGGGCCCCCGCGAGGGCCGGGGCCGAGTCCGCGACGCGCGAGAGGCAGGCCGCGGCGGGCACCGCCTCCGCGATCCGGCCCCGGGAGGCCAGGGTGAGCGCGAGGGCGACCGGGACGGTCTCGGCGGCGGCGATGCCGTAGCTGTAGACGTGGTCCACGATCTGATGTTCCAGGAGGGGGATCAGCGCGAAGGCACTGACGGCCTCCGCCGCCAGCTTCAGGGCGTGGCGGGCGTTGCGGCCGATCTCCGTCCCCTCGGGCAGTTCGGCGAGCGCCGCGGTCGCGCAGGCGTGCGGGCTCGCGCCGGTGAGCGCGACGGACACGGCGGCGGCCATCGCCCGGGCGCCGTGCACCCCGTCGCCGTCCTGGGTGTAGCGGGCGTCGAACTCGGCGAGGGACGCGGCGAGCGCGGGGTCGCCGGGGTGGGCGACGGCCAGCACGCAGGCGCGGACACAGGCGGCGTCGTCGAAGTAGTGCGGGTTGTCGTGGCCGGTGGCGGGCGGGCGCAGGCCGGCGGCGAGGTTGCCGAGGCCGGCCCGCACGGAGATGCGGGCGCGCAGCGGGAGGACGGCGGACTCGATCTCGGGGGCACGCATCGCCGCCGCCGCGACCTCGCTGGCCACGGAGTTCCAGGTGAGGTCGATGGCCGCCCGGACCCGGCGTTCCCGGCTGAGGTCGCCGAGGACGGTGTCGTCGCCGGCGCGCAGCACGGCCTCCGCGGCGAAGGCCGCCCACTCGGCGTCGTCGGAGGGACCGAGGCGCAGGGGCTCGGGGGGCTGGTTGAGGGCGATGGGGACGGGGAGGGTGGTCGTCGCGTTGTTCTCGGCGAAGGTGTCGAGTTCGCGGGTGAGGCGCCGGGTCCATTCGGGCATGCGGGCGGCGCGGTGGCGGGCGGCGGGCCAGCCGGCGGCGTCACCCGCTGCCAGGCCCAGGAGGAGGCCCTCGATCCTGCTGCCGGCGGGGCGGGGTGCCGTCCCGGCCTCGGCTGCGACCCTGGGTTGCTCGACCGCACCGCCCGTGCGGGTTGCGTCGGCTGTGTCTGTGTCTGTCTCTGTGGGCTCGGGGTCCGGGTGGCCTGTCAGGGCCTCTTCGAGGTCCGTCGACGTCGGCGGGGTGTCCAGGGTCAGCGGGGCCGTCTCGTCCCACGGGGCCGGAGGTCTCATCGGACCGCCTCTCCCGGCGCGGCCGTCGCCCGCCCGCCCCGGTGGGGGCTGTCGTCCTCCGGGGTGAGCAGGTCCGCGACCTCCAGCACGTGGTGGCCGGCCATCGACGGCAGGCAGCTCCCCCGCGCCGGGCCGATCGCCGCCGCCCACTCCTGCGGGATCGCGGACTCGCCCTGCGAGGCCCCGGCCAGGGCGCCCGCGACCGCGGCCGTGGTGTCGGCGTCCCGGCCCATGTTGACGGCCGTGAGCACCGACTCCTTGAAGTCGCCGTCGGCCGCCGCGTAGGCCCCGAAGGCCAGGGCGACGGCCTCGGGGGCCAGGTCGGTCCAGGGGTAGCCGCCGATGACCACGGCGGAGCGCACCGCGCGTTCGCCGCGGTGGGCCACGACCACGGCCCGGCGCAGGGAGCGCGCGGTCCAGGAGTCGTCCGGCACGACGGCGAGCGCGGAGGCGACCACGGCGGTCGCCGGGGCGCCCGCCATCGCCGCGGCCACCCCGGCCGCGACCGCCTGGCCGCCGTAGATGCCCTCGCCCTCGTGGCTGACGGAGCCGTCGATCGCGACCAGCCGGGCCGCCTCGGCGGGGCGGCCGGCGGCGAACACCCCGAACGGTGCGGCGCGCATCGCGAGGCCGTCGCTCCAGGCGTGCCGGTGCTGGGCGGAGATGGGAGCGGCGAGGCCGCGGCGGAGGTTCTCCAGCGTGCCGCGCTCGCTGAAGCCCGCGCCCCGGAACTGGCCCTCGGCGCGGTCCGCGATCCAGGCGTGCCATGCCGCCTCCACATGGGCGGGGGTGAGCGCGGAGCCGTGCCGGGCGAGCAGCAGGCCCGAGAAGATCGCGTACTCGGTGTCGTCCGTGCCCGACGGGCGCTCGGCGACGTAGCCGGTGATACGGCCCCAGCGGGCGCGGATCTCGGACGGCTTCATGTTCTCGGCGGGGGCGCCCAGGGCGTCGCCGACGGCGAGGCCGAGCAGGGCGCCGCGGGCCCGGGACCGTAGTGCGTCGGCCTCCCCGGGGGCCGGTACCGAGGGAACGCGGGCGATCGATGGCATCGCGGCCTCTCCTCTCAGGGCGTTCAACCCTTTGCGGAACTGTCCCCGGTGCGGTGTGCCGCGCAGCCTCACGCGCCTCAGTGTCACCCGGTCGACATCTGAGCGGATGAGTATTCGAATGAGCAAGAAAGGGTAAAGCCGCAGGTTAGACGAGCCTTTCCTTCCTGGCGGGGGTGAAATCCAGAGCGTAGGCTGGGTGATGTCAAAAAATAGAACGCATCCAAGTTTGCTCTCCTGGGGGACCTGTCATGGCGATCATCGAGACCGAGGCCGCGCTGCACGAGGCGCATCGCGACAACCACACGCACCGGGACGTCAACGGCGGCTGGCTGCGCCCCGCCGTCTTCGGTGCGATGGACGGCCTGGTCTCCAACCTCGCCCTGATGACCGGTGTCGCGGGTGGCGCGGTCGGCCAGCAGACGATCGTGCTGACCGGCCTCGCGGGCCTCGCCGCCGGTGCCTTCTCGATGGCCGCCGGCGAGTACACCTCGGTGGCCTCGCAGCGTGAGCTGGTCGAGGCCGAGCTGGACGTCGAGCGCCGCGAGCTGCGCAAGCACCCGCAGGACGAGGAGGCCGAGCTCGCCCGGCTCTACGAGGCCCGCGGCGTCGAGCCGGGGCTGGCCCGTGAGGTGGCCCGGCAGCTGTCGAAGGATCCCGAGCAGGCGCTGGAGATCCACGCCCGCGAGGAGCTCGGCATCGATCCGGGCGATCTGCCCTCGCCGCTGGTCGCGGCGGTGTCGAGCTTCGGTTCCTTCGCGCTCGGGGCCCTGCTCCCCGTCCTGCCGTACCTGCTCGGTGCGACGGTGCTGTGGCCCGCGGTGCTGCTCGCGTTGCTCGGGCTGTTCGGATGTGGTGCCGTGGTGGCGAGGGTGACGGCGCGGACCTGGTGGTTCAGCGGGCTGCGGCAGCTCGCCCTCGGCGGTGCGGCCGCCGGTGTGACGTATGCCCTGGGCAGTCTGTTCGGAACGGCCGTAGGATAGGGTCTCCGGGCTTTATGCGGAGGACCGCATAAGTAGCCGTTACCGCCTGGTTTCGAGTGCGTAATCGCCGGGCATGAGCCGTAAGCGCTGTGGGCAATGAGGCCTTTGGCGCACTCACGGGGCGAGCGGCGCTGCTTGCCCCTCTACCGGGCCGACGGACAAGGATCTGTCCTCCCCGGCCCCCCATAATCTGCTGCCGCCGAGCCGCGGTGCCTTCGTCGCGCACCCTCGCGAGAAGTCCGCATGTTGGAATGGTCTATCCGGTTCCCGAGATCCGCTCCATCATGTAACCTGCACGAAATTTTGATCCACGCGAGGGCCAGCGTCGTCCCTCGGCACTTGAACATGCCACTTGACGACGGGAGAGCCGATGCGTACGCCGCGCCAGCCGTCCCAGCACTCCGCGAATGGCCGGAACTGGTCTTTCATGGATGCTCGCCCTGCTGCGCAGGGTATGTACGACCCCCGCAACGAGCACGACGCCTGCGGCGTCGGCTTCGTGGCCACCCTCACCGGTGAGGCGAGCCATGCGCTGGTCGAACAGGCGCTCACGGTGCTGCGCAACCTGGAGCACCGCGGGGCCACCGGCTCCGAGCCGGACTCCGGTGACGGCGCGGGCATCCTCGCCCAGGTGCCGGACTCCTTCTTCCGCGAGGTGGCCGGATTCGCACTGCCGCAGGCCGGTGGCTACGCCGTCGGTATCGCCTTCCTGCCCGAGGGCGGCACCGACGAGGCCGTCTCGCGGATCGAGACGATCGCCGCGGACGAGGGCCTGACCGTCCTCGGCTGGCGCGAGGTGCCGGTCGCGCCCGAGCTGCTCGGCGCCACCGCCCGCTCGACGATGCCCGCCTTCCGGCAGATCTTCGTGACGGACGGCGCGTCCGAGGGCATCGCGCTGGACCGCAAGGCCTTCGTGCTGCGCAAGCGCGCCGAGCGCGAGGCCGGCGTCTACTTCCCCTCGCTGTCCGCGCGGACGATCGTCTACAAGGGCATGCTGACCACCGGCCAGCTGGAGCCGTTCTTCCCGGACCTGTCCGACCGCCGGTTCGCCTCCGCGATCGCGCTCGTGCACTCCCGGTTCTCCACGAACACCTTCCCGTCCTGGCCGCTGGCGCACCCGTACCGCTTCGTCGCGCACAACGGTGAGATCAACACCGTCAAGGGCAACCGCAACTGGATGCGGGCCCGCGAGTCGCAGCTGTACTCCGAGCTGTTCGGCGCCCCCGAGAAGCTGGAGAAGGTCTTCCCGGTCTGCACGCCCGACGCCTCCGACTCGGCGTCCTTCGACGAGGTGCTCGAACTGCTGCACCTCGGCGGGCGCTCGCTGCCCCACTCGGTGCTGATGATGATCCCCGAGGCGTGGGAGAACCACGACTCCATGGACCCGGCCCGGCGCGCGTTCTACCAGTACCACTCCACGATGATGGAGCCCTGGGACGGCCCGGCGTGCGTCACCTTCACCGACGGCACCCAGGTCGGCGCCGTTCTCGACCGCAACGGTCTGCGCCCCGGCCGCTACTGGGTCACCGACGACGGCCTCGTCGTCCTCGGCTCCGAGGTCGGCGTCCTCGACATCGACCCGGCGAAGGTGGTCCGCAAGGGACGCCTCCAGCCCGGCCGCATGTTCCTCGTCGACACCGTCGAGCACCGCATCATCGAGGACGACGAGATCAAGCGCTCGCTCGCGGAGGATCAGCCCTACGCGGAGTGGCTGGAAGCCGGCGAGATCGAGCTCTCCGACCTGCCCGAGCGCGAGCACATCGTGCACACCCACGCCTCGGTCACCCGCCGCCAGCAGACCTTCGGCTACACCGAGGAAGAGCTGCGCATCATCCTGGCGCCGATGGCCAAGACCGGCGGTGAGCCGCTGGGCTCGATGGGCACGGACTCGCCGATCGCGGCACTCTCCGAGCGCCCGCGCCTGCTCTTCGACTACTTCACCCAGCTGTTCGCGCAGGTCACCAACCCGCCGCTGGACGCGATCCGCGAGGAGCTGGTCACCTCGCTGCGCTCCTCCCTCGGCCCGCAGGGCAACCTGCTCGAGCCGACGGCCGCTTCCTGCCGCTCGGTCACCCTGCCCTTCCCGGTGATCGACAACGACGAGCTGGCCAAGCTGATCCACATCAACGCCGACGGCGACATGCCCGGCATGAAGGCCGCCACGCTCTCCGGGCTCTACCGCGTCAGCGGGGGCGGTGACTCGCTCGCCGCGCGGATCGAGGAGATCTGCGCCGAGGCCGACGGCGCCATCGAGAACGGCGCCCGGCTGATCGTGCTGTCCGACCGGCACTCGGACGCCGAGCACGCCCCGATCCCCTCGCTGCTGCTCACCGCGGCCGTCCACCACCACCTCATCCGCACCAAGCAGCGCACCCACGTGGGCCTGCTGGTCGAGGCCGGTGACGTCCGCGAGGTCCACCACGTCGCCCTGCTGATCGGCTACGGCGCCGCCGCCGTCAACCCGTACCTGGCGATGGAGTCCGTCGAGGACCTGGTCCGCGCGGGCACCTTCCTGCCGGGCATGGAGGCCGAGAAGGCCATCCGCAACCTGATCTACGCGCTCGGCAAGGGCGTGCTGAAGGTCATGTCCAAGATGGGCATCTCCACCGTCGCCTCCTACCGCGGCGCCCAGGTCTTCGAGGCCGTCGGTCTCGACGAGACCTTCGTGGAGAAGTACTTCAACGGCACCGCCACCAAGATCGGCGGCGTGGGCATCGACGTCGTCGCCAATGAGGTCGCCGCCCGGCACGCCAAGGCGTACCCGGCCTCGGGGATCGCCCCGGCGCACCGCGCGCTGGAGATAGGCGGCGAGTACCAGTGGCGCCGCGAGGGCGAGCCGCACCTGTTCGACCCGGAGACGGTCTTCCGCCTCCAGCACTCCACGCGCACCGGCCGCTACGACATCTTCAAGAAGTACACCGAGCGCGTGAACGAGCAGTCCGAGCGCCTGATGACGTTGCGCGGCCTGTTCGGCTTCGCGTCCGGCCGGCAGCCGATCCCGCTCGACGAGGTCGAGCCGGCCAGTGAGATCGTCAAGCGGTTCTCCACCGGCGCCATGTCCTACGGCTCGATCTCGCGCGAGGCGCACGAGACGCTCGCCATCGCCATGAACCAGCTGGGCGGCAAGTCCAACACCGGTGAGGGCGGCGAGGACCCGGACCGCCTGTACGACCCTGCCCGCCGGTCGTCGATCAAGCAGGTGGCCTCCGGCCGCTTCGGCGTGACCAGCGAGTACCTGGTCAACTCCGACGACATCCAGATCAAGATGGCGCAGGGCGCCAAGCCCGGCGAGGGCGGTCAGCTGCCCGGCCACAAGGTGTACCCGTGGGTGGCGAAGACCCGGCACTCCACGCCGGGCGTGGGGCTCATCTCCCCGCCGCCGCACCACGACATCTACTCCATCGAGGATCTGGCCCAGCTGATCCACGACCTGAAGAACGCCAACCCGCAGGCACGCATCCACGTGAAGCTGGTCTCCGAGGTGGGCGTCGGCACCGTCGCCGCCGGTGTGTCCAAGGCGCACGCCGACGTGGTGCTGATCTCCGGTCACGACGGCGGCACCGGTGCCTCGCCGCTGACCTCACTGAAGCACGCGGGCGGCCCCTGGGAGCTCGGTCTCGCCGAGACCCAGCAGACGCTGCTGCTCAACGGCCTGCGTGACCGGATCGTCGTCCAGACCGACGGTCAGCTCAAGACCGGCCGCGACGTCGTGATCGCCGCGCTGCTCGGCGCCGAGGAGTTCGGTTTCGCGACCGCGCCGCTCGTCGTCTCCGGCTGCGTCATGATGCGCGTCTGCCACCTGGACACCTGCCCGGTCGGCATCGCCACCCAGAACCCGACGCTGCGCGAGCGCTTCACCGGCAAGGCCGAGTACGTGGTGAACTTCTTCCAGTTCATCGCCGAGGAGGTCCGCGAGCTGCTGGCCGAGCTGGGCTTCCGCTCCATCGAGGAGGCCGTCGGCCACGCCGAGGCGCTCGACGTCACGCGCGCCGTCGACCACTGGAAGGCGCAGGGCCTGGAGCTGGAGCCGCTGTTCCACGTGCCCGAGCTGCCCGAGGGCGCGGTCCGCCACCAGCTGATCGCACAGGACCACGGTCTGGAGAAGGCGCTCGACAACGAGCTGATCAGGCTCGCCGCCGACGCCCTGGCCGCGGCCGGTGCCGCCGACGCGCAGCCGGTGCGCGCCCAGGTCGCCATCCGCAACATCAACCGCACGGTCGGCACCATGCTCGGCCACGAGGTGACCAAGAAGTTCGGTGGCGCGGGCCTGCCCGACGACACCATCGACATCACCTTCACCGGTTCGGCCGGCCAGTCCTTCGGTGCCTTCGTCCCGCGCGGCATCACGCTGCGCCTGGAAGGCGACGCCAACGACTACGTCGGCAAGGGCCTGTCGGGCGGCCGTGTGATCGTGCGCCCGGACCGGGGCGCGGACCACCTCGCCGAGTACAGCGTCATCGCGGGCAACACCCTCGCGTACGGCGCGACCGGCGGCGAGATGTTCCTGCGCGGCAGGGTCGGCGAGCGCTTCTGCGTGCGCAACTCCGGCGCGCTGGTGGTCTCCGAGGGTGTGGGCGACCACGGCTGCGAGTACATGACCGGCGGCCACGCGGTGGTGCTCGGCGAGACGGGCCGCAACTTCGCGGCCGGCATGTCCGGCGGCATCGCGTACGTGATCGACCTCGACCGCGACAACGTCAACGTCGGCAACGTCGGGGCCGTGGAGGCCCTCGACGACACCGACAAGCAGTGGCTGCACGACGTGGTGCGCCGTCACCAGGAGGACACCGGCTCCACGGTCGCCGAGAAGCTCCTGGCCGAGTGGGACACCGCGGTCGACCGCTTCAGCAAGATCATCCCCAGCACGTACAAGGCAGTGCTCGCCGCCAAGGACGCCGCCGAGCGAGACGGTCTGACCGAGTCCGAGATCACCGAGAAGATGATGGAGGCGGCGATCAATGGCTGACCCGAAGGGCTTTCTGAACCACGGCCGCGAGGTCGCCAGGTCCCGCCCGGTCGAAGAGCGCGTCCGGGACTGGAACGAGGTCTACGTCCCCGGTTCGCTGCTGCCGATCATCAGCAAGCAGGCCGGCCGCTGCATGGACTGCGGCATCCCGTTCTGCCACAACGGCTGTCCGCTCGGGAACCTGATCCCCGAGTGGAACGACTTCGCCTACCGCGAGGACTGGGGCGCCGCGTCCGAGCGCCTGCACGCCACGAACAACTTCCCGGAGTTCACGGGCCGTCTGTGCCCGGCCCCGTGCGAGTCGGCGTGCGTGCTCGGCATCAACCAGCCGGCGGTCACCATCAAGAACGTCGAGGTCTCGATCATCGACAAGGCGTGGGAGACCGGGGACGTGGCCCCGCAGATCCCGGAGCGCCTGTCCGGCAAGACGGTCGCGGTGATCGGCTCGGGCCCCGCGGGTCTGGCGGCGGCCCAGCAGCTGACCCGCGCCGGCCACACCGTGGCGGTGTACGAGCGGGCGGACCGCGTCGGCGGCCTGCTGCGCTACGGCATCCCCGAGTTCAAGATGGAGAAGCGGCACATCAACCGCCGCATCGAGCAGATGCGCGCGGAGGGCACCCGCTTCCGCACCGGTGTCGAGATCGGCCGCGACCTGAAGGCGACGGACCTGCGCAAGCGCTACGACGCGGTCGTCATCGCCGCCGGTGCCACGACCGCCCGTGACCTCCCCGTCCCGGGCCGGGAACTCCAGGGCATCCACCAGGCGATGGAGTACCTGCCGCTGGCCAACAAGGTCCAGGAGGGCGACTACGTCACCACCCCGCTCTCGGCCGAGGGCAAGCACGTGGTCGTCATCGGCGGCGGCGACACCGGCGCCGACTGCGTGGGCACCGCCCACCGGCAGGGCGCGGCCTCCGTCACCCAGCTGGAGATCATGCCCCGCCCCGGCGACGACCGCGACGCCGTCGCGCAGCCGTGGCCGACCTTCCCCATGCTGTACAAGGTCACGTCCGCGCACGAGGAGGGCGGCGAGCGGGTCTACGCCGTCTCGACCACCCACTTCGAGGGCGACGAGGACGGCAACGTCCAGTGGCTGCACCTGGCCGAGGTCGAGTTCGTCGACGGCAGGCCGACCCCGCAGCCGGGCACGGAGCGCAAGATTCCCGCCCAACTGGTCACGCTGGCGATGGGCTTCACCGGCACCGACCGCGACAACGGCCTGGTCGACCAGTTCGGCCTGGACCTCGACGAGCGCGGCAACATCGCCCGCGACGCCGACTTCCAGACCAACGTGCCGGGCGTCTACGTCGCCGGTGACGCCGGTCGCGGCCAGTCCCTCATCGTGTGGGCGATCGCGGAGGGCCGCTCGGCCGCCCGCGGCGTGGACCGCTTCCTCACGGGCGCCAGCGACCTCCCGGCCCCGATCCGCCCGACCGACCGCGCGCTGATGGTCTGACGCGCCGGCCGAAGAAGACGTCCCGTACAACGGCGTACGGGCTGGTTGTCTGGGGGTCCCCCAGACACCCCCGAGACGGCGCCCGCCCGCCAGTCCCCGACCGGACGACAGGGCGGGCGCCGTCAGTTGTGCCGTAGTCTCGCCGCGTGGCAGCCATCAGTCTCACCAAGGTGGAACAGAGCGCGCCCGCGCTCGTGAACCTGTACAAGAGCGCCGCGGTCTCGCTGGCCAAGCACGGTCTGGAGGGACAACGGGCCGCGGTGTACCTCGTCGTCGACTACTCGGGGTCCATGAAGCCGTACTACCAGGACGGCAGCGTGCAGGCGCTCGCCGACCGGGTGCTGGGGCTCTCGGCGCACCTGGACGACGACGGGAGGGTGCCCGTGGTCTTCTTCTCCACGGACGTCGACGCCGTCACCGAGATCGCGCTAGCCGACCACCAGGGCCGGATCGAACGGATCGTGTCGGGCCTCGGACACATGGGCAGGACCAGCTACCACCTGGCCATGGACGCCGTCATCGACCACTACCTCGACAGCGGCTCCCGCCACCCGGCCCTCGTCGTCTTCCAGACCGACGGCGGACCCATCAACCGGCCGGCCGCCGAGAAGTTCCTCTGCAAGGCGGCGAAACTGCCGCTCTTCTGGCAGTTCATAGGCTTCGGGGATCCGCACAGCAAGCAGTTCGACTTCCTGCGCAAGCTCGACGAACTGCCCGTGCCGCAGCGGCGGGTGGTCGACAACGCCGGGTTCTTCCACGCCGGTGAGGACCCGCGCGAGGTGTCCGACGCCGAGCTGTACGACCGTCTCGTGGGGGAGTTCCCCCAGTGGCTGGCGGCGGCACGGGAGCGGGGCATCGTGACGGCCGGCTGAGCAGCCTCCGTTCCGGCCGAGATCTTTCGCGCACCTTTGGCTTGAGCTCTCCGCCCTGTCACTGTCACCCTGAGGGTGATCCGACGGGGAGGGCGGCGACGCATGGACGGCGCGGGATCGGTGAACACGGCGCAGGGCAGGGGGAGTTCCCCGGCGCGGGGCGAGAAGCTGGCCGACTGGGCCGATGGGCGCCTCGGGCTCTACTCGCTCGCCAAGGCCAACATGCGCAAGGTGTTCCCGGACCACTGGTCCTTCATGCTGGGAGAGGTCTGCCTCTACAGTTTCCTGATTCTCCTCCTCACCGGCGTCTACCTCACGCTGTTCTTCGAGCCGAGCAGCGTCGAGGTGGTGTACGAGGGGTCCTACACGCCGCTCAACGGCATCGTGATGACCCGGGCGTTCGAGTCCACCCTGGAGATCAGCTTCGACGTCCGCGGTGGTCTGCTGATCCGGCAGATCCACCACTGGGCGGCCCTGGTCTTCGTCGCCGGGATGCTCGTGCACATGATGCGGGTGTTCTTCACCGGGGCCTACCGCAAGCCCCGCGAGGTCAACTGGGTCTTCGGCTGGACCCTGTTGCTGCTCGGCGTCATCACCGGCCTCACCGGCTACTCGCTCCCCGACGACCTGCTCTCCGGCACCGGCCTGCGCTTCGCCCAGGGCGCCATCCTGTCGATCCCGATCGTGGGCACGTACGTGGCGTTCTTCCTGTTCGGCGGCGAGTTCCCGGGCCACGACATCATCTCGCGGCTGTTCCCGATCCATGTGCTGCTGCTGCCCGGCATCATGCTGGGCCTGGTGGTGGCCCATCTGATCCTGGTCTTCCACCACAAGCACACGCAGTACCCCGGCCCCGGCCGTGAGGAGAGGTCCGTCGTCGGCATGCCCTTCCTGCCGGTCTACATGGCCAAGGCCGGCGGCTTCTTCTTCCTCGTCTTCGGCGTGCTCGCGATGATGGGCGGACTGGCGCAGATCAACCCCGTGTGGGCGTTCGGCCCCTACCGCGCCGACCTCGTCACCACCGGCGCCCAGCCCGACTGGTACCTCGGCTTCTCCGAGGGGCTGATCCGGGTGATGCCGGGATGGGAGATCGACCTCGGCGGGCACACCCTCGTCCTCGGCGTCTTCATCCCCTTCATGCTCTTCCCGCTGATCCTGGCCGCCATCGGCGTCTATCCCTTCATCGAGGCCTGGATCACCGGCGACAGACGCGAGCACCACCTCCTGGACCGGCCGCGCAACGCCCCCGTCCGCACCGGCCTCGGCGTCGCCTGGCTCACCCTGTACGTGGTGTGCCTGATCGGCGGCGGCAACGACATCGTCGCCACCCATCTGCATCTGTCGATCAACGCCATCACGTGGTTCGTGCGGATCGCCTTCTTCGCCGGGCCGGTGCTGGCCTTCCTCGTCACCAAGCGCATCTGCCTGGGCCTGCAACGCCGGGACCGCGAGAAGGTGCTGCACGGCCGGGAGACCGGCACCATCAAGCGGCTGCCGCACGGCGAGTACGTCGAGGTCCACGAGCCCCTCAGCCAGGCCGACCGGCACACCCTCACCCAGCACGAGCAGCAGCCGCCGTACGAGATCGGGCCGCGGGTCGACGCGAACGGTGTGCGGCGTCCCGTCACCGTCTCCCAGCGGGTGCGCGCCCGGCTGGCCCGGGCCATGTTCGGACCCGACAGCCAGATCCCGAAGCCGACCCCGCAGGAGTACCGGGAGATCACGCGCGGGCACTGAGGACGACGTCCCGGCACTCGTCCGGGCCGCCCCAGGCACCGAGCAGGGCCCGTGCCTTGGTCAGCCACAGGGACAGGTCGTACTCCGCCGTGTAGCCGAGCGCGCCGTGCAGCTGGAGCGCCGTGCGGGCCGTGCCGTACGCCGCCTGGCACGCCGTGACCTTGGCCGCGGCCACGTCGGCGGGGTCCATGGTCAGCGCGGCGCCGAACAGCAACGGGCGGGCGAAGTCCAGGGCGATCCTGGCGTCGGCCAGCCGGTGCTTGACCGCCTGGAACGAGCCGACGGCGACACCGAACTGGGTGCGCCGCCGGACGTGCGCGACGGTCCGTTCCAGCAGCGCGAGGCCCACGCCGAGCGCCTGCGCGGCCGTGGCGAGCCGCGCCCACGTGACGGCCTGTTCGACGGCCGGGGCGGAGGACAGCAACTCACCGCCGGGGAGGAGGGCGGTGAGACGGCGGGCCGGGTCCAGGGAGGGGCGGACGGGAGCGGCGGGGCCGGGGGACAGGCGCAGGCCCTCGGGAGTGAGGGCCAGACGGGTGGTGGCCGCGTCGCCGTCGAGTGCGTACGGGCCGCCCGCCGGCGTCAGCGTCGTCATCGTCGCACCCGCCGCGAGGGGCGGCAGGAAGCGCCGCGCGAGGGCCGGTTCCGTGAGCAGCGCGGCCGCCGCGACCGTCTCCACCAACGGACCCGGGACGGCGTGCCGGCCCAACTCCACGAAGGCGACGGCCAGTTCCACCGGACGCGGGCCCAGCCCGTCGTACTCCTCGGGCACGGCCAGCGCGAAGACGCCCGCCTCGGCGATCCGGGACCACAGCGCGCGTCCGCCGGTGGGGTCGCCCCGGCTCCAGTCCCGCACCACGCGGGGGGTGTCGGCCGACGTGAGCAGGGCGTCCAGGGAGGCGGCGAAGGCGCGGTGCTCGGGGTCGAGGAGGAAGCGCATCAGCGGCGTCCCTTCGGCAGGCCCAGCAGGCGCTCGGCCACGATGTCGCGCTGGATCTCGTTGGTCCCGGCGTAGATCGGGCCGGCCAGGGCGAAGACGTACGGCTCGGACCAGGGGGTGGTGGACAGCTCGCCCTCGGGGCCGAGCAGGTCGAGGGCGGTCTCGTGCAGCGCGATGTCGTACTCCGACCAGAACACCTTGTTCAGGCTGGACTCCGCGCCCAGCGGCTCGCCGTCCAGGAAGCGGGAGGCGGCGGCGTGGGTGAAGAGCTGGTAGGCGCGGGCGCCGATCAGCGCGTCGGCCACCCGCGCGCGGGTGGCGGCGGGGCTGCCCGCGGCCCGCCACAGCCGGTGCAGGCGGTCGGCGGCGGCCAGGAAGCGCCCCGGCGAACGGAGGGTGAGGCCACGCTCGTTGGCCGTTGTCGACATGGCGACATACCAACCCTGACCGGGCTCGCCGATGACGTCCTCGTCGGGGACGAACACCTCGTCCAGGAAGAGCTCGGCGAAGGCCGGCCTGCCGTCCAGCCGGGCGATCGGGCGGACGGTGACGCCGGGCGCGCGCAGGTCGAACATCAGGTACGTCAGGCCCTGATGAGGTTTCGGCGTGCCCCGCTCACTGCGGAACAGCCCGAACGCGCGGTCCGCGAAGGGCGCCCGGGAGGACCAGGTCTTCTGGCCGGACAGCAGCCAGCCGCCGTCGGTGCGGTCTGCCCGCGACGTGAGCGAGGCGAGGTCCGAGCCCGCCTCCGGCTCCGACCACGCCTGCGCCCAGACGGTGCGGCCCGAGGCCATCGGCGGCAGGACGCGGGCCCGCTGCTCCCGCGTGCCATGGGCGAAGAGGGTGGGGGCCAGCAGGTGGATGCCGTTCTGGCCGACGCGCGCCGGAGCGGCCGCCGCGTAGTACTCCTCCTCGAAGAGCAGCCACCGGACGAGCCCGCTGTCCCGGCCGCCGAACTCCTCGGGCCAGTCGACGACCGACCAGCGGTCCGCGGCCAGTTCGGCCTCCCACGCGCGGTGCGCCGCGAAGCCCTCGGCGGTCTCCAGCGACGGCAGCGGCGTGCGCGGCACATGGACGTCGAGCCAGGCGCGCGCCTCGGCGCGGAAGGCCTCGTCGGCGGCGGAGTGCGTGAGGTCCACGGTCGCCTCCCTCCTGCGTTCCCGCCCCGCGGATTCTTCCCTAACAAGTGTTTGGTAGGTTAGCGTGGGCCCATGACAGACGTCGAGACTCCGGCGTACGAGCCCGGGCACGGTCTCCTCAGCGGGCGCAGCGCCGTCGTCACCGCGGCGGCGGGCGCCGGGATCGGCGGCGCGACCGCGCGCCGGTTCCTGGAGGAGGGCGCGCGCGTGCTGATCAGCGACGCCCACACGCGCCGGCTGAAGGAGCACGAGGCCGCCCTCACCGCGCGGTTCGGCGCGGGGTCGGTCGCCGCGCAACCCTGCGACGTCACCGACGAGGCACAGGTCGGTGCGCTGTTCGCCAGGGCGGTGGCCGAGCACGGACGGCTGGACGTCGTCGTCAACAACGCGGGACTCGGCGGCACCTCGGCGCTCGTCGACATGACGGACGAGCAGTGGTCCCGCGTGCTCGACGTGACGCTGAACGGCACGTTCCGGTGCACGCGGGCGGCCCTGCGCGCCATGAGGGCGACCGGCGGCGTGATCGTCAACAACGCCTCCGTCGTCGGCTGGCGGGCCCAGGCCGGGCAGGCCCACTACGCCGCCGCGAAGGCCGGTGTGATGGCGCTGACCCGGTGCGCGGCGATCGAGGCCGCGCAGTACGGGGTGCGGGTCAACGCCGTCGCGCCGAGTCTCGCCCTGCATCCGCACCTGGCGAAGGTGACCACCCCCGAACTGCTCGCCGAACTCACCGCGCGCGAGGCGTTCGGACGCTGCGCGCAGCCCTGGGAGGTGGCCAACGTGATCGTGTTCCTGGCCTCGGGCTACTCCTCGTACCTGACCGGAGAGGTCGTCTCCGTCAGCAGTCAGCACCCCTAGGACCACAATGGGTGCCGTGCCGACCAAGAAGAACCCCCAGGTGACCGCCTCCGCGCCGGAGCGCCGCCACGAACTCCTGCGCACTGCCGCCGAGGTCTTCGCCGAACAGGGGTACAACGCCACCACCGTCCGGACCATCGCCGACCACGCGGGCATGCTCGCGGGCAGCCTCTACTACCACTTCGACTCCAAGGAGTCGATGCTGGAGGAGATCCTGCGCACCTTCCTCGACGAGCTCTGGGACGGCTACGACACCGTCCTGGACGCCGGGCTCGGGCCGCGCGAGACGCTTCGGGCACTGGTCACGGAGTCGTTCCGGGAGATCGACCGGCACCGCGCGGCCGTCGCGATCTACCAGAAGGAGTCCAGGCAACTGGCGGCGCAGGAACGGTTCGCGTTCCTCGCCGAGTCGCAGCGCAAGTTCGAGAAGGCGTGGCTGTCCACGCTGGAACGCGGGGTCGCCGACCGGGTCTTCCGGGACGACCTCGACGTCCGGCTCACCTACCGGTTCGTGCGGGACACCGTGTGGGTCGCCGCGTCCTGGTACCGGCCGGGCGGACAGCACAGTCCGGAGGAGATCGCCGGGCAGTACCTGTCGATGGTGCTGGACGGGATCGCCGTACGCACATAACTCGCAGACCTTGCTGGGGAGTCGCCATGGCCGAGGCCTACATCGTCGAAGCGCTCCGCACGCCCGTCGGGCGGCGCGGGGGAGGGCTCAGCGGGGTCCACCCGGCCGACCTGGGCGCGCATGTGCTCAAGGAACTGCTCGCGCGGTCCGGCGTGGATCCCGCGGCCGTCGAGGACGTCGTCCTCGGCTGCCTGGACGCGGTGGGGCCGCAGGCCGGGGACATCGCGCGGACCTGCTGGCTGGCGGCCGGACTGCCCGAGGAGGTGCCGGGCGTGACCGTCGACCGGCAGTGCGGGTCCTCGCAGCAGGCCGTGCACTTCGCCGCGCAGGCCGTGCTGTCCGGGACGCAGGACCTGGTGGTGGCCGGGGGCGTGCAGAACATGTCGCAGATCCCCCTCGCCTACGCCACCCGGCAGGCCGCCGAGCCGCTCGGCTTCACCGAGGGCCCGTTCGCGGGCAGCGAGGGCTGGCGCGCGCGGTACGGGGACCGGCCGGTGAACCAGTTCGCCGGGGCCGAGATGATCGCCGCGAAGTGGGGGATCAGTCGGCGGGAGCAGGAGGAGT
Organism: Streptomyces sp. NPDC107562; assembly: GCF_055657325.1. NCBI lineage: Bacteria > Bacillati > Actinomycetota > Actinomycetes > Kitasatosporales > Streptomycetaceae > Streptomyces > Streptomyces sp. NPDC107562. Next base: position 280,866 of record NZ_JBVKBE010000002.1, on the reverse strand, counting down.
TCGCGCTGCGCTCGCACCGGCGGGCGGTGCGCGCGATCGACGAGGGGCGCTTCGCCCGCGAGACCGTGCCCTGCGCGGACGTGTCCGTCGACGAGGGGCCGCGACGCGACACCTCGGCCGAGAAGATGGCCGCGCTGAAGCCGGTCGTCGACGGCGGCACGGTGACCGCCGCCTGCTCGTCGCAGGTGTCCGACGGCGCGGCGGCGCTGCTGCTGGCCTCGGAGCGGGCGGTGCGCGAGCACGGGCTGACGCCGCGGGCGCGCGTCCACCATCTGTCGGCGCGCGGCGAGGACCCGATCCGCATGCTCACCGCGCCCATCCCGGCCACCGCCCACGCACTGAAGAAGACCGGACTCACCCTCGACGCCATCGACCTCGTCGAGATCAACGAGGCGTTCGCGCCCGTCGTCCTGGCCTGGCTGAAGGAGACCGGCGCCGACCCCGGCAAGGTCAACGTCAACGGCGGCGCGATCGCCCTGGGCCATCCGCTCGGCGCGACCGGCGCCAAGCTGATGACCACGCTCCTGCACGAACTGGAGCGCACGGGCGGGCGGTTCGGGCTGCAGACGATGTGCGAGGGCGGCGGTCAGGCCAACGTGACGATCATCGAGCGGGTCTGAGCACCGCCAGGGACTTCAGCACCGCCTCCGCCTCCTCGGTGATCCGCTCCACCAGCTCCGCGCACGAGGGCAGGTCGTCGATGACCCCGGCGACCTGGCCGGAGGCGATGACCCCGAGATCCGTCCGGCCGTCCACCATGGACGCCTTCAGCAGCATCGGCGTGTTCGCGGCCAGCAGGACCTGGCCCCAGGTCAGGTCCTTGCCCCGCTTCATGGCGAGGCCGTCCTGGAGCATACGGCGCCAGGTGAGTCCCGAGATCCGCCGGAAGCCGGCCGCGCGATGGACGGCCCGCAGGAGCCGGACGGCCCGGCCGGACCTCTCCAGGGCGTCGACCAGATCGGTGCGCAGCATCCGGTGGGGCAGGCCGTCGATCGCCGTCGTGACCGTGACGTCCCGGACGGCGGCCGCCAGATACCTGGCCTTCACCGCGTCCGGCACGGTCGAGTCCGACGTGAGCAGGAACCGTGTCCCCATGGCCACGCCCGCCGCCCCGTAGGCCAGCGCCGCGACCAGCCCGCGCCCGTCGAAGAAGCCGCCGGCCGCCACCACCGGGATGTCCACGGCGTCCACCACCTGCGGCAGCAGCACCGTCGTCGCCACCTCCCCGGTGTGCCCGCCGCCCTCACCGCCCTGCACGATCACCGCGTCCGCGCCCCACGCCGCGACCTTCTCGGCATGCCGGCGCGCGCCGACCGACGGGACGACCACGAGGCCGGCCTCCTTGAGGGCGTTGATCAGGTCACGTGAGGGGGCCAGGGCGAAGGACGCGACCCGCACCCCCTCCTCGATCATGATCTGCACCCGGTCGGCCGCGTCCCGCGCGTCCGCGCGCAGGTTGACCCCGAAGGGGGCGCTCGTGCGCGCCCCGACCTCCCGTATCGCCTCGCGCAACCGGTCGGGCGTCATCGTGGCCGACGCCAGGACGCCCAGCGCTCCCGCGTTCGCCGCCGCGGAGACCAGGCGGGGGCCCGCGACCCAGCCCATCCCGGTCTGCACGATCGGGTGCCGCACGCCGACCAGCCTGGTGAACGCCGTCTCCATCAGGCCCGCACCTCCCGGTCCCGGCCGTCCGCCGGGTCGAGCACCTCGCGGATCAGACGAAGCTCGTCCGGGGTGGGCGTGCGGGTCGCCGGTACCTCGGACGGGATCGTCAGCGCGAAGCCGGTCGCCGCCACGACCTCCTCGACGCTCACTCCCGGATGCAGGGAGGCGAGCCGCATCGAGTGGTCAGGGGTCGCGAAGTCGAGCACGCACAGGTTCGAGACGACCCGGCCCAGACGGTGGAAGCGCGCCGTTTCCGGATGGCGGGCGGCGCGGTCGTGGCCGACTCCGCACACCATGTCGACGCGCTCCACGAACACTCGGCGGGAGTGCCGCGGGATCCAGTAACTCGTAGGGTTGTTGAGCGTGTTGACCGGCGCGCCGCGCACCCCGAGCAGCTGCCGGGACGGCTTGGCCCAGTCGCCGACGCAGGAGATGTTCTGGTTGCCGAAACGGTCGATCTGGGCGGCGCCCATCATGACGTGGCGCCGGCCGCCGGTGACGTGGGCGAGGTGCCGGCGGTAGGGCAGCCAGCCCTCGGCGGCGCCCTCGGCGTCCACCAGCGTCGCCTCGCCGTCGGTGAGCAGCAGGTCGGGGGCGAAGGTGTGCCGCGCGAGCCGGGCACTGAGGGAGGGGATCAGTCCCATGGGGCTCGCGAGCACCTCACCGGCACCGCGCCAGGCCTCGGCGCAGGCGATCACGCAGTACTCGGCGCGGGTCGGTGCGGGGACGGGCGCGACAGCGGGCCCGGGCGTCGCCGGGTTCATGAGCGCTCCTCGTCGCGTGGACGCCCGCCGGTCTTCTCGTCGCGGGGGCGCTCCTTGTCACGCGGGCGCCCGCCGGTCTTCCCGTCACGCGGGCGCCCGCCGGTCTCCTCGTCGCGCGGGCGCCCGCCGGTCTCCTCGTCGCGTGGACGCCCGCCGGTCTCCTCGTGCCAGGCGTCGACGGCGGAGCGGTACGCCCGCTCGTCCCCGGTGAGGAACCGCGCGGCGAACTCCGGCCAGGGCGTGGTGGCGTAGTGCTTCTGGAAGGCCTCGTCCCGTGCGTGGTCCGGCGCGCACGACGTGAAGTGGGCGCCGCCGGGGGCCTCCACCACACCGGTCACCGTGTGCCGGGGGACGAGCAGTGTCTGGGGTGCCGCCTCCTTCGTCAGCTCGGCCGTGTCCACGATCCGCTCGCACGAGACGTACGCCGCCCCGGCCGCCGCGCAGAACAGGTCGTCGAAGTAGGGATCGGGGCCGAGGTACTGCCCGTTGCCCCGACGGTCGGCGCGGTTCACATGGACCAGGGCCGCGTCCAGGCGCAGGGCGGGCATGGCCACGAACGTCTCCCCGTCGTCGTACGGCGAGGTGACCGTGCGCAGAGCGGGGTTGACCCGCATGACGTCCGAGCCGATCCCGGCCCGCACCGGCAGGAACGGCAACCGGTTCGCCGCGGCCTCCAGTCCCCACAGGAACATCGCCTCGTCGACCTCCATCAGCGCGAACGCCCCCCGCTCACGCGCCGCGCGGTAGTGCGGTTCGAGCGGGACGGAGTCGAGGGTGGTGAAGGCCGCGACCAGCTTGCGGATCCGGCCGGCGGCGGCGAGCATGCCGACGTCCGGGCCGCCGTAGGAGACCACGGTGAGATCGGTGACGGAGGTGCGCAGCAGCGCTCTGACCAGTGCCATCGGTTTCCGCCGCGAGCCCCAGCCGCCGATGCCGAGGGTCATGCCGCTCTCCAGCCGGCTCACCGCCTCGTCGGCGCTCATCGTCTTGTCGGCCGCGGTCGACGTCACTGCGGTCCCTCCTTCGCTGCCGTACCGAACGTGCTCCGCACCCGGTCCGCGACCCCGCTGAGGCCGGCCTCGAAGGTGAAGCCCTGCTCGAACCGGTAGCTGCGGCGCACGTCGACGGGGTCGATGCCGTTGATCGCGGCCTTGGCGAGGCGCAGCAGCCGGCTGTCCTTCGCGGCGATCTCGCGGGCCAGCTCCAGGGCGGCGGCGTCCAGTTCCGCACCCGGCACCACCCGCCACACCGAGCCGTGCGCGTGCAGCTCGGCCGCGCTCGCCGTGCGGGAGGTGTAGTACAGCGCGCGCATGAGGTGCTGCGGGACCAGGCGGGCCAGGTGCGTGGCCGCGCCGAGGGCGCCCCGGTCGAGCTCCGGCAGGCCGAAGGTGGCGTCCTCGCTCGCCACGATCGCGTCCGCGTTGCCCACGAGCCCGATGCCGCCGCCGAGGCAGAAGCCCCGCACGGCCGCCACGACCGGGACCTCGCACTCGTACACCGCCGTGAAGGCCTGCGCGCAGCCGGAGTTGGCGCCGAGCAGGGCGTCGGAGCCCCGTGCCTGCAGTTCCTTGATGTCCACTCCCGCGTTGAAGCCGCGCCCCTCGGCGGTCAGCACCACACAGCGGACGCCCGGGTCCCGCCCGGCCGTGCGCACCGCGTCCGCCAGGGCGTACCAGCCGTGCACCGGCAACGCGTTCACCGGGGGGAAGTCGACCGTGACGACGCAGATCCCCTTTTCCGGGGACGAGGTGGAGACACCCATGGCCGCATCAGCTACCTTTCCACCAAACATTTGTTAGGTGTGACGCTTCGAAGCTAGCAGCCGCCGATAAAGCGGGGGAGCCCCTGTGGACAACACCGACCCTGTGGACAGTCCGCGGTCACCCGAGCTCCTCGGCCGGACCGTCGTCGTCACCGGCGGTACGCGAGGGGTCGGCGCCGGGATCGCGCGGGCCTTCGCCGCGGCCGGCGCCGAGGTCGTGACCTGCGCCCGACGGCCGCCCGAGGTCCCCGTGGCGGGCGCCCGGTTCGTCCCCCTCGACCTGCGGGAGCCCGCCGCCGTGCGGGACTTCTTCGCCGCCCTGCCCCGGCTCGACGTGCTCGTCAACAACGCCGGCGGCACGCCGTACCGGCTCCTGACCGACGTCGACGCCGAACGGCACGCCCGGGTCGTCGAGTTGAACCTCCTCGCCCCGCTGACCGCGTCGCTCGCCGCGTACGAGCACCTGCGGCGGGCGCGGGGGTGCGTGGTGATGATCGGCAGCGTCAGCGGGGGCAGGCCGTCACCGGGGTCGGCCGCGTACGGCGCCGCCAAGGCCGGGCTGGAGAGCCTCGCCCGGTCGATGGCCGTGGAGTGGGCGCCCGACGTACGGGTGAACACGCTCGTCGTCGGCATGGTGCGTACCGGCCTGTCGCATCTGCACTACGGCGGCGAGGACGGCCTCGCCGCCGTCGCCCGCACGGTTCCGCTCGGCCGGCTCGCCGCACCGGCCGACGTCGGGGCGGCCGCCGTGTTCCTGGCGTCGGACGCCGCGTCGTACATCAGCGGGGCCGGCCTGCAGGTGCACGGCGGCGGCGAGCGCCCCGCCTTCCTGGACGCCGCCACCGCCCACGGAAACCCTCAGGAGGGATGAGATGAGCGCGAGCCGCATGTGCGAAGGGCGCGTCGTGGTCGTCACCGGGGCCGGCCGGGGGCTCGGGCGGGCGCACGCACTCGCCTTCGCCGACGAGGGGGCGAGGGTCGTCGTCAACGACCTCGGGGTCGGGCTGGACGGCCGCCCCGGCGCCGGCAGTCCGGCCGCCCGGGTGGTCGCCGAGATCCGTGCGGCGGGCGGCGAGGCCGTCGCGCACGCCGGTGACATCGCCACCACCGAGGGCGCCGCCTCATTGATCGGGACCGCGCTGGAGACGTACGGCCGGCTCGACACACTGGTCGGCAACGCGGGCTTCCTGCGCGACCGGATGCTCGTCAACCTCGACGAGGACGACTGGGACGACGTCCTGCGCGTCCATCTCAAGGGGCACTTCCTGCCGTTGAAGCACGCTGCCGCGCACTGGCGGGCCGAGGCGAAGGCGGGCCGCACGCCCGCGGCCCGGATCGTCGCCACCAGCAGCGGGGCCGGGCTGCTGGGCTCGGTCGGGCAGGGCAACTACAGCGCCGCCAAGGCCGGGATCGTCGGGCTGACCCTGGTCGCGGCGGCCGAGCTGGCCCGGTACGGCGTGCAGGTCAACGCCATCGCCCCGGCGGCGCGTACCCGGATGACGGAGCGGACCTTCGCCGCGGCCATGGCGGCGCCGGGCGGCGGCTTCGACGCGATGGCTCCGGAGAACGTCTCGCCGCTGGTCGTCTGGCTGGGCTCGGCGGCGAGCGCGGGCGTCACCGGCCGGGTGTTCGAGACGGAGGGCGGCCGGATCACCGTGATGGAGGGCTGGTGTCCGGGGCCCACCGCCGACAAGGGGGCCCGCTGGGACGTGGCCGAACTCGACCAGGTGGTACGGGAACTGCTGGCCGGCTCCCGGACACCCGCACCGGTGTACGGCGCCACCACCCTCTAGTGCCGCGTCAGCCGGAGTTCGTCCCCGTCGCGACGTCCGGCACGCCCTCTCGCCGCACCGTTCGCACCGGACGCCGCTCCTCACGGGCGAACCCTGACTGACGCGGCACTAGGTGTCGCATTCCAGCACCGACCGGCACAGCGCGCACCGCGCCCGCACCCGCCCGCGCACCGGCACCCGGATCCGCTGGTGGCAGGTGGGGCAGGGGAACGACACCCGCAGCGGGCCGTCGGCGTCGGGGGAGAAGGCGTACGGCGAGCCCGGCGGGCCGCTCGGGGTGTGGTGGCTCTGGGCGTGGCGGCGGTCGCGGGCGTAGCGGCGGCGGCCGGCCCAGCCCGCCGCGGTGAGCGGTGGCTGCTGTGCGTCGTGACGGGCCAGCGTCATGCCCTTGACGTAGGCCGTGTACGCCTGCGGGCTGGTGAACCACGGCGAGGGGTCCTCATCGAAGACCAGGGCGCGCTTGGCGAGGACGTACCCGAACTCCTCGGGGGTCAGATAGCCGAGCTTCTGGCTGGAGTCCGCGTCCTCCCGGTAGGCGTCCAGGAGCAGCCAGCCCGCGCCCAGATACGTCGTCGCGGTGTCCGTGAGGATCTCGTTGTCGCGCGTGCCGGGGAACGACAGGTCCAGGCGATGCAGGTAGACATGCATGATCTCGTGCGCGAGCGCCGCGCCGATGTCCCGGCGGTGGGTGCGGAACCGATCGTTCAGTTCCACGAAGTACTCGGGACCCGCGGTGAGTTCGACGTTCGCCGCGTACTGCATCTCGCGGAAGCTGACGATCAGGCGGGCGTCCGGCAGTCGGTAGTGCCTCACCAGTTCCCGGGCCACGCGCTGGGCGCCCAGATACAGGTCGTCGGTGTCGCAGAAGGCCACGTCGGCCGGCAGGACGCTGACCCCGAACGTCTGGATCGTGTCGTACGACAAGCGCCGGTACAGCGCCGTCACGGCGGCCCGCACCGTCTCCAGGTGTGGGTAGCCGTGCTCGACCGGTCCGTCGTTCGCCACGCCCGTACCCCCAAGACGCCGTGAACCCGATTCCACTCTACGAGGGAGAGAGCGGAATTTCGCTCGACGGGTTGCGCGGGTCCTGCGTGAGATCAGTCCTTGTCACGGTGGCGGCCCGATCTTCATACTGGCGAGCCGCTCAATCCGCCACGAAGGGAAGTACGTTGACCCGTAACGCGACGACGAGAAGCGGTCTGACCCTGGTCAAAAGAGCCGCGGCGGCCGGTGCCGTCGCTCTCGCGGTCGCCAGCCTCCAGCCCGTCAGCGCGCACGCCGCGGACACCCGCGTCATCGGAGGCAAGCCCGCCGTACAGAACGAGTTCCCGTTCATGGTCCACCTCTCGATGGGCTGCGGCGGTGCGCTCTACAAGAAGGACGTGGTCCTGACCGCCGCCCACTGCATGGAGGGCTCCGGCAACAACACCCGCATCACGGTCACCGCGGGCGTCGCCGACCTCAACTCCTCCGCCGCGATCAAGGTCAAGTCGACCAAGGTCAAGGTGGCGCCGGGCTACAACGGCGTCGGCAAGGACTGGGCGCTGATCAAGCTCGCCCGGCCGATCGACAAGCCCACGCTGAAGATCGCCACCACCAACCGCTACAACCGCGGCACCTTCACCATCGCCGGCTGGGGCGACACCCGCGAGGGCGCGAACACCGGCACCACCAAGCTCCAGAAGGCCTCGGTGCCCTTCGTCAGCGACCGTGCCTGCAAGTGGCACTACGGCAGCCGCCTGACGACGAAGGAGGAGCTGTGCGCCGGCTACCAGAGCGGCGGCATCGACACCTGCCAGGGTGACTCCGGCGGCCCCATGTTCCGCAAGGACGACGCCGGCAAGTGGATCCAGGTCGGCATCGTCAGCTGGGGCGACGGCTGCGCCCGTTCCGGCGTTCCCGGTGTCTACACCGAGGTCAGCCACTTCGCGGCGGACATAGCCCGGGCCGCGAGCGCGCTGTAGGACGGCGGTTCGGTGGGGCGGCGGCGCGTGCCGGGGGTCCACCGAACACGCCTCGGGCACCGCGTCCCTCCAGGTCGGCGGCGAGAACGGCGACCTGGAGCGGCGCCGCGGAGCGGAACCCACCGCATGCGGGGCGACTGCCGGACGCGGGCGGGCGAGAGGCGGACGGGGACCGGCGCGAGGCCGTCGGCCGCCGAGGCAGGACCCGCACTTCACCGCGGCCGGACAGCTGCCCGCCGCGTAGGGTGGGCGCCCATGACCACCAGCAACACCACCCCCGGTGACGTGGACCCGGCCGTCCGCGAGGAGCTCTCCCGGCTGCGCGACAGCATCGACAACATCGACGCGGCCGTCGTCCACATGCTCGCCGAGCGGTTCAAGTGCACCCAGCAGGTCGGCCGCCTCAAGGCCCTGCACCGGCTGCCGCCCGCCGACCCGGCCCGCGAGGCACGGCAGATCGACCGCCTCCGCTCCCTCGCCGAGAGCGCCAAGCTCGACCCCGGATTCGCTGAAAAATTTCTCAATTTCATCATCGGCGAAGTGATCAGGCACCACGAGCGCATCGCCGAGGACACCGCGAACGCCGCGCCCCCGGCAGCCGATTGACCTCGGCGAACACGGCCGCCCCCGGCCGGCGCACGGTCCGTCCGGTGCGCCCCGCGCCCTGCACTGATCGTCAACCGGCCGCCACTCCCCGTCAGCACCTCGCATACTCTGGACTCCACGCCGGAGGGAGTTCGGGCATGGGGTCGGACGCCAAGATCCTCATCGTCGACGACCACGAGGACACGCTGTACGCGCTGGAGAGCGCCCTGGCCCCGCTCGGCTACGACCTGGGCCGCGCCACCAGCGGGGACGAGGCGCTGAAGCAGGTGCTCCGCGGCCACGTCGGCCTGCTGCTGCTCGATGTGCGCATGCCCGGCGTCAGCGGACTGGACGTGGTGCGCTACCTGCGCCGCCTGGAGCAGACCCAGCACATCCCGGTCGTCCTGCTCACCGGCTACGGCGCGGACCACGAGCTGACCTCCACCGCCTTCGGCCTCGGCGTCGCCGACCTGCTGACGAAGCCGGTCGACCCCTGGGCGCTGCGCACCAAGGTCCGCTACCTCTACGACGCCCACCAGCGCCACCAGGCCCTGGAGCGCGAGATCCGCGAGCTGCGCGCCCTCGACCGGCCGCGGGAGCGCGGGCGCCGCCGGGCGCACGGGGGCTCACCGGCGGCCGAGGAGTCCGCGGCGCAACCGGAGGAACCGGGCGCACGCCTGCCCGTCCAGCGCGACCGGCGCGGGTCGGCGGCGCCGACGCAGGACCACACGTAGCCACCCGGAGCCGCCCGCCCCTGTCCTGCCGTCACCGGCATCAGGCAGCATGTGATCCATGTCCGTACTCACGCGCGACGAAGCGCAGACCCGTGCCCAGCTCCTCGACGTCCGTCACTACCGGGTCGACCTCGACCTGACAGCGGGTGACGAGACCTTCGCCTCCCGCACGGTGATCGGGTTCACCGCGCGTACGGACGCGGACACCTTCGTCGAGCTGAAGCCCGCCGAACTGCGCTCGGTGACCCTGGACGGACAGCCCCTCGACCCCGAGAGCCTCGACGGCAACCGCCTGCTGCTGAAGAACCTCGCCGCCGGCGACCACGAACTGCGCGTCGACGCCGCCATGCGCTACTCCCGCACCGGCGAGGGCATGCACCGCTTCACGGACCCCACCGACGGCGAGACGTACGTCTACACCCAGCTGTTCCTGGACGACGTGCAGCGCGTCTTCGCCGCGTTCGACCAGCCCGACCTGAAGGCCGTCTTCGAGGTGTCGGTGACCGCGCCCGAGGGCTGGACCGTGCTGTCCAACGGCATCACCGCGCACAGCGGCGGCGTGTGGCGGGCCGGGCCGACCCCGCCGATCTCCACCTACCTCGTCGCCGTCGCCGCCGGCCCCTGGCACACGGTGCGCACCGAACACCGCGGCCTGCCCTTCGGCATCCACTGCCGCCGCAGCCTCGCGCCGTACCTCGACGCGGACGCCGACGAGATCCTCGACGTCACGCGCGCCTGCTTCGACCGCTACCACGAGAAGTTCGAGGAGCCGTACCCCTTCGACTCCTACGACCAGGCGTTCGTCCCCGAGTTCAACGCCGGTGCCATGGAGAACCCGGGCCTGGTCACCTTCCGCGACGACTTCGTCTACCGCTCCGCCGTCACCGAGACCGAACGCCAGACCCGGGCGATGGTCATCGCCCACGAGATGGCCCACATGTGGTTCGGCGACCTCGTCACCCTGCGGTGGTGGGACGACATCTGGCTGAACGAGTCCTTCGCCGAGTACATGGGCTACCAGACCCTCGGCGAGGCCACCCGCTTCCTCGGCGCCTGGACCGAGTTCGGCGTCGTCCGCAAGGGCTGGGGCTACGACGCCGACCAGCGCCCCTCCACCCACCCCGTCGCCCCCGAGTCCGTCGACGACACCGCCGCCGCCCTGCTCAACTTCGACGGCATCTCCTACGCCAAGGGCGCCTCCGCCCTGCGCCAGCTCGTCACCTGGCTCGGCGAGAAGGACTTCCTCGCCGGCATCAACACCCACTTCGCCCGGCACCGGTTCGGCAACGCCACCCTCGCCGACTTCATCGACTCGCTCGCCGCCACCACCGAGCGCGACGTGCACGCCTGGGCCGCGGCCTGGCTGCGCACCACCGGCGTCGACACCCTCACCCCGCGGATCACCAGCGGCGACAACGGCGTCTGCACGCTCACCGTCGACCACCACGGCAGCCGCCCGCACCGCGTCGCCGTCGGCCTCTACGACCACGACCTCGGCGACGAGGGCCGCCTCGTCCTGCGCGAACGGCTCGACCTCGACGTCCCGGACACCGGCGACCGCCCCCTCGGCAAGCGCCCCGCGCTGCTGCTCCTCAACGACGGCGACCTCACCTACGCCAAGGTCCGCTTCGACACACGGTCCTTCCGGACGGTGCGCGACGCGCTGTCCGGCCTGCCCGACCCGCTCACCCGCGCCGTGGTGTGGAACGCCCTCAGGGACGCCGTCCGCGACGCCGAACTGCCCCCGGCCACCTACCTGGAGACGGCCCGCGCGCACCTCCCCCACGAGACCGACCTCGCGCTCGTCCAGGCCGTCCTCGATTTCTCCGCCCGCCAGATCGCCGGCCGCTACCTCACCCCCGAGGAGCGCCCCGCCGCCCAGGCCGCCCTCTCCTCCCTCTGCCGCGACCTGCTGCGCCGCACCGAGGACGGCGACAACCCGGGCCTGCGTCTGCTCGCCGTCCGCCACTTCGTGGACGTCGCCGCGCATCCCGACACCATCGCCGCCTGGCTCGCCGACGGCATCGTCCCCGGCGGACCCGAGCTCGACCCCGAGCTGCGCTGGCGCGTCCTCGGCCGGCTGGCCGTGCTCGGCGCGACGGACGAGGCCGCCATCGCCGCCGAACTCGCCCGCGACCCCAGCGCCACCGGCCAGGAGGGCGCCGCCCGCTGCCGCGCCGCCCTGCCCGACGCCCAGGCCAAGCGGACGGCGTGGGAGGCCATGTTCACCCACGACGAACTGTCGAACTACCTGTTCAAGGCCACCGCCCAGGGCTTCTGGCAGCCCGAACAGGCCGACCTCGTACGGGAGTACGTGCCGCGCTACTACGAGGACGCCGTCGCGCTGGCGGCCCGTCGCGGCCCGGCCATCGCCGAGGCGGCGGGCGCCTGGGCCTTCCCCGCCCACGCCGTCGACCCCGAGACGCTGCGCCTGGGCGAGGAGTGCCTGCGTGCGGCGGACCCGGTGCCCGCGCTGCGCCGGAAGCTCACCGACCAACTCGACGACTTGGCGCGCGCGTTGCGCGTGCGGGAGGTGGCCGGCGCCGACCACAGGCCCTGACGCCGGTCCCCGGACCGTCCCTGGGGGCGGGGGAACACGCACACGCCACGTACGTACCCTCTTTCGGGTCGTTCTGCCGGTACGTTTCGGGCGCGTCGCCGCATCCGCGTACAAGCTGGGTCCATGCCCACGCCGCCCCTCGCCTCCGGCCCCGACGGCCCGGGCGCCCTGCGGCCGTTGCTCGGCACCGTGCTCGACGCGCTGGCCGCCGGCGGCCGGGCACGCGGCGGCCCGCTCCCCGCGGGCGGCCCGCGGGCGGTGACCGCGCGGATGCGGGACGCGCTCGGGGACGTCCTGCCGGACGAGGGCGACCCGGACGCCCTGCGCGTGCTCGTGCAGGCGCTCGCCGAGGGCGCCGCCGACCCGGCAGACCCCCTGTGCGCGGGCCATCTGCACGCCCCCCCGCTCGCCCTGGCCGCCGCCGCCGACCTCGCCGCCGGTGTCCTCAACCCCTCCCTGGACTCCTGGGACCAGGCCCCGGCCGCCTCCGCCCTGGAGTCCCTGGTCACGCGGGCGCTCGCGGCCGAGACCGGCGCCGCCGACTGCCTCGTCACGACCGGTGGCACCGAGTCCAACCTGCTCGCCGTGCTGCTCGCCCGCGAGGCGCACGGCGGCACCGTGCGGCTCGTCACCGGGGCCGGCGCCCACCACTCGCTCACCCGCGCCGCCTGGCTGCTCGGCCTGCCCGCGCCCGTGACCGTCCCCGCCCCGGACGGCACCCTCGACCCGGCCGCCCTCGACGAGGCCCTCACCCGTCTTTCCGGCCCGGTGCTGGTCGCCGCCACCGCGGGCACCACCGACGCCGGGCTCATCGACCCGCTGCCCGCGATCGCCGCCCTGTGCCGGGCGCACGGGGCCCGGCTGCACGTCGACGCCGCCTACGGGGGCGGGCTGCTGTTCAGCCGACGGCACCGCCACCGGCTCGGCGGCCTCGACGCCGCCGACACCGTCACCCTCGACCTGCACAAGCTCGGCTGGCAGCCGATCGCCGCCGGTCTGCTCACCGTCCGGGACGGCCATGACCTGGCCGGTCTGCACCAGCGCGCGGACTACCTGAGCGCGCCGGACGACACCGACGCCGGCTTTCCCGACCTGCTGGGCCGTTCCCTGCGCACGACCCGCCGCCCGGACATCCTGAAGATCGCCGTCACGCTGCGCGGCCTCGGCCGCAACGGACTCGGGGCGCTCGTCGACCAGGTGTGCGAGCGCGCCGAGGAACTGGCGGGGCTGATCGCCGCGCACCCCGGCTTCGAGCTGTACGACCGGCCCACCATCAGCACGGTCCTGTTCCGGCCCGCCCGCGCCACCGACGACACCGTGGCGGCCGTACGCCGAGACCTCCTCGGCCAGGGGCGCGCGGTCCTCGGCCGCGCCCGGCTGAACGGCCGGCTCTGGCTCAAGGCCACCCTCCTGAACCCCCGCACCCGGCCGGCCGACCTGGCCGCCCTCCTGACCCTGGTGGAAGGACACACCCCCCGATGACCCGCCCGACGAACCCGCCGACCCCGCCGCAGGCCACCGCGCACGTGAGCCCGTACGCCGCCGCGCAGGCGGTGTCCCACGAACCCCAGGCCCCCCGTGACGTGGTCGGCATCGGCATCGGCCCGTTCAACCTCTCCCTCGCCGCACTCGCCCACCCCCTGGCCGAGCTCGACGCCGTCTTCTACGAGCAGCGTCCCGCCTTCGACTGGCACCCCGGGCTGCTGGTCGACGGGGCCACCGTCCAGGTCCCCTTCCTCGCCGACCTGGTCACGCTCGCCGACCCCGCCAGCCCCTGGTCCTTCCTCAGCTACCTCAGAAGCTGCGAGCGGCTCTTCCCGTTCTACTTCGCCGAGCGCTTCCACATCCGGCGCAGCGAGTACGACTCCTACTGCCGCTGGGTCAGCGAGAACCTGCCCGGGCTGCGCTTCGGTCACCAGGTCGACGCGGTGCGCTGGAACGCCGACCGCGACGTCTTCGAGGTCGACTTCACCCAGCTCGACGCCGACGGGGAGGGCGAGTCCCTCGGCCGCACCTACACGAGGAACCTCGTGCTCGGCATCGGCTCCGAGCCGCACGTCCCCGATCCGCTCGCGCCCCTCGTGGAGGCGCCCGGCGTGCCCGTGATCCACGCCGCCGACTACCTCGAGCACCGCGCCGACCTGCTCGCCGCCGAGCACATCACCGTCGTCGGGTCGGGGCAGTCCGGCGCCGAGGTCTTCCTCGACCTGCTGCGGCACCGCCCCGCCGGCCGTGAGCGGCTGCACTGGATCGGCCGGAGCGAGGCGTTCGCGCCCATGGAGTACTCCAAGCTCGGCCTGGAGCACTTCACCCCCGACTACACGCGCTACTTCCACGCCCTGTCCGAGCCGGTCCGCGAGCAACTCGTCGCCTCGCAGGGGCAGCTGCACAAGGGGATCGACGCGGGCACCATCGCCGCCATCCACGACGAGCTCTACCGGCGCAACCTGGGCGGCGGCTGGCCGGACGCCGTCCTCACCCCCGGCGTGCTGGTCCGCACCGCCGGCCGGATCGCCACCACCCAGGTCGAGCTGCACCTGGAACACATCCAGCAGGGCACCCGCTCCCGGCTCACCACCCACGCCGTCGTGCTGGCCACGGGATACCGCGAGCGCTCCCTCGACCGTCTCCTCGCGGGCCTCGACCCCTATCTGCGCCGCGACAGCCGCGAACGCCCCCGGATCGACGAGGAGTTCCGCCTGGTGCTGGACCCCTCCGTGACCGGCACGGCATTCGTTCAGAACGCGTCGCTGCACACCCACGGTGTCGGCAGCCCCGACCTGGGCCTGGCCGCCTGGCGCAGCGCCTCCATCCTCAACGCGCTGACCGGCAAGGAGCCGTACCCGCTGCCGCACCGCACCGCGTTCACCAGCTTCGGACTGGAGCCGCAGCGCTCCCAGGTCCCGCCCGCCCGGCACCCGGGCACGCTCACCCCTCTGCGGGACGGGACCTGACGTACCCCGTTGGGCCGGTCCGGAGCGGTGCTCAGAGCACCGGCGTGCCGTCCCGGGTGAGCTTCCAGTCCGCCGACGCGAAGTCCTTCGGGTCCAGCACGCCCTTGGCGGTCACCCACTCCGCGATCCGGGTGCGGATCTCCGTCGACTCCGACCACAGCTCCGGCGCCGACGCCACGTGCGGGAACGCGCCGCCGCCGTTGGCCCGGTAGTTGTTCACCGCCAGCACGAACTGCTGGGCGTCGTCCAGCGGGGCACCGCCGAAGGACAGGTTCCGGATCCGCGACCCGGCCGGCTGGGCGATGTCGATCTCGTACGTCAGTCCCGACACGTAGTCGTAGTTGTAGTCCGGGCGGCCGCCCGCGTTGGTCAGCTTGTCCACGTCGACCGGCGCGCCGGCCGCCGTCTGCACGAAGTACTCCGCCGAGTACTCCAGGTACGCCCGCAGCTGCGCGCCCGTCATCAGCTTGGCGACCAGCGTGTTGTCGTACACGTACAGGCTCGACAGGTCCCGGATCGTCACCTCGCCGGCCGGGATCTCGGACGTCCGGGAGAACGGCGACGCCTGCGCGAGCACCGGCAGCGACGCGTGCCCGGTGCCGGCCAGGGCGGCCTTGACCACGTCCTCCTGCACCGTGGTGATGAGGTCGATGATCGGCGCGTCCGTGTAGCGGGCGTCGACCGTCGTCAGCGTGGCGGTGGCGGTGCCGACGACCTGGTTGACGTACTCCACGACCTTCGCGTGCTCGTCCGCGAGCAGCCGGGTGATCCGCGGGTCGTCCTCGACCGTGTTCGCGTTGCGCAGCGACGCCTTGACCGACGCGACCTGCCACCTGCCCCTGTCGAGGACCAGCTCGAAGTCGAACAGCGTGAGCCGCTCGGCGTAGCACAGCGGTTCGGACAGGACGACCGTCCTGCCGGTCCGCTCGTTGGTGACCAGCAGTTCCTCGATCTCCACGTGCGCGTGGCCGACCAGGATCGCGTCGATGCCGGGCACCTTCCGGGCCACGTCGGCGGCGGCGTTCTCGACGTGCGGCAGCTGGTCGCCGTAGGACGATGTGCCCGAGGAGCCGCTGTGCGCGGAGACGACGACCACGTCGGCGCCCATCGAACGCAGCTTCGGCACCCACTTCGCCGCCTGCTCCTCCAGGCCCGGGAAGACCAGCTTGCCCTGCACGTAGGCCTTGTCCCAGATCGCGATGCCCGGGTTCGTCAGCCCGAGCACGGCGACCTTGACCGGCGGGGCGCCCGGCACCCGGAAGGTCTTCATGAAGTACGGCGGGAAGGCGGGCCGCAGGGTCTTCGCGTCGACGGCGTTGGCGCCCAGCAGCGGGAATCGGCACTGCTGCTCGAACCGGCGCAGCGTCTCGATGCCGTAGTTGAACTCGTGGTTGCCGAGCGCCACGGCGTCGTAGCCGATGGCGTTCATCGCCTGCGCCATCGGGTGCACGGGGCCGCCCTCGGCGGTGATCGGGTCGACCTTCGCGTAGAAGTACGTGAGGGGGGTGCCCTGGATCGTGTCGCCGGCGTCCAGCAGCAGCGTGTTGCGGCGGCCCTTCTCCTCGCGCACCTGGTTCACCAGGGTCGAGACCCGGGCGAGGCCCTGGGCGTTGCCCGCGGTGTCGGAGTACTCGGCGTCCTTGAAGTAGTCCCAGTTGAAGACGTGGCCGTGCAGGTCGGTGGTGCCCATGACGGTGAAGGAGTACCGCTTGGGGTGCTTCCCGTGAGCCGGTGCCGCCTGCGCGGGAACGGTCGCCGCGCCGGCGACCGCCACCCCCGCCCCGGCCACGGCGGACTTCCTCAGGAACTTCCGGCGGTTCAACGGCATGTGCAGCACTCCCGGTCGGTCTGGAACCACAACGTCGGTCTGGAACAACAACGCGCGTAGATTCTGACCCGGACATGACCATCACCGACAGGCCCGGTACGTTGCGATCTGGTGACCGGCCGGAGTCGCACCCTGCGAGCGGTGACAGAGTGGGACGTATGACCTCACCCGCCGAGGAACCCCAGCAGCCCGCCGTCCCCTACGGGACCCCCGACGCCCCCCGCATCGCCGTCCGCGGTGAGGCCCGCCTGGAGGTCGATCCCGAGATCGCCCGCATCGGCATCACGGTGAGTGCGCGCGGCCGCGACCGGCGCTCCGCGCTCGACGACCTCACCCGCCGCAACGCCGGCGCCCTCGACCTGGTCAAGTCCTACGGCGATGCCGTGGAACGGGTGGAGACCGGCGCCTTCTCCATCACCCCCGAGCTCACCAAGCACGGGCGCGGCGAACGCATCCGCACCTATCACGGCGTCGTCCACGTCACCGCCGAGCTCACCGACTTCACCGCCCTCGGCGAGCTCACCTCCCGCCTCGCCGACCTCGACCTCACCCGTGTGGACGGGCCCTGGTGGGCGCTGCGCCCCGACTCGCCCGCCCACCGCGACGCCCGCCGGCAGGCCGTCCGTGAGGCGGTGCAGCGCGCCCGTGAATACGCCGACGCGCTCGGCACGACCCTGTCGGCGCTGGTGGAACTCGCCGACATCGGCGCCGAGAGCCCGCAGCCCTATCCGGCGGCCCCGAGCGGCCGGATGCGTTCCGTGGCCTACGCGGCGGCCGCCGAGGACGCGGCCGCGGCCCCCCTCGACCTCGAACCCCAGCGGCAGCATGTGCACGCCCAGGTCAACGCCCGATTCACCATGGTGCCGCCTCGACTGTGAGGAAATTCGGAAAAAAATACCTGAGTGAATACCTGACCGGAGCATGGCCCTTACCGACCGGAAAAGGGGCCTGGGCTGCGAAATGCTCATAGGAGCGCGCCCATGCACAATTCAACACTTGTCAACACCCCTTCACGCAAAGGTTGTTGAGTAGTCATGCCGGGCCAATTGTCTACCCGCCGGTAAGGCCTAGGCTCGCCTCATGCGCCGAGCAAAGATCGTCTGTACTCTGGGCCCCGCCACCGACTCGTACGACCAGATCAAGGCACTGGTCGACGCCGGAATGGACGTCGCCCGATTCAACCTCAGCCACGGTGGATACGCCGAGCACGAGGAGCGCTACCAGCGCGTACGCAAGGCCTCCGACGAGACGGGGCGCAGCGTCGGGCTGCTCGCCGACCTTCAGGGCCCGAAGATCCGGCTCGGCCGTTTCACCGAGGGGCCTGTACTCCTTGAACGCGGCGATTCCTTCACCATCTCCGTCGAGGACGGCGCGCGAGGCGACCGGCAGTCGTGCGGAACGACGTACAAGGGCCTGGCGGGCGACGTCACCCCCGGTGAGCGGATCCTCGTCGACGACGGCAAGGTGTGCCTCCAGGTCACCGAGGTCGACGGGCCCCGGGTGCACACCGAGGTCGTCGAGGGCGGCATGGTCTCCGACAACAAGGGGCTCAACCTCCCCGGCGTCGCGGTCTCCGTCCCCGCGCTCTCCGAGAAGGACGAGGCCGACCTGCGCTGGGCCCTGCGCACCGGCTTCGACGTCATCGCCCTGTCCTTCGTCCGCAGCGGCCGGGACATCGAGGACGTCCACCGCATCATGGACGAGGAGGGGCGCCGCCTCCCGGTGATCGCCAAGGTCGAGAAGCCGCAGGCGGTGGACGCCATCGACGACATCGTGGCGGCGTTCGACGGCATCATGGTGGCCCGCGGCGACCTGGGCGTCGAGATGCCGCTCGAACAGGTCCCGATCGTCCAGAAGCGGGCGATCAAGCTGGCCAAGCGGAACGCCAAGCCGGTGATCGTGGCGACCCAGATGCTGGACTCGATGATCGAGAACTCCCGGCCCACCCGCGCCGAGGCGAGCGACGTCGCCAACGCCGTCATCGACGGGACGGACGCGGTGATGCTCTCCGGGGAGACCAGCGTCGGGAAGTACGCCGTCGGGACGGTGCGGACGATGGCGAAGATCGTCGAGGCGGCGGAGGAGGACATCCTCGCCAAGGGCCTCTCCCCCCTGACCGAGCTGAACAAGCCCCGCACCCAGGGCGGCGCGGTCGCCCGGGCGGCTGCGGAGATGGGTGACTTCCTCGGCGCCCGGTTCCTGGTCGCCTTCACCCAGTCCGGCGACACGGCCCGCCGTCTCTCCCGCTACCGCTCGCCGATCCCGCTCCTCGCCTTCACGCCGGAGCCCGCGACCCGCTCGGAGCTGAGCCTGACGTGGGGTGTGGAGACCTTCCTCGGCCCGCACGCGGACTCGACGGACGCGATGATCGCGCAGGTGGACGAACTGCTGACCCGGTACGGCCGCTGCCGGCCCGGCGACACGATCGTCATCACGGCCGGCTCGCCCCCCGGAAAGACGGGAACCACGAACCTGGTCCGGGTGCACCACATCGGCGAGACCGCGCGCTAGGTGTACTCGGCCGGCGCGGCAGGCCCGAGGTGACAAGAGGCGGAGTCCCACCCGTGGGTGAGTCTCCGCCTGCTTTCGTGGTGCCGGGTGCGGGATTCGAACCCGCAAGCCCTCACGGGCAGATGTGTTTGAGACATCCGTGTATGCCATTCCACCAACCCGGCAGGACCGGCTGACGGAAGCATACCGGGTCACCGCAGGTCGCCGCCTCTAGGTAGGCTGCATACGCAGCAGTACTCGCCGGCCCGCACCAAGGAGCCCCCGTGACCGCCCCCGAGTCGCCCCAGCCCGCCCACGTGCCCGAAGAGGACAAGTCGCACGTGCCTCCGCTGACGACCCGAGTCGTCATCGCCGAGGACGAGGCCCTGATCCGGCTCGACCTCAAGGAGATGCTGGAGGAGGAGGGCTACACGGTGGTCGGCGAGGCCGGTGACGGTGAGCAGGCCGTGGAGCTGGCCCGGGAGCACCGCCCCGACCTGGTGATCCTCGACGTGAAGATGCCGAAGCTGGACGGTATCTCCGCGGCGGAGAAGATCACCGAGGAGTCCATCGCGCCGGTCCTCATGCTCACCGCCTTCTCGCAGCGCGACCTCGTCGAGCGTGCCCGGGACGCCGGTGCCATGGCGTACCTGGTGAAGCCGTTCAGCAAGAGCGACGTCGTCCCGGCCATCGAGATGGCCGTCTCGCGGTACACGCAGCTGAAGGAGCTGGAGAAGGAGGTCGCCGACCTCAGCCAGCGGCTGGAGACGCGCAAGCTGGTCGACCGCGCGAAGTCGGTCCTGCAGACCGAGTACGGGCTGACCGAGCCGGCCGCGTTCCGGTGGATCCAGAAGACGTCCATGGACCGGCGGATGTCCATGCAGCAGGTCGCCGAGGCGGTCATCGAGGACTCCGCGGAGAAGAAGGCGGCCAAGAGCTCCGACAAGGGCTGAGCCCACGAGCCGAACGAGGCCCGCGCCCCCTGTCGACCAGGGGACGCGGGCCTCGTCGTACGCGCCGAGGGCGCCGGAGGACTAGTCCTCGCCCAGGTACGCCTTGCGCACCGACTCGTCGTGCAGCAGGTCCTGGCCCGAGCCGGACAGCACGATGCTGCCCACCTCCATCACATGGCCGTGGTCCGCCAGCGACAGGGCCGCCTGCGCGTTCTGCTCGACCAGCAGGATCGTCGTGCCCTGCGACTTCAGCTCGGCGATCGTCGCCATGATCTTCTGCATCATGATCGGCGAGAGGCCCATGGACGGCTCGTCCAGCATGAGCAGCTTCGGCTGGGACATCAGGGCGCGGCCCATCGCCAGCATCTGCTGCTCACCGCCCGAGAGGGTGCCGGCGGCCTGCTTGCGCCGCTCCCCGAGGATCGGGAAGAGGTCGTAGGCGCGCTGGATGTCCTTCTCGATGCCGGGCTTGTCGTTACGCAGGAACGCGCCGAGGCGCAGGTTGTCCTCGATCGTCATGCGCGGGAAGATGTGCCGGCCCTCGGGGGAGTGGGCCAGCCCGAGCGAGACGATCTGGTGCGCGGGGGTCTTCTTCAGCGACTTGCCGTTGAAGCGGATCTGCCCGCCGACCGGCTTGAGCAGGCCCGAAAGGGTGCGCAGGGTCGTGGTCTTGCCCGCGCCGTTGGTGCCGATGAGGGTGACGACCTCGCCGGCGTCGACCTTGAACGAGATGCCCTTGACGGCCTCGATCTTGCCGTACGCGACCCGGAGGTCCTCGACTTCGAGCAGTGCGGTCATCGGTCGTTCTCCTTGCCGGACGACGTGCTGTCGGCCTTGGCCCCGGAGGCCTGTGCCTCGGCGGCCTCGACCTCCGCCACCTCGGCGGTGCCCGGGTCGCCCTCGAACGGCTCGCCCAGGTACGCGGCGACGACCCGCTCGTCGCCCTGGACGGTGGCGCTGTCTCCCTCGACGAGCTTCTCGCCCTGGACCAGCACGGCGACGCGGTCGCACAGGTTGAAGATGAACCGCATGTCGTGCTCGATGACGAGGACGGCGATGCCCTTGTCGCGGATGGCGAAGACCAGTTCCTCGGTGGCCCGGGTCTCCTGCGGGTTCATGCCCGCCGTGGGCTCGTCGAGCAGCAGCAGGCCCGGCTCGCTGGCCAGTGCCCGCGCGATCTCCAGCTTGCGCTGCTCGCCGTAGGGCAGGTTGCGGGCGAGGTGCTCCGCCTTGGACGCGAGGCCGACGAACTCCAGGAGTTCCATGGCGCGTTCGCGGGAGGCGGCCTCGGCCTTGTGGAAGCCGGGGCCGCGCAGCAGCGCGGACCAGAGGCCTTCCTTGGTGCGGGTGTGGCGGCCGACGAGCACGTTCTCCAGGACCGTCATGTTGGCGAACAGACGGATGTTCTGGAAGGTGCGGGCGATGCCCGCCGCCGTCACCTTGAAGGACTTCGGCGGCAGGACGGTGCCCTTGTAACGGACCTCGCCCTCGGTGGGGATGTAGAGGCCGGTCAGGCAGTTGAAGAACGTGGTCTTGCCGGCGCCGTTGGGGCCGATGAGGCCGACGATCTCGCCGCTGTTGACCTGGAGGTCGACGCCCCGGACGGCGGTCAGACCGCCGAACCGCATGGTGACGCCGCGGGCGTCGAGGACGGTCTCCCCGGTGGTGATGGTGTCGGTTGTCATGGGTCAGGCCCCTGCCTTGCTGAGGACTGTGGGTGCTTCCGTCTCTTCGTGGAACTCGAGCTGACGGCGCCGGTTGGGGATGAGCCCCTCCGGACGGAAGCGCATCAGCAGGACCAGTGCGAGACCGAAGGCGAAGAGCTGGTAGTCGCCGAGGAACTGGAGCTTGGCGGGGATGAGGTAGAGCAGCGCGGCGCCGACGAGCGGACCGCTGATCGTGCCCATGCCGCCGAGGACCACCGCGGCCAGCAGGAACGCCGAGTTGGGCGGGACCACGTGGGCGAACTGGTACTGCTCCGGCGTGACGGTGTAGGTCACATGCGCCTGGACCGTGCCCGCGAGACCGGCGAGCGCGGCGCCGAGGGCGAAGGCGATGAGCTTGACCCGGAAGCCGTTGATGCCCATGGCGAGGGCGGCGGTCTCGTCCTCGCGGATGGCGATCCACGCGCGGCCGATGCGGGAGTCGCTGCTGCGCCGGAAGACGACCACCACGACCAGCGTGATGAGCAGCATCAGCAGGAAGTAGTTGGCGAACCGCGCGATGGTGAAGCCCGCGATGGTGTGCTCCTGGCCGAAGTCGAATCCCAGGATGTTCAGGTTGGGGATCGACGAGATGCCGTTGGAGCCGTTGGTGATGTCCGGGCCGGAGGTGCCGTCCATGTTGAGGACGGTGATCCGGAAGATCTCACCGAAGCCGAGGGTCACGATGGCGAGGTAGTCGCCGCGCAGCCGCAGGGTCGGGGCGCCGATGATGACACCGAAGACCATGGCGACGGCGGCGCCGAGCAACGCCGAGGCCCAGAAGGGCAGCTGGATGTCGAACGGCGAGGAGGGCGAGCCGGAGACCATCGCCGCGGTGTAGGCGCCGACGCCGAGGAAGGCGACGTATCCGAGGTCGAGCAGGCCCGCGAGGCCGACCACGATGTTCAGGCCGAGGGCGACGGTGGCGAAGATCAGGATGTAGACGCCGATCGTCGCGTACTGGTCGTCGGACTGGGTGAACGGGAAGGCGGCCGCCGCGACGAACGCGCCGATCATCGTCACGTTGCGGTGCTTGCCGGTGAGCGCCGAGACGCGGCCCACGAGGCCGGCCTTGGCGGCCGCGGCGAAGCCGAAGCCGGCGGTGATGAGGAAGCCGACGAACAGCTCGTCGTACTCGGTGCCGATGCCGTACGTGAAGACGATCAGGCCGAGGGCGAGCGCCGCGACGATGACGAGGATCTCGGCGTACGCCGGCAGCTTGCGCGCCGGGGTCGCGGTGCCGGTGGCGAAGGAGGCCTTGAAGACGGCGAAGCCGTGCCGCCAATGGTGACGCAGTCGCTCCTGGGCGGTGTCCTCGGGGTCCGCCGGTTCCCGGTCCGGCCACGTGAACGGCAGGGCGAACGCGCCGAGTGCGGCGGCCAGGGTGGCGACCCCCGCGATCCAGGCGCCGGGTTCGAGGTTGACCAGTCCGCCGAGCTGGACCGTGATCGCGATGATCGTGTACCAGACGGTGGCGAAGGCGCCCAGCGCGGACAGCTTCAGGGCGCTGTCGGCGCCGGCGGGGGTGAGCCAGCCCAGGCCCTTGACGCCGTAGGAGGCGAGGCCGAACAGGGTGGTGAGGAGCCCGCCGACGAGGACGAGGACCTGGAGGCCGCCCGGGTAGCCGTAGACGGTGAGGTCACCGGGGAATTCGGACGTCCAGGTCCAGGCGAGGAAGGTCGAGACGATCGTCAGGACACCACCGGCGGTGGCGACGGCGCGACCGGCCTGCGGGGGGATTCCGATGAGTCCGGCGTGCTTGCCGGCGTCGACCTGGCGAGGGGTCTCCGGTGCTGTGGTCTGTGTGGTCATCGGTGGATCACGCCCTGTCCGCGACGCGCTCGCCGAGCAGACCCTGAGGCCTGAACAGGAGTACGAGGATGAGGAGTACGAACGCCCAGACGTTGGCCCAGGACTGGCTGCCGAACTGTTCCATGCCCGGGATGTCGGAGATGTAGGCGGTCGACAGGGCCTCGGCCACACCGAGGACCAGGCCACCGAGCATGGCGCCGTAGATGTTGCCGATACCGCCGAGGACCGCGGCGGTGAAGGCCTTCAGGCCGAGGATGAAGCCCATACGGAACTGGACCTCGCCGTACTTGAGGCCGTACGCGACGGCCCCGACGGCGGCGAACGCGGCACCGAGGGCGAACGCGACCACGATGATGCGGTCGGTGTTGATGCCCATCAGCTTGGCCGTGTCCGGGTCCTGCGCGGTGGCCTGCATACCGCGGCCGGTGCGGGTCTTCATCACGAAGTAGGCGAGGATCGCCATGCTGATCGGGGCCGCGACCAGGAGGAAGACGTCACCGGTCTGGATCGTGACGCTGCCGAGCTCGAAGGGGCCGCCGTGGATCTGCGGGAACGTGATGGCGGAGCGGGCGTCGGGGTACCAGGCCCACACCGCCTGCTGCAGCGCGAGGGAGAGGCCGATGGCCGTGATGAGGGGCGCCAGGCGGGGGGCCGTGCGCAGGGGGCGGTAGGCGAACCGTTCCGCTCCCACGGCGGCAAGGACGGCGACGATGATGCCTCCGATGAGCATCAGCGGGAGCGCCACCCAGAGGGACGTGCCGTCGGGCAGCACGTACAGGTAGACGGTGAGGGCGCCGAAGCCACCCATCATGAAGATCTCGCCGTGGGCGAAGTTGATGAGCTGGACGATGCCATAGACCATCGTGTAGCCGATGGCGACCAGCCCGTACATGGATCCTAGTAGCAGGCCGTTGACCAGCTGCTGCGGCAGTTCGTTCACCGCATGTCCTCCGAGACTTCGGATGATTCGTCGACAGGGGGCCGGATGCGAGTCCGCGCGGGGCGCCAGTGATGCAGCGCCCCGCGCGGCTCGGTCAAGTGGTGCGGGTGGGGATCAGCCCTCGTAGGTGCCGGACTTGGCGGCCTTCCAGGCGCCGTCCTCCACGGAGTACACGGTGAGCTGCTTGTTGGTGGCGTCACCGAACTCGTCGAAGGAGACCTTGCCGGTCACACCGTCGAAGGAGACACCCTGCATGGCCTCGGTGACCTTGGCGCGGGCGTCGTCCGGCAGTTCGCCGTTGTTGCCCTCGACGACCTGCTTGACGGCCTCGATGATGGCCCAGGCCGAGTCGTAGGAGTAACCGCCGTAGGCCTCGTAGGCCTCCTTGTAGCCCGCGGCGTCGTAGTTGGCGACGAACTCCTTGGCGGACGGGAGCTCCTCCACCGGGGCGCCGACGGAGGTGGCGAGGTCGCCGGTGCCGCTGGCGCCGGCCAGCTTGATGAAGTCGGCGCTGTAGATGCCGTCACCGCCGACCAGCGGGATCTTGGCGCCCGCGGCCTTGATCTGCTTGCTGAGCGGGCCGGCCTGCGGGTACTCGCCGCCGTAGTAGACGACGTCCGC
Source organism: Streptomyces sp. NPDC107562 (assembly GCF_055657325.1). Classification (NCBI taxonomy): domain Bacteria; kingdom Bacillati; phylum Actinomycetota; class Actinomycetes; order Kitasatosporales; family Streptomycetaceae; genus Streptomyces; species Streptomyces sp. NPDC107562. Next base: position 255,738 of record NZ_JBVKBE010000002.1, on the reverse strand, counting down.
GCCGGTGCTCTTGACCTTCGTGGCGACCGCGGAGAAGTCCTTGGTCTCGGGGTCGATGTGCTCGGTGCCGACGACCTTGCCGCCGAGCTTCTCGAACTCCGCGGAGAAGGTGGCCGCGAGGCCGGCGCCGTAGGTCTTCTTGTCGTCGATGACGAAGACCTTCTTCTTCTTGGCGTCGTTGTAGACGTACTGCGCGGCGAACGGGCCCTGGATGGCGTCCGTGGTCGCGGTGCGGAAGTACGACTTGTACGTACGCGCCTTCGAGGTCTGCCAGTCCGGGCCCTGGGTCAGCGCCGGGTTGGTGTTGGCCGGCGAGACCTGCACGAGCTTGGCGTCGTCGAAGACCTTCTGCATGGACTCGGCCACCGAGGAGTTCAGCGGGCCGACCACACCGAGGACGTCCTTGTCGGCGACGAACTTGGTGGCGTTCTGCTGGCCCGCGGAGGGCTGCGCCTGGTCGTCGAGGGCCTCGACCTTGAAGGTCACCCCCTCGACGTACTTCTCCTTGTTGGCCGTCTTGGCGGCCAGGTCCACGGAGTTCTTGATGCCCAGACCCAGAGCGGACAGGTCGCCGGTCAGCGGGGCGTCGATACCGATGACGACGGTGGTGCCGCCGCCGGAGTCCGAGCCGCCGTCCCCGTCACGCGAACCGCAGGCGGTGAGAGTGAGCGCTCCCGCCGCCAGAGCGGCGGTCATGGCGATGAGCGAACGTTGACGCACGATCAGTCCTTTCCCTGGCGCGGCGCTTCCCCGTGGAAGACGCCGAGTCGAGCGCTCGGGCCGAAGAGATGCCCAGTGACGTCGATTCCGACGGCGCGGTGACTGGCCGTGACTCTAAGCGTGTGCAGGGAACGTGGAGGAGAGTCTGACCAAGGCTGTGACGCTCTTGTTATGACACGACGTAATGCAGAGCGGTACTGAGCGGGTGGAAGCGCGGAATTCCGGCCGATTCGCCCAGTCCACATGATGAGACGTGCAGGACTGCCCGCTCTCCATCAGGAGTGTTTTCGATGTTTGGTGATGGCAAGAAGTCGTTGCCACAGGCTACTTGAAGAGCGGTCGAGAGGTCTTGCGCATAGCGCTCACCCAGGATGAAACTGTGTGCTTCCATTGCGCGCGTATTACGCAGGGTTACATCCAGGAAAGGGAGTCCGGCGTTCCGCGGCACTTTTCCGCAATCGGTGACCTTCATGGCGAGCTCGATCCTGTGCGGGATTCCGGTCCGCATACGGAAAGGCGCACGGGGATTCGCCGTCACCGAAAGCCCCTCGTACGGCTGGCTTATCCGGGTCACCGTCACGGGCGGGCCGGAGCGCGCGGTCACCGCCACCGTGAAGCGGAAGGCGACGGCCGGCCCACCGGCGGGAAGCGGGCCGACGTAGGCGAAGTGGACCGTCTGGGACGGGGGTGGCGGTTCCGCCGGGGGCGGGTCCTCGGGGCGGGTGGCGTGCAGGAGAACCCCGGCGGCCGCCAGGGCGGTGACCGCACAGGACGCGAGGAGGGCCCGGCGGCGCCGTGCGCACCCTCGCACCACGCGTCCCCGTGGACGCCCGGTTGCCGAGGGGGTGGGGGTCGGCTCCCACGCGCGTGTGCCCTCGCCCGGCTCGACCGGGCCCACGCCGCTCAACTCCACGGCCCCGCGGTGGGAATGCCGTCGCGGTACCGCTGCGCGCAGCGCTCCCGTGCCTGACGCCCGATCAACCGCTCGGCCGCCGCCCGGCCTTGGCGCCGCCGCTCGGCGCGGGCGGCGTCGACGACGTCACGCAGGATCTCGTACTGCCCGTTCGAGAGACCCATCGACTGGTAGTCGCCGTACGTGCCGTCGTCGAGGACCTCCCGGGACCAGTGGGTGATGATCCGGGCGCACACCTCGGCGGGCGGGGTGGTGCGCGGGGACGGCGCGGAGGGCGGTACGGCGGGACTGCGGGGGGCCGGACCGGCGCATCCCGTCAGGAGCGCGCCGGTCAGCAGTGCCAGCCCCAGGGCCGTCGGTCGGGTGGGTCTTCCCGCTGCCATGTGCCGACGCTACGGCGCCGCGTGCCGGGCGGGCAACGGCAAGGGAGCCGGGACGGGTCAGCCCGCCGCGCGCACCCGGTCGGCGTCCTTCGGGCCGGCGTCGCGCAGCAGGCACGTCAGCCGGGCGGTGCACACCCGGCGGCCGTCCTCGTCGCTGATCACGATCTCGTACGTCGCCGTGGAGCGGCCCCGGTGCACGGGCGTGGCGACGCCGGTCACCAGGCCGGAGCGGGCGCCGCGGTGGTGGGTGCAGTTCAGGTCGACACCCACGGCGATCTTGGAGATGCCGCCGTGCAGCATGGAGCCGACCGAGCCCAGGGTCTCGGCGAGCACGGCCGACGCGCCGCCGTGCAGCAGGCCGTACGGCTGGGTGTTGCCCTCGACGGGCATCGTGCCGACGACCCGGTCCGCCGAGGCCTCCACGATCTGCACGCCCATCCGCGTGCCCAGATGCCCGGCGGAGAACAGGGCGGGCAGGTCCACGCCGAGTGCCGCGTACTCGTCGATGACCTCTTGCGGGAACTTCACCTGGTGCTGCTCGCCCATCGGGACCGGCTCCGTTTCGTCTTCGGCGTCCTCGTCGGCGTCCTCGTCGTGGGACGCGCCGTGGTCGGGCGCGCCGCGATCCGGCGCGCCCTGCTGAGCAAACGCTCAGTCGGTCGCCGATTGTTCCAGACGGACCACGACCGACTTGCTGGCCGGGGTGTTGCTGACGTCGGCGGTGGCGTCCAGCGGGACGAGCACGTTGGTCTCGGGGTAGTAGGCGGCCGCACAGCCCCGCGCGGTGGGGTAGTGCACGACCCGGAAGCCGGGCGCCCGCCGCTCCACGCCGTCGGTCCACTCGCCGACGAGGTCGACGTACGACCCGTCGGCGACCTGGAGTTCGCGGGCGTCCTCGGGGTTCACCAGCACGATCCGGCGGCCGTTCCTGATGCCGCGGTAGCGGTCGTCGAGGCCGTAGATCGTGGTGTTGTACTGGTCGTGCGAGCGCAGCGTCTGCAGCAGCAGCCGGCCCGCGGGCAGCTTCGGGAACTCCACCGGCGCGGCGGTGAAGTTGGCCTTGCCGGTGGCCGTGGGGAAGCGCCGCTCGTCGCGCGGCGCGTGCGGCAGCGCGAAGCCGCCGGGACGGGCCACGCGCGCGTTGAAGTCGTCGAAGCCCGGCACCACGCGCGCGATGCGGTCACGGATCGTGGCGTAGTCCTTCTCGAACTCCTCCCACGGCGTGGCGCTCTCCTCGCCGAGCACCCGGCGGGCCAGCCGGCAGACGATGGCCGGCTCGGACAGCAGATGGCCGCTCGCGGGCTCCAGACGGCCGCGGGAGGCGTGCACCATGCCCATGGAGTCCTCGACGGTCACGAACTGCTCGCCGCCGCCCTGGAGGTCGCGCTCGGTGCGACCGAGGGTGGGCAGGATCAGCGCCCGCGCGCCGGTGACGACATGGCTGCGGTTGAGCTTCGTCGACACGTGCACCGTGAGGCGGGCGCGCCGCATCGCCGCCTCGGTGACATCGGTGTCGGGGGAGGCCGAGACGAAGTTGCCGCCCATGGCGAAGAACACCTTCGCCTCGCCGTCGCGCAGGGCGCGGATGGCCCGTACGACGTCGAAGCCGTGCTCGCGCGGGGGAGCGAAGCCGAACTCCCGCTCCAGGGCGTCCAGGAAGGCGGGTGCCGGGCGCTCGAAGATGCCCATGGTGCGGTCGCCCTGCACGTTCGAGTGGCCGCGCACGGGGCACACGCCCGCGCCGGGACGGCCGATGTTGCCGCGCAGCAGCAGGAAGTTGACCACCTCGCGGATGGTGGGCACGGAGTGCTTGTGCTGGGTGAGTCCCATGGCCCAGCAGACGATGGTGCGCCGCGAGGCGAGCACCATGTCGAGCGCCTCCTGGATCCGCTGCCGGTCCAGGCCGGTCGCGGTGAGCGTCTCGTCCCAGTCGGCGGCCCGGGCGGCCGCGGCGAACTCCTCGTAGCCGTGCGTGTGTTCGCGGACGAACTCCTCGTCGACGGCGCCCTCGGTCTCGACGATCAGCTTGTTGAGCAGGCGGAACAGGGCCTGGTCGCCGCCGATACGGATCTGCAGGAACAGGTCGGTGAGGGCGGAGCCGCTGGTCAGGCCCTTGGGCGTCTGCGGGTTCTTGAACCGCTCAAGGCCCGCCTCGGGCAGCGGGTTGACACTGATGATCCGCGCGCCGTTCGCCTTCGCCCGCTCCAGGGCGGAGAGCATGCGCGGGTGGTTGGTGCCGGGGTTCTGGCCGGCCACGATGATCAGATCGGCCTGGTGGAGATCGTCCAGCAGGACGCTGCCCTTGCCGATGCCGAGGGTCTCCGACAGGGCCGAGCCCGACGACTCGTGGCACATGTTCGAGCAGTCGGGCAGGTTGTTCGTGCCCAGTTCGCGGGCGAAGAGCTGGTAGAGGAACGCGGCCTCGTTGCTGGTGCGCCCCGAGGTGTAGAAGACCGCCTCGTCGGGAGAGGCGAGGGCGGTGACCTCCTCGGCGACGATGTCGAAGGCGCGCTCCCAGGAGACCGGCTCGTAGTGCTCGGCCCCCTCCGGCAGGTACATGGGGTGCGTGAGCCGGCCCTGCTGGCCGAGCCAGTAGCCGCTGCGGTGCGCGAGGTCCGCCACCGGGTGCGCGGCGAAGAACTCCGGGGTGACCCGGCGCAGGGTGGCCTCCTCGGCGACCGCCTTCGCGCCGTTCTCGCAGAACTCCGCCTTGTGGCGGTGGTCCGGCTCGGGCCAGGCGCAGCCGGGGCAGTCGAAGCCGTCCTTCTGGTTGACGCTGAGCAGCGTCAGCGCGGTGCGCCGCACACCCATCTGCTGCTGGGCGATGCGCAGGGTGTGCCCGATCGCCGGGAGCCCGGCCGCCGCGTGCTGCGGTTCGGCGACCTGCGGCGCGTCCTGAACCGGGTCGGCCTTGGGCGGCTTCGTTGCCATCGCCCGCTCTCCTTCGCCTAGCACGTGTGAGCTATGTCTCCGATCCTCGCACGTGGCGATGACAGCGGGGGAGGCCGGTCCCGGGGGAACGCGATCACCGTCGCCGGTGCGTGGCGGGTCCCGTCCTCGCGTTCCGGTGCACGGCGGGAGGCCGGAGCCGACCGTCGGTGCGTGGCGGGAGGCCGGGTCCGACTGTCGGTGGGGCGTGGCAGGATCGGGGACGTGGCAGAGACAGCATCGAAGAAGACCGACAGCACCCCCGGCGACAGCCGCCCGCGCCTGATGCTCATGGACGGGCACTCGCTGGCGTACCGCGCGTTCTTCGCGCTGCCCGCGGAGAACTTCACGACCGCGACGGGTCAGCCGACGAACGCGATCTACGGCTTCGCGTCGATGCTGGCCAACACGCTGCGCGACGAGGCGCCCACGCACTTCGCGGTGGCCTTCGACGTCTCCCGCAAGACCTGGCGCTCCGAGGAGTTCACCGAGTACAAGGCGAACCGCTCCAAGACCCCGGACGAGTTCAAGGGCCAGGTCGAGCTCATCGGCGAGCTGCTGGACGCGATGCACGCCCCGCGCTTCGCGATCGACGGGTACGAGGCGGACGACGTGATCGCCACGCTCGCCACGCAGGCCGAGGCCGAGGGCTTCGAGGTGCTGATCGTCACCGGCGACCGCGACTCCTTCCAGCTCGTCTCCGAGCACACGACGGTGCTCTACCCGACGAAGGGCGTCTCGGAGCTGACCCGGTTCACCCCGGAGAAGGTCTTCGAGAAGTACGGATTGACGCCCGCCCAGTACCCCGACTTCGCGGCGCTGCGCGGTGACCCGTCGGACAACCTGCCCGGCATCCCCGGCGTCGGTGAGAAGACGGCCGCGAAGTGGATCAACCAGTTCGGTTCCTTCGCGGAACTGGTCGAGCGCGTCGACGAGGTCAAGGGCAAGGCCGGGCAGAACCTGCGCGACCACCTGGAGGCGGTGAAGCTGAACCGCCGGCTCACCGAGCTGGAGCGGCAGGTGGAGCTGCCGAGGACGGTCACGGACCTCGCGCGCGCGCCCTACGACCGCAAGAGCGTCGCCATGGTGCTGGACACCCTGGAGATCAGGAACCCCTCGCTGCGCGAGCGGCTCTTCGGCGTCGACCCGGGCGCCGAGGAGGCCGAGACGACGCCGGTCGTCACCGAGGGCGTGGAGGTGGACGGCACGGTGCTGGGCACGGGCGAGCTGACGCCGTGGCTCACCGAGCACGGCACGGGCGCGCTCGGCGTCGCGACCGTCGACACCTGGGCCCTGGGCGCGGGCTCGGTCGCCGAGGTGGCGCTCGCCGCGCCCGGGGGAGCGGCCGCCTGGTTCGACCCGGCCGAGCTGGACGAGGCCGACGAGAAGGCGTTCGCGGCCTGGCTGGTCGACGCCGGCCGGCCCAAGGTCTTCCACAACGCCAAGGGCGCCATGCGGGTCTTCGCCGAGCACGGCTGGACCATCGAGGGCGTCGCCATGGACACCGCGCTCGCCGCCTACCTGGTCAAGCCGGGACGCCGCTCCTTCGACCTGGACGCGCTGTCGCTGGAGTACCTGCACCGGGAGCTGGCCCCCGCCGCCGCGGCCGACGGACAGCTCGCCTTCGGCGCGGACGACGGTGCCGAGGCCGAGGCGCTGATGATCCAGGCCCGTGCCGTCCTCGACCTGGGCGAGGCCTTCGAGGGCCGGCTGGCCGAGGTCGGGGCGGCGGACCTGCTGCGCGACATGGAGTTGCCGACCTCCGCCCTGCTGGCCCGGATGGAGCGCCACGGCATCGCGGCCGACCGCGCCCACCTGGAGGCCATGGAGCAGATGTTCGCCGGTGCGGTGCAGCAGGCCGTGAAGGAGGCGCACGCGGCGGCCGGGCACGAGTTCAACCTCGGCTCGCCCAAGCAGCTCCAGGAGGTCCTCTTCGGTGAGCTGGCGCTCCCGAAGACGAAGAAGACCAAGACCGGCTTCACCACCGACGCCGACGCCCTGGCCTGGCTCGCGACGCAGACCGACAACGAACTGCCGGTGATCATGCTCCGGCACCGTGAGCAGGCGAAGCTGCGGGTCACGGTCGAGGGCCTGATCAAGACCGTCGCGGGTGACGGCCGGATCCACACCACCTTCAACCAGACGGTCGCCGCGACGGGCCGGCTGTCGTCGACCGACCCCAACCTGCAGAACATCCCGGTCCGCACGGACGAGGGCCGGGCCATCCGCCGCGGCTTCGTCGTCGGCGAGGGGTATGAGTCGCTGATGACGGCCGACTACAGCCAGATCGAGCTGCGTGTCATGGCCCACCTGTCCGAGGACGCCGGCCTGATCGAGGCCTTCACGTCCGGGGAGGACCTGCACACCACGGCGGCCTCGCAGGTGTTCGCGGTCGAGGCGACGGCCGTGGACGCGGAGATGCGCCGCAAGATCAAGGCGATGTCGTACGGCCTGGCGTACGGGCTGTCGGCCTTCGGCCTCTCCCAGCAGCTGAACATCGAGGCGGCGGAGGCCCGCGCCCTGATGGACGCGTACTTCGAGCGGTTCGGCGGCGTGCGGGACTATCTGCGCCGCGCCGTCGACGAGGCACGGGCGACGGGGTACACGGCGACGCTGTTCGGGCGCCGGCGCTATCTGCCGGACCTCAACAGCGACAACCGCCAGCGGCGCGAGGCGGCCGAGCGGATGGCCCTCAACGCGCCCATCCAGGGCACGGCGGCCGACATCGTCAAGATCGCGATGCTCAAGGTCGACGACGCGCTGCGCGAGTCCGGGCTCCGGTCCCGTCTGCTCCTCCAGGTGCACGACGAAGTCGTCCTGGAGATCGCCCCCGGCGAGCGCGAGGCGGCGGAGGCGCTGGTCCGCCGCGAGATGGCGGGCGCGGTGGAGCTCCGGGCACCGCTGGACGTCTCGGTCGGCGTGGGACCCGACTGGGAGTCGGCGGCGCACTAGCGGCCCGACGTCCCGCCCGATGCCTCCGGCGCCTCTGCCGGAGGCCTCGTTCGCGTCCTGCGGCTGCCCGTGGCTGGGTCGCCACCGGGTGCGGCGGACACCGCGGCGCCGACGCGTGGGCCCGGTCCGGCCCTGGCGCGCGGCGGCACGGGGCCGCGCCGCCGCCGGACGGTCCCGGCTCAGCCCCCGCCGCATGCCGTCGGCGCGGTGGGCTTCCGGCGAGGTCCCTCCGCGCACGGCGTGCGGTGCGCCGTCGGTGGATGGCCCCTGACGGGGGGCATCCCGGTACGCGACGGCCGTCCGGCGGCGGCTCGCGGCCATCCTTGCGGGGCCCTGACGGGGGAAACCCCGGCACGCGAGGGCCGTCCGGGGCGGCTTGCGGCTGCCTGTGCGGGGCCCCGGACCCCTGCCCTGTGGGTTGTCCGTCCGGCGGCGGCTCCCGTCCGCCCCTGCGATGCCCTGCCGTGGATCCCCGCTCGGTGAGTTGTGCGGCGGCGGCTCCGATTCGCCTGTGCGGGGCCCCGTACCCCTGCCCGGTGGGGTTGTCCGTCCGGCGGCTTGCGGCTGCCTGTGCGGGGCCTGCCGGGACCCCGCCGGGGTCGTCCGGCGGCGGCTCCCGTCAGCCCGGGGCCCTGCCGGGTCCCCGCTCGGTGGGTTGTCCGGCGGCGGCTCCGGTCGCCTGTGCGGGGCCCCCGCCCGGTGGGTTGTCCGGCGGCGGCTTGCGGCCGCCTGCGCGGCGGTCTCGCCCCGAACCCCGCCCGGACGGTCGTCGCCGGTTCCAGCAGCGTGTGGGGCCCCGCCCCGGACGCCCGCCCGGGTCGTCCGGCGGCGGCGTCGAGCCGCCCCTGTGGGGCCCCAGCCCAGACCGCCGCCCGGGGCGTCCGGCGGCGGCGTCGGCCCGACCGTGTGGGGCCCCGCCCCGGACGCCCGCTTGGGTCGTCCGGCGGCGGCGTCGGGCCGCCCATGTGGGGCCCCGTCCCAGACCCCGCCCCGGTCGTCCGGTGACGGCTCCCGGCCGCCCCGGTCGGGCCCCGCCCGGGACCCCCGTTCCTCGCACCCTCCTCGGAGAGGCCTTCACCCGCGTGGCCCCCGCGGAAAAGCCCCGCGGTGCTCGCGCCCGTCAAGATGCCGCCATGGGTATACGCATGCTCAGCCGCCGGACGGCCCCGGCTCAGCCCCCGCCCGCGCCCCAACCGCACGCGCCCGGCGCGAGCACCGCCCGCATCCCTCTGGGCCCGGTGAGGGCCCTGTGTCATGCCGCGGGGGATCTCCGCCGCCGCGCCGCCGTCGACTGGGAGAGACGGAAGACCGCCGCCTTCCGGCCCTGCGACACCGCCGCGTGGCGCCTGTGGGCCGAGCTGGCCCGCAACTACCTGGCCCTCTGCCTCACGCTGCTGCCCCGCGCCCCGCGCCCGCCCCGCACGTTCACCGTGTTCGTCGCGCCACTCCCCACCGCCGCCGGAGTGATCAAGCCCCCTGACGGCTCCGGTCCCGCTCCCTGCCGCCGCCTCCCGAACCGCTAGCGGCGCGGGCCGGCCGCCACAGCCGCACGGCCACCGCGTACGCGGGTACCGCGAGCGCCAGCCCCGCCCCGGCGCCGAAACACAGCGTCGGGATCAGCTCCCAGGGCTTGGCCGAGGACCCCCAGTACGCCCACCACCGCGCCGCCCGATGGGCCGCCGCGAGCAGTGCGCAGCCGCCGATCACCAGCGCGGCGAGCCACCGGTCCCGGACCGGCAGCACGGGAACACCCACCGGCTCGGCCGCGGGCGTCCGCCGCAGCGCCACCGCCACGAACACGGCGATCACGACGGCGGCCACCGCGGAACCGCCGTACTGGAGGTACCAGTACAGCGGGGCGCCCGCGATCTCCTCGCCCAGCACGGGAAACAGCCGCATCCCCCACCGGCCGGGATGCGTGAACGCGTCCCAGACGACGTGCGTGAGCCCGCCGAGCACGGCGGACACGTACCACCACGCCACCAGAGCGGGCCGTACGCGCCCGCGCGGCGCCCCGCAGCGCACGAGCGCGGCCACCCGGCGCCGCCGCCGGCTCGGCAGCAGCGCCACCAGGGGTTCACGCACCAGCAGCCAGAGCCACACCAGCGCCCAGGTGATGAGCACGTCGACCGTGAACACCCCCGCGAAGGAGTGGGTCACCGCGCCGAACTCCATCGCGCCGGACAGCACACTCGCCAGGTAATAGGTCATGTCGGGCGCGAAGGACCCGGCGACGAGTACGGCCGGCACCAGTGCGCCACGGCCGGTTCCGTCCGGGCGGACGACGGGCAGCACGGCTGCCGCATGACTGAGGGTGAACGGCAAGGGTGCTCCCCACGACGTGCGTTGACGTCCCAGTATCCGTGAGCGCGCGTCGTCCCGGTGCGGGGGCCGAGGCCCCAACGCCGTATGGCCAAGCGGTGAAGAGCAGGCGGGAACGGGTGACCGCGCGAACGAAGTTGCCGTAGGGTCGCACGGGTTGACGTACGGGGAGTGCGGCGTCGACGGAGCGGTGGCAACAGGGCATATGCGGGCGACTCGGACGCCCACGGGAGGGGTTCACTTCATGGCGGCGCATTTCGGCAGGAGGCTTCGCAAGGGCGCGGCGAACACCGCCGTCGCGGCGGCTGTGGCGGCGGCACTGGTCGCCTCCCAGGCCCCGGGGGTCGAGACCGACGACGCCGGCAGACAGAGCACCACCGGCACCCAGCCCTCGCCGGACACGCCCACGGACGACAGCGCGACCGGCAACTCGCCGTACTACACGGACCTGCCGCCGCTGCAGAGCCCGAGTCCCGCGCCCACCGTCGGCCCCACCGCCGACCCGGCCGTCACGGGTGACGCCGCCGCGGGCATCCCCGCGACCGTCCTCGACGCCTACAGGAAGGCGGAGGCCGCCCTGGGCGAATCCAAGCCCGGCTGCAACCTGCCCTGGGAACTCCTCGCCGCGATCGGCAAGGTCGAGTCGGGCCAGGCGGGCGGCGGCAACGTCGACGCCGCCGGCAACACGATCACCCCGATCCTCGGCCCCGCGCTGAACGGCGAGGGCTTCGCGCACATCAGCGACACCGACAACGGCGCGTTCGACGGCGACCACACGTACGACCGGGCCGTGGGCCCGATGCAGTTCATCCCCACCACATGGGCCTGGGCGGGCCGCGACGGCAACGGCGACGGGACCGCGAACCCGAACAACATCTACGACGCCGCCCTCGCCGCCGGTCACTACCTGTGCCGTTTCGGCTGGGACCTCTCCACCGACGACGACCTGCGCCGCGCGATCCTCAGCTACAACAACTCCACGGACTACCTGAACACCGTCCTGTCCTGGCTGGAGTTCTACCGCAAGGGCACGCACGAGATCCCCGACGGCACCGGCCCCCTGCCCGGGAACCGCAGCGACGTACCGGGGGCGAGCCCGTCGCCCACGCCGCCGCGCCACCCCGGGACCGGCTCGCACAGCCCGTCGCCCAAGCCGCCGTCGTCCAGGCCGCCGTCGGGCGAGCCCTCCACGCCGCCGGAGCCCAAGCCGCCGGTGACCCCGCCGACCGCCACCGACACGGTGCACCACCTGGAGGACGGGGGCACCGCGCAGCTCACGGCGATGGCGGGGGACGCGTTCGCCGAGCGGGTCAGCACCCGCGCCGAGAGCAAGGTGGGCAAGGGCGTCGCCAAGGTGCGGGTCCGCTTCACGATCGTCGGCGACACCGACGCCACCTTCACCGGCGGTGAGAAGGTCGCCACGGTGGTCACGGGCACCGCGGGTGTCGCCGTCGCGCCGGCCCTGAAGGCCGGCGAGAAGACCGGCTCGTTCACCGTGCGGACCACGGTCGTCGGCCGGTCCGTCCCCGGCGTCGACTACACCGCGACCGTCACGGCCCGTGCCGCGGACGCCCTCGCGCGCACCGGTGACGCCCCGCTGACCTGCCCGGTGGGCGGCGAGTTCGCCGACCAGGTCGAGGTGAAGGCGACGTACCAGGGCGCCGCGGCGGACGGCGTGGCCGTCACGGCCACCCTCATCAAGTCGGTGCTCGACCCGACCGAGAACGACAAGGGCCCGTACTTCAAGGACGCCGAGGGCAATCCCGTGCGCACCCTCACGGCCCTGAAGACGGACGCGAACGGCCTGCTGAAGCTGCCCAAGCTGTACGCGGACGACAACGCTGGCTCGTACATGCTCCGCCTCACCACCGAGGGCGGCGCGACGCTGAACGTCCTGCTCGACGTGAAGGCGGCCGAGACGCCCGCGCCCAGCCCGTCCGCGAGCCCCGGCGAGTCGGCGTCCCCGAGCGCCTAGCTCCCCGCTCCGCACGCACCCGACGGCGGCGCCCCTCCCGTAAGGGCGGGGCGCCGCCGGCGTGTGCGACGTGTTCTCTTCTCGCCCGCTCGTTGCTACGGTGCCGGATCTGACGAACTATCAGCTCCAGCTCGTCCGGAGGCACGCATGCGCGCCCTGATCGCCGCCGCGACCGGTCTCGCCGTCGCCGTCGCCCTGGTGCTCACGATCACGGCCATGGGCGCGCCGACGGGCGGGACCTCCCCGAAACCGCTGCTGACGACGGTGCCCGCACACCCGTGACCCCGGCGGAGGGAGACCGAGATGCGCCGCAGGACCAGCCTCCTACTGCTCGCCCTCGCCGTGTTCTTCGCGGCGCTCTCCCCCCTGCTGCGCTGGTACGCCTTCCCGCGCCTGGCCAAGATCCCGCCGAACCAGTACCAGGAGATGGTCCTGGAGGCGAAGGACGCCACCCTCCTCGACTACGGCACCATGCGGGCCCGCAAGGTGCCCAAGGTGACCATCGTGCAGACCCTCAAGGGCAACGTGGAGGCCTCCGAGCGGATCGAACGGACGGCGGGACGTGACGTCGTCGTCTGGGACGGCCTGTCCTATGTCCAGGGCCCCGACGGCGAGATGGTCTCCCGGATCCCCGAGCGGTACATCTTCGACGCCCACACCCAGGAACCCGTCCACGCCACCGGGGAGACGGTCGACGGCGACCCCGTCCGGCGGGAGGGCATCGAGTTCAAGTGGCCGTTCCTGACGGAGAAACGGAACTACGAGTACTTCGACGCGCAGGCACGGGTCACCGCACCCATCCACTACAAGGACACCCGGACGTTCCGCGGCGTCGAGGTCTACTACTTCGAGCAGACGATCCCGTGGACGAAGGTCCCGTTCCCCAAGGTCATGCCCGTGGCGGGCATCACCCCCGAGTCCGTCGCCGCGACGGGCACGACGCGCTGGTACACCACGGTGCGCAGGTTCTGGGTGGAGCCACTGACCGGCGCCCCCGTCTACGGCGAGGAGATCCACAAGGAGGAACTCCGCGGCGGCACCCTGCTCGGCGACCGCGACAGGGTGACGGCGTTCGCCGGCCACGTGAAGATGCGCGAGGACTACATCGACCACACGGTGGACCTGGTCGACTCCCAGCGCACCCTCGTCCTGCTGCTGACCTCGTACCTGCCCTGGGGCTTCCTGACGGTCGGCGTCCTGCTGCTCGCCCTCTCCCTTTACCTGGAGGCCCGTGCCCGCCGCCCCGACGGCCCCGCCCCCGGACGGACGACGGAACCGGAACCGGTCACCGCCTGAGCCGCGCGTTGGTGTGCCGGGTCGGCTCGGCCGTGGCCGGGTCCTCGGGCCACGGGTGCTTGGGGTATCGGCCACGCAGCTCCGCCCGTACGCCCTTGTAGCCGTCCCGCCAGAAGGAGGCCAGGTCGGCGGTGACGGCGGCCGGACGGCCGGCGGGGGAGAGCAGGTGCACCGTCACGGGGACACCCGCGAGGACGGGCGAGCGCTGCGCCCCGAACATCTCCTGCAACTTCACGGCCAGGACGGGCCGTTCCGGATCCCCGTAGTCCACCCGGATCCTGGACCCGCTCGGCACGGTGATCCGCTCGGGGGCGAGTTCGTCGAGCCGCGCCGCCTCCCCACCGGCCCAGGGCAGCAACCGGGCGAGTGCCTCCCCGGCGTCGATCCTGGCGAGATCACCCCGCCGCCGCGCCCGGCTCAGCTCAGGCTCGAGCCACTCCTGCACGCGCGCATGCAGCGCCTCGTCCGACACGTCCGGCCACGGTTCCCCGAGGTGCGTCCGCACAAAGCGCAGCCGCAGCCGCAGCACCTCCGCGTCCGGGGACCACCGCAGCAGCCCGAACCCCTCCCGCCGCAACCCCTCCACCAGCGCGTCCCGTACGAGGCCGGGAGCCGCCTCGGACAGCGGACGCACCGCCAGCTCCACCGCCCCGAGCCGCTCGACCCGCCGCGCGACGACATCGCCGTCGGCCCAGTGGACCTCCTGCGCCTCGGTGCGCAGCGCCCCCGCGGCCGAGCCGGCGATCCCCTCGTCCACCTCGGCGGCGAGCCGCACGCGCGCGAGCCCCCTGCCCAGGGGCCGGTCGGCCACCGCGACCGCGAGCCAGGACGCGCCCCGCAGCGGTGAGGCCTCCCCGACCTCGGCCCGGGTCCCCGAGACCATGAGATACGACCCGCCCTCCGCCCTGGCGACCCGCTCGGGGAAGGCGAGGGCGGCGACGACCCCGGCGGCCACCGCGTCGACGTCCCCGTCCGCCGGCCGGGGGCGACGGGCGGGCGGTCCGGCGGACTCGCCGAGAAGTCCGCGCAGCCTGCGGACCTCGGCACGCCACCGGCCGGCATAGGCGTCACCGCCACGCCGCGCGGTCCGCAGGGCCGTGGCCAGATCGTCCCCGTACTCCCGAGGGGGTTCCTCACTGAGCAGGGCGACGACCTCGGCGGACCGCTCGGCCCCGACCTCCGCGGCCGCGTCGAGCAAGGCCCGCCCGAGCCGCGGGTGCAGCCCCAGCCGGGTCAGCCGCAGCCCCCGTTCCGTCGCCCGGCCGCCGGAGTCGACGGCCCCCACCGCGCGCAGCACCTCCCGCGCGGCCGCCATGGCACCGGCCGGCGGCGCGTCCAGCAACGCCAGCCCGGACGCCTCCGGATCGCCCCAGCAGGCCGCCTGGAGCGCGAACGCCGTCAGATCGGCCACCTGGATCTCCGGCGCCGGGAAGCGCGGCAGACGGGCGTCCTCGGCCTCCGCCCAGCACCGGTACACGGCCCCCGGCGCTTCGCGCCCGGCCCGCCCCGCCCGCTGCCGCCCGGCCGCCTGCGAGGCCCGTACCGTCGTCAGCGCGCTCAGCCCGCGCGCGTGGTCCACCCGCGGCTCACGCGCCAGCCCCGCGTCGACGACCACGCGGACCCCGGGAACCGTCAGGGACGACTCGGCCACCGCCGTCGCCAGGACCACCCGGCGCCGCGCCCCCGCCGCCAGCACCGCGTCCTGCACGGCAGCGGGCGCCCGCCCGTGCACCTGGAGCACCTCGACGTCCCCCAGGTCCCCGAGCTGCCCGGCGACCCTCGCGATCTCCCCGACACCCGGCAGGAAACACAGCACGTCCCCCGTCCGCTCGGCGAGCGCCCGCCGCACCACCGACGCCACATGGCCGAGCAGCGCCGGATCGACCCGCATGCCGTGCGGCGGCCGTACGGGGCGCGCGGGCGGCGCCCACACGACCTCGACCGGGTACGCGGCGCCCTCCGCCGCGACCACGGGGGCGCCGCCGAGCAGCCGGGCCCAGCCCTGCGCGTCGGTCGTCGCCGACGCGGCCACCAGCCGCAGCTCCGGCCGCAGCGCCTCCCGTACGTCCCACAGGAACGCCGCCACCGTGTCCGCGTCCAGATGCCGCTCGTGGCACTCGTCGAGGATCACCACGTCGACGCCGCCGAGCTCCTGGTCCCGCTGGAGTCGTTGCAGCAGTACACCGGTCGTGACGACCTCCACGCGCGTGTGCGGCCCGATGACGCGTTCCCCCCGCACGGTGTAGCCGACGCGCTCGCCGACCTCCTCGCCCAGCAGCCAGGCCATCCGCCGCGCCGCCGCCCGGGCCGCGATCCGCCGCGGCTCGGCCACGACCACCCGCCGGGCCGGCCCGGCGCCGAGCAGCCCCGCCAGCGCGAGCGGCACCAGCGTCGTCTTCCCGGTGCCCGGCGGCGCGACGAGGACGGCCGTGCCCGGCCCCTCCAGGGCCTCGCGCAGGGGCGGGAGAGCGGTACGTACGGGCAGCGCGTCCAGGGCGTCGTAACGGATCACGCGCCCCAGTGTCGTACGACCGCGCGCACCCTCCCGCGCGCGGGAGGGTGCGTGGGGCACGCGGGAGGTGCGTGGGGCAGGGGGGCGGGTCTCAGTCCCGTTCGCACACGAAGATCGCCGTGCCGGGGATCAGGTTCCCGCGCAGCGGCGACCAGCCGCCCCACTCGGAGGTGTTCCAGGCCGGCCACTGCGGCTCCACCAGGTCCACGAGCCGGAACCCGGACGCCACGACGTCCCGGACCCGGTCGCCCAGCGTCCTGTGGTGCTCGACGTACACCGCCCGGCCCTGTTCGTCCTGCTCCACGTAGGGCGTGCGGTCGAAGTACGACCCCGACACGCTCAGCCCCTCGGGACCGGGCTCGTCCGGGAACGCCCAGCGGATCGGATGGGTCACCGAGAACACCAGGCGGCCACCCGGCCGCAGGGTCCGCCGCACCTCGCGGAGCACCATCCGCGGGTCCGCCACGAAGGGCAGCGCCCCGTACGCCGAGCACGCCAGGTCGAAGGAGGCGTCCGCGAACGGGAGGGCGGCCGCGTCGGCGCACACCAGGGGGAACGCCCCGCCGATGCGCAACGCATGCTGGAGCTGGCGGTGGGAGATGTCCAGGGCGACCGGGTGGGCACCCTGCGCGGCCAGCCAGCGCGCGCACTGGGCCGCGCCGGCGCCGATCTCCAGGACGTGCTTCCCCTTGAGCTCCTCCGACGGGCCGAGCAGTTCCGCCTCCACCTCGTCGAGGCCCTCGGGGCCCCATACGAAACGGTCGTCGCCGAGGAACGTGCCGTGCTCGGTCTGGTACTCGTCCGCGTTGCGGTCCCACCAGCCCCGGTTGGCCCGGGCGCTCTCCGTGACATCCGCGGTACGCCGGGTGGCTTCCGGCTCGAACGCTTCCGGCTCTTGGATGATCGGCTCCCTCGTCGTAATGTGCCGTCCAACCCGTCCCGGGGGTGGCGCGGGAGGGGCGCGTCACGGCCCGCGTGGCCTCAGACGACAGGTTTTGTGCCGGTTATGGGGTGATCCGCCCCGGGTGTGCGCCTTCGCGCATTGACCCTGTCCGGCTGCCCCCGTATGCTACAAGTTGCGCTGCGGGCCTGCGCACCTCAGACGTAGCAGGCTGCGCTCGCATCTGTTGTATGTCCCCTCGGTTGTCGAGGCGCTGCCACCTTTTCCCGGTGGGGCGCTTCCTTGGCTGTCCGGCTTCTGCAGAGCGAAACGGGCTCCCGGCGTAAGCAGTACCTACGACTTCAATGTCCGTACCGGAGCCCTTTCCCACATGACGAGCAGCACCGAGACCACCGCCACCACCCCGCAGGTAGCGGTCAACGACATCGGTAACGAGGAAGCCTTCCTCGCCGCGATCGACGAGACGATCAAGTACTTCAACGACGGCGACATCGTCGACGGCGTCATCGTGAAGGTCGACCGGGACGAGGTCCTGCTCGACATCGGTTACAAGACCGAAGGCGTTATCCCGAGCCGCGAGCTCTCGATCAAGCACGACGTCGACCCCAACGAGGTCGTCGCCGTCGGTGACGAGATCGAGGCCCTCGTCCTCCAGAAGGAGGACAAGGAAGGCCGCCTGATCCTCTCGAAGAAGCGCGCCCAGTACGAGCGTGCCTGGGGCACCATCGAGAAGATCAAGGAAGAGGACGGGATCGTCACCGGTACCGTCATCGAGGTCGTCAAGGGTGGTCTCATCCTCGACATCGGCCTCCGCGGCTTCCTCCCGGCCTCCCTGGTCGAGATGCGCCGTGTCCGCGACCTCCAGCCCTACGTGGGCAAGGAGCTCGAGGCCAAGATCATCGAGCTGGACAAGAACCGCAACAACGTGGTCCTGTCCCGCCGTGCCTGGCTGGAGCAGACCCAGTCCGAGGTCCGCCAGACGTTCCTCACGACCCTCCAGAAGGGTCAGGTCCGTTCCGGCGTCGTCTCCTCGATCGTCAACTTCGGTGCCTTCGTGGACCTGGGTGGCGTCGACGGTCTGGTCCACGTCTCCGAGCTGTCCTGGAAGCACATCGACCACCCCTCCGAGGTTGTCGAGGTCGGCCAGGAGGTCACCGTCGAGGTCCTCGACGTCGACATGGACCGCGAGCGCGTCTCCCTGTCGCTGAAGGCGACCCAGGAAGACCCGTGGCAGCAGTTCGCCCGCACCCACCAGATCGGCCAGGTCGTGCCCGGCAAGGTCACGAAGCTGGTTCCGTTCGGTGCGTTCGTCCGCGTGGACGAGGGCATCGAGGGTCTGGTGCACATCTCCGAGCTGGCCGAGCGCCACGTGGAGATCCCGGAGCAGGTCGTCCAGGTCAACGACGAGATCTTCGTCAAGGTCATCGACATCGACCTCGAGCGTCGTCGCATCAGCCTCTCGCTGAAGCAGGCCAACGAGTCCTTCGGTGCCGACCCGGCCTCGGTCGAGTTCGACCCGACCCTGTACGGCATGGCCGCGTCGTACGACGACCAGGGCAACTACATCTACCCCGAGGGCTTCGACCCCGAGACCAACGACTGGCTCGAGGGCTACGAGACCCAGCGCGAGGCGTGGGAGGGCCAGTACGCCGAGGCGCAGCAGCGCTTCGAGCAGCACCAGGCCCAGGTCATCAAGTCCCGCGAGGCCGACGCCGCCGCGGCGGCCGAGGGCGGCGACGCGGCGGGTGCGGCTCCGGCCGCGTCCGGCGGTTCCTACTCCTCCGAGGGCCCGGACAACTCCGGCGCGCTGGCCTCGGACGAGGCGCTTGCCGCGCTGCGCGAGAAGCTGGCGGGCGGCCAGAGCTGAACGCTCACCGCTGAGGCTTAGCCGATAGCCAAGGGCCCGTACCTTCGTGGTACGGGCCCTTGGTGTTGCCCGGGCTGGGTCCTCGGTGTCTACAAGGGCGCGAACTCGGCTCCTTCGACGATGTGTTCGCCGGCTACGGCTTGCCCTGATCTTGGCGCGGCGGACGGGAATGCCCGTCCCGTGGGTGGCGTTGTCGAGAACGGACACGAGGAGGAGCGGTCACTGTGCTTGATCCGCAGGGTTTGTACACGTGGGAGCCGAAGGGGCTGGCCGTCGTCGACATGGCGCTCGCCCAGGAGTCGGCCGGACTTGTCATGCTCTATCACTTCGACGGATACATCGACGCGGGCGAGACCGGCGACCAGATCGTCGACCGGCTCCTCGACGCCTTGCCCCACCAGGTGGTCGCCCGTTTCGACCACGACCGGCTCGTGGACTACCGCGCCCGACGCCCGCTGCTGACCTTCAAGCGCGACCGTTGGACCGACTACGAGGAGCCCACGCTCGCCGTCCGGCTCGTCCAGGACGCCACCGGAGCGCCCTTCCTGCTGCTGTCCGGTCCCGAGCCGGACGTCGAGTGGGAGCGCTTCGCGGCGGCCGTGGACCAGATCGCGGAACGCCTCGGCGTCCGCCTCGCCGTGAACTTCCACGGCATCCCCATGGGCGTCCCGCACACCCGCCCGGTGGGCATCACGCCGCACGGCAACCGCACGGACCTCGTACCGGGCTACCCCAGCCCCTTCGACGAGGCCCAGGTGCCCGGCAGCGCCGAGTCCCTCGTCGAGTACCGCCTCATGCAGGCCGGGCACGACGTCCTGGGCGTCGCCGCGCACGTCCCGCACTACATCGCCCGCTCCGCCTACCCGGACGCGGCGCTGACCGTCCTGGAGGCCATCACCGCCGCCACGGGGCTGGTGCTGCCCGGCATCGCGCACGCGCTGCGCACGGAAGCCCACCGCACCCAGACGGAGATCGACCGGCAGGTCCAGGAGGGCGACGAGGAACTCACCGCGCTCGTACGGGGGCTGGAGCACCAGTACGACGCGGTCGCGGGGGCGGAGAGTCGCGGCAACATGCTCGCCGAGCCGGTGGAGATCCCGTCCGCCGACGAGATCGGGCAGGAGTTCGAGCGGTTCCTGGCGGAGCGTGAAGGGGAGAACTGAGCCGGCCGGCGGCCGTGCCGCGGGGCGTCCACGCAGGGTGCCTCGGTTGGCGTTGCCGCGGGGTACTTCGGTTGGCGTTGCCGCGGGGTGCTTCGGGGGCGTTGCCGCAGGTTCCTTGGTGCCGGTGGGTGCCACCGCACCGGCTGGCCGTATCCGCACCGGCCGGGTGTACCGGCACCGGCAGGGCCTAAGCTTCCGCTCATGCTGAAGGTGGGCCTGACCGGCGGGATCGGCGCCGGCAAGAGCGAGGTGTCGCGGCTGCTCGTGGAGTGCGGAGCCGTGCTGATCGACGCGGACCGCATCGCGCGCGAGGTGGTCGCGGCGGGCACGCCCGGTCTGGCGGCGCTGGTGGAGGCCTTCGGCGAGGAGGTGCTCGCACCGGAAGGCGGACTGGACCGGCCGAAGCTCGGCTCGATCGTCTTCTCCGACCCGGAGAAGCTGGCCGTCCTGAACTCGATCGTGCATCCGCTGGTGGGAGCCCGGTCCCGTGAGCTGGAGTCCGCGGCCGCCGAGGACGCCGTCGTCGTCCACGACGTACCGCTCCTCACCGAGAACGGCCTGGCGTCGCTGTACGACCTGGTGATCGTCGTCGACGCGGGACCCGAGACCCAGCTCGACCGGCTCGTACGGCTGCGCGGCATGACCGAGGAGGACGCCCGCGCGCGTATGGCCGCCCAGGCGACCCGCGAGGAACGCCTGCGGATCGCGGACATCGTGATCGACAACGAGGTCCCGCTGGAGGAGCTGCGGGAGCGGGTCACGCAGGTGTGGGCGGAGCTGGTCCGCCGGGCACACGCCTCTCAGGGGTGACCGACGGCTGCCCCGGGGAATAGTGGTCACGGGGGCGGGCGTTGAATCGGTGCAGTAAGGGAAGGACTCTGCCGTGCCCGAGACCAGCGGTTCGACCGGACGTTCGCCGGAGACGCATGTCATCGACTACCGCGCCGCCGAGCAGCTGCTCGCCGCGCGCGATCCGCGGGGCGCGGTGAAGCTGCTCGACCCCGTGATCGCCGCCCACCCCGAGAACACGGCGGCCCGGCTGCTGCGGGCGCGCGCGTTCTTCGCCGCCGCGCAACTGCGCCCCGCGGAGCTGGAGTT
The DNA here is from genome assembly GCF_055657325.1 of Streptomyces sp. NPDC107562. Lineage (NCBI taxonomy): Bacteria > Bacillati > Actinomycetota > Actinomycetes > Kitasatosporales > Streptomycetaceae > Streptomyces > Streptomyces sp. NPDC107562. Next base: position 234,708 of record NZ_JBVKBE010000002.1, on the reverse strand, counting down.
CACGATCGTCCTGGAGCGCGAGCCGGACAACGCGTTCGCGCACTTCGCGCTCGCTCGAACCTATGAGCGGCAGGGACGGCCCGATCAGGCCAAGCGACATTTCCGGCTGGCGGCCGCGCTCGATCCGAATCCGGAGTACCTGAAGGCCGCGCGCTTCGACGGGTAGGTCGGGCCGGCCTGGCGGAGGCGTCCGGGTTGCCTCAGACGTCTTTGGTGTCTCCGTTGTCTCTGTTGTCTCCGGTGTTGTTGGTGCCTCTGGTGCCTCTGATGCCTGAGGTGTCTGAGGTGTCTGTGGGTGGCACCGTGCGGCCCTCCACCGGTCGGTAGGGCGGGACGTCCCGGCCTGGCTGGAAATGCGGCCCCTCGCGGATGTGCCGGACGATGACCGCCAGATCGATGGTGATCACCAGCCACAGCACGCCGCAGGCGATGGCCCATCCCGGGCGGCCGACCAGCAGGAAGGCGACCGTTCCGAAGATCGCCCAGGCCAGCCCCCACACGCTCAGCCAGAACCGCGCCCGCAGCGCACTGCGCGCGGTCGTCGGCTCACTGCCCGTTCGCATCGGGGTCATCACTCCTCACTCGCAACGTACTCTCCGGTGCGTCCGTACTCCAGGCGCGCGGGTGTCGAGGCGTGTGGCTTGCCGGGCAGGAGGCCCGGCCCGGTGTAACCGGTGTGACCGCTGCGCTCACTCGAACGGGTGAACTACGGGTGGGTGGGAACGGCTGTGCGGAGGCGGGCCGTTGGGCGGGCATGGAGCTGAAAATGCGAGCGGGACATCAGGGGACGGGACCGGGGGCGATCACGCCGGACGGGTGTGCGGTCGAGCTCTACTCACGGCTTCCGGTGGGGGACGAGGCGGAGGTCGTCGCCGGTGTGGTGCCGGCAGGGTCGCGCATCCTGGAGCTGGGCTGCGGGGTCGGCCGGATGACCCACCCGCTGCTGGAGCGGGGTTACACGGTCACGGCGGTGGACGAGTCACCGGACATGCTGGAGCGCGTTCGCGGGGCGCGCACGATATGCGGCCCCATCGAGGAGCTGGACCTGGGGGAGAGGTTCGACGCGGTGCTGCTGGCGTCGTTCCTCGTACACACCGGGGACGAGAAGGTGCGGCGTGGTCTGCTGGGGGCCTGCGTGCGGCATCTCGCGGAAGACGGCTGCGTGCTGATCCAGCGGGAGGGCGAGGACTACCACACGAACGTGCCGCGTGAGCGGGTCGACCCGAGTGGCTTCACCGTGCGGATCGTGTCCTCGGTGCCGCTCGGTGACGGCACGAACTCGGTGCACGCGGAGTACGACTTCCCGGACGCGGCGTGGACGCAGACGTTCCGGGCCCGGCCGCTCACCGAGGAGGAGTTCGAGGCCGCGCTGGGGGAGGCGGGCCTGAGAGTCGAGGCGTACCTGACGGAGGATCGGGTGTGGGTGAAGGCCGTGGCGGCGCAAGGGGGCTGAAGCGGGGGAGCGGACGAAGTGGTGAGCGGGATTCCGGCCGAAGGGCGATGAGTTCCCGACCCGCGGTGGGTCTGACCTGTGACAGCAACGCACCCCGCTTCGCACAGGAGAACCCCATGTCCGAGACCACCGCGTCCGTAGCCTCCGTCACGTCCCCCGCGTCCGTCTCGCCCACTGCGTCAGCTTCTGCGTCGTCCGTCGTGGTGGCCGAGTCCGCGACCGCTCGCGGGCGGCGGGCCCGTATCGCCCTGCGGGCCCTCCAGGTGGTCCTCGCACTCTTCTACGCCGCCGCGAGCGCGCTGCCGAAGCTGATCGCGCACTCCTCGGCCACGGGGACCTTCGCCGACATGGGCTGGGGCGACGCCGGGATGTACACCATCGGCGTCCTGGAACTGGCCGGTGCCGTCGCCCTGTTGGTGCGGCCGCTTCAGTCCGTCGCGGCGATCTCGCTGGGCGCGCTGATGGTGGGCGCGTTCATCACGCAGCTCACGGTGTTCGACGGGCAGAACGCGGCGACACCGGTGATCCTGCTGGTGCCACTCGCCCTGATCGCCTGGGCGCGGCGGGGACAGAACACGGATTTGCTGCGGATGCTGCGGCGACGGGAGTGACGCGGACGACGGGGGTGACGAGGCCGACGACGGCGTAGGTCAGCGCCCTCCGGTACGGCCGCCGCGACCTCCCGGCCGGCCGGAGCCGCCGCCCGGACCGCCTCCGAGCCCGCCCGTGCCGCCCAGTCCCCCGAGTCCGCCAGGGCCTCCGCCCAGACCGACCGAGCCGCGACCGCCGGGACTGCCCTTGCCGCCCGGCTTTCCCCGGCCACCGGCGCCGCCAAAGCCACCAGAACCACCCAGCCCTCCCGGTCCGCCCGGTCCACCCAGCCCTCCCGGTCCGCCCGGTCCACCCAGCCCGCCCGGGCTGCCCGGCCCGCCTGGAACCGCTGGGCCGCCGAGGCCGCCCAGGCCCCGCAGGCGCTCCAGTTCGCGGCGGTCGCGCTTGGTCGGGCGGCCCGCGCCGCGGTCTCGGACACCGGCGGGGGCGAGGACCTCGCGGGGCGGACGCGGTGGGCTGTTGTCGACATAGCACTCGACGGCGACCGGGGGGCCGACCCGCTTGCGGATCAGCCGCTTGACGACGACGACACGCTCCCAGCCCTCCTGCCGGAGCCGTACCTCGTCGCCGACGCGTACCGCGTGGGCGGGCTTGACCCGCTCGCCGTTCAGCCGCACGTGCCCGCCACGGCAGGCCGCCGCGCCCTGGGAGCGGGTCTTGACCAGCCGTACGGACCAGATCCAGCTGTCGATGCGGACGCTCTCGCCGTTCGCCGGACCGGCGGCCCGTGCGGCGGCGATCGCCGCGGCGGTCGCGGCGGCGGCCTGGGAGTCGTCGGCGCCCTGAGCCTCGGCAGCGCCCTGATCTCCTGCGGCGCCCTGATCCTCCGGGACGGCTCGGTCGTCCGGGGCTGCCTGCTCCGCGAGGGAGGCCTGGGTCCGCGCGGCGGCCTGGCCCTCTCGGGTTCGGGAAGTCCCAGGGGCAGGTTCGTGGGCCGGAGCCGGAGACGGGGCCTCGTTCGGCGTGTGCCGGCTGGTCCCGCCGCTGCCCGCCTCGTCCATGCGATCGGAAGCCATGCCCCCGACCATAGCCCCCCTGGCCCGGTGCGCTGGAGGGCTTTTCTCCGGCCCGGGCCCTGGGCGGCGACCGAGGCGGTCGACACGGCACCGGGGCACGGATCTACGGTGGACGCATGGAGAGCAGCGTCCCCGCCGGCCTCGCCGGCCTCGATGAGCGGATCGCGGGGTGTCGGGCCTGCCCTCGGCTGGTCGCCTGGCGTGAGGAGGTGGCCCGTACCAAGCGCGCCGCCTTCGCGGACTGGACGTACTGGGGACGCCCGGTGCCGGGCTTCGGCCCGGCGGACGCCCGGCTGCTGATCGTGGGCCTCGCCCCGGCGGCACACGGTGGCAACCGCACCGGCCGGATGTTCACCGGCGACCGGTCCGGGGACGTGCTGTACGAGGCGCTGTACGACGTGGGACTCGCGTCCCGGCCCACGTCGGTGACGGCCGACGACGGCCTCGAACTGTACGGCGTGCGCGTCACCTCGCCCGTGCACTGCGCGCCGCCCGCCAACAAGCCCACGCCCGGGGAACGCGACACCTGCCGGCCCTGGCTGGTCCAAGAACTGGGCCTGCTGCGGCCGACGTTGCGGGCGGTGGTCGTGCTCGGCGCCTTCGGGTGGCAGGCGGCGTTGCCGGCGTTCGCGGCGGCGGGCTGGGTGGTTCCGCGACCCAGGCCCGTCTTCGGGCACGGCGCACGGGTGAGGCTGGCCGCGCGGGCCGAGGGCAGCGACGACCCCGCCGTCACTGCCCCACCCCCCGGCCGACCGTCCGCCCTGGACCTCTTCGGCTGCTTCCACGTCAGTCAGCGCAACACCTTCACCGGCCGTCTCACCCCGAAGATGCTGAGGGACGTGCTGAGCGAGGCGGGACGTACGGCAGGTCTGGCGGTGCGCGACCGACGGACCGGGACCGGCCGGAGCTGACGGGAGGGGCCGTCCGTTGTCAGGGCCGCCACACGTACCGGACGTCCGGCTCGCTCTCCTCGTTGCCGCTGCCGTCGGTGCGTTCGACGGCGACGAATCCATGGCGCTCGTAGAAGCGGTGGGCGGGGGTGTTGACCTGGAAGGTCCACAGGGTCAGGCCGTGCGGGCGGCGCTGCCGGGCCATGTCCAGGAAGCGGTCCCCGACGCCCCGTCCGCGCCAGTCCGGATCGAGGTAGAGCTGGGAGAGCTGGTCACCGTCGAGCACCATGACGCCGATGAGGTCCTGCGCGGTCTCGGCGACCCAGGTCTCCCGCAGCGGTACCACCACGTCCCGGAAGTGCGACCGCACCTCGTCGTCGGAGCGCGGGCGGACGACCGTCGGCAACGCGGCGGCGAACGACCGCAGCCAGACGTCCGCGGCGGCCCCGGCATCGGCCGCCACGGCACGGCGGAGCACGACCCGGCTCACCCTGAGGACCCGTCGGGGACGACGGCCGTGGCCGTGATCTCCACCAGCTGTCCCGTGTACCCGAGACAGGCCACCCCGAGAAGGGTCGACGAGTGCGGACCGGCGCTCAGCCCTGACGCCTCGACGACCTCCCACACGGCGGACAGCATCGCGGGCTCCCCGCTCACGACGTACACCTCGGTCGACAGCACATGGGCCAAGTCACTGCCCACGGCCTGAAGTTGCTCCTCCAGGTTGGCGACCACCTGCCGCGCCTGCCGCACGGCGTCCCCCTCCCCGACGAGCTTCCCTTCGGCGTCGAGAGGTACGGCCCCGGCCAGGAAGGCGAGCTTCGTGCCGGCCTCGACCACCGAGGCGTGCGAGTAGGTGGGGGGAGGGAAGAGGGAGGGGACGGTGACGCGCTTGATCACGTGCTCGCTCCTGAGGACGACGGGGCGTACGGGCATACAGCTGCTGCCCTTGGACACCGACCGCCCAGGGCCTTCGGCACCGGCGTTCGGCGACCGATCCGCCGATCATCCGCGCCCGCACCGGCGCACGCACCCCAATTTCTCGGAACCGTGGCTCACGACTCCGTACGCTGCGCCCATGCCCACCCCGACCGACGACACCACGTTCCTCGACACCACCGCCGACCGCCTCGCCTCCCTCCCCACCGTCCGGGCGGTGGCCCTCGGTGGCTCCCGTGCCCAGGGAACCCACCGACCCGACAGCGACTGGGACCTGGCGGTCTACTACCGCGGCCCCTTCGACCCGGCCGACCTCCGGGCCCTCGGCTGGGAAGGAGAGGTGTCCGAGGTCGGCGAGTGGGGCGGAGGCGTGTTCAACGGCGGCGCGTGGCTCACGATCGACGGGCGACGGGTCGACGTCCACTACCGCGACCTCGACGTCGTGGAGCGGGAGTCGGCGCAGGCCGAGCAGGGCCGGTTCCGGGTGGAGCCACTGCTGTTCCATCTCGCCGGCATCCCCACCTATCTGGTCGTCGCCGAACTGGCGATCAACCAGGTCCTGCGCGGACAGGTGCCGACTCCGGTCTCGTACCCGGAACCACTACGCCGCACGGCGAGCCACCGCTGGTACGGCACCGCCCGCGCCACCCTCGCCTACGCCAAGGCCCACCACGCCCCGGCCGCCCGACTCACCGAGACGACCGGCGCCCTCGCCACGGCAGCCGTACAGACGGGCCACGCCGTCCTGGCGGCACGGGGTGAGTGGGTGACCAACGAGAAACGCCTGCTGGACCGGGCCGGGTTGCGCGGCATTGACGGTGTGGTCGGCGGCCTGGCGGCCCGGCCCGATCGATTGGGCCAGGCAGTCGCCGACGCCGAGTCGTTGTTCGAACGGACGGTGGACGCGGCGGGCATTGATGGGTGACCTCTGGCGTCAACTCCAGGGTCCGGCCGCTCCGTCAGCATCCGGGAACGTCACGCCGACGTGTGAATTCGCCCTGCTCCGCTTGGCTGGAAGCTGACCTTCCTGGGCTCCGGGTGGCGAGTGCCCGAGCCGTTGCTCGCGGGCAACCGGCCATCGCGGTGGCCGTACGGCGGAGCGTCGAGACGCCTCGGCCCCCCACTTGGCACGCCGGTGCTGTGCCTGGATCTCTCCAGTCCCTGGGCTTTCCTACGCCGCTTTCCGGTCGTTCTTGATGCATTCCGCCACATGTACAGTCCGGCTTCCGCCAGAAGGCGACGTACGACGTGCGCAGACGCGACAGGAACACGGGGAGACACATATGAAGAAGGCCCTGCTGACCACTGGGCTGGCCGCCACTCTGGTCGTGGGGACGGCTGTGCCGGGAATGACTATTTCCGATACCGGTTCGACGACGCTGCCCGGCACGGGTGCGAAAGTCGTGGCCAATGCCTGGCACTGCAACGCCTACGCCGACAAATGCTCGTTCAAGACGTCCACCAAGACCACGAAGGGTGGAGCGAAATACAAGGTCAGCAAGATCACCAATGTGGCGACGGTGAAGGCCAACGGATGGCAGGCCACTCTCTCGCTGAGCCCCAGCGGCACACAGGTCAGTGAGAACACCCGCCAGGTCAGCTGGACCAACCAGAACACGTGGATCGCCGACATCAGCGGCATCGCCGATCCCGGCGGATCGATGAACACGAGCATCACGACCTGCTCCGACGGAGGGGCCTTCAAGGCGGGCGTCAAGGCGTTCGCTTCCGCCTGTGCCAACGACTGACCGGCGGTCCGACGTGAAGAACGGCCTTCGCCGTCCCGGGGAACAGAAGCGTCGTCGCACCCAGGTGCTCGCCGGCGTCGCAGTGGCGGTAGCCGCGGTGCTGGGCGTCGCGATGCTGGCCGGCGGGCAGGTCGAGCGACCCGGCCCGCCCGGAGGTGACCTCGCCGAGCAACTCGACGCGTTGCGCGGTGCCAATGATCTCGTGCGTGCCTCACGTGCCGATGCGGGACGGGACCCCGCGCTGTATCCGACCGCCTACGGCCGTCTGGAGGCCGCCGTGCCGGGCGGCCGGACCGGCGATCCCGTGCCGGCGGTCCGCCTCGCGGCCCTGGCGGATCTCGCCCGGACCGACATGCTGGACACGCCCGCCTGGCGCGCCCATTACGTGTGCTTGTCGCTGTCCGGATCCTCGGGACCCGGGGGCTCCGGGCAGGATGCGGCCGGCGTCCTGACCCGGGCCGGACTGCGCGAGCGGGCCGAGCGAGAAGCCCACGCGTACGTACGAGCGCCGGATGCCGCAGACGACGCCCCGACCTCGCTCGCCACCCGCGCGGCGTTTCTGAGCACCTTGACGTGCCTGCACCGCGAGAGCGAGGTGTCACGCGCCGACCTGGACCGCCTTGCGGCGGACACCGCTCGCGCCGACCAGCCCGTACCGGTGCTCTACGCGGTCGAGGCCCTGCGCGCGGTCGGCGTACACGGGCAGGCGACACGCGCTCTCCGCGACGCCGACGTCCGGTTGGAGGGCGGCTGCGCCGTCCTCGACCCGATCCAGCGAGCGGCTCTGGCCCTGTTGCGGCAACGGCTGCCGGAGCCGACACGCACGTGTCTCCAGCTCGCGTTGCGCGACCCGGACCCTCAGACCCGGTGGCTGGTCCGGCGTGCGCTCACCATCGGCGCGTCCGAACCCGCCTCCCTCCCCGCTCCGGTGAGCAGCGTCCGGTCCGACGGCCTCGTCGCCAAGTCCCCGGCCCAGTTGGGGACGCTCACCGCCACCTACAACGCCGCACGCGCCCTGACGGCACGTGCCCAGCAGGTACAGGCGCCGGGTTGGTTGAAGCAGCGGCTGCGGAAAATGGGGGCGGATCGTCGTCTCGATCCGTCCGACCGGGTCCTGCTCGCCATGACGTGCCACCGGCTGGCACTGTCCTGTGGGCCGCAGGCCGAGATGGGCGCGGAGGAGGCGGGCGGGCTGACGGTCCCGGCACGCCTGACGACGGAGAATCAGCGCGGCTGGTACGGCGCCATGGCCGCGCGCGCCGAGTTCGGACTCGGTTGTCGTCGAACCTCCGTCGCCCTGCACCCGGACGAAGGCCCCACGCTCTCCTCGAATTCGCTCCGCATCGTCGGCCTCCTGGCCGACGCGGGCTGTGCGGACCAGGCGGCACGGCTCACGGAGGGGACCGACCTCGTGGCACAGGCTCGCAAAGCCCTGTCAGACGGTGATCTCGTGGCCGCGTCCGACGCCGTTCAGGCAGCACTCGTCTCCGACCAGCGCATCCCGCAGGGCTTCTGGGATGAACTCCCCGGCCTGATGAAGCCGTATCGCGACGCAGGCTTTCCAGATCTGTACGCCCCCTCCCCGGGCGCTGCCGCCTCCGCCGAGGCGACAAGAGCGGCGTACTACCTCCTTGCGTGAGGGGTCACGGCCCGCGGGTTCCGGGCCCCGATCCACCCGAGCTTCCTGTCAGAAGGGCACCCGTCGTATGACAACCTCCCCACCGCCGGACACCGTCCCCCCGCCTGCCGTCGAGGCGGAGGGCCTCGCCTTCACCTATGCCACCGGCGCCGGACTCACCCGCGTCGACCTCACGCTGCGGTCAGGAACCATGGCCGCGGTCGAGGGACCTTCAGGTTCCGGCAAGAGCACTTTGCTCGCTCTGCTCGGTCTGATCCTTTCACCGGCCGAAGGCTCGCTGCGTATCGCCGGTACCGACACCGGGTGCCTGGCCCCGTCGGAGCAAGACCTTCTGCGCCGGCGTTCGATCGGCATCGTTCTCCAGGACCTGGGGCTGCTGACGTTCCTCAACGCGTGGGAGAACGTCGCCGCCGCCTTCGGCCCCCGCCTGGACCGGCACCGTACGGCTGCCCGCGATCTGCTCGGCGACCTCGGTATGGAGCGACTCGCCGACTCTCCGGTGAGCGAACTGTCCGGCGGCCAGCGGCAGCGAATCGCCGTCGCCCGTGCCGCCGTGAAGGCACCGGTGCTCGTGCTGGCCGATGAACCGACTTCGGGGCTCGACCCCGAAAGCGCTCGGACCGTGCTGAGTTCCCTGCGGTCATGTGCCCAGCGCGGTGCGGCGGTGCTGCTCGTCACGCACGACTCCGCGGTCGCCGCGAGTTGCGACCGTCGCCATGTGCTCGACGCCGGAGTGCTGTCGGCGGGCAGCGAGGAGACCGTCGGCAGCGAGTCGGCGCGCAAGGACGCACGTCGTGCGGAGAACGCTCGCAAGGAGAAGCTCGGATGAGCCGCTGGAGTCTCTACACCTGGAAGCGGGACGGGCGTTCGCTGCGCAGGGCCGTGCCCGCCCTTGCCCTGCTCGCCATGCTGCTCACCGCCTCCGCCGGAGTGGCGGGCGGTGCTGCCGGGGCGGTCGAGCGGGACGTCCTGGAATCCGGTGGGCTCACTCAGATCGAGCTCTCCTCGTTCGAGGGCGATGCGTCGGTGCGGTCCCTCACCACGACGGCGCTGCGGGACGCCCGAAAGGTGCGGGGAGTTCGGCAGGTCGTGGGCGACTACTCCTCCGTGCTCTACGCCGAGGAGAACGGGACGTACGACCTGACCAGCCGCACCCTCACCCCGGGCGACGATCTCCCGGTCACAGAAGGCGCCGTCCCTGCCGCGCTGGGGCCGAAGGAGGTCGTGCTGCCTGCCCGCGCGCAGGGAACCGATTTCACCCCGCTCGTCGGGCGGACCGTCGCTTTCGGCTACACCCAGGCTTCAGGTGCGGGGTCCGGCACCACCGAGGTCGTCGAGCTGAGGATCGTCGCTCTGTACGACCCGACCTGGCAGGTCGACGGACCCGGTGTCGCCTACCTGTCCGAGGACACTGCCGCGTTCCTGGCCGCGGCACGATCGGGTGTCGAGCCGGAGGTCTTCAAGGAGAAAGAGGGCGCCCAGTCGGCCGTCGTGGTGGTGGAGCACCAGCGGCAGGTGGCCGCGGTGACCGGAACGCTGCAGGACGACGGGTTCTCGGCGTCCGCGGTTTCCGACCGCGTTCGCAACCTGCCGGGACTCTTCGGCGTTGCGGACCTCGCGATGCGGGGCGGGGTCCTGGTTGTGGCACTGGGCGCCTTCGGGCTCGGTGCCGTACGGGCGGGGGACAGCGCGCGAGCGAGGCTCGGTCAGTTCGCCGTTCTGCGGATCCTCGGCACCGGACGCCCGGAGCTGCGCAGGATTCTGCTCGGCGAAGCCCTCCTGTCCGGGATGGTGGCGGGGCCGGCCGGGGCGGTCCTCGGGACCGCGCTCTCCGTAGCGCTGGTCGGGCCGCTCAGCGAGGTGCTCGGTCTGCCCATCACCGTGACCGATGCCCTGCCCGGACCCGCGTGGGCGGCCGCCGCGCTGCTCCTGCCCGTCCTCGGCCTCGCCTGCGGCACCCTTCTCGGCATCCGCGAGGCCCTCCGGGGAGATCCCTACCTCACCGCGCGAGCGCACGGCTGACAGCCTCGAAGGCGGCCTCACCCCCGAGGGCTGCAGCAGGCGGGGCACGCTCAAAGACCCTGCATCACGGGCTCTCCTCACGCTCGGCGGCCCGGCCGGCTCTCACGTGCCGAGGCGGATCCACACCGGTGCGTGGTCCGAGCCCGGCACGCCTCGGCGTTCCGTCGGGTCCGGGCCCACGGACGGGAGGGGCGGGGGGTTGGAGCCCGGCAGGCCCGTGCCCGCCTCCGTCACGCGGCGGACCAGCCGGTGACTGCACAGCACGTGGTCGATCAGTTCGCGGCGGCCGGAGTTGACGCGCGAGAACCGCTGTGCGGCGGGGATCAGCGGGGCCACGTTCCAGAGCCGGGCGGCGTCGCCCTTGTCGGACGCCTGGAAGCCGGGAGTGCCGATCTCGGAGCCGGGCGGGCCGAGCAGGATCTGGCTGGTCGCCGCCTGCGCCTCGTCGTTGAGGTCGCCGAGGACCAGCACGTCCCGCGTCCGCCCGTCGCCCGCCAGCAGTTTGTCGGCCAGGGCGCGCAGCGCGGTTGCCTCGGCGGTCCGCCGGAACAGGGCGTAGGCGCCGTAGCGTGCGCGTTCGCCCTCGTCGCGAGGGTGGAACCGGCCGTCGGGGTAGGACAGCAGCTTCGACTTCAGATGTGCCACCGCGACGGACAGTTCACCGGCGCGCACCGCGAGCAGGCCCCGTCCCGCCGCCGCCACCTCCGGCCCGGAGTCGTCCGCCTGCACCGGCCGCAGCGGCGCCGGGAACCCCGTCGTGTCGGAGAGCACCACCATGGGCGTACGGCTGAGGAAACCGACCCGGATGCCCCGGCCGTCGGCGTGTGCGGACAGGGCGATGTGCCAGTTTCCGGCCAGCATCCCGGCCAGGTCCGCCAGGGCGTCCGGATCCCCGACCTCCTGTACGCCGAGCAGGGCCGGGTCGAGTTCGGCGATCACGTCGGCGAGAGCGGCGAGCTTGGTCTCGTAGGCTGCCTTGTCCTCGGGGCCGTACGGCCCGCCGGGCCGGTACAGGTTCTCCAGGTTCCAGGTGCCGAGCAGCATGCCGGGCTCCTTTCAGAGGCCGGACGACGTCTGTGGTCCAGGCCAGCGTGCCCGCACGGACGCTTCCTGGACAGACCCGCGACGTGATGCGCCGTTCACTTCACGTGCCCCGGCGCTCGCGTCGTACGTTGGCGGGATGACGCCCTCTCCCGCGGACGATCCCGCCGGCCCGCGCGCAGCAGCCCCCGCGGACCTCGTCGTCACGGGGTGCGCCGTCCTCGTGCACGACGACCAGGAACGGATCGGGTTCGAGGAGGACGCCGCGGTCGTCGTGCGCGGCGGAGTCGTCGAGTGCGTCACGACCGCCGAGGCCGTGCGGCAGCTGCCGGCCGTCGAGCGCATCGACGCCACCGGACAGGTCGCGCTGCCCGGCCTGGTCAACTGCCACACCCACGCCCCGATGGTCGCCCTGCGCGGCCTCGCCGAGGATCTGCCCACCGAGGCGTGGTTCAACGACGTCGTCTGGCCCGTCGAGTCCAACCTCACCGAGCGGGACGTGGAGTTGGGCGCCCGGCTGGCCTGCGCCGAGATGATCCGGGGCGGCGTCACCTGCTTCGCCGACCACTACTTCACGATGGACGCGGTGGCCGCCGTCGTCGAGGAGTGCGGAATGCGCGCCCACCTGGGCGAGGCCTTCTTCTCCTCGCAGGGACCCGAAGGGCGCGAGCGCAGCCTTGACTTCGCGCTGCGCAACCGGGAGCGCGCCGGCGGCCGCATCACCACCGCCCTCGCCCCGCACGCCCCCTACACCGTCGACGACGCCGACCTCGCCGCGACCGCTGCCCTCGCCCGTGCCCACGACCTGCCCGTGCATCTGCACGCCGCCGAGAACCGCGACCAGACCGACACCAGCCTGGCCCGTCACGGCGTCACCCCCATCGGGGTCCTGGAGCGCACCGGACTGCTCGACACCGATCTGCTCGTCGCGCACGGCACCGGCATCCTCGACCGGGACCTGCCGCTCCTGGAGCGCGCGGGCGGCCGGATCGCCGTCGCCACCGCGCCCCGTGGCTACCTGAAGTTCGGCTGGCCCACCACCACACCCGTACGTGCCCTGCGCGCCCTCGGCATCCCCGTGGGCCTCGCCACCGACGGCGCCGCCTCCAACAACTCCCTCGACGTCTGGGAGTCGATGGCGCTCACCGCCCTCGTCCAGAAGTCGGTCGAGGGCGACCCGCGTTGGCTGACCGCGCGTCAGGCCCTGCACCACGCCACGCTGCAGAGCGCCCGCGCGGTCGGCCTCGGGGACACCGTCGGTTCCCTCGCCCCGGGCCGGCGCGCCGACTTCGTCCTGGTCGACCTCAGCGGCCCGCACACCCAGCCCGTGCACGACCTCGCCGCGACCCTGGTGCACAGCGCCCGCTCCGCCGACGTCCGCACGACCGTCGTCGACGGCCGGGTCCTGATGCGGGACCGCGAGCTGCGGACGCTGGACGTGGGGGCGGTCGTCGAGGAGTTGCGCGAGCGGACGCCCGCGCTGGTCGAGCGCGGCCACGGACGCCGTATCCAGGAGTACGACACCTGACGCGCCGGCCTCCGCCACCCGGCCCGGGAAACCTCCCGAAAAATTTCGGGGATCGGCGATGAGTTCCGCTCCCTCCACCGGTCACCACACGCAACGGGACCGTTGCACAGGAGGGGCCATGTCGCTTCCAAAGATCGCCGCGCGCGAGGACTGGCGCAGGGCGCGTCAGGAACTGCTGGTCAAGGAGAAGGCGGCCACGCGCGCGCGGGACGCACTCAACGCCGAGCGCCGTCGGCTGCCGATGGTGGAGACCGACACGGAGTACGTGTTCGAGGGAGGCGACGGAAAGGCCACCCTCCTCGACCTGTTCGAGGGTCGGCAGCAGCTCGTCGTCTACCACTTCATGTTCGCGCCCGAATGGGAGAGCGGCTGCCGCAGCTGCTCCGCGTTCCTCGACCAGGTGGGCCATCTGGCGCATCTCCACGCGCGCGGGACGACGTTCGCCGCCGTGTCGCGGGCGCCGTACACGAGAATTCTTCCGTTCAAGGCACGGATGGGCTGGACGCTGCCCTGGTATTCGTCGCACGGCGACGACTTCAATGCCGACTTCGAGGCGACGCTGGTGCACGAGGGTGAACTTGTCGAGCGGCCCGGTGTGAGCTGTTTCCTGCGGGACCGGGACCGGGTGTTCCACACCTATTCGACGTATGAGCGCGGGCTCGACGGGCTCGGCTCGACCACCAGCTTCCTCGACCTCACCGCCCTGGGCCGGCAGGAGGAGTGGGAGGAGCCCAAGGGGCGCGCGTCGGTTTTCGGGGCACCCGCGGGCAGCGAACGGATTCGCTATCACGACGAGTACGAGGAGTGAAGCGGAGGGTAACGGTAAACGCGGAAACCCGGCGATACCGTTCTCGCATCCGACGGTGAACGAGTGTCAACTACGTCTCAGTCGTGTCACTTGGCGAGGCGGTTTCCCTTCCGAAGGCGTTAACTCCTACAAGTACGACGCTTTCTGGAGGTGCAGGATGATGAACGGGCGAACGGTGGTCGAACGCTTTCCCGCAGGCGGCCCGCGAGGCTCGTGGCCGGCGGAGGAGTTCGCGCAGGCGCGTCGCTCGGAGGGACTTCCGGCCGAGGTCGTGATGGACCTCGCGACGGACACGTTCCTGGTGATCGTCCGAGGCGGCGACGGCACGGAGTGAGCAGGGGTCAGCCCGCCTTCGGCGCGGGCGCCCGCATCGCGAACTGCTCGGCCTGCAAGCCGTACAGCTCCGCGTAGACCCCGCCCTTGGCGAGCAGCTCCCGCGGAGTTCCCGATTCCACGAGCCGGCCCTCGTCCAGCACGTGCACCAGGTCCGCATGGCGTACGGACGCCAGCCGATGGGTGATGAGCACGACCGTCTGGCCGGTCCCGGCCAGTGCGCGGATCTTGTCGAAGACCTCCAGTTCGGCCCGGGCGTCGAGGGCCGCCGTCGGTTCGTCGACGATCAGGATGCTGCCCCGCCGGTACGCCGCCCGGGCGATGCCGAGCCGCTGCCACTGACCGCCGGACAACTCGTGCCCGCCGCTGAAGTTGCGGGCCAGCAGCGTGTCCAGACCGCGCGGCAGATCGGCGACGACATCCTCGGCGCCCGCCTCCGCGACCGCGGCCGCGAGCCGCTCCTCGGTCACCGGCGCCGAAGGGCGCCCGACGGCCACGTTCACCCGGGCGGTGAACGGCCACCGCTTGAAGTCCTGCGCCACCATCGCGACCCGCTCGGCCAGCCGGTGCCGGTCCGCGGTCGCCGCGTCGACGCCGTCCCACAGGATCCGGCCCCGGTCGGGTTTGTACAGCCCGGCGAGCAGTTTGACCAGGGTGGTCTTGCCGGAGCCGTTCTCGCCGACCAGCGCGATGATGCCGCCCAGCGGCAGCGTCAGGGTGACGTCGTCGAGCGCGGGGCGGGTGGCGTCACCCGGGTAGCGGAACGTGACGTTCTCGAAGCGGATCTCCCGCGGGTCCTCCGGCAGGGCCGCGCCGCCGACCGGGATCGCCCGTTCGGCGGCCTCGACGTACAGCCGCTCCAGATCGCCCACGAAGAGGGCCTCCTCGTGCAACTGGTTGATCTCCAGCACGAGCGTCTCCAGGCTCGCCGAGCCGGTCCGGACGGCGATCACCGCCGTGCCCGCCACCGCCAGTGACATCGCCCCCGCGAGCAGCAGTCCGCCCAGGGTGGCGTACGTCGCCACCGTGGCGAGGCCCGTCCAGGCCGCCGCGATCAGCCCGGTGCGGGCCGCGAGCCGCGCCAGCCTGGCCTGCTCCGCCTCCGCCGCCTCCGACATCGCCCGGAAGTGCCGCAGCAGGAAGGGGCCCAGACCGTGCACCCGGATCTCCGGGGCCGCCCCCGGTTCCGTCAGCAGGCCGCTGATCAGGTGACCCGCGCGCGCGTGCTGCACCCAGGTGTGGAACGACTCGTAGCGGCGCCGGGCGTTGGTCAGCGCGCTCCAGGCGCTGGGCAGCGTCATCGTCACCAGCAGCGGCAGTAGCAGCGGATGCAGCACGGTGAGGACGCCGGCCGCGGCGACCAGCGAGATCATCGCGTTCACCACCCGGGTGCCGTACATGATCATGCGGCGGGCCGAGGAGGCCCCGTACTGGGCCGTGTCCAGCAGCTTGTGGAAGGCGTGGTCCTCGATCGCCGCGAGCTCCACGGCCGCGGCCCGCTCCAGGTACCGCTCGGTGGCGACCCGCTCCACCTTCGGCTCGAGACGGCCGGTGGCGTACGTCGACGCCGCCCGCAGCAGCGCGCCGAGCAGCAGGACGACGGCGATGGCGGTCAGCGCGGGGACGGCCCCCCGCAGCCGGTCCTCCATGGGGCCGCTGCCCATCAGGCCGCTCAGCACGCTGTTGACCGCGAACAGGCTCACCGCCTGGGCCAGGCCCCGGCCCACCTCGGCCGCCAGCACGATCCGCGCGGCACCCGGGTCGGCCTGCCGGGCCAGCCGGAGGCTCGCGGCGAGCAGGGCGGGCATCCGCGTGATCATGGCTCGGAAGCTGAGCTCCAGGAAGGCGTCCGCGTGCTGGTTCCAGCCCATGTCGTAGCGGAGGGGGCCGCCGAACAGCAGTCGCTCCGACTCGGACACCTCCGGCTCGCCCACGCCGCCTCTCGTCCCCACGGTCGACCTCCCCCGAACGTGCACGAACGGCCACTATCGCGGCACGGCCGGCGACTGGGCAGGGCGCAGGGTGGGGGGCGGGGGCGTACGCCCGGGTGCGTGGAGGTGCGGGCCGTGAGGCGGGGGCGCATGGGGGAGGGGCCGCGCGGGGCGGCCGAGCGGGGGGCGTACGCCGGTGGCGCGGAAAGCCGCCGCGGCCGAGAGGACCTGGTCCGGCGAACCCAGGCCGACCTGGACCCGCGGCGGAGAGCTCCTGGTCCGGCGAGCCCACGCCGACCCGGACCCGCGGCGGAGCCCTACGCGGTGATCGCCCGCGACCAGCTGGGCGCCGTCCCGATGATGCGGCACAGGGCCAGGTAGAGCGGGATCGGCGGGGTGTAGGGGAGGGTGCCGTCGGGCCGGTGGATCAGGCGGGGGCTCTCGGGAACCAGCGCGCCGGTCGCGTAGCGCGCGGGCGCGGGCCACTCCAGGGCGTAGTCCGAGTCGGACGGGACCAGCCACCACCAGTGCGCGTCGTCGGCGTAGACGCAGCCCACGCGCGGGAGGCGGGGCAGCACGAGCGGGCCGAAGCGCGCGGGCACCTGCACCGCGTCGCAGCCCAGGGGAGCGGTCATGCCGTCCGGCACGGACAGCCGCAGCGACGGTGCCTCCGGCCTGCGCAGTCCCCGGCCGAGGCGGACCAGCGTGTCCAGGGTGAGCGCCTGTCCGCCGGGAGCGGCCGTCACACCCATTCGGTCCCCGTTTCGCCGTTCGCCGGGCGGCACACGCGCGCGTGCGCCTCGTCGTCGTCGTCCTCGTCCGAGCCGCCGGACGGATCCGGCTTGGGGCGGGCGCCCCAGCCGAGGTCGCCGCGCGCGGCGTCGGCCTGGCGCGGCAGCTCGGCCCAGACCAGCAGCCCGAGACCGCACTCATGGGCGCCCCAGGCGTGGGCGAGCGCGTCGACGAGGAGCAGTCCCCTCCCGTGCTCCTCCTCGGCCCTGGCCGGGGTCGGGTGGGGCTCACCGGTGGCACACCCCTGGTCACGCACGGCTATGCGCACCAGGTCGTCCTCGTCGTGCAGCTCGCAGACGACGATGTCACTCGCGGTGTGCAGGATCGCGTTGGTGACCAGCTCCGACACCACCAGCGCGGCCGTGTCGCAGGTGTCCTCGCACACGGCCCAGCCGGTCAGCCGGTTCCGGGTCAGCCGTCTGGCCCGCGCGGGAGAACCCGGATGCGCGGCGAGCTCGAAGCGGAACCGGCGCTCGGCGGCGGACCCGAAGGGATCGACTGCCTCCCCCGCTCTCGCACCGGTGCGAGCGGAGGGACCTCCCGGGGCACCGAGGCCGAAGCGGCCCGCGGTGGCGTCTGTTCCTAAGGGCACGGACGGAATCACGCTTGCCACTATCGCCCTGTCGCGAACAACTTGGCAAGTGTCACTCTGAAAATTGCAGAGTGCTGTGTGACGCGGCGAGTGGTCGTGGCACACTGCTCGCAACAGCATGTGATGCGGCGCCAGTTGAGATCTGCGAGGTCGGCCCCGACCTTCGAATAGATCTTCGAATGGCGCCGCTGGGCTGTCGGGATTCGTACAGGATTCGTACGGGATTCGTACGGGATGGATACGGGATGAGTCCCGGACAGGTCCCGGACGAGTCAGGGATCCCTGCGGATCGCGCGGTTGTCAGGGTTCGAGTGGTCAGGGATGCGATGAGCGGAGGTGGGGCGTGAGCGAGCCCCGGTCGGCGCCGACGGTCGGCCAGGTCGTCCTCGGCAGGCGCCTGCTCGACCTGCGCGAACGCGCCGGGATCAAACGCGAGGAAGCGGCCCGTGTCCTGCGCGTCGCCCCCGCCACCATCCGCCGGATGGAGACGGCCGAGGTATCCCTCAAGATCCCGTACCTCCAACTGCTCCTGAAGGCCTACGGGGTCCCCGACGACGAGGCCGAGGCGTTCGTACAGCTGGCCGAGGAGGCCAACAAGCCCGGCTGGTGGCAGCGGTTCCACGACATCCTGCCCGGCTGGTTCTCGATGTACGTCAGCCTGGAGGGTGCCGCCTCCCTCATGCGCAGCTACGACCCGCACTTCGTGCCCGGACTGCTGCAGACCGAGGACTACGCGCGCGGCGTCCTGAGATCGGGGGCCGTCGGCCAGACCCGGCCCGAGGACATCGAGCGACACGTCGCCCTGCGTATGCAGCGCCAGGACCTGCTCACCCGCCCGGACGCGCCCAGGATGTGGGCCGTGCTGGACGAGACCGTGCTGCGCCGCCCGGTCGGCGGTGCGGAGGTGATGCGTGCCCAGATCGAAAGACTGCTCGACGCGACGAAGCTGCCCAACGTGACGTTGCAGGTCGCCCCCTTCGCGACGGGGCCGCACCCCGGCACCTACGGGCCCTTCGTGCTGTTCCGGTTCGCCGTGCCCGAACTTCCGGACATGGTCTACAGCGAGTACCTGACCGGCGCCGTCTACCTGGACGCGCGCGTCGAGGTGGCCACCCACCTGGAGGTCATGGACCGCATGGCGGCGCAGGCCGCCACGGCACATCGCACGAAGGAGATCCTCGAGGATCTCCGCAAGGAGCTGTGAATGGATCGCATCACGTCCCAGCCCAGGCCGCGGGTCCGCGCCGAGCGGATCTACAACGGCATGCCCGCCCGGGAACTGGGCAGCGAGGGCTGGCACAAGCCGTGGAGCGGTGGCAACGGGGGCAACTGCCTGGAGGCGATGAAGCTCGCCGACGGCCGTATCGCCGTCCGGCAGTCCACCGACCCCGACGGGCCGGCGCTGATCTACACCTCCGACGAGATGACCGCGTTCATCGAGGGTGCGAAGGCGGGGGAGGCGGACTTCCTGCTGTCCTGACGGACTTCGTGTCGTGTCTCCTGCCCCCGTCTCCTGCCCCCTGTCTCCTGTTGTTTGTTCAACTGCCTTATGTTGGTGCTGAATTGATCACACATCACGACCGACGCCCACGGAGCGCCTCATGACCGGGATCGACACCAGCAAGCCCCATCCCGCACGGATGTACGACTGGTATCTCGGCGGCAAGGACAACTATCCCGTCGACGAGGAGATGGGCCGGCAGATGCTGGCCCTGGACCCCCGGGTGCCGGTCATGGCGCGGGTCAACCGCGCCTTCATGCACCGGGCCACGCGCTGGCTGGCCACGAACGGTGTACGGCAGTTCCTCGACGTCGGCACGGGCATACCGACCGAGCCCAACCTGCACCAGGTCGCGCAGGCCGTCGCGCCGGACGCGCGTGTGGTCTACTGCGACAACGACCCGATCGTGCTGGCCCACGCGGAGGCACTGCTGCGTGGCACGCCCGAGGGCGTGACCGAGTACCTCCAGGCGGACGTGCGGGATCCGGCCACGATCATCGACGGGGCCCGCAAGGTCCTGGACCTCAGCCGGCCGGTGGCCCTGTCCCTCGTCGCGCTGCTGCACTTCGTGCCCGACGAGGACGGCGCACACGAGCTGGTCTCGGAGCTGCTGTCCGCGCTTCCGTCCGGCAGCTATCTGATGATGACCCACGCCACCGCCGACTTCACTCCGGAGGAGTCCGCGGCGGCCACCGCGCAGCTCCGGGCCGCGGGGGTGACGCTGGCGCTGCGCTCGCGGGAGGCGTTCTCCGGGTTCTTCGACGGGTTGGAGCTGGTGGAGCCGGGCGTCGTGGTGGTGCCCGAATGGCGCCCCGAGCTGGGGGAACCGGTGCCGGGCCAGGACGACGGGGTGATCCCGGGGTACGGCGCGGTGGGACGGAAGGCGTAGGCGTTCACGTCCGGCTCTCGTCACGGGGGCGATGGCTGGTGTGGGCGGGTTGCGTCCCGGGCCTCGTCATCGGGCGGCGGCTGGTGTGGGCGGGTCGCGTCCCGGGCCTTGTCGCGGGGGCGGTGGCCGGCGTGAGCGGGTCGCGTCCGGCCGTCGTGTCACGGGGGCGGCAGCAGGCCGCACAGTGCGTCCAGTGCCGCCCCGTACGCATGTTCCGACGGTGTCGCGTAGCCGACGACCAGGCCGTCCCCCGCGCTCGTCGCGGTCCGCGGGTGCCGGAACGCGTCGAGGCCGTCGAGCGCGACGCCCTGCCAGGCGGCCGCCTTGACCGTGGACCGCTCGGTGCCCGGCGGCAGTCGCAGCACCGCGTGCAGGCCGGCCGCGACACCGGTGACCTCGATGTGCGGGGTGTGCTCGGCGAGCGCGGCGACGAGCCGGTCCCGGCGGGCGCGGTAGCGCTGGCGCATCCGGCGCACATGGCGGTCGTACGACCCCGTGGTGATGAAGTCGGCGAGACCGAGCTGGTCCAGGACGCCGGCCCACGCCTCCCGCTCGCCCTTGGCCGCGAGTACGCCGTCGACGTACCGCTGCGGCAGGACCATCCAGCCGAGCCGCAGCGCCGGTGACAGGCTCTTGCTGACAGAGCCGACGAGGATCACCCGCTCGGGGTCGAGGCCCTGGACGGCGCCGACGGGCCGGCGGTCATAGCGGAACTCCCCGTCGTAGTCGTCCTCCAGCACCACGGCCCCCCTCGCGCGTGCCCAGTCGACGACGGCGGCGCGACGCGTGGCGTGCAGGGGTCCGCCGGTCGGGAACTGGTGGGCGGGCGTGAGCAGCACGCCCCGTTCGCGCGCGAGCAGGTCGACACGGGCGCCGTCCTCGTCCAGCGGTAGCGGGACCGTGCGCACGCCGGCGGACGTCAGCAACTCCCGGTGGAAGGCGAGTCCGTACGCTTCGACGGCCAGGGGGCCGCGCAGGACACCGCCCCCGAACAGCAGCCGCAGCGCGTGCGCGAAACCGGAGCAAATCACGATGCGACCGGGCGCGGTGCGCACTCCCCGCGCGCGTGCCAGGTACTCGGTGAGCGCCTCGCGCAGTTCGACCCGGCCGGCCGGGTCGCCCGGTCCGAACACCTCGTTGGGCGCCTGCTGTAGTGCCCGCCGGTACGAGGCGAGCCAGGCCGCGCGCGGGAAGGCGGACGCGTCCGGCGTGCCCTGCCGGAGGTCGTGCCGGGGGCCACCCGCGCGCGTGGGCGCCTTTCGCGCGACCCGGGTGCTGCCCTTCAGGGGCTCGGCCCGCTCGGCGACGCGGGTGCCCGAACCCTGACGGGCGGTCAGCCAGCCCTCCGCGACGAGTTCCGCGTAGGCGTCGGCCACCGTGTTACGGGCGACACCGAGGTCGGCGGCGAGCGAGCGGTACGGGGGCAGACGGGTGCCGGGGGCGAGTCGGCCGCTGCGTACGGCGTCCCGCAACGCGCGGATGAGGGCGGCGCGGCGGCCGCCCGGACCGTCGAGCTCCACGTGCAGGTCGGCGCCGATGCGTCGGGCGGAATTGACCCACGTTTCTGCCATGGAAATGCACCCTACAGCCGGTCTATATGGCCCGTAGGTTTCATGGCATGACGACGAACACGACGAACGCAACGAACGCGACCCACGCGCCGATCCCGGCCGCTACCACGACCCCGACGGCCCGGCCCCGCCTCGACTTCGCCAGGTCCGCCCCGCAGGCCTTCCGCGCCCTCGTCGGCTTCGACGCGGCGGCGCGCCAGGGCCTCGATCCGGCGCTCGTCGAGCTCGTCCAGATCCGCTCCTCGCACCTCAACCACTGCGCGTACTGCCTGCACATGCACACCAACGACGCCCGCAGGGCCGGTGAGAGCGAGGACCGGCTGCACATGGTGGCCGTCTGGCGCGAGGCCCGGCACTTCTTCACCGCCGAGGAGCAGGCCGCCCTGGCGCTGACCGACGCGCTGACCATGGTCGCCGACGCGGGCGTCCCCGACGACGTCCACGCCGCGGCCGCGGCCCTGTTCGAGGACCGGGAACTGGCGCAACTCATCGCCCTGATCTGCGCGATCAACACCTGGAACCGGGTGGCACTGGTCACGGCGAAGGTGGCCGGAACGGACGAGCGACGCCGCTGACAGCGCCGGGTCCGGGGGGGGGGAGGGGGCTCGCGGACGGTTCGGGGGTGGCTCGGGGACGGTTCGGCGGTGGCTCGGGGACGGTTCGGGGGGTGGCTCGGGAGCGGCTCGGGGGGGCGGGCTCCTCACACCACCATCGGCCGGTCGTACGGCCCGATGGGCGCCGGCAGCGCCGAACTCCCCGTCAGATAGCGGTCGACGGCCGCCGCCACCGCGCGCCCCTCCGCGATGGCCCAGACGATGAGCGACTGCCCGCGCGCCGCGTCGCCCGCGGCGAACACCCCCGGGACGTTGGTCGCGAACCCGGCGTCCCGAGCGATCGTGCCGCGCGGCTCCGTCGCGAGGCCCAGCTGGTCGACGAGCCCGTCCTTCCGGTCGGGGCCGGAGAAGCCCAGCGCGAGCAGCACCATGTCGACGGGCAGCACGCGTTCGGATCCGGAGACAGGCTGCCGTCGCGCGTCCACCTCCACGAGGTGCAGGGACCGCACCCGCCCCCGCGCGTCCCCCGAGAAGCGGAGCGTCGACGCCGCGAACAGGCGCGCGTCGGCGTCCGCCGCGGGTGCGGTGCGCAACTCGCCGGCCTCCTGGTGCGCCGGCGAGAGACGGTAGATCTTCGGATACGTCGGCCAGGGCTCCGCGTCCTCGTCCCGGTCGGCCCCCGGCAGGGCGTAGATGTCCAGCTGTGTCACGGACGCCGCGCCCTGGCGCACCGCGGTCCCCAGACAGTCCGCCCCCGTGTCGCCACCGCCGACGATGACGACGTGCCGTCCGGCCGCGGACATCGGCGAGGTCTCCAGATCTCCCTCGCACACCCGGTTCGCCAGCGGCAGGTACTCCATGGCCTGATGCACACCGGCCAGCTCGCGCCCCGGTACGGTCAGCTCCCGCCACGCCGTCGCGCCGGTCGCGACCACCACCGCGTCGTACCGTGCGCGCAACTCCACCGCCCCGACGTCCCGGCCGACCGTGGTCGACGGCCGGAACCTGGTCCCCTCGGCGCGCATCTGCTCCAGCCGCCGTTCCAGGTGGTGCTTCTCCATCTTGAACTCGGGAATGCCGTACCGCATCAGCCCGCCGACCCGGTCGTCCTTCTCGTACACGGCGACGGTGTGCCCCGCGCGCGTCAGCTGCTGTGCCGCCGCCAGCCCCGTGGGCCCCGAGCCGATCACCGCGACCGTCCGCCCGCTCAGCCGGTCCGGGGGACTCGGCCGTGCGAAGCCCTCCTCCCAGGCCCGGTCGGCAATCGCGCACTCGACGTTCTTGATCGTGACCGCGGGCTGGTTGATGGCGAGCACGCAGCCCGCCTCGCAGGGCGCGGGACACAACCGCCCGGTGAACTCGGGGAAGTTGTTCGTGGCGTGCAGCCGGTCACTGGCCGCCCGCCAGTCGTCCCGGGAGACCAGGTCGTTCCACTCGGGGATGAGGTTGCCGAGCGGACACGCCTCGTGGCAGAAGGGGATGCCGCAGTCCATGCAGCGGTCCGCCTGCTGGTTGATGATGGGGAGGAGGGCCCCCGGGACGTAGACCTCGTGCCAGTCCCGCACCCGCTCCTCGACCGGCCGCCTGGGCCACTCCTGGCGGGGCGTGGTCATGAAACCCTTGGGATCGGCCATGGCCGGCTGTCCTTGCATCGGGGTACGACGGGCCGTACGTCATCGGCGACACCCTTTCGGCCACGATACGTCCCGTGGGCCCCCCGCGCAGAGCCCCGGCCGGCGGCTCATACGAGGGCCAGCAGGTACGCCACCACGGCCCCGGCGGCGGCGACCGTCCGCACGTGGTTCCACGCCGTCCACTCGCGCACGTACGCCGGCCAGTACGCGGCCGCCTCCCCGGTGCCCGCCTCCATCTTGACCAGCGCGTTGTTGCGCGGCACGTTCGCCAGCACGGTCACCCCGAAGCACCCGAACAGATACAGAGCGCTGCCCACCAGCAGCTCCACCGCGCCGTCCTGCGGCCACAGCACGAAGGTCACCACCGCGATCACCGCGCAGACCAGCGTCGACCCCAGGAACACGGCCATGAACGGCGGCCGCAACGCCGTCACGTTGATCGCCTTCATCGCGGCGACGCCCTGCGCGGGCGGCAGGGACGCCAGCCCCCGCATCACGAACGTCGAGAAGCCGCAGAACACCCCCGCCACCAGTCCCGCCCCGAGCAGCCCCACGACCGTCAGCACGAAGTACGGCCCGTCGACCACGTCACCCACTCCTTCGACCTCGTCCCCTTGTTCCGACCGGCACCGCGGTCGTCCCCGCTGCCCCTCAGTGAATCCCGCCCGGCCGGCCCGGACCATTCCTCGACCCCGCAGGCCCATACGCGAGCGTCCAGGGACAGGGTTCCGCGTCGCGCCGTGTGAGCGGTGGACTCCAGCACTCGCCCCACGCGGTGGACTCCAGCACTCACCCGACGGAGTCGAGCCCCGCCTCCCGCCACGCCCGCAGCACCGTCTGCACGGTCGCCGCGATCCTGCGCCGCGCCTCGTACCGGTGCACCCCGCTCATCAGCAGCTGGTCGTACGGGGTGTCCACATGCCGCACCGCCGCCACCACCGCCGACGTCACCGCGCTCTCCGTCAGCGCCCGCCCGGCCGCCGACCGTCCCACCCGCCCGCTGCCCCGCTGTGACGCGTACGCCGCGATCGCTTGGGCCCGCTCCTCAGGGCACCCCGGGAACAGCCGCAGGATCTCCGACGCGAACGCCTCCGCGAACCGCGAGTCCTCCACCGCCCGGCGCCGTGCGTCCCGCGCCCGGCGTCTACGGCGCGCCTCCGCGTCGGCCAGGCACCGCTCCTCGGCCCGGGCGAGCCCGGACTCCTCGACGAGGACGCCCTGCCGTTCGTACCGGCTCCTGCGCCGGTCGAACCGCACGACGACCACCGACAGCGAGCTCTCCTCCCGGGCCCGGCGCGTCAGCGCCGTGTCGCCGCGCGGAAGGAACACCAGGTGGTCGAGGTCGGCGCAGTGGAGGCACCGGGGCGCGCCGTCCTCCATGGCGAGCAGCGACAGCGGTCCACGCCGGCAGCGGGCGCACCGCTTCTTCTTCAGCGACTGGATGACGACAGGAGCGGTACCGGCGCCGGTGAGGAGTTCGGTCCCGCCGCCGGGGGACGAGGGAGTCACGCGCAGGGCCATGTCCGCTTCCTTCCCACGGTCCACGGGCTTCCACGCACCGCGGCCGGGCCCCGGTCCGGCGGCCCTGTCCGCCACCTCCCGCGCGTCCGTAATCATGGGGGTGTGCGACTCGAAGCGATCACCTGGGACCGGCTCGTCGACCGCCTCGCCGAACGCCTGCTCGACCTGACGCCGGCCGACGGCAGCCCCTGGCCACGCATCGCCTTCGACGGCGCCCCGGCCTCCGCCCCCGGAGACCTCGCCGCGCGCGTCCACGAGGCCCTGCGCGCCCGAGGTCGCCCCTCGCTGGTCGTCGGCACGGAGGGCTTCCTGCGCCCGGCCTCCGTCCGTCTGGAGCACGGGCACCAGGACGTCGACGCCTACTACGACGGCTGGTTCGACACCGGCGCCCTGTGGCGCGAGGTGTTCGGACCTCTCGAAGCGGGCGGTGACGGGCGCGTCCTGCCCGACCTGCTCGACCCGGTCACCGACCGCGCCACCCGCAGCCCCTACGTCCAACTGCCGCCCGGCGGCATCCTGTTGCTGCACGGCCCCCTCCTGCTGCGGCACTGGTTCCCCTTCGACCTGACCGTTCATCTCCTGCTCTCCGCGGGCGCCCTGCGCCGCCGCACCCCCGAGGCCGCCCACTGGACCCTGCCCGCCTTCGAGCGCTACGAGCAGGAGACCGACCCCGCCGGGACGGCCGACGTCCTCGTCCGGGCCGACGACCCGCGCCGCCCGGCGTGGAGCGGATAGGCGCTCGGAGCTCCCGCACCGGGGCCCGGAATCCCGCCGCTCCCGGGTGCGTGCGCCGGACGCCCCGACGAGAATGAAGGCGCCGGGACTAGCGGTGTGTCCGGCGCCGCGCCGGCCGTCCGGCACCGGGAGGTACCCCATGACCACCGCCGGAGAGATCATGCACCGAGGCGCCCAGTGGATCCCCGCTCACGAGACCCTGGACCGCGCCGCCCAGCTGATGCGTGAGCTGAACGTCGGGGCGCTGCCCATCAGCGACCAGAACGAACGGCTCTGCGGCATCCTGACCGACCGCGACATCGTGGTCGGCTGCGTCGCCATGGGGCACGATCCGTCCAAGATCACCGCCGGTGAGATGGCGCACGGCACTCCGCGCTGGATCGACGCGAGCGCCGACGTCGGCGAGGTGCTCCAGGAGATGGAGGACCACCAGATCCGTCGGCTGCCCGTCATCGAGAACAAGCGCCTGGTCGGCATGATCAGCGAGGCCGATCTCGCCCAGCACCTGACGGAGGACCAGATCGCCTCCTGGGCGGAGCGGGTCTACGCCAGGAGCGCGAGCCGCTGACCGTCGGCCTGCCTCACCCGCACCGGTCGGTCACAGCCAGCCGTTGCGCCGGAAGCCACGGTAAAGGGCCAGGCAGGCCACTGATATGACACCGATGACCATGCCGTAACCGTATTTCCAGTGCAGCTCGGGCATGTGATCGAAGTTCATGCCGTAGACCCCGCAGACCATCGTGGGCACGGCGACTATCGCGGCCCACGCCGTGATCTTGCGCATGTCCTCGTTCTGCGCGACCGTCACCTGCGCCAGATGCGCCTGCAGGATGGAGTTGAGCAGCTCGTCGAACCCGGCGATCTGCTCCGTGGCGCGCATCAGGTGGTCCGAGACGTCCCGGAAGTAGGCCTGTATCTCCGGCTCCACCACCCGCATCGGCCGGTCGGCGAGGTCCAGCAGCGGTCGGCCGAGCGGGACCACCGCGCGCTTCAGCTCCAGCAGTTCGCGTTTGAGCTGGTAGATGCGGCCGGGGTCCGCGCGTGCGCCGTTCTCCGCGAAGACGTCCGTCTCCACCTGCTCGATGTCCGCCTGCACGGAGTCGATGACGTTCAGATACTCGTCCACCACGTGGTCCGCGACGGCGTGCAGGACGGCGGACGGGCCCTTGGTGAGCTGGTGGGGATCGGCCTCCAGCTCCTCGCGCAGGGGGCCCAGTGAGCCGTGCCGGCCGTGCCGCACCGTGATGACGAAGTCCTGGCCGACGAACACCATGATCTCGCCGGTGTTCACCACTTCGCTGGTGGCGGTGAGTTCCTCGTGCTCGACGTAGCAGACCGACTTGAACACCGCGAACAGTGTCTCGCCGTACCGCTCCACCTTGGGGCGCTGATGGGCCTCGATCGCGTCCTCGACGGCCAGCGGGTGCAGGTCGAAGAGCTCGGCGATGCCGGCGAACTCCTGGTCGGTCGGCTCGTGCAGGCCGAGCCAGACGAAACCCTCCCCGTTCTTGCGCACCCGGCTCACCGTGTCGACGAGGTCGCCGCCGAGGGGGAGCCGGCTCCCCTCCTCGTAGGCAACGCAGTTGACCACCGAGGAGCCCAGCGGGGACCGCGCCGGGTGGCTCAGGTCGACCCGCCGGCGCCTTCTGGCCAGCCGTGCGACCTTGCGCAGGCCGCCGACCCTGCCCAGGCCCGTGACCTTCCGCAGATTCCCTGCCATGGACATCTGCATCTCCTCGCGTGGATCCTCTCGCGCCGCATTCCTGCGCCTCTCGCGCCAGTGTGCCAGGACCGCGTGAGCAGCGGGTAAGCCTGTGGAAAGCCCTGATTCCGCTTGGTTCCCGGCTGTGGACGAAGGGAGTTGACCCCTCGGCCCGGCCCTCGTCGCCGTCGCCGCCACGGTCCTCGCCACGGTCGGCGGTGAGGTGACGCGCCGTAGACCACATGTCGTAGCGGACGTGTCCCGCCGGAGCGTCAAGCACTTCGGACAAGTAGGACAAGTGGGATGATCAGGGTATGACGCTAACCGAGAACAGCTATCGGCCCGACAGTCGCCAGCCCCGGGTGGTCTCGATCTCCGACGCCCTCGCCGGCCTCTTCGACCCGACGACGTTCCGGCACTTCGAAGCGCTCGGCGTCGGGCCCGGCTGGCGTTGCTGGGAGGTCGCGGGCGGCTCCTCCGTCGAGTCGTGGCTCGCCAAGAAGGTCGGTCCCACCGGCAAGGTCGTCGTGACCGACGCCGACGGCGCGCGGGCCTCGGGGCCGTCACGCTCACCGGTCGAGCGGCGCGCGCACGACGTGAACGAGGAGGAGCCGCCGGGAGAGGGCTTCGACCTGGTCCACGCGAGGCTCGCCCTCGTCCGGGTGACGGACCGTCGGCGGACTTTGCGGTCGATGGTCAAGGCGCTGCGCCCCGGCGGCCGGCTGCTCGTCGAGGACGTCGACCACAGCCTGCAACCCCTGACCTGCCCCGACGAGCAGGGCCCCGCGGAGCAACTGGCGAACCGGATGCGACACGGCCTGCACCGGCTGCTCGCCGGTCAGGGCACCGACCTCGCAGGCGGCCGCGCGCTGCCGCGTCTGCTCCGTGAGTCCGGCATGGTCCGTGTCGAGGCCGACGCGTACTTCCCGGTCGCCGCGCCGGCCTGCGCCGACCTGGAGGCCGCGACGGTCCGTCAGGTGCGGGGCGACCTCGTCGCCGGGAGGTTCGCCACCGACCAGGACGTCGAACAGCACCTGACCACCGTCGCGTCCGGCACGATCGATCTGGCGGCGGCGCCGATGATCTCGGCGTGGGGGCGCAAGGGCTAACGGCGGGCGGGTGTGTGGTGGGGGCCCTCGTTCACCGGTCCGCCGGTCCCACCGGCGGCCGCCCGCCCACCTGTTCCACCGCACGCGCCCCCGCCGCGCAGCCCTGCTCCGCGGCCGCCTCCGGCTCGGCGCCCGCGACGAGGGCAGCGAGGAAGGCCCCGGTGAAGGCGTCGCCGGCTCCCGTGGTGTCCCGGGGTGCCGCCGGAACGGCGGGGACGTGGGCGCGTACGGTGCCGGAGCGGGCCACCAGTGCGCCGTCCGCGCCCTGCTTGGCGACGACCAGCGGCACGTGACGGCTCAGCTTCGCCGCCGCGTCGGCCGCGTCCGGCAACCCGGTGAGCAGGCAGGCCTCGTCCCGGCTGGGCAGCAGCACCGACACACCGTCGGTGAGCGCGAGGAAACGGTCCACCCCCAGTTCGACGAGGAACCCGGCCGACGCCGGGTCCGTGCTGACCGGCACCCCACGCGCGCGTGCCGCCGCCAGGGCCACCGCCACCAGGTCCCGGCCGGTCGCGGAGAAGAGCAGATAGCCCGACAGGTGCAGCCACGCCACGCCGTCGAGCAGGGCGTCCGACCAGTCCCCGGGGCCGAGCCGCAACGAGGCACCGCTGTGGGTGAGGAACGTCCGCTCGGCGGCGGCGTCCGTGTCGACCAGGCAGATCACCGTCCCGGTGGGCGCCTGCGGGTCGACCACCAGCCGGGCACGGACCCCCGCGGCGGTCAGCGCCCTCTCGTGCCAGACCGCGGAGTCCGGTCCGACCCGCCCCAGCAGCCGTACGTCCGCGCAGCCCCAATGGGACGCCCAGCAGGCCACGTTGGCCCCGGCGCCGCCGGGCAGCGTCCGGATCACGGCGGCCGTGTCCGTGCCGGCGGCCAGCGGCCCCCGGTGCCGGGCCACGACGTCCGTGACCACGTCCCCGACGACCAGCAGCCCGCCGCCGGGCGCCCCGGGACCCGTCCCGCTCACGCCCCGGCCCAGGCCGCCGCGATCCGCGCCGCCAGCCGCACGTTGCCGCGCACCGCGGCCAGGTTGGCGCTCAGCGAGGCGCCGTCGGTGTGGCGCACCAGATGGTCGAGCAGGAACGGGGTGACGGCCTGTCCGGTGACGCCCTCCGCCTCGCACGCGCGCAGCGCGTCGTCCAGCACCCGCGCGTGCAGGACGGGATCGAGCTGCTCGGCCCGCGGCACCGGGTTGGCCACGACCAGCGCCGACTGCGGCCCGCCGACCGCGTCCTGCGCCCGCATCACGTCGGCCACCTGCCGAGGGCTGTCCAGCGTCCACTCCACGGGGTGTCCGGAGTCCGACAGGTAGAAGCCGGGGAAGCGGTCCGTGCCGTACCCGGCCACCGCCACGCCCAGCGTCTCCAGACGCTGCAACGTCGCCGGCACGTCCAGGATCGACTTCACGCCCGCGCACACCACGGTGATCCGCGTACGCGCCAGCAGGCCCAGGTCGGCGGACTCGTCCTGCGTCACCGTCCACTGCCGGTGCACTCCGCCGAGCCCGCCCGTCGCGAACACCCGCACGCCCGCCAGCGCCGCCAGCAGCGCCGTCGCGGACACCGTGGTCGCCCCGCTCGCCCCGGCCGCCACCGCGAGCGGCACGTCACGGTGGCCCAGCTTGCGGATGCCGTCCTCGTTCGCGATCCGCTCCAGCTGCTCCTTGTCCAGGCCGACCCGGGGCAGCCCGTCCAGCACGGCGACGGTGGCCGGCACGGCCCCCTCCTGCCGTACGGCCTCCTCCAGCTCCAGCGCCACCCGCAGGTTCCGTGGCCGCGGCAGCCCGTGCGCGATGATCGTGGATTCCAGCGCCACCACGGGCCGGCGGGCCTGGACCGCCTCCCGCACCTCTTCGGACACCACCAGCGTCACGCGCCCGCCTCCTGTCAGTTCGCTCCTCCCTCATCTCTGGCGGGCGGGGCGCGCCGTCAAACCCTTGCGGCCGGTGCGGGACGGGACCAGCCTGAGGGCATGACCGACAACACGGCACGTCTCGACCACGTCGTCCTCTGGGTGCGCGATCCGCTCGCCGCCGCCGACTTCTACGCGAAGGCGGTCGGTCTGGAGCCGGTCAGGCTCACCGAGTTCGCCGCGGGACAGGTGCCCTTTCCCTCGGTGCGGGTGAACGACGAGACGATCATCGACCTCATGCCGCTGGGTGCGGCGGAGCGCATGACGATGCTCCCCGGGGCGGCGCACAGCTCCGGGCACCCCGTCAACCATGTCTGCCTCGCCCTGCCCGAGCACGACTTCGAAGCCCTGCGCGACCGGCTGGAGGAACGCGCGGTGCCGATGACGGACGTGGGGCACGACTCGTTCGGCGCCCGCGGCAACGCGCGGCGCACCTTCTACTTCCGTGACCCGGACGGCAACTTCTTCGAGGCCCGCCACTACGCCTGAGGGGCCTACTGCGGGCCCCCGACGTGCTGTCTCAGAACAGCGGCTCGGGCAGCACGCCCTCCAGCGCCAGCAGCTTCCGCTTGGTCTCCAGGCCGCCGCCGAACCCGCCGATGCCGCCGTCGCTCTCCACGACCCGGTGGCAGGGCACCACCACGGGCAGCGGGTTGGCGCCCATCGCCGTCCCCACCGCCTGGGCGGCGCCGGGCTGGCCCACCCGGCCCGCCAGGTCGCCGTACCCGACGACCGAGCCGTACGGCACTCCGGACGCCAGCTCGCGCAGCACCTCGCGGTGGAAGCCCGAGATCAGCGACCAGTCGAGCGGCAGCTCGAAGGCGTGGCGCTCGCCCGCGAGGTACGCCCGGACCTGGCGTATCGCCTCGCTCAGCAGCGGGGAGCCCGGTGCCTCCACCGGCTCGGCGCCCAGCCGGGACTCCAGCCGGTCGAGCGCCTTGTCGCGGACCGGGTCCGTGGCGTGGAACACGACGTTGACCAGGCCCTGGCCGGTCGCGGCCAGCAGCAACGGACCGATGTCGGCGTCGACGACGGCCCACACGACCTGCTGCTGGTACTGCCCATGGCTGTCCATGCGCCCACGGTACGGCCCGCCACCGACAACGCCCGATCGTCGGGGGCGGCGCAGCGTCACCGCCGGGCGAGGGCGTCCCTGACGACGTCGGGCCGGTCGGTGATGACACCGTCCACGCCGTACGCGGCGACCTTGCGGGCCGTCGCGGCATCGTCGACGGTCCAGGTGAGGACCTCCAGCGGCCTGCCGTGGGCACCGGTGATCGACCGCACGGCGCGGACGTAGTCGGCCGTCAGGGACTCGTGGGAGGGGTTGACCTGGTCGACGAAGCGCGCGTGGTGCCGCACCTGCGCGAGGGACGGCGTACCGAGGAAGCCCGTCCGCACGCCTGGCCCGATCCCGTGCAGGGTGCGCAGGCTGTCCAGGTCGAAGCTCTGCACGATCAGCCGGTCCGCCAGGTGTTCCTCGTCCAGCCATCCCTCGTCGCCGAGCACCCTCAGCGTCTCCCGCTCGATGCCCGGATACAGCTCCGGCCGCTTGAGCTCCAGGAGCAGCTTCTGGCCATGGTGAGCGAGACGGCGCAGGAACTCCGTGAGCGTCGGCACGCGCGCGCCCGCGTGGTCCGACCCGAACCAGCTCCCCGCGTCCAGACGCGCGATCTCGGCGGCGGTGAAGTCCCCGACCCGCCACGGGGCACGGCCGGGGAACACCTGCTCGACGTCGGTGGTGCGCCGCAGGCTGTCGTCGTGCACGACCACCAGTTCGCCGTCCTTGGTGCGCTGCACGTCGTTCTCGACCCACTCGACGCCCAGCTCGGCGGCCCTGTCGACGGCGGCCAAAGTGTTCTCCGGCGCGTGGGCGGAAGCACCCCGGTGGGCCAGCACCAGGGGGGAGGCGGCGCCCTCGCCGTCGGCCGCGGCGCCGTCGGCCGGGAACAGCACGGCGATGCTGCCCAGCAGCGCCGTGGTCGTGGCGGCAACTGCGCGCGCGTGCATGCGTACTCCTCGCGTCGAACCGGTCACGGAAGGGGTTCACCGTGGCAGCGGAGAGCCAACGCCACAGGGGTACAGGATGGACACAGATTGAACGGAGTTGCCCGCGAGCACTCACCGGTACGGCACAACTGGGGCAGAGCCGTGTTTCTTTGCCGGAAAGTCGTTCGACCATTCCGGTGCGAGTCATACTCTCTGCCTCAACCCTGACCGCTCGGGCGGTTCTGGGAGGGGGAGCATTTCACGGTATTCCGGGACGGAACGGGGCGGAAAGGCAGCCGCGCATGCAGGGCACGGTCGACGGATTCAGCTACGGCCTCGTCACACCGCTGGTGGCCTTCGTCATGGCCTGCCTCGGTGGCGCCCTCGGCCTGCGCTGCACCACCAGGGCCCAGCTGGTGGGCGGCTCCTGGCGCCCCGCATGGCTCGCCCTCGGCTCCCTGGCGATCGGCTCCGGGGTCTGGACCATGCACTTCATCGGGATGATGGGCTTCACCGTCCACGAGGCCCCGATCCACTACGACAAGCCGTTCACCTACGCCAGCCTGGGCGTGGCCATCCTGATGGTGGGCGTCGGGATCTTCATCGTCGGGTACCGGGGCGCCTCCGGCACCGCCCTGTTCACCGGCGGCACCGTCACCGGCCTGGGCATCGCGTCCATGCACTACCTGGGCATGGCCGGCCTGGAGCTCGACGGGAAGCTGGAGTACAACACGGTCACCGTCGCCGCCTCCGTGCTCATCGCCATGGCCGCCGCCACCGCCGCCCTGTGGGCCGCCGGGCAGGTCAGGGGACTCCTGTGGAGCGTGGGCGCCAGCCTGGTCATGGGGCTCGCGGTCAGCGGCATGCACTACACGGGCATGGCCGCCCTCAAGGTCCATGTGCACGGCACCGCCGAGCCCGCCACGGGCGCCGCGCCCGCCGCGCTCCTCGCCCCGATGCTGATCGGCCCGCTCGCCCTGCTGTGCCTGGCGGGCGTCGTCGTCCTGTTCGACCCGTTGATGATCATGGGGAAGCCCGCCCGGCCGCTCCCCGAGCACAAGCCCGGCGTCCCGGCCCACGTGCCGCACCAGACCCGCCGGATCATGCTCCGCACCCGCCGGCCCCCGGCCCGCAGCGGCTCCCGCACCCCGCAGAACCGCTGATCGGAGCCCGTTGTCAGTGGGGGGTCGTACGGTTGATGGCATGCGGCCCGTTTCCAGCATCGAACGCACGGTGGCGCCCTTCGAGGTCGTCAGTCCCTACCAGCCCAACGGCGACCAGCCGGCGGCCATCGCCGACCTCGCCCGGCGCATCGAAGGCGGCGAGAAGGACGTCGTGCTCCTCGGCGCGACCGGCACCGGCAAGTCCGCCACCACCGCGTGGATGATCGAGAAGCTCCAGCGCCCCACCCTGGTGATGGCACCGAACAAGACGCTGGCCGCCCAGCTGGCGAACGAGTTCCGCGAGCTCCTGCCGAACAACGCGGTCGAGTATTTCGTCTCGTACTACGACTACTACCAGCCCGAGGCCTACGTCCCGCAGTCGGACACCTACATCGAGAAGGACTCCTCGATCAACGAGGAGGTCGAGCGCCTGCGCCACTCGGCGACCAACTCGCTGCTCACCCGCCGCGACGTCGTGGTCGTCGCCTCGGTGTCCTGCATCTACGGCCTCGGTACGCCGCAGGAGTACGTCGACCGCATGGTGCCGCTGCGCGTCGGTGACGAGATCGACCGTGACCAGCTGCTGCGCCGCTTCGTCGACATCCAGTACACGCGCAACGACATGGCCTTCACCCGGGGCACCTTCCGGGTCCGCGGCGACACCATCGAGATCTTCCCGGTCTACGAGGAGCTGGCCGTCCGCATCGAGATGTTCGGCGACGAGATCGAGGCGCTGTCCACGCTGCACCCGCTCACCGGCGAGATCGTCAGCGACGACGAGCAGCTCTACGTCTTCCCGGCCTCCCACTACATCGCCGGCCCCGAGCGCATGGAGCGGGCCGTCAACGACATCGAGAAGGAGCTGGCCGACCGGCTCGCCGAGCTGGAGAAGCAGGGCAAGCTCCTGGAGGCCCAGCGGCTGCGGATGCGCACGACCTACGACATCGAGATGCTCCGCCAGATCGGCACGTGCTCCGGCGTGGAGAACTACTCGATGCACTTCGACGGCCGCCTGCCCGGTTCCGCGCCGAACACGCTGCTGGACTACTTCCCCGAGGACTTCCTCCTCGTGATCGACGAGTCGCACGTCACGGTGCCGCAGATCGGCGCGATGTACGAGGGCGACGCCTCCCGCAAGCGCACCCTCGTGGACCACGGTTTCCGGCTGCCCTCCGCGCTCGACAACCGCCCGCTGAAGTGGGAGGAGTTCCAGCAGCGCATCGGCCAGGCCGTCTACCTGTCGGCGACTCCCGGCCAGTACGAGCTGTCCCGCTCCGACGGCGTCGTCGAGCAGATCATCCGGCCCACCGGCCTGGTCGACCCGCAGGTCGTGGTCAAGCCCACCGAGGGCCAGATCGACGACCTCGTGCACGAGATCCGCACGCGCGTGGAGAAGGACGAGCGCGTCCTGGTCACCACGCTCACCAAGAAGATGGCCGAGGACCTCACCGACTACTTCCTGGAGCTCGGCATCCATGTCCGCTACCTGCACAGCGACGTGGACACGCTGCGCCGCGTCGAGCTGCTGCGGGAACTGCGCGCGGGCGAGTTCGACGTCCTGATCGGCATCAACCTCCTCAGGGAGGGCCTCGACCTCCCCGAGGTCTCCCTGGTGGCCATCCTGGACGCCGACAAGGAGGGCTTCCTGCGCTCCGGCACCTCGCTGATCCAGACCATCGGCCGCGCCGCGCGCAACGTCTCCGGTCAGGTCCACATGTACGCCGACAAGATCACCCCGGCGATGGAGAAGGCCATCGACGAGACCAACCGCCGCCGGGAGAAGCAGGTCGCGTACAACACGGCGAACGGCATCGACCCGCAGCCGCTGCGCAAGAAGATCAACGACATCGTCGCGCAGATCGCCCGCGAGGACGTCGACACCGAGCAGCTGCTCGGCACGGGCTACCGCCAGTCCCGCAAGGACGGCCGCGGCACCAGGGCACCCGTGCCCTCCCTGAAGGAACACGCGGTCAAGGACGCGAAGCCCGCGGGGCGCCGCAAGGGCAAGGCCAAGGAGACCGTGCCGACAGACCGTCCCGCCGCGGAACTCTCCGGGCAGATCGAGGAGCTGACGGAGCGGATGCGGGCCGCCGCCGCCGACCTGCAGTTCGAGATCGCGGCGCGGCTGCGCGACGAGGTGTCCGAGATGAAGAAGGAACTGCGTCAGATGCGGGAGGCCGGCCTGGCCTGACGGGCCGGTGGGACCGGGGTGACCTCGCCGCGGCTGCGCTGTGTTGCAAGACCGACACAAAGTGCGGACCGGAGTACGTCGCTGTCAGTGCCCCTGCGTATGGTGCTCGTCATCCGCGGCTTCGCGGCAACAGGGGAATGCTCGAGAGGGGAATCAGCGCGTGACCGTCAACATGACCAAGGGTCAGGCCATCAGTCTGCAGAAGAACGACGGCGGCACCCTGACCGCGGTGCGCATGGGTCTCGGCTGGCAGGCGGCCCCGCGGCGTGGCCTGTTCGGCTCGCGCACGCGGGAGATCGACCTCGACGCCTCCGCCGTCCTGTTCGCGGACAAGCAGCCGGTCGACGTCGTCTTCTTCCGTCACCTGGTGAGCGACGACGGCTCGGTCCGTCACACCGGTGACAACCTCGTCGGTGGCGTGGGCCAGGGCGGCGACGACGAGGCGATCCTCGTCGACCTGCAGCGCCTGCCGGTCCACATCGACCAGATCGTCTTCACCGTGAACTCGTTCACGGGTCAGACCTTCCAGGAGGTGCAGAACGCGTTCTGCCGCCTCGTCGACGAGACCAACGGCCAGGAGCTCGCCCGCTACACGCTCGCCGGTGGCGGCGCCTACACGGCCCAGATCATGGCGAAGGTGCACCGCTCCGGCACCGGCTGGTCCATGACCGCTCTCGGCACCCCGGCCAACGGCCGTACCTTCCAGGACCTCATGCCGTCGGTCCTGCCTCTCCTCTGAGGCTCCGAGGCCAGGGCCCGGGGGCTTCGAGGCAGGACTCGGGGGCTTCGAGGCCACGGGCCCGGGGGGCTTCGGGCAAGCGGCACACCACGACGACAGCTACACAGGGGGATTGAGGCGATGACGGCCGAGCTGGTGCGGGGGCAGAACCATCCGCTCTCCCAGGCCCGCCTGGAGATCAGGGTCTCGGCCGGCAAGCCGATCGTGGCCGCGGCCACGCTCAGCGACGAGCAGGGCAAGGTCGGGGACACGGACCGGGTCGTGCACCCGGGCACGCCCACCCTGCCGGGCCTGGAGGTGCCCCGCCAGGCGGCGGCGGAGCACCGTCTCGCGGTGGACCTGGGCGCGCTGCCGGACAGCGTGCACCGCGTGCACGTGCTGCTCGCCCTGCCCACCGGTGCCGGGGGACCGACGCGCTTCGGCGCCGTGGCCGCCCCCTTCGTCGCGGTCACCGGGCTGGACGGCACCGAGGTCGCCAGCTACACCGTCACCGGCCTGGAGGCCGAGACGGCCGTGGTCGCCCTGGAGCTCTACCGCCGCCAGGGCGCCTGGAAGGTGCGGGCCGTCGGCCAGGGATACGCCGGCGGCCTCGCCGAGCTCTTCGCCGACCAGGGCGTGCCGCACGCGCACCAGCTCGCCGCCGCGATCAACGACGCGGTCGCCCAGGGCCTGGCGCGCTCGGTCGCGGCGCCCCCGTCCCGTACGGCGGACGGCGACCGCACCCGCCAGGCCGCCGCGCCCGGCCGTGGCGAGGACCAGGGCGGCTCGCCCTACGGCACCCAGACGCCGCAGGGCACCCCCGCGGGACGCACGGGCTACCCGGGAGACTCCACCGCCGACCCGTCCCCGCCCGCCGACCCCTCGGCCCTCACCGAGCCGTCCGTGCCCACGGGCGGCCCGATCGACTACAACCACCCGCGCCGCCGCAACTCGACGCCGCCACCGCCCCCGCCGGTCGCGCCCCCCGCGGCGCCTGGTCAGCCGGCCCGGCCCGTCGCGGGCGACGCGACCGGCTGGTCCATGGACGAGCGGCTGTACAACCAGGTCTGGGGCATGTTCGAGGACCTGGCCCGCAGCGCCGCCGCGTACCGCAGCGCCGTCGACTTCGCCGAGTCGCGCATGGACAAGGAGCTGGAAGCGGTCCTGTCCGACCCGCGCAGCCGGATCGGCGGACAGGCCGACGCCGCGCGTGAGGCGGCCCGCGCCCGGCACAGCACGCTCGTCGACGAGGCCCGGCAGGCCTTCGACCGTGACGTCGCCCAGCTGACCGCGGAGTCCGACGTCGTCGAGCCCGCGCTGCCACCGGCCTTCGCCCGCTGGGACAACCCCGTCTGGCACGGGTACCGCGTCCCGATGGAGATGCCCATGGCTCTGCGTCTGGGCGATCTGTATCTGCCGGAGAGCGCCGAGCTGCGCGTCCCGATGCTGATCCGGCTGCCGCTGGAGCGCGGTCTGTGGATCGACAGCGGGCGTTCCGGTTCGTCCGACGGCATGTTCCACGACGCGCACGACCTGAGGCGCCTCGCGATGGAGTCGGCGGTGGCGCACGTGGCGCGCCTGCTCGCCGTGCATCCGGCGGGCGAGTTCACCGTGTACGTCATCGACCCCGCGGGTTCGGGCGCGCAGACCCTGGTCCCGCTCGTGCAGAGCGGGGTGCTGGCGGCGCCGCCCGCGGTCGGTGCCGGTGGCGTGGCGGACGTCCTGGGCACGCTCACGCAGCGGGTCGACCTGGTGCAGATGGCGGTGCGCGGCGGTGCGGCCGACGCGCTCCCGCCGGGCTTCGACACCTCCCAGAACCTGGTGGTGGTCAACGACTTCCCGCACGGCTTCGACGACCGGGCCGTCACCCAGCTGCGCTACCTGGCAGACGAGGGCCCGGCCGTCGGCGTGCACCTCATGATGGTCGCGGACCGGGAGGACGCCACCGCCTACGGGCCGCTGCTCGACCCCCTGTGGCGTTCGCTGCTGCGCTTGACCCCGGTGCCCGACGACCATCTGGCCGACCCGTGGGTCGGTCACGCCTGGACGTACGAGCCGTCGTCGGTGCCCCAGGGGAGCAGGGTGCTCCAGCATGTGCTCGACCGGGTTGCGGCCGCTCGTACCAAGCATCGGTAAAGGACCTCTGACCTGCGGACTTGGCCTTAACTTGGTCTTTACTTTGCCCTGCGCTTTACCTTTCCTTGGTGATTGGGGTACTGTCGTTCGTGCGGAGGGGAGTACTCCCTGACTACTGCGGCGTACCCGTCAATACGGATCAGGCCAGATCCCGGGGCGTCGGCCCACTGTGGGTGGAAGAGACCTCCGGCAGCGACGACGCTGACCTGACTGTTCGCCGTTATGTACTGCCGGAGGCGCAGTGGATGTTTCCGTGACCCTGTGGGTCCTGACCATCGTGGGACTGGCCGCGCTCATCGCGGTCGACTTCTTCATCGGGCGCAAGCCCCACGACGTATCGATCAAGGAAGCCGGGATCTGGACCGTCGTCTGGATCGCGCTGGCCGGGCTCTTCGGCCTCGGCCTGCTCCTCTTCGGCGGGGGACAGCCCGCCGGTGAGTTCTTCGCCGGATTCATCACCGAGAAGTCGCTGAGCGTCGACAACCTCTTCGTCTTCGTCCTGATCATGGCGAAGTTCGCGGTGCCCTCGCAGTACCAGCAGCGGGTGCTCCTCGTCGGTGTGCTGATCGCCCTGGTGCTCCGCGCGATCTTCATCGCCGCCGGCGCCGCGATCATCGCCAGCTTCTCCTGGGTGTTCTACCTCTTCGGCGCCTTCCTGATCTGGACCGCCTGGAAGCTGATCCAGGAGGCCCGGGCCGAGGAGCAGGACGAGGAGTACGAGGAGAACAAGCTCCTCAAGGCCGCCGAGCGCCGCTTCGGTGTGGCCGACAGCTACCACGGCACCAAGCTGTGGATCCAGGAGAACGGCAAGCGGGTCATGACCCCGATGCTGGTCGTGATGCTGGCCATCGGCACCACGGACGTCCTGTTCGCGCTCGACTCCATCCCGGCGATCTTCGGCCTCACGCAGGACCCGTACATCGTCTTCACCGCGAACGCCTTCGCGCTGATGGGTCTCAGGCAGCTGTACTTCCTGATCGGCGGCCTGCTGAGGAAGCTCGTCCACCTGTCGTACGGCCTGTCGATCATCCTCGGCTTCATCGGCGTCAAGCTGGTGCTGCACGCCCTGCACGAGTCCGGGGTCCACGTCCCCGAGATCAGCATTCCGGTCTCGCTCGGCGTGATCTGCTCCGTCCTGATCGTCACCACGATCACGAGCCTCATGGCCTCGCGGAAGCAGGCGGCGGCCGAGGCGCAGGAGCGCGGCGAGGGCGCGTCGAAGGACAGCGTCGACGTCTGACCGTGCCGGTCGCCTCACGACCACACCGGGAGCGGTGCTCGGCGAGATGCCGGGCACCGCTCCCGTCCGTGGTTCCTGGCCGGAATAGTTCCTGGCCGGAATGCGAGGTCCTGGCCCGTCTGGGACGATCACCGCATGATCGCTCGGCTCGCGTCGCTGTCCCGTGGGTGGACGTCCGCGGTGCCGGTGCTCGCGGCGGTCCTTCTGATCTTCACCTGGGGCCGGTACGTGCCGGCCGGGGTCACCGTGCTGATGACGGTGGTGCTCGCGGGCGCGGTCCTCGCCGCCGTGCACCACGCCGAGGTGGTCGCCCACCGGGTCGGCGAACCCTTCGGCTCCCTCATCCTCGCCGTCGCCGTCACGGTCATCGAGGTGGCGCTGATCCTCGCCCTGATGGCCGACGGCGGCGACAAGAGCGCGACCCTCGCCAGGGACACGGTCTTCGCGGCGGTGATGATCACCTGCAACGGCATCGTCGGCCTGAGCCTGCTCGTGGCCTCGCTGCGCCACCGCACGGCCGTCTTCAACCCCGAGGGCACCGGCGCGGCCCTCGCGACGGTCGCCACGCTGGCCACCCTCAGCCTCGTGCTGCCGACGTTCACGACCAGTGAGCCCGGTCCGCGCTTCTCGGGTGTGCAGCTCACCTTCGCTGCGGTGTCCTCGCTGATCCTCTACGGACTGTTCGTGGCGACCCAGACCATCAGGCACCGCGACTACTTCCTCCCCATCACCCACGAGGGCGAGGTGATCACCGTGGAGTCCCACGCCGCCGCGCCGTCCACCCGCAAGGCCTCGACGAGCCTCGGACTGCTGCTGCTCGCGCTGGTCGGGGTGGTCGGCCTGGCCAAGGGGGTGTCGCCGACGATCGAGACGGCGGTGGCGGACGCCGGCATGGACCACGCCGTCGTCGGTGTGATCATCGCGCTGCTGGTGCTGCTCCCCGAGACCATCGCCGCGTTGCGCGCGGCCCGCCGCGACCGGGTGCAGACCAGTCTCAACCTCGCGCTCGGCTCCGCCATGGCCAGCATCGGCCTGACGATCCCCGCCGTGGCCCTGGCGTCCATCTGGCTCTCCGGACCCCTCGTCCTCGGCCTGAGCTCGACCCACATGGTGCTGCTCGCACTGACCGTCGTGGTCGCCTCCCTGACGGTGGTGCCGGGGCGGGCCACACCGTTGCAGGGCGGCGTCCACCTGGTGATCCTGGTGGCCTATCTGGAGCTTGCGGTCAATCCGTAGGGTCAGCCGGTGGCCGGCTCCGCCTCGGCCGGCGCCACGGTCCTCACCCGCGGCCGGGTCTCGGGGAGCAGCGCGAAGCAGCCGAGGCTGAGCAGCGCGATGCCGGTGAGATAGGCGCCGACGCCCCACGGCACCCGGCCGCCCTGTTCGGCCAGCGCCGTCGCCGCGATCGGGGTGAGCGCGCCTCCGAGGACGCCGCCGAGGTTGTAGCCGACGGCGGCACCCGTGCAGCGCACCCGGGGCTCGTACAGCTCCGGCAGATACGCGGCGATCACCCCGAACATCGTGACGAAGGCCAGCAGCGCGACCAGGAAGCCGAGGAAGATCAGCAGCGGGGCCCCGGTGGCGAGCAGCGCGACCATCGGGAACATCCACAGCACGGCCGCCGTGCAGCCGATCAGGCACAGGGGCCGCCGCCCGTAGCGGTCGCCCAGCACCGCGGCCAGCGGCGTCAGCGCGCCCTTCAGCACCACCGCGGCCATGATGCAGGTCAGCATGACGGTGCGGCTCACCCCGAGCCG
Organism: Streptomyces sp. NPDC107562; assembly: GCF_055657325.1. NCBI lineage: Bacteria > Bacillati > Actinomycetota > Actinomycetes > Kitasatosporales > Streptomycetaceae > Streptomyces > Streptomyces sp. NPDC107562. The sequence continues at coordinate 193,043 of NZ_JBVKBE010000002.1, read as the reverse complement.
TTCCGTCGCGTACGCCAGCGACCAGGTGGTCACGGCGTAGAAGATCGCGTAGCCCACGGCGAGGGCGCCGGCGGTGAGCAGCACCAGCCGCCAGTGGTCGCGCGCGACCTCGGCCAGCGGCACACGCGCGCGGTCGTCGAGCTCCAGGAAGCTCGGGCTCTCGGTGAGCGACGAGCGCAGCCACAGCCCCACCAGGGCCAGCACCCCGGCGGCCCAGAACGGCACCCGCCAGCCCCACGCGGCGAACTGGGCGTCGGTCAGCGTCGCCGACAGCGTCAGCACCGCGCCGTTCGCCAGCACGAAGCCCACCGGTGGCCCCATCTGCGGAAAGCTCGACCACAGTCCACGCCGGGCGGCCGGCGCGTGCTCGGCGGTCAGCAGTACGGCCCCGCCCCACTCACCGCCGAGCCCGAGCCCCTGCACGAACCGCAGGACGAGCAGCAGCAGGGGAGCGGCCACACCGATCGCGTCATACGTCGGCACGCAGCCGACGGCGACCGTCGACGCCCCCGTGATCAGCAGCGAGCCGACCAGGACCGGCCGCCGTCCGTACCGGTCCCCGATGTGCCCGAACAGCACGGATCCCAGCGGCCGCGCCACGAAGCCCACGCCGAACGTGGCGAAGGCGGCGAGCGTCCCCGCCAGCGGCGAGAAGGTCGGGAAGAACTGGGGTCCGAGGACCAGCGCCGCCGCCGTCCCGTAGACGAAGAAGTCGTAGAACTCGATGGCCGTCCCGGCGAGCGAGGCGGCCGCGAGCCGCAGCATGGAAGGTGCCCTTACGGAGCGTACGTCTTGCATGCCGCCTCAACTACCCACGGTGACGACCGGTTACGGGGGCGTGCGGTGGTGCGGGGGCGTGCCTCAGTAGGTCACCGTGATGCGCCGGGCGGGGCCGTCGACGCGGATCAGGCCCCCGTACGGGATCACGAGTTGAGGGTCCGTGTGGCCGAGGTCCACGTCGAGGACGACCATCATGTCGGGGGCATACATGCGCAGCGCGCGCAGTACGGCCTCGCGCTGCTCGGCCGCGTAACGCGCCCCTTCCTCGGGCGGGTGGGGGCGGTCGAAGGACCACGTCTTGGGACGGCCCATCAGCAGGGCCGGGAAGCGCCGCAGGAGACCTCTTTCGCCCATGTTCCTGAGCGTGCGGAAGACCTCCTCCGCGCTCGGCATCTCCTCCGAGGTCTCCAGGAACAGCACCCCGCCCTCGTACTCCGCGAGGTCGGGCGCGATCTCGCGGTCGGCCATCAGCAGCCAGCCGACGATCTCCAGGCAGCCGCCCCAGCTCCGGCCCTCCACGACGCGATCGGGGTTGACCCAGGTCCAGCCGTCGCCGGGCCGCGTCTCGGGTTCGGCGTCGAAGGTCGCCGGATCCGCCCAGTCGCGGCCGACGTCACGCCAGCGCTCCGCGGGCCGCAGTTCGTACGGCCCGGAGGTGAACAGCGCCGCGCGCAGCGACTCCGCGGTCAGGGGGTGCATGGCGCCGGGGCGGCCCAGCTCGGCCATCACGGATGCCCCGTGGTAGCCGACGATGCCGCAGTTGCGCAGGAAGGCGAGCAGGTTGGTGTTGTCGCTCATCCCGAAGAAGGGCTTCGCGCCGGCCCGGATCAACTCCCGGTCGAGCAGCGGCAGGACGGTGATCTGGTCGTCCCCGCCGATCGAGGCGATGACCGCCCTGATGTCCGGGTCGGCGAACGCGGCGTGGATGTCGTCGGCGCGTTCCTGGGGGGTCGAGCCCATCTTCCGGGTCGCGGGGAACTCCACGGGTTCGAGGCCGTACGCCTCGCGCAGACGCTCCAGCCCCAGTTCGTAGGGGAGTCGGAGGAGACCCGGCAGGCCGGAGGAGGGGGATATCACGGCGATCCGGTCACCGGGCGACGGCTTGGGAGGGTACGAGGGTGCGGTCATGCGCGGAGGCTACGAGGCGTCCTGGTGTCGGCACACCGTGATAAACCGGGTGCGAGCAGCGGTCCTCGCGGGCCGCCCGACCTCGACCGGACCGGAGGAACCGTGCCCCGCACCCTGGCCAACGCCCCGATCATGATCCTCAACGGGCCCAACCTGAACCTTCTCGGTCAGCGTCAGCCGGAGATCTACGGCTCCGACACCCTCGCCGACGTCGAGGCGCTGTGCGCCAAGGCGGCCGCCGCGCACGGCGGCACGGTGGACCTCCGGCAGTCCAACCACGAGGGCGAGCTGGTCGACTGGATCCACGAGGCGCGGCTCCACCACTGCGGCATCGTCATCAACCCCGGCGCCTACTCGCACACGTCCGTCGCCATCCTGGATGCCCTCAACACCTGCGACGGCATGCCTGTGGTGGAGGTCCACATCTCCAACATCCATCAGCGGGAGTCGTTCCGGCACCACTCGTACGTCTCGCTGCGCGCCGACGGGGTCATCGCGGGGTGCGGTGTCCAGGGATACGTGTTCGGGGTGGAGCGGGTCGCGGCCCTGGCCGGGGCGGCACAGGCCGACGCCTAGCGGGTGGAGGACGCCCGGGCCGCCGGCCGAGGGCGGGGAACGAGGGGACCGGCGGCCCGATACCGCGCGGAAGCCGTCGTCCCGCGCGGGGCTGCACCCAGTTGACCGCGCCACCGCGCGCCGGGGGAGCGCGCGCAAGGGACCGGCGCGTGCGCGGCGTTCACACGGGGCGCGCGCCGCTCGGGTCACGCCCCGGTGGAACCGCCGGGCGTACGGGGTCGTCCGGGCTTCACCACCCGCGCGCGTGCCACTCCGGCAGATGCGGCCGCTCCGCGCCGAGCGTGGTGTCGTCGCCGTGCCCCGGATAGACCCAGGTCTCGTCCGGGAGCGCGTCGAAGATCTTCGTCTCGACGTCGTGGATCAGGCTGGCGAACGCCTCGGGGTCCTTGCGGGTGTTGCCCACGCCGCCGGGGAAGAGGCAGTCCCCCGTGAAGACGTGCGGGTGCCCGTGGGGGTCGTCGTAGACGAGGGCGATCGAGCCCGGCGTGTGCCCGACGAGGTGGCGTGCGGTGAGTTCCACGCGCCCCACCCGGATCGTGTCGCCGTCGTCGACCAGGACGTCGGTCGGCACCGGGATGCCGTCGGCGTCGGCGCGGCCGGCGTGGGTGCGCGCTCCGGTGGCCGCGACGACCTCGGCGAGCGCCTGCCAGTGGTCGCCGTGCTGGTGCGTGGTGACGACGGACGCGATGCCGTCGTCACCGATCGTGCCGAGCAGCGTGTGCGCGTCACTGGCCGCGTCGATCAGCAACTGCTCGTCGGTGGCCCGGCAGCGCAGCAGATAGGCGTTGTTGTTCATCGGGCCCACCGCGATCTTGGTGATCATCAAGTCCTTGAGCTCGTGCACGTCCGCCGGGCCGCCGACCGTCACCTGTCCGCTGTACGTCATGCCGATCAGTCTAGGGCGGCAGGCGTACGGCGAGCAGGGGATCGGCGTCTCTACAGCGGGGGCAGCGACGGCAGCGGACCCCCTTCGACGGTCAGCCCGGAGCCGTCCCGCCGGCCGGCGAGCCAGCCCACCAGGGCGGCCGGTGAGCCCGTGACGGTGACTCCGGCCTCCCCCGCGCGCGTCGCCTGCTCCGTGTGCGCCTCCCGGCCCGTGCGCCAGGTGCGTGTGCCGTCCGTCAGGAGGGTGGGCGCCACGTCGGGGTGGCCGGCGAACCGGTGGGCGAGGAAGTCGATCTCCCGCTCCGTGAACTCCGCCGGCAGGTCCTCCAGCTCGTAGCCGATGCCGAGGTCCACGTGGTGCAGCTCGACCTCGACCCAGCGCCGGAACGGCACCCGCGAGGCGGAGTCGGTCACGCCGTTGCGCAGTTCCACCGTGCGCGACCAGTCCGCCGGCACGGCGCCCGCCTCGAGGAGGCGGTCGGCGCTCTCGCGGACGTCGGTGAGCTGGACGTCCAGGGGGCGCGGGGCGTCCCGCTCGATGTCGGCGTCGCGGGCGTCCCCGGAGACGTACATGGGGCGGCCTTCGAGAACGTTCACCAGGGCGTCCGCGTTGCGGGCGAGGTGGGCGAGGACATGGGCGCGACTCCAGCCGGGGAGCCGTGACGGTTCGGTCACAGCGGCGTTGTCCAGCTTGGCGGCTGCGGTGAGCAGCCGTTCCGTCGCGTCCCGTACAGACGCCAGGTCACGCACGTGATCAGTCATGACGCCGACCCTAGCCCCGCCACTCCTTCGGGTGAAGGCGGTGGACCTCGGCCGTAAATCGAATGCGCGTGCTATAAGGTCGGCGGTGGCGTCGGGCATGCTGGAGAACCGGGGATTGTTATGCACTCCGGGAATCCGACCGGCGTTGTCAGTGGCTCCCCCTAGTCTGAGAAAGCACGGGGGCCCCGCCCCTGTCACTTCTCTCAAGAAAGGTGCGGACCGGCGTGGCCGACCGTCTCATCGTCCGTGGCGCGCGCGAGCACAACCTGAAGAACGTCTCGCTCGACCTGCCTCGTGACTCGCTCATCGTCTTCACGGGCCTGTCGGGTTCGGGCAAGTCCTCCCTGGCCTTCGACACCATCTTCGCCGAGGGCCAGCGGCGCTACGTGGAGTCGCTCTCCTCGTACGCCCGCCAGTTCCTCGGTCAGATGGACAAGCCGGACGTCGACTTCATCGAGGGTCTGTCCCCGGCGGTCTCCATCGACCAGAAGTCGACCTCGCGCAACCCGCGCTCGACGGTCGGCACCATCACCGAGGTCTACGACTACCTCCGGCTGCTCTTCGCGCGCATCGGCAAGCCGCACTGCCCCGAGTGCGGCCGCCCGATCGCCCGCCAGTCGCCGCAGGCCATCGTGGACAAGGTCCTGGAGCTGCCGGAGGGGAGCCGCTTCCAGGTGCTCTCCCCGCTGGTGCGCGAGCGCAAGGGCGAGTTCGTCGACCTCTTCGCCGATCTCCAGACCAAGGGGTACAGCCGCGCGCGGGTGGACGGCGAGACGATCCAGCTCTCCAGCCCGCCCACGCTGAAGAAGCAGGAGAAGCACACCATCGAGGTGGTCATCGACCGTCTCACGGTGAAGGACTCCGCCAAGCGCCGCCTCACCGACTCCGTCGAGACCGCCCTCGGCCTGTCGGGCGGCATGGTCGTGCTCGACTTCGTCGACCTCCCCGAGGACGACCCCGAGCGTGAGCGCATGTACTCGGAGCACCTGTACTGCGCGTACGACGACCTGTCCTTCGAGGAGCTGGAGCCGCGCTCCTTCTCCTTCAACTCGCCCTTCGGCGCCTGCCCCGAGTGCACCGGCATCGGCACGCGCATGGAGGTCGACGCCGAGCTGATCGTCCCGGACGAGGACAAGTCCCTCGACGAGGGCGCGATCCACCCCTGGTCGCACGGACACACCAAGGACTACTTCGGCCGCCTCATCGGCGCCCTCGCCGACGCGCTCGGCTTCCGCACGGACATCCCCTTCGCGGGTCTGCCGCAGCGCGCCAAGAAGGCCCTGCTGTACGGCCACAAGACCCAGATCGAGGTCCGCTACCGCAACCGGTACGGCCGCGAGCGGGTCTACACCACGCCCTTCGAGGGCGCGGTCCCCTTCGTCAAGCGCCGGCACAGCGAGGCCGAGTCCGACGCCAGCCGGGAGCGCTTCGAGGGCTACATGCGCGAGGTGCCCTGCCCCACCTGTGAGGGCACCCGCCTGAAGCCGATCGTCCTCGCGGTCACGATCATGGGGAAGTCGATCGCCGAGGTCTCGGCGATGTCGATCAGCGACTGCGCGGAGTTCCTGGGCGAGCTGAAGCTCAGCGCCCGCGACAAGAAGATCGCCGAGCGGGTGCTGAAGGAGGTCAACGAGCGGCTGCGCTTCCTGGTCGACGTCGGCCTGGACTACCTCTCGCTGAACCGCGCGGCCGGCACCCTGTCCGGCGGCGAGGCCCAGCGCATCCGCCTGGCCACGCAGATCGGCTCCGGCCTCGTCGGCGTCCTGTACGTCCTCGATGAGCCGTCCATCGGCCTGCACCAGCGGGACAACCACCGATTGATCGAGACCCTGGTCCGGCTGCGCGACATGGGCAACACGCTCATCGTCGTCGAGCACGACGAGGACACCATCAAGGTCGCCGACTGGGTCGTCGACATCGGCCCCGGCGCGGGCGAGCACGGCGGAAACGTCGTGCACAGCGGCTCCCTGAAGGGGCTGCTCGCCAACGCGGAGTCGCAGACCGGCCAGTACCTCTCCGGGAAGAAGTCCATCCCGCTGCCGGACATCCGCCGGCCCCTCGACCCCACCCGCCGGCTCACCGTGCACGGCGCCCGGGAGAACAACCTCCAGGACATCGACGTGTCCTTCCCGCTCGGCGTGTTCACGGCCGTCACGGGCGTGTCCGGGTCCGGCAAGTCGACGCTGGTCAACGACATCCTGTACACGCACCTGGCCCGCGAGCTGAACGGCGCGAGGAACGTGCCCGGCCGGCACACGCGCGTGGACGGCGACGACCTCGTCGACAAGGTGGTCCATGTCGACCAGTCGCCCATCGGCCGCACGCCGCGGTCCAACCCGGCGACGTACACCGGTGTCTTCGACCACATCCGCAAGCTGTTCGCCGAGACCACCGAGGCGAAGGTCCGCGGTTACCTGCCCGGCCGCTTCTCCTTCAACGTCAAGGGCGGCCGCTGCGAGAACTGCGCGGGCGACGGCACGATCAAGATCGAGATGAACTTCCTCCCGGACGTGTACGTCCCGTGCGAGGTATGCCACGGTGCCCGGTACAACCGGGAGACCCTGGAGGTCCACTACAAGGGCAAGTCCATCGCCGAGGTCCTGAACATGCCGATCGAGGAGGCGCTCGACTTCTTCGAGGCCGTCCCCGCGATCGCCCGGCACCTGAGGACCCTGCACGACGTGGGCCTCGGCTACGTCCGCCTCGGCCAGTCGGCGACCACCCTCTCCGGCGGTGAGGCCCAGCGGGTGAAGCTCGCCAGCGAGCTCCAGAAGCGCTCCACCGGGCGCACGGTCTACGTACTCGACGAGCCGACCACCGGTCTGCACTTCGAGGACATCAGCAAGCTCCTGAAGGTGCTGTCCGGCCTGGTCGACAAGGGCAACACGGTCATCGTCATCGAGCACAACCTCGATGTGATCAAGACCGCCGACTGGCTCGTCGACATGGGTCCCGAGGGCGGCGCGGGGGGCGGCCTCGTCGTCGCCGAGGGCACGCCCGAGGAGGTCGCCGCGGTGTCCACCAGCCACACCGGCAAGTTCCTGCGGGAGATCCTCGGTGCCGACCGGATCAGTGACGCCGCCGCGGTGAAGGCCCCGCGCAAGGCGGCGGCCAGGAAGACGGTGGCCGCCAAGGCGCCCGCGAAGAGGACGGCCACGGCCAAGGCGGTCAACAACACGGCCGCGAAGAAGGCGGCCGGAGCGGCCAAGAAGGCGCCCGCGAAGAAGACGACGCGGGCCCGGAAGGCCTGAGAGACCGATATGAAGGGGCGGTGACCGCGGGGAGTGCCCGCCGGTCACCGCCCCTTCGCCGGGCCCGTCACATCTCGCCGAGCTCCGAGGCGTAGGGCGGTTCGGCGCCCGCCCGCGAGCAGGTGATCGCCGCGGCGCGGGCGGCGAAGCGCAGGAGCCCCCTCCAGGCGTCGGCGTCCAGGGCGGCGAGGGCCTCGCGGGACAGGGCGTTCCCGGCCACCAGACCGTGCAGCAGGGCCGCGTTGACCGTGTCGCCGGCGCCGATCGTGTCCACCACGTCGACCCGCTCGCCCGGCACGGAGTGCTCCCCACCGTCCCGGGTGAAGACGGTCAGCCCGTCACCGCCCCGCGTGATCACCACCGCCGACGGTCCCGCCGCCAGCCACTCGCGGGGCGTGCCGCCCAGCCACGCCGCGTCGTCCTCGGAGAGCTTGAGCAGGGTCACCGAGGGCAGCCAGCCGAGGAACCGCGCCCGGTAGGCGTCCGCGTCGGGGATCAGTCCCGACCTGATGTTGGGGTCGAGCGTGGTGAACACGCCCTGCGCGGCGGCGGTGCGCATCAGCTTCTCGTAGGCGCCGGCCCCCGGTTCCAGGACCAGCGAACACGTGCCGAACGACACCGCGCGGGTGGCGGCCGGCAGGCCCTGCGGGACCGCGAACAGGCGGTCGGCGGTGCCCTCGACGTAGAAGGAGTAGGCGGCCGAGCCGTTCTCGTCGATCGTCGCGACGGCGAGGGTGGTGGGCTCCGGGCCCCGCTGTACCGCCGAGACGTCCACGCCCGCCTTGCGCAGCCCGTCCAGCAGGGCCTCCCCGAAGGCGTCGCGGGAGGTGCGGGAGCAGAACGCGGTGGGGGAGCCGAGGCGGCCGAGGGCCACGGCCGTGTTGTACGGGCCGCCGCCGAGGGCGGGCCGAAGGCCGGCCAGGGCACCCGTGCCCTGCGGTACCAGGTCGATCAGGGCCTCACCGGCTACGACGATCACGAGTCGGGTCCTTTCTCGGGGCAGCCGCAGGACGTGCGGTGGACGAAGGCGCAGGGGAGCCGCACGGTCCGGGCGGGCCGGTCCGGAGCGGCGAGGCGTTCCAGCAGGATCCGCACGGCCTGGGCGCCCAGATCCTTGCTGGGCTGGGCGATCGCGGTGAGCCGGGGGGAGAACAGATCCGCCCAGGCGAAGTCGTCGAAGCAGCACAGCGCGATGTCGTCGGGCACGGACAGGCCCCGGGCGCGCAGCGCGTGCAGGGCGCCGATGGTCATGGCGTTGTTGGCGGTGACGAGAGCCGTGGGCGGCGTGGCCAGGGAGAGCAGGGCGGCGGTGGCGCGCTCCCCGGCGGCCGATTCGGAGTCGCCGTGTGCGACGAGGCGTTCGTCGTGCGGGAGACCGGCGGCGGCCAGCCCGTGCCGGTACCCGGTGATCCGTTCGGCGGTGGTGCTCAGCCCGCGACGGCCGGCGACCAGGCCGATGCGGCGGTGGCCGAGCTCCGCGAGATGCGTGACCAGGCTCGTCACCGGCTCCGTGCTCTGCGCGCACACCTGGTCGAAGCGCGGTGTGCCGCTCGCCGGATCGTCCACCACACGGTCCAGGAGCACGGTGGGCACCTTGTGCCGGTGCAGGTAGGAGAGCAGCTCGCGCGGGGAGGGGGAGGGGGCGACGATCAGGCCGTCCACGCGTCGCTCGTGCAGCAGCTGGACGACCTTGCGCTCGTGCCGGGGGTCCTCGTGCGGGTCGGCGATGAGCAGGCCGTAGCCCTCTTCGAGGGCGGTCGCCTCGACGCCCTGGAGGATCTCGGTGAAGTAGGGGTTGCTGACGGCCGAGACCGCGAGCCCGATCGAGCGGGTGCGGGAGGTCACCAGGGAGCGGGCCAGGGTGTTGGGGGTGTAGCCGAGCCGGTCGACGGCGTCCAGGACGGCCTGCCGGGTCCGCGGGAGCACCGGCCGGGTGCCGTTCAGCACATGGGAGACGGTGGCCACGGAGACTCCGGCGCTGCGCGCCACATCCGCCATCGTCGCCATGGGGCCTCCTCGTGGCCGAGCCCTTCCTGGCCGTGCCCATTCCGGCCGAGCCCTTCCTGGCGGGGACCGTATCCCATCCTGCGCCGCACGTAAACGCTTGCGCAAACGTTTACGTCTAGCTGTCCCACTCCCACCCGATCCCCACGATCCCGGCCCGCACCCTCGGCTCCACGAGGTGCACCGAGTGGTGCCGGCCGGTCAGCGGCAGGTCCTGGTGACCGCTGCGCGGGGCCGCCGCCGAGTGCTGGGCGAACCGGTGACAGCGCACCGGCAGCGCCTGGGCGTCGAACCGCACCTGGAGGGCGTACTGACCGCCCGCCGGTCCGAAGGCGCGCAGGTACTCGCGGGACACCCCCGCCGTGCCGTCCTCGACGGCGAAGCGGAAGAGGAAGGTGTCACCGGCCCGCAGCCGGGTGTCGAAGTGCAGCTCGGCGACCAGGATGCCGGTCTCACGATCCCAACGGACGCGACCGGTACGGCAGTTCTCCAGCGCGTGCACACGCGTCCGGTCCGGTGCGCATCCCGGGTCGCCGTGGTGCACGGCCACGAAGCGGTCGACGCCCTCCTGGTGCGCGCGCACGATGTGGTGCGACTCGCGCCCCAGCAGCTCGCGGCGCGGCCCTATCCGCACCTGTTCGTGGTGCCCGAGCATGTGCAGGCCGCCGTCGAGCGGGGCGTCCAGCTCGGCGAGCAGACGGCCGAGGACGTCCGAGGCCTCGACGAGGGACCGGTAGGAGCGGCCTTCGGGGCGGCGCGCGGATCCGGGCTCGTCGGCCGGTTCGGCGAGGAGCCGGATCAGTGACTCCTCAGGGAGCTGGAGGATCTCCTCCAGGGCCCGTACGGCGCGCAGCGACTCGGGGCGCTGCGGGCGGCGGGCGCCCTGCTGCCAGTAACTCAGGCTCGTGACGCCGACCTTCACGCCGTAACGCGTCAGGTGATGCTGCACCCGCTGCAGCGGCAGCCCGCGGGCGGCTATCGCGGCGCGCAGCGCGACGTGGAAGGGGCCGCCGCGCAGGGCCGTGTCCAGTTCCGTGCCCGGTTCGGCGCGCAGGTCGGTGTCCAGGTCCGCGGGGACGACGTCCGCGTGCGGTGTGGCGTGCGGCATGCAGGGGCCTTTCTGTGCTGGATCACGACGGCTGGTCAGGCCGTTCGCGCAGGTCGTCCGGGGCACCCGGGCGGCGGCAGGCCGCCTTCACATCGGTACGCCGCCGTTCACCGGCCCGAGTTCCTCCGCATTGAAGCGTGTTGACCATGCCTCGACAACACCTGCAGCCCAACCGTGGTGTGCTCGTGGCCGAGGTTCGACCGGTGCCCCGCGGGCCGTCGTCCACCGGGCGGCCCGGCACCGTGAGGGGCGTTGTCCACAGGCTCACCGGAGTGTCACCGCTCGCCAGTAGGGTGTGAGACATGGCCGATCCCTCCAGCTACCGCCCCAGGCCGGGAGACATCCCGGACACCCCCGGGGTGTACCGGTTCCGTGACGAGCACCGCAGGGTGATCTACGTCGGAAAGGCGAAGAGCCTGCGCCAGCGCCTGGCCAACTACTTCCAGGACCTGGCCGGCCTGCACCCGCGCACCCGGAGCATGGTCACCACGGCCGCGTCCGTGGAGTGGACGGTGGTGTCCACGGAGGTCGAGGCGCTGCAGCTGGAGTACTCCTGGATCAAGGAGTACGACCCCCGCTTCAACGTCAAGTACCGCGACGACAAGAGCTACCCCTACCTCGCGGTGACGATGAACGAGCAGTATCCGCGCGTGCAGGTGATGCGCGGCCACAAGAAGAAGGGCGTCCGCTACTTCGGACCGTACGGGCACGCGTGGGCCATCCGGGACACGGTCGACCTGCTGCTGCGCGTCTTCCCGGTGCGCACCTGCTCGGCGGGTGTCTTCAAGAACGCCCGCCGTACCGGGCGGCCCTGCCTGCTCGGCTACATCGGCAAGTGCTCCGCGCCCTGCGTCGACCGGATCTCCGAGGAGGACCACCGGGAGCTGGCGGAGGAGTTCTGCGACTTCATGACGGGGCGCACGGGCACCTACCTGCGCCGCCTGGAGAAGCAGATGGCGGAGGCGGCGGAGGACCTGGAGTACGAGCGGGCGGCCCGGCTGCGCGACGACATCGAGGCCCTCAGGAAGGCCATGGAGAAGAACGCGGTCGTGCTCGCCGACGCGACCGACGCCGATCTCATCGCCGTGGCCGAGGACGAGCTCGAAGCGGCCGTGCAGATCTTCCACGTCCGTGGCGGGCGCGTGCGCGGTCAGCGCGGCTGGGTGACCGACAAGGTCGAGGAGATCACCACCGGCGCCCTGGTCGAGCACGCCCTCCAGCAGCTCTACGGCGAGGAGACGGGCGACGCGGTCCCCAAGGAGGTCCTCGTCCCGGCGCTGCCTGAGCCGGTGGCGCCGGTCCAGGAGTGGCTGACCGTGCGCCGGGGCTCGAACGTCTCGCTGCGCATCCCGCAGCGCGGCGACAAGAAGGACCTGATGGAGACCGTGCAGCGCAACGCCCTGCAGGCCCTCGTGCTGCACAAGACCAGGCGTGCCTCGGACCTGACCACGCGCTCACGCGCGCTGGAGGAGATCGCCGACGCCCTGGACCTCGACAGCGCCCCGCTGCGGATCGAGTGCTACGACATCTCGCACCTCCAGGGCGACGACGTGGTGGCGTCCATGGTCGTCTTCGAGGACGGCCTGCAACGGAAGAACGAGTACCGCCGGTTCCAGATCAAGGGCTTCGCCGGGCAGGACGACGTGCGCTCGATGCACGAGGTGATCACACGCCGCTTCCGGCGCTACCTCGCCGAGAAGGAGCGGACGGGAGAGTGGGCCGACGCCGAGCCCCCGCTCACCGACAGCACCGCGCCCGCCGCCGGCGCCCTGCCCGTGGACGCGGACGGCTCCACGGCTGACGACACGGACGGCTCCGGGTCTGTCGGGGCGGACGTCCGCCCGCCCGTGGACGCGGACGGCTCCCGGCCTGCCGGCGCGGAAGCCCGCCTGCCCTCCGACGCGGACGGCGCCATGGCTGACGACACGGACGGCTCCGGGTCTGTCGGGGCGGACGGCCACCCGGCCGTGGACGCGTACGGCTCCCGGCCTGCCGGCGCGGAAGCCCGCCTGCCCTCCGACGCGGACGGCGCCATGGCTGACGACACGGACAGTCGCGTGCCCGCGTCGGCGGACGGCGCCCTGCCCGTGGACACGGACGGCTCCCCGGCGGTCGGTGTCGGCGGGGCGAACGGTGCCCCCCGTGACGGCGGCACGGTCGTGCTCGCCGACGGCGGCGCGGAAGGTTCCCTCGGACGTGGCGGCGCCCCCCTGGGCGGCGGCCTCACCGAGGACGACGGCCGACCCAAGCGCTTCGCCTACCCCCCGCAGCTGGTCGTCGTCGACGGCGGCCGGCCGCAGGTGGCCGCCGCCCAGCGCGCCCTGGACGAGCTGGGCATCGACGACATCGCCGTGTGCGGCCTCGCCAAGCGCCTGGAGGAGGTCTGGCTGCCCGGCGACGACGACCCGGTGATCCTGCCCCGCAGCAGCGAGGGCCTCTACCTGCTGCAACGCGTCCGCGACGAGGCGCACCGGTTCGCGATCACCTACCAGCGCAGCAAGCGCGCCAAGCGCATCCGTTCCAGCCCCCTGGACGACGTCCCCGGGCTCGGCGAGACACGCAAACAGGCGTTGATCAAGCACTTCGGTTCGGTGAAGAGGCTGCGATCCGCGACAATCGACCAGATCTGCGAGGTTCCGGGCATAGGCCGCAAGACGGCCGAGACGATCGCCGCGGCACTCGCCCGCACGGCCCCGGCCGCACCCGCCGTGAACACGGCGACTGGAGAGATCATGGATGACGTGGAAGACGGCGCACCCGGGACGACGGCGGGTGCTCCAGGGGAGCCCGTGCCCACGGGCGCCCCGGACGAGCGACGGGGGCAGGAGAGATGACCGAGTACGAGAAGCAGTCCACGGACCGGCGAGATCAGGAACCCGAGGAATCCCACAAGGTGACCGACGAGGAACGCACGCGCAGCGACGCGCCTCAGGACGACGTGGCGAGGGCGGGCGACGACGCGGCGCAGGCCGGCAACGACGCGGCGCAGGCGGGCACGGCCGGGGACGCGGGCGGGGCCACCGAGGCGGCCATCCCCGAACTGGTGATCATCTCCGGCATGTCCGGAGCCGGCCGCTCGACGGCCGCGAAGTGCCTGGAGGACCTCGGCTGGTTCGTGGTCGACAACCTTCCCCCCGCGCTGATCCCCACCATGGTGGAGCTCGGTGCCCGCTCGCAGGGCAACGTGGCACGGATCGCGGTCGTCGTCGACGTACGTGGCAGGCGCTTCTTCGACAATCTGCGCGAGTCCCTCGCCGACCTCGACACGCGCGGGGTGACCCGGCGGATCGTCTTCCTGGAGTCCTCCGACGAGGCCTTGGTGCGCCGCTTCGAGTCGGTGCGCCGCCCGCACCCGCTGCAGGGCGACGGCCGGATCGTCGACGGCATCGCCGCCGAGCGCGAGCTGCTGCGCGAGCTGCGCGGCGACGCCGACCTGGTGATCGACACCTCCAGCCTGAACGTGCACGAGCTGCGCGCCAAGATGGACGCCCAGTTCGCGGGCGAGGAGGAGCCCGAGCTGCGGGCGACCGTCATGTCCTTCGGCTACAAGTACGGCCTGCCGGTCGACGCCGACCTCGTCGTCGACTGCCGCTTCCTGCCGAACCCGCACTGGGTGCCGGAGCTGCGCCCCTTCACCGGCCTCAACGAGGAGGTGTCGGGCTACGTCTTCAACCAGCCCGGTGCCAAGGAGTTCCTCGACCGGTACGCCGAGCTGCTCCAGCTGATCGCGACCGGCTACCGCCGCGAGGGCAAGCGGTACGTGACCATCGCGGTCGGCTGTACGGGCGGCAAGCACCGCTCGGTCGCGATGTCGGAGAAGCTCGCCGCGCGCCTGGCGGCCGAGGGCGTGGAGACGGTGGTCGTGCACCGGGACATGGGACGGGAATGACGGGACGTACGTTGCGGCTGAGCCGGCTGCGCAAGGCCACCCCCGAGGGGCGTGGCGGCCGGCTCACCGAGCCCCGGGGTGCCCGGGCGCGCCGCCGGGGCACCCAGCCCAAGGTGGTGGCCCTGGGCGGGGGCATGGGGCTGTCCGCCTCGCTGGCCGCGCTGCGCCGGATCACCGGCGACCTCACCGCCGTCGTCACCGTGGCCGACGACGGCGGCTCCAGCGGTCGGCTCCGGGACGAGCTGGGCGTGCTGCCGCCCGGCGATCTGCGCAAGGCCCTCGCCGCGCTGTGCGGCGACGACGACTGGGGCCAGACCTGGGCCCGGGTCATCCAGCACCGCTTCCAGTCCGGTGGCGAGATGCACGGGCACGCGGTCGGCAACCTGCTGATCGTCGCCCTGTGGGAGCAGCTGGGCGACCATGTCCTGGCGCTCGACCTGGTCGGCAAGCTGCTCGGCGCGCACGGGCGGGTGCTGCCCATGTCGGCGGTCCCGCTGGAGTTGCAGGCGCTGGTCAAGGGGCACGACCGTGAGCGACCCGAGGACATCGACACCGTGCGCGGGCAGGCGACCGTCGCCCTCACCCCGGGCGAGGTGCAGTCCGTGCACCTGGTCCCCAACGATCCGCCCGCCGTCCCGGAGGCCGTCGAGGCGGTCCTGGACGCGGACTGGGTGGTGCTCGGGCCCGGCTCCTGGTTCTCCTCGGTCATCCCGCACCTGCTCGTCCCCAAGCTGCTGGACGCGCTGTCGGAGACGAAGGCCCGTCGGGTGCTCTCGCTGAACCTCGCGCCGCAGCCCGGAGAAACCGAGGGCTTCTCCCCGCAGCGTCATTTGGAGGTTTTGGGACGACACGCCCCTAAACTCGCCCTGGACGTGGTGCTGGCCGACGAGGCCGCCGTGCCCGACCGCGACTCACTGACCGACGCCGCCAAGCGTTTCGGTGCCGCGGTCGAGCTGGCACCGGTGGCCCGGAGGGACGGTACTCCGCGGCACGACCCGGAGCTGCTGGCCGCCGCGTACGACCGTATTTTTCGGATGCATGGAAGGATCGGCCCATGGCGATGACGGCAGCGGTGAAGGACGAGATCTCCCGGCTCCCCGTCACCCGGACCTGCTGCAGGAAGGCGGAGGTCTCCGCCATTCTGCGGTTCGCCGGCGGCCTCCACCTGGTCAGCGGGCGCATCGTGATCGAGGCGGAGCTGGACACCGCGATGGCGGCGCGGCGGCTCAAGCGGGACATCCTGGAGATCTTCGGGCACAGCTCGGAGCTGATCGTGATGGCTCCGGGTGGTCTGCGACGCGGTTCGCGCTACGTCGTGCGGGTCGTGGCGGGCGGCGACCAGTTGGCCCGGCAGACGGGCCTCGTCGACGGCCGGGGCCGGCCGATCCGGGGTCTGCCCCCGCAGGTGGTCTCGGGGGCCACCTGCGACGCGGAGGCCGCCTGGCGCGGGGCCTTCCTGGCCCACGGTTCGCTCACCGAGCCCGGCCGCAGCTCCTCCCTGGAGGTGACCTGCCCGGGTCCGGAGGCCGCGCTGGCCCTGGTCGGCGCCGCCCGTCGGCTGTCGATCGCCGCGAAGGCCCGCGAGGTGCGCGGCGTCGACCGGGTGGTCGTCCGTGACGGTGACGCGATCGGCGCGCTGCTGACCCGGCTCGGTGCCCATGAGTCGGTGCTGGCCTGGGAGGAGCGGCGGATGCGCCGCGAGGTGCGGGCCACCGCCAACCGGCTCGCCAACTTCGACGACGCCAACCTGCGGCGCTCCGCCCGCGCGGCGGTCGCCGCCGGGGCCCGGGTGCAGCGTGCGCTGGAGATCCTCGCCGACGACGTCCCCGAGCACCTCGCGGCCGCCGGCCGGCTGCGCATGGAGCACAAGCAGGCCTCGCTGGAGGAGCTGGGCGCGCTCGCCGACCCACCGCTGACCAAGGACGCCGTCGCGGGCCGTATCCGGCGGCTGCTGGCGATGGCCGACAAGCGGGCGTCGGACCTGGGGATCCCGGGCACGGAGGCGAACCTCAGCGAGGAACTGGCGGACAATCTCGCCGGGTGACGCCGGGTCGGACTCACCGGTGCCGCTCCCTGCCCCGGCAGGCCCGGCACCGGCGTCACGACGCCGCACGCTCCCCGGCACCGGCGTACCCGACCGCCTCAGCCTCCCGGCGGCAGCGGGTCCGCGCACTCAACTCCCTTGACGCGCTCTTGACTTGACCATGATCTGTCATGAGCCTGGCATCCATTCGCCACTGTGGCGAACCACCGCAAGGGGGGCTCATGAGACGAAGAGCGAGATCGATCCTCGCCGCCGGCGTGCTCCTGCTGGGCGGCCTCACCCTGGCGCCCGCGGCACAGGCCGACGACAAGGCGTCCGGACCGGACGCCGACGAGGTCAAGGTCTTCCGCGCCGACGTCACCCGGCAGCAGGTACCCCTGCTGCTCGCCACCGGTCAGGACAGTCACGAACTCGGCGAACAGATCCCGGACAAGGGCACCGCCACCGTCGAGGTCTACCTGACCGACAAGCAGGCCGAGAAGCTGGAGCGGCAGGGCGTCGACCTCACCGAGCACAAGCTCTCGGCGAAGGCACGCGCACGCGTGGCCGCCGCCGGCGACGGGGTCTTCCGGCCGTACAGCGGCAAGGGCAACCTCCAGGAGGAGATCCTGCGGACCGGTCAGGAGCATCCGTCCCTGACCAAGGTCGTCTCCATCGGCAAGACCCTCCAGGGCCAGGACATCCTCGCCCTGAAGCTCACCAAGAACGCCAAGAAGACCAAGGACGGCGCCAAGCCCTCCGTCCTCTACGTCTCCAACCAGCACGCGCGCGAGTGGATCACGCCGGAGATGACCCGCCGGCTGATGCACCACTACCTCGACAAGTACGCCACCGACAAGCGCGTCCGGAAGATCGTCGACACCACCGAACTGTGGTTCGTGCTCTCGGCCAACCCCGACGGCTACGACTGGACGCACCACGCCGACGGCGACCGCCAGTGGCGCAAGAACATGCGGGACAACAACGGCGACGGCGCCCACACCATCGGCGACGGCGTCGACCTCAACCGCAACTTCGCCTACAAGTGGGGCTACGACGACGAGGGTTCGTCCCCCCAGCCCACCAGCCAGACCTACCGCGGCCCCGGCCCGAACTCCGAGCCCGAGACCAAGGCGCTGGACGCCTTCGAACGGCGGATCGGCTTCGAGTACGGCATCAACTACCACTCCGCCGCCGAGCTCCTGCTCTACGGCGTCGGCTGGCAGGTCGCCACCCCGACCCCGGACGACGTCCTCTACAAGTCCCTCGCGGGTACGCCGGACAACTCCGCGATCCCCGGCTACCACCCCCAGCTCTCCTCCGAGCTGTACACCACCAACGGCGAGGCGGACGGCCACGCGGCCAACGTCCACGGCACGGCGATGTTCACCCCGGAGATGTCCACCTGCCAGACCGTCTCGAACGTCGACCCGGACGACGCCTGGAACCCGGCCGACTGCGAGTCGATCTTCACCTTCCCGGACGACGAGAAGCTGATCCAGCAGGAGTTCGTCAAGAACGTCCCGTTCGCGCTCTCCGTCGCCGAGTCCGCCGCGCGGCCCGACCAGCCCAGGTCGTCGGTCGGCGTGGACGCGCCCGACTTCACCCCGGCGGCGTTCACGACGTCGTACTCGCGCGGCGCCGACCAGGAGGTCTCCGTCGTGGCGCGGAAGTCCGTGCGCGACAAGGAGCTCAAGTACCGCGTCAACGGCGGCCGTACGCACGACATGCGGCTGCGGGCCTGGCAGGGCGGCGAGACGTACGGCGGCGAGGACAACCTCTACTTCGACGAGTACCGGGCGAAGGTCGCCGACGGCGTGCCCGGGGACGAGGTCGAGGTCTGGTTCTCCGGCGAGACGCGCTCGGGTAAGGCCACCACGAGCGAGCACTTCACCTACACCATCGCCGAACGGCCGCGCGGCGACGTCCTCGTCGTCGCCGAGGAGGGCACGGCCGCGACCCAGGCCCAGACGTACGTCGACGCGCTCAAGGCCAACGGGGAGCGGGCCGCCGTCTGGGACGTCGCGACCCAGGGCGCGCCGGACGCGCTCGGCGTGCTGTCGCACTTCGACACCGTCGTCCACTACACCGGAGCCGTCCGCCCGGGCGTCGCCACCCAGCTGCAGCTGCGCGCCTTCCTCAACGAGGGCGGCAGGCTCATCGAGGCCGGCGAGACGGCCGGCGGCTCCGTCGACCTCGGCGGGGGCACCCTGTCGAACGACTTCAGCCAGTACTACCTGGGCGCCTACACCCGTACGTCCCTCCCGGCCGTCACCGGCTTCACCGGCACCGGCGCGCTCGGCGGCGTCACGGCCACGCTCGGCGACGCGCCCGGCAACCCGCTGAACACCGCCGGATCCTTCGGCGTCACCTCCGACACCCTGACCGTCGAGACCTTCCCGCAGTTCGCGAGCGAGGGCGCGGGCCAGTACCCGGGGACCGTCAATCCCTACGGCCCCTACGAGGGCGCGTCCATGGCCGCCGTCACGCACTCCGACTACGCCTGGAACCGCCTGACCCGCACCGTCGACCTCACCTCCGTGACCGCGGCCGAGGCTCCCACGCTGCGCACCCGGCTGCTGTGGGACACCGAGGCCGGCTACGACCACGCCGTGCTGGAGGCCCACACGGCAGGGGCCGACGACTGGACCACGCTCCCGGAGAAGAACGGCGCCACCGGCACCGCGGTTCCGACCGAGTGCGAGGCCGGGTTCTTCCTCCAGGCGCACCCGGCGCTGGAGCGGTACCTGACCCTCGGGGCCGACGGCTGCACGCCCTTCGGGACCAGCGGCGCCTGGAACAGCTTCACCGGTTCCGCCGACGGCTGGCAGCAGGTCGAGTTCGACCTCTCCGCCTACGCCGGCAAGACGGTCGAGCTCTCCCTCAGCTACGTCACCGACCCCGGCTCCGGCGGCCACGGCGTCCTGGCCGACAACGCCGCCGTCGTCATCGGCGGCACGGCGGGGCAGACCGACGGCTTCGAGACCTCGCTCGGCGCCTGGACCACCACCGGACCGCCCGCGGGCAGCCCGGCGGTGGTCACGGACTGGGGCCTGTCCGGAGAGCTGTTCAAGACATATGGAGCGGTCACCACGGAGGACACGGTGCTGCTCGGTTTCGGTCTGGAACACGTCCCCGCAGCGGCCGACCGCCGCGCCCTGATCCGGGAGGCGCTCGCCGCGCTCGACCGCTGAACAGAGGGTCCGTGACGGCACACCATCCGTAGTCACATCGGGTGATCCGCTCGCACGGCCCGGGCGGTCCGTACCCCTACTGACGGGTACGGACCGCCCTGCCGTGTATGGGCCATCTCGATGTCACCACAGGGGCCGCGGGGAGGTAGGGTCGTAGGCGGTCGGGGACATCCCATACAGCTCGCCGGCATCAACGGCCGGCGTACCAACGAGGAGATCGGTTCGTGACGATCCGCGTAGGCATCAACGGCTTTGGCCGCATCGGTCGTAACTACTTCCGCGCGCTGCTGGAGCAGGGTGCTGACATCGAGATCGTGGCTGTCAACGACCTGGGTGACACCGCGACCACCGCTCACCTGCTCAAGTACGACACCATCCTGGGGCGTCTCAAGCACGAGGTGACGCACACCGCCGACACGATCACCGTGGGCGGCCGCACCATCAAGGTGCTCTCCGAGCGCAACCCCGCCGACATCCCGTGGGGCGAGCTGGGCGTCGACATCGTCATCGAGTCGACCGGCATCTTCACCAAGAAGGACGACGCCGCCAAGCACCTCGCCGGTGGCGCGAAGAAAGTCCTCATCTCGGCCCCGGCCAAGGACGAGGACATCACCATCGTGATGGGCGTCAACCAGGACAAGTACGACCCGGCGAA
Source organism: Streptomyces sp. NPDC107562 (assembly GCF_055657325.1). NCBI lineage: Bacteria > Bacillati > Actinomycetota > Actinomycetes > Kitasatosporales > Streptomycetaceae > Streptomyces > Streptomyces sp. NPDC107562. Next base: position 172,788 of record NZ_JBVKBE010000002.1, on the reverse strand, counting down.
CCACCACGTCATCTCCAACGCCTCCTGCACCACCAACTGCGTGGCGCCGATGGCGAAGGTGCTCGACGAGAACTTCGGCATCGTCAAGGGCCTCATGACGACGGTCCACGCCTACACGAACGACCAGCGCATCCTGGACTTCCCGCACAAGGACCTGCGCCGCGCCCGTGCCGCCGCCGAGAACATCATCCCGACCACGACGGGTGCCGCCAAGGCCACCGCCCTGGTCCTGCCGCAGCTCAAGGGCAAGCTCGACGGCATCGCGATGCGCGTCCCGGTCCCGACCGGCTCGGCCACCGACCTGGTCGTGACCCTGCAGCGCGAGGTCACCAAGGACGAGGTCAACGCCGCGTTCAAGAAGGCCTCCGAGGACGGCGACCTCAAGGGCTACCTGGTCTACACCGAGGACGAGATCGTCTCCTCGGACATCGTCAGCGACCCGGCCTCCTGCACCTTCGACTCCTCCCTGACCATGGTCCAGGAGGGCAACACGGTGAAGATCCTCGGCTGGTACGACAACGAGTGGGGCTACTCGAACCGCCTCGTCGACCTCACGGTCTTCGTCGGCAATCAGCTCTGAGCAGCTTCTCGCAGGCATCTTGAGGTGAGGACAGGGCTCGGGCAGCGCACGCCGCGCCGCCCGAGCCCTGACTCGCGTACGGATCGCCCAGCCCCCTCGTATCGAGAGCCCTTCCCAGGAGCCCCTTCATGAAGACGATCGACGAGCTTCTCAACGACGGTGTGGCCGGCAAGCGGGTCTTCGTCCGCGCCGACCTCAACGTGCCGCTGGACGGCACCACCATCACCGACGACGGCCGCATCCGCGCCGTGCTGCCCACCGTCAAGGCGCTGGCCGAGGCGGGCGCCCGCGTGGTCGTCGCCTCGCACCTGGGCCGCCCCAAGGGTGCCCCGGACCCCGCCTTCTCGCTGGCCCCGGCCGCCACGCGGCTCGGCGAACTGCTCGGCACCGACGTCGCGTTCGCCACCGACACGGTCGGCGACTGCGCGCAGGCCACCGTCGGCTCCCTCGCCGACGGCCAGGTCGCGGTGATCGAGAACCTGCGCTTCAACGCCGGTGAGACGAGCAAGGACGACGCCGAGCGCGCCGCCTTCGCGGACCAGCTCGCCGGCCTCGCCGACGTCTACGTGGGCGACGGCTTCGGCGCGGTGCACCGCAAGCACGCCTCGGTCTTCGACCTCCCGGCCCGGCTGCCGCACTACGCCGGCCACCTGATCGCCACCGAGGTCGGCGTCCTGAAGAAGCTCACCCAGGACGTCGAGCGGCCCTACGTCGTCGCCCTCGGCGGCGCCAAGGTCTCCGACAAGCTCGCCGTGATCGACCAGCTGCTCGGCAAGGCCGACCGCCTGCTGATCGGCGGCGGCATGGCGTACACCTTCCTGAAGGCCCAGGGGCACGAGGTCGGCATCTCCCTGCTCCAGCAGGACCAGGTCCCGGTCGTCCAGGAGTACATGGAGCGGGCCGAGAAGAACGGCGTCGAGCTGGTCCTGCCGGTCGACGTCCTGGTCGCCCCCGAGTTCCCGGACCTGAAGACGAAGGCTCCGGCCCACCCCACGACCGTCGCCGCGGACGCCGTCCCGGCCGACCAGCAGGGCCTGGACATCGGTCCGGAGACCCGCAAGCTGTACGCCTCGAAGCTCGCCGACGCCGCCACCGTCTTCTGGAACGGCCCCATGGGCGTCTTCGAGCACCCCGACTACGCCGAGGGCACCAAGGCGGTCGCCCAGGCACTCCTCGACTCCCCGGGCTTCACGGTCGTCGGCGGCGGCGACTCCGCCGCGGCCGTGCGCACCCTGGGCTTCGACGAGAGCGCATTCGGCCACATCTCGACCGGTGGCGGCGCCTCCCTCGAATACCTCGAGGGCAAGACGCTCCCCGGCCTCGCCGCACTGGAGGACTGACCCCGATGGCCGCATCCAATGTTTCCGGGCGCACGCCGCTGATGGCGGGCAACTGGAAGATGAACCTCAACCACCTCGAGGCCATCGCCCACGTCCAGAAGCTCGCCTTCGCCCTGGCCGACAAGGACTACGAGGCCGTCGAGGTCGCCGTCCTGCCGCCCTTCACCGACCTGCGCTCGGTGCAGACCCTGGTCGACGGCGACAAGCTGAAGATCAAGTACGGCGCCCAGGACGTCTCGGTCCACGACTCCGGCGCGTACACCGGTGAGATCTCCGGCGCCATGCTGGCCAAGCTGAAGTGCACCTTCGTCGCGATCGGCCACAGCGAGCGCCGCCAGTACCACGGCGAGACCGACGAGCTGGTGAACGCCAAGGTCAAGGCCGCCTTCAAGCACGACCTGACGCCGATCATGTGCGTCGGCGAGGAGCTGGCGGTGCGCGAGGCGGGCGACCACGTCGCGCACACGCTGGCCCAGGTCGAGGGCGGTCTGAAGGGTCTCCCGGCCGAGCAGGCCGAGACGATCGTGATCGCCTACGAGCCGGTGTGGGCCATCGGTACCGGCAAGGTCTGCGGTGCCGAGGACGCCCAGGAGGTCTGCGCCGCCATCCGCGGCAAGATCGCCGAGCTGTACACCCAGGACGTGGCCGACAAGGTCCGCATCCAGTACGGCGGCTCCGTGAAGTCGGGGAACGTCGCCGAGATCATGGCGCAGGCCGACATCGACGGCGCGCTGGTCGGCGGCGCCTCGCTGGACGCGGACGAGTTCGTCAAGATCGTGCGCTTCCGTGACCAGTGAGCCGGCCACCGACTCGGCTCCCGGCCGATCAGTGAGTAGGCGGTAGCGGCGATCCGTCGTACCCTTGCGGGGGCATGGCTGTAAACGCTGTGCCCCCGTCGTTCATCCGTTTCCGAGGAAGTTGGTCCAGCCGTGGTTTTGGGGTTCTCGATCGCCCTGATCGTCTTCAGCCTGCTGCTGATGCTGCTGGTGCTGATGCACAAGGGAAAGGGCGGCGGCCTCTCCGACATGTTCGGTGGCGGCATGCAGTCGTCCGTCGGCGGCTCCTCCGTCGCCGAGCGCAACCTCGACCGGATCACCCTGGTGGTCGGTCTGCTGTGGTTCGCGTGCATCGTCGTGCTGGGCATCATGATGAAGATCAACAACTGAACCGCCCACGCGTTTCGCACGTAACGCCCCATGTTCGGTACGCGCAGCAGAGCGCGGCCTATCATGGGGCGTGCGTCTAGGTGGGGGGTTGTAACTCCAATCACTGGACGCGCGTTGGGCCTTACGTAGACTGAGGCGCTCGCAGCGAAGCGAAACGCCGACTCGCTTCGCGGCACCATCACGCAGGGAGTTACGACCGTGGCAAGTGGCAACGCGATCCGAGGAAGCCGGGTCGGGGCGGGGCCGATGGGCGAAGCCGAGCGGGGCGAGTCCGCGCCCCGTCTGCGCATCTCCTTCTGGTGCTCCAACGGGCACGAGACGCAGCCCAGCTTCGCCAGCGACGCGCAGGTTCCCGACACCTGGGACTGTCCGCGCTGCGGCTTCCCTGCCGGTCAGGACCGGGACAACCCCCCGGACCCGCCGCGCACCGAGCCCTACAAGACGCACCTCGCCTATGTGCGGGAGCGCCGCAGCGACGCGGACGGCGAGGCGATCCTCGCCGAGGCGCTCGCCAAACTGCGAGGCGAGATCTAGAAGTTGGATCCGGCCGGGCACCGCACGGTGCCCGGCCGGCTCCGCTTGGTCCCCGGATCGACGGCACCGTCGACACCGCTGACACCTGGGGTCGTGGGGGACGTATGTGTTGTTGCACGGCACGACGACGCGACGACAGCTCACGTCCACCCCTGATCAACTAGGTTGGGACCATGAACGCAGACGGCCGTACCAGGCTGAATCAGACACCCGAGTGGACCGCTCTGGCCAAGCACCGTGAGGAGTTCGCGGACACCCATCTGCGGGATCTGTTCGCGACGGACCCCGGGCGCGGCACGGGCTGCACGCTCCAGGTCGGTGACCTGTTCATCGACTACTCCAAGCACCTCGTCACCGACGAGACGCTGCGGCTGCTGCGCGAGCTGGCGGTGGCCACGGACGTCTTCGGGCTGCGGGACGCGATGTTCCGGGGCGAGCGGATCAACACCACCGAGAACCGGGCGGTGCTGCACACCGCGCTGCGCGCGCCGCGGGACGCGGTGGTCGAGGTCGACGGCGAGAACGTGGTGCCCGGCGTGCACGCCGTGCTGGACAAGATGGCCGGCTTCGCCGAGCGCGTCCGGTCGGGGGAGTGGACCGGCCACACCGGCAAGCGGATCCGCAACGTGGTCAACGTCGGCATCGGCGGCTCCGACCTCGGCCCCGCGATGGCGTACGAGGTGCTGCGCGCCTTCACCGACCGCGAGCTGACCGTCCGTTTCGTCTCCAACGTCGACGGCGCCGACCTGCACGAGGCGACCCGCGACCTGGACCCGGCCGAGACGCTGTTCGTCGTCGCGTCCAAGACCTTCACCACCATCGAGACGGTCACCAACGCCACCTCCGCGCGGACCTGGCTGCTGGCCGCCCTCAAGGACGAGGCCGCCGTCGCCAGACACTTCGTGGCGCTGTCGACGAACGCCGAGAAGGTCGCCGAGTTCGGCATCGACACGGCGAACATGTTCGAGTTCTGGGACTGGGTCGGCGGCCGCTACTCGTACGACTCCGCGATCGGCCTGTCGCTGATGATCGCCATCGGCCCGGACCGCTTCCGGGAGATGCTCGACGGCTTCCGGCTCGTCGACGAGCACTTCCGCACCGCGCCGGCCGAGTCCAACGTGCCGCTGCTGATGGGGCTGCTGGGCATCTGGTACGGCAACTTCCACGACGCCCAGTCGCACGCCGTGCTGCCGTACTCGCACTACCTGTCGAGGTTCACGGCCTACCTCCAGCAGCTCGACATGGAGTCCAACGGCAAGCACGTCGGCCGGGACGGCCGCGAGGTGCAGTGGCAGACCGGCCCGGTCGTGTGGGGCACGCCCGGCACCAACGGGCAGCACGCCTACTACCAGCTGATCCACCAGGGCACCAAGCTGATCCCGGCGGACTTCATCGGCTTCGCCGAGCCGGTCGCCGAGCTGCGCGAGGAGCTGAAGGCCCAGCACGACCTGCTGATGGCCAACTTCTTCGCCCAGACCCAGGCGCTGGCCTTCGGCAAGACGCCCGAGGAGGTCCGCGCGGAGGGCGTGCCCGACGAACTGGTCGCGCACAAGACCTTCAAGGGCAACCACCCGACGACCACGATCCTGGCCCGGGAGCTGACCCCCTCGGTGCTCGGCCAGTTGGTCGCCCTCTACGAGCACAAGGTGTTCGTGCAGGGCGCCGTGTGGAACATCGACTCCTTCGACCAGTGGGGCGTCGAGCTCGGCAAGGTCCTCGCCAAGCGCGTCGAACCCGCCCTGACCGAGGGCGCGCAGGTGCCCGGCCTGGACGCCTCCACGACGGCGCTGGTCGCCAAGTACCGCGAGCTGCGCGGCCGTTGAGCCAAGCGACCGGTCCGCGCGGACGCAAAAGCGGATGCGCGGCCGGCTTCCGGCGGGTGACACTGCTCCGGCCCGTCACCCGCCGGAAGGACACCCCTCCCCATGGACCAGCTCATGGCCGCGCTCGCCGACCCGGAACGGCTGAGGCTCTACGCCCGGATCGTGCTGGAGGACCTGCCGCCCCGCGAGGAGGACTCTCCCGCCGCGCGCCGGCACCTGGGACGCCTGATCTCGTCGGGGCTGGTGGAACGCCTGCCCGACGGTTCCCTCCAGGCCGACCCGGCGGTCTTCCGCCGTGCCCGGACCGCCGAGCCCGCGCAGAGCGGTATGCCCCGGCGCCTGACCGGATTCTTCGCCCACGGGCGGCTGACGTCGATCCCCGTCCGGCCGGTCGTGCGCCGTGAGCTGCTGGAGCATCTGACCCAGACCCTCTTCGCCGCCGACCGCGGATACACCGAGCGTGAGGTCAACGAGGCGTTCCGCACCGTCCACGACGACACGTCCGCGCTGCGCCGCTACTGCGTCGAGAACGGCCTGCTGGTACGCGAGCGCGACGGCAGCAGCTACCGCCGCGCCACGGCGCTCACCCCCTGACGGGACCCCCGCGCGGGGTCCGTGCCCCTCAGGCGACCGCGCTGAGCGTGTCGGCGAGGCGACGGCGGGCCGCGCGGGTCGCGGGCAGGGCGGCGAGGGCGGCCGCGCCGAGGACGGCGGCCGTACCGAACAGCAGCAGCAGGCCCGGCGACGGGCCCTGCGCGATGCCCGCGCCGATGCCGCTGGAGCTGCCCTGGGCGTCGATCAGCCAGCGCGCCAGAGGCAGGCCCAGGGCCGTGCCGAACAGGACCGCGATCAAAGTGGTGCAGGCGGTGGCCGTGACGGTGATGCCGGTGATCTGCCGTGGGGTGAGGCCGATCGCCTTGAGCGCCAGCAGGTCCCGCTCGCCCTCGCGTACGGTGCCGCCGATGACGGTGAGCAGCTCGACGATCCCGATGAGGGCCAGCACGGCGATCAGGCCCAGCACCACTCCGCGCAGCGACGACAGCCCGTCGACCGGATCGGGCACGGCGTGCACGTCCAGATGGCCGCCCGCGGCCGTCGCCAGGTCGCCCGCCACCTCGTGCGCCTCGGCCCCGGGCCGCAGCCGCAGCTCGTAGAGGGCGGGGCGCAGGTCGGGGTCGTTCTCCCGCAGGGTGTCGAGCGAGGTGGAGATGACCCGGCCGGCGTTCTCCGGCTCGATGCTGCGGCCCACGATGTGCAGGATCTGGGGCTGGTCGCCGACGGTCATGCGCACCCAATCGCCGACGCGTACGCCGAGCAGGTCGAGCAGCCCTTGTCCGGCGACCGCCTCGTCCCGGCCGAGCGCCGGGCGGCCCTCGGCCAGGGCGTACGGGTAGGGATCCGCGCGGGTGCCGAGCCCGCGCAGCGCGATCGTGCCCGTCTGGCCCGGCACCAGCGCCGCCACCTCGACGCCCGGGTGGGCGGCGGCGATCCGCGGGTCACGGCCGAGCAGGGAGCGCACCTCGCCGTCGCCGATCTCGCGGTCCGGGCGGACGGTGAGATCGGCGGCGAGTCCGACCTGCTCGGGCCTGCTGTGGAAGCGGTCGATGGTGGTCCACGCGCTCATCGCGACCACGATCAGCAGCAGCGGCAGCGCCAGCCGGGCGACGGTGGCCGGCGTGCGCGGCCGGCGGGCGAACGCCTTGTGCCAGCCGAGGACCAGCGCGGGGGACAGTCGTACTCCCAGCGCGCCGCGTGCCGGGCCCGACAGCCGTCCGGCGGCCGGGGCGGCGCTCCGGGGCACCGGCACCGGCGGCACCCGTCCGGCCCGCCATGCCGCGAGTCCGGTGGTGGCGGCGATGAACAGCACGGCCGCAGCGGGTATGCCGGCCAGGGCCGCGGTGTGCCCCGGCAGCCCCTGCCACACGTCGATCGCGTCCCCGAGGCGGCCGGGTATCCGGCCGCCCAGGGTTTGGGTCAGCGCCGCCGCGGCCACCGCTCCGAGCAGTGCGTACGCCACGTGCTGGAGCAGGAAGACCCGGACGACCTGCCCGGGCGTGAAGCCGATTGCCTTCAGCACCGAGATGTCCCGCAGATGCCCCCGTATCCGGGTGCCGATCGCGCCGTGCACGGCGAGCCCGGCGGCGAGCAGGGCACCCAGCCCGAACAGGCCCAGCACCTGGCCGAGCAGCCGGGTGTCGCCCTGGGCCTCGGAGCGGGCCTGCTGCCAGGTGGAGACCTCGCTGACCGCCCCGGCCCCGAGCACCGTGACAGCGCGCTGGACGGCGTAGTCCGTCTCGTCCGGATCCGTCAGGCGCAGCCCCGTCACCTCGCCGTCCGGGGCGCGCACGGCCGACGGCAGCGCCCAGACCAGGCCGGGCCGCTCGCCGGGGCGGTAGCGCGGCTCGGCGCTGTCGGCGATCCCGGCGACGGTGAGCGTGCGCGCGGTACCCGGCAGGGCGACGACGTCGCCGGGCTCGGCGAGCAGGGCGCGCGCCAGCCGGCTCTCCAGCACGACGCCGTCGGGGTGCGCGCCGTCCAGCCAGCGGCCCGCGGTGAGCAGTGGGCGCCCGTCGGCGGGGTCCGTGGTGGAGCCGCGCAGTTCGACCGAGGCGCGGATGCCGCGGGCGGCGAGGGTGGCGGACTCGGTGGGATAGGGGCCCGCGACGGAGTCCACGCCGTCGAGGCCCGAGAGCTTGCCCGCGTCGGCGGAGGGGGCCGTGTGGATCCACACGTGGGCGTCCCGGGACTGCGTGAACACGCGCTGCCAGGGGTTGGTCGCGTAGCCGAAGAGCGCCGTCGCCAGCAGCAGCGAGGCGACGACGCCGGCGGTCGCGAGCACCAGGAACAGCGCCTCTCCGCGGTGCGCCCGCAGATCGGAGTGCACCCAGCGCAGGGTCGCTCGCATCGCCCGCCGCCTCAGTCCCTGAGCTCCAGCACCCCGGACGCCCCCACCCGGCGCGACGGGGCACCGGTCAGCTCCGCGTCGTCCGCGATGCGTCCGTCGAAGAAGCTGATGACCCGGTCCGCGGCGCTCGCCAGCCGGGCGTCATGGGTGACCAGCAGGATGGTCTGCCCCCGCTGGTGGAAGCGGGACAGCAGCCGCATCACCTCACGGGTGCCCCGGCTGTCCAGGCTGCCCGCGGGCTCGTCCGCCAGCAGCAGCGGCGGATGGTTGACCAGGGCCCGCGCCAGCGCGACCCGCTGCTGCTCACCGCCGGACAGCTCGCCCGGCATGCTGCGCTGCTTGCCGTCCAGCCCCAGCTCGGCCAGCAGCGTCTCGCGCTCGGTCCGCGCGCGCTTCGGCGGGACCCCGGCGAGCAGCGCGGGCAGCTCGACGTTGTCCGCGACCGACAGGTCGGAGACCAGGTTGAAGAACTGGAAGACGATCCCGATGCGCCGCCGGCGCTCCACGGCCCAGCGCGCCTCGCCGTAGGCGTCCGTGCACTCGCCGTCCAGCCAGATGCTGCCGGCGTCCGGCCGCTGGAGCCCGCCGAGCAGATGCAGCAGCGTCGACTTCCCGGCGCCGGACGGGCCGGTCACGGCCACGAACTCCCCGCGCGCCACGCACAGATCGACGCCGCGCACCGCATGCGCCGGGGCTCCCTCGCCATGATGCGTCTTGACCAGGCCTTCGGCACGCAGCAGCGGAGTGGGACGGTGCTCGCTCACTCCTGCTCCTCCAGTTCCTCCTGGCAGCGCTCCAACCAGTCGAGGTCGGCCTGCAGATGCAGCATCGCGCCCTCGATCAGCAACTGGGCGACGCGGTTGTCGCGGTTCTCGGTGGCGGCCAGCTTCGACAGGCTGCGCATGGTGTTCAGATACTGGCGCCGCTGTTTGTTGATCAGTGCGATCTGGTCGGCCAGCCCGGTCCGCGGGGCGAGCGCGAGCTTCATGAAGAACTCGTCGCGAACCCGCGGCTCGTCGGCCGTCTCCTCGTACCAGGCGTGCAGCGCCTCCCGCCCGGCGTCGGTGAGGTGGTAGATCTTCTTGTTCGGCCGGTTCGACTGCTCGATCTCCTCGCCCTCGATCAGTCCCGACTTATCCAGCCGGGCGAGGGTGACGTAGATCTGGCCGATGTTCGGCTGAGGGTACGCGGCACCCAGCAGTTGCTCAAGGTCCTGCTTGAGCTCGTAGCCGTGGGCCGGTCCGCGCGCGAGGAGTGCCAGGAGGGGCAGGCGCACTCGTGCTCTCCTCCTCGCGTCCGCTCATTGTGCTCCACGCCCTAGTATCGCCCATACCTAACAGGTATACATGGCGACTGACTCCGGGCGAAGGGGCCCGTCGCCTCGGTACAGGGAGGAACCTATGCGGTGGATGGACGCCGCCGGTAGGGGCCTCCTCGTCCTGGTCGTCGTACTGACCGGTTACGTCACCTCCGGCGCCCGCGCCGACGACGGCCCGGCGGGCGGCCGCGGGCCCCTCACCCTGGCCACCGCCGGCGACCTCACCGGCTATCTCGGCCCCCTGCTCCAGGACTGGAACCGCACCCACCCCGCCGAGAAGGTCACGCTCGTCGAACTGCCGGACTCCGCCGACGAGACCCGCGCACAGATGATCACCGACCTCCGGGGCGGCTCCCGCGGCCGCTTCGACGTCCTCAACATCGACGTCGCCTGGACCTCCGAGTTCGCGGCGGCCGGCTGGATCCGCCCGCTGCCCCGCGACCGCTTCCCGCTCGGCGCCTTCCTGCCCCCGGTCGTCGACACCGCCACCTACGACGGGCGGCTGTACGCGGTGCCGTACGTCACCAACGCCGGGCTGCTGCTGTACCGCAAGGACGTCCTGGCCGAGGCGGGCGTCCCGCCGCCGCGCACCTGGGCCGAACTGGAGCGGGCCGCGCGGACCGTCGCGCCGCAGTACGGCCTCGACGGCTACGCCGGGCAGTTCCTGCCCTACGAAGGCCTCACCGTCAACGCGGCGGAGGCCGTGTACTCGGCGGGCGGCACGATCCTCGGCGACGAGGGCGAACGCGTCACCGTGAACTCGAACGCGGCCCGCGAGGGCATCGGCTTCCTCGCCCGGGGCGTCCGCGAGGGCTGGATCCCGCGGCAGGCGCTGACCTACAAGGAGGAGGAGTCCAAACAGGCCTTCCTCGACGGCCGTCTGCTGTTCCTGCGCAACTGGCCGTACGCCTACGCCGCCGCCTCGGCCGCCGGCTCCCCGCTGGCCGGCAAGGTCGGCGCCGTGCCCCTGCCCGGACCCGACGGGCCCGGCACGAGTGTGCTCGGCGGCTCCAACCTGGCCGTCAGCAGCCATACACGGCACCCGGACACGGCCGCGCGCCTGATGGCGTACCTCACGAGCGAGCCGGTCCAGCGCCAGGTCCTCACGCGCGGCGCGCTGCCGCCGGTACGGGCCGCGCTCTACGAGGACCCGGCGCTGACAAGGGACTTCCCCTACCTGCCGACCCTGCGCGCGAGCGTGCTCGCGGCCGCGCCGCGCCCCAAGAGCCCGCGCTACGACCAGGTCAGCCTGGTGGTGCAGGCGGTCGTGCACGACGCGATGAACGGCCGGGAGACGCCCGGGGGCGCGGTGCGACGGCTGGCGCGCGAGCTCGCCGCCACCTCCGGTCGCTAGTTACCTGTTAGGTAACGCGCACATCTCAACTGGGCCCGTAATGCCCGGTTAGGTCACCTTATGCTCAAGACAACTCCTCGGTAGCTTGCGTCCGTTCGTTGACACCCGCGCGACATCGCTACTTAACATGCATGCATAACAGCTGCCTGCGTAGAGATGGATCGATGGGTTGAACGAGCACCACTGGTGGCGGGACGCGGTGATCTACCAGGTCTACGTCCGCAGCTTCCTCGACAGCACCGGAGACGGCATCGGCGACCTCGCCGGCGTCCGCACCGGACTGCCGTACCTGAAGAAGCTGGGCGTGGACGGGATCTGGCTGAGCCCCTTCTACCCCTCGCCGCAGCACGACCACGGATACGACGTGGCCGACTACTGCGACGTCGACCCGCTGTTCGGCGACCTCGCCGAGTTCGACCTGCTGGTGCGCGCCGCCCGGCGCCTGGGCGTCAAGGTGCTGCTCGACATCGTCCCGAACCACTGCTCCAGCGAGCACCCGTGGTTCCGCGAGGCCCTCGCCTCGCCGCCCGGCAGCGCCGCCCGCGCCCGGTTCCACTTCGCCGACGGCCGCGGCGAGGACGGCGCCGAACCGCCCAACAACTGGCACGCCATGTTCGGCGGCCCCGCCTGGACGCGGGTGCCCGACGGCCAGTGGTACCTGCACATGTTCACGCCCGAGCAGCCCGACTGGAACTGGCGCAACCCCGAGATCGGCGCCGAGTTCGACCGGACCCTGCGCTTCTGGCTCGACCGCGGCGTCGACGGCTTCCGCATCGACGTGGCCGCCGGCCTCTTCAAACACCCCGAGCTGCCCGACTCCCCGGACCCGGAGGCCGACGCCCGCACCCGTGACTCGGTCAACCCGCTCGCCTGGAACCGGCCCGAGGTGCACGACGTGTGGCGGCGGTGGCGCGCGACCTGCGACGAGTACGCCGCCCGCGACGGCGTCGAACGCCTCCTCGTCGGCGAGGTGTCCGTGCCCACCGCCCGTGAACACGCGTTGTACGTCCGCCCCGACGAGCTGCACCAGGCCTTCTTCTTCGACCTGCTCGGCGCGCCCTGGAACCCGGACGCCTTCCGCAAGGTCATCTCCGAGGCGATGCAGGACATCGCCGGGACCGGCTCCACGGTGACCTGGGTCCTCAACAACCACGACCAGGTCCGCACCGTCACCCGCTACGGCGAACCGGCCACCGAGGGCAGCGGCCTCGGTGCCGCCCGCGCCCGCGCCGCCGCGCTGCTGATGCTGGCGCTGCCCGGAGCCGCGTACATCTACCAGGGCGAGGAGCTGGGCCTTCCCGAGGTCGTCGACCTGCCCGACGACGTGCTCACCGACCCGATCTTCCACCGCACCGGCAGCCGGGCCCGGATCCGCGACGGCTGCCGGGTGCCGCTGCCCTGGTCGGGACAGGCCTCCCCGTTCGGCTTCACCTCCGGCGTCGAGGGCGTCAAGCCGTGGCTGCCGCAGCCGGAGTGGTTCGCCGAGCACGCCACCGACCGGGCTCTCGCCGACACCCGCTCCTTCTGGCACCTGTACCGCGACGGCCTCCAATTGCGCTCCTCACTGGCCCAGTTGGGCGAGGGCACGCTGCGCTGGCTGGAGACCCCGCCGGGCGTCCTGGCCTTCGTCCGCGGCGACGACCTGGTCTGCGCCGTGAACTTCGGCACGGCCCCCACACCCGCGCCGGTCCGCGGCACCCCCCTGCTGGCGAGCGGGCCCTGCCCGGACGCCGGGGTGCTGCCCGGCTCCACCGCCGTCTGGTGGATCACCGAACCCTCGACTCCCACCCCCTGAAGGGACATCAACGATGATGCGACGACGTACCACCCTGCTCACCGGCTGCACCGCGCTCGTCCTGGCGCTCGGCGCGACCGCCTGCGGCGGCGGCGGCCCGGTCGCGGCCGGCGGCGGTGACAAGGCGCTCAGCGGCCAGACGGTCAGCGTGGCCGGGGTCTGGTCCGGAAGCGAGCAGGAGAACTTCCAGAAGGTGCTCGACGCCTTCACCGAGAAGACCGGCGCCAAGACCCAGTTCGTGTCCACCGGTGACAACGTCTCCACCGTCGTCGGCAGCAAGATCGAGGGCGGCAACGCCCCGGACGTGGTGATGGTCCCGCAGGTGGGCGTGCTCCAGCAGTTCGCGAAGGAGGGCTGGCTGAAGCCGCTGTCCAAGGCCGCCCAGACGTCCGTGGGCACCAACTACGCCGACGTCTGGAAGACGTACGGCAGCGTCGACGGGACGCTGTACGGCCTGTACTTCAAGGCCGCCCACAAGTCGACCGTCTGGTACAGCCCCGACGCGCTCGCCCAGGCCGGGGTCGAGCCGCCGAAGACCTACGAGGAGATGCTGAAGGCCGGGCAGACCGTCTCCGACTCCGGGCTCGCGGCGTTCTCGGTCGCCGGACAGGACGGCTGGACGCTCACCGACTGGTTCGAGAACATCTACCTCTCCCAGGCCGGTCCCGAGAAGTACGACGCCCTCGCCGCGCACGAACTGAAGTGGACGGACGCGTCCGTGGTCGAGGCGCTGACGACCCTCGGCAAGCTGTTCCAGGACAAGCAACTGCTCGCGGGCGGCCAGAAGGGCGCCCTGAACACCGACTTCCCGGGCTCGGTGGAGAAGGTGTTCGGGCCGAAGCCCGAGGCCGGCATGGTCTACGAAGGCGACTTCGTGGCCGGTGTCGCCAAGGACCAGTTCGGCAAGACCATCGGCGAGGACGCGAACTTCTTCCCGTTCCCGCCGGTCGGCGGCGGTGACGCCCCGGTCGTCAGCGGCGGCGACGCGGCCGTCGTCCTGAAGGACGGCAAGAACGCCGACGCCGGGATGAAGCTGCTGGAGTACCTGGCGAGCCCCGAGGCCGCCGCGGTCTGGGCCGAGGCGGGCGGCTTCCTGTCCCCGAACAAGGCCGTCGACCTCGCCTCCTACGGCGACGACGTCACCCGGGCCACCGCCGAGTCCCTGGTCGGCGCGGGCGACTCGGTCCGCTTCGACATGTCCGACCAGGCACCGGCGGCCTTCGGCGGCACCAAGGGCGCCGGCGAGTGGAAGATCCTCCAGGACTTCCTGCGCGACCCCGCCGACCCGAAGGGCACCGCTGCCGAGCTGGAGGCCGCGGCGGCCAAGGCGTACGGGAACTGACGGCCATGACCGCGACGCTCGTGAAAGAGGCGAGCCGCCCGGCCGCCGCCGGTGCCGGGAACGACCGGCGCCGGCGGCGGCGGGGGCCGGTCGTCGCCCTGCTCTTCGTCCTGCCCGCGCTGCTCCTGCTCGGTGCGCTCGTCGTCTACCCCGTGCTGTTCTCCGTCGGCCGCAGCTTCTTCGACGCGTCCGGCACCCGGTTCGTGGGCGGCGACAACTACACCGAGATGTTCCGCGACCCGGCGACGCTCAAGGCGGTGCGCAACACGGCGATCTGGGTCGTCGTGGCACCGACGCTGCTGACCGGGCTGGGGCTGGTCCTGGCAGTCCTGACGGAGAAGATCCGCTGGGCCACGGCCTTCAAGCTGCTGCTCTTCCTGCCGATGGCGGTGTCCTTCCTGGCCGCCGGCATCATCTTCCGGCTGGCCTACGACGAGGACCCGGACAAGGGCGTGCTGAACGCCGCCGTGGTCTCCGTCCACGACGCCTTCGAGGGCACGTCGTCCTACCCGACCGCGCGGGCGCGCGACGGCCAGGGGATGACCGCGGAGGCCGACGGGGCGTACCGCACCAGCGCGGGTGTCTCACCGGGCGACACGGTGGCGCTCGGCCTGGTCGGGGTGCTGCCGGGTGACCTGCCCGGCGGCGCGGAGCCCGCGTACCGGGCGGCCGGGCGGAAAGCGGGCCCCAGCGAGCTGCGCGGCGTCGTGTACCTGGACTTCACGCCCGGCGGGGGAGGGGAGCAGGGCCGGGTCGACCGGCAGGAGAGCGGGCTGCCCGAGATGGCGGTGGAGGCGGTGCGCGACGGCAGGACGGCCGCCACGGCGACCACCGCGTCCGACGGATCCTTCCGCTTCGAGGGGCTGGAGGCGGGCTCGTACACCGTGCGGCTCCCGGCCTCGAACTTCGCGCCGCCCTACGAGGGCGTCTCCTGGCTCGGCCCGGCACTCGTCACACCGGCGATCATCGGGGCGTACCTGTGGATCTGGACCGGCTTCGCGATGGTCCTGATCGGCGCGGGTCTGTCCGCGCTGCCGCGGGACGCGCTGGAGGCGGCGCGGATGGACGGCGCGAACGAGTGGCAGATCTTCCGGAAGATCACGGTGCCGCTGCTCGCGCCGGTGCTGACGGTGGTGTTCGTGACGCTGGTGATCAACGTGATGAAGGTCTTCGACCTCGTCTACATCATCGCGCCCGGCCCGGTGCAGGAGGACGCGACCGTGCTGGCGACGCAGATGTGGCTGGTGTCCTTCGGCGGCGGCAACGACCAGGGGCTCGGCAGCGCGCTGGGCGTCCTGCTGCTGCTCCTGGTGGTCCCCGCGATGGTCTTCAATGTCCGCCGTTTCCGAAGGAGCCAGCGATGAACGCCGTACGCCGGAGCCTCGGCAACAGCCTGGTGCAGGCCTTCCTCGTGGTGGTGGGCCTGATCTGGCTCACCCCGCTGGCGGGGCTGTTCCTGTCGTCGCTGCGGTCCGCCGAGGACACCGCCAAGGGCGGCTGGTGGACGGTGTTCACCAGCCCCGGCCAGCTGTCCTTCGACAACTACTCCGCGCTGCTGCAGAACTCCGGGATCACGCAGGCGTTCTGGAACACGGTGCTGATCTCGGTGCCGACGACCTTCCTGGTCGTCGTCGTCGCGGCCCTCGCCGGATACGCCTTCGCCTGGCTGGACTTCCCCGCCCGCGAGCCGCTGTTCCTGCTGGTGGTCGCCCTGCTGGTGGTGCCGGTCCAGATCGGCCTGCTCCCGGTGGCCAAACTCTTCGGCCAGCTGGGCCTGTTCGGCACGATCCCCGGCGTGGTCCTCTTCCATGTCGCCTACGGCCTGCCGTTCGCGGTCTTCCTGCTGCGCAACTACTTCGCCGAGATACCGAAGGAGATGCTGGAGGCGGCCCGGATGGACGGCGGCAGCGAGTGGCGCATCTTCACCCGCCTGATCCTCCCGGTGGGCCGGCCTGCCCTCGCCAGCCTCGCCATCTTCCAGTTCCTGTGGGTGTGGAACGACATGCTGGTGGCCCTCCTCTTCGCGGACAGCTCCTCCCAGCCCCTGACGGTGGAACTCCAGTCCCAGATCCGCCAGTTCGGCAGCAACATCGACGTCCTGGCCCCCGGCGCGTTCGTCTCCCTGATCGTTCCGGTGGCAGTGTTCTTCGCCTTCCAGCGCCACTTCGTCCAGGGGGTGATGGCGGGGTCGGTCAAGTAGGACTCCGCCGGCCCGGAAATCCCGTGCGCGTCGGTCACCTGTTCGCCTACCCTCCCGCTGACGCAAGGGGAGAAGGGGTGCACAGGGTGGGGAAGAGACGCGCGGTGACCGCTGCGGCGGCGACCGTGATGGTGCTGGGCATGTCGCTGACGGGCTGCGGCGAACGGACGGTGCCCTACGGAAGCCTGGAGGAGGTGCCGGAGAAGCTGGCGGCGGACGGCACGACCATCGTGGTCGGGGATCCGTCCGCCGCCGTCGTGGTCCGCCTCTACGAGGATCCGCGCTGCCCGGTCTGCGAGGAGTTCGAGACCTCCGGAGCGGGTCCGGAGCTACGGGACGCCGTCGTGCTGAGGGACGCGGTGACCGAGTACACCCTCGCCTCCTTCCTCGACGACCGGGTCGGCGGCAGCGGCTCGAAGAAGGCGGTCAACGCACTGCGGGCGGCGCTGGAGGAGGGAAGGTTCGCCGAGTACCACGAGGTGCTCTACGACAACCAGCCCGAGGAGAGCGTCGACGGTTTCACCGACGCCCGGCTGCTCGAACTGGCCGGTCAGGTCGAGGGGCTGCGCGGCCCGGCGTTCGACTCCGCCGTGCGGGGCATGGAGTACCGCGCCTTCGTGACCGCCTCCGAGAAGGCCTACGAACGCGCCGGTGGCAAGGAGGAGCCCCAGGGGCCGGGCACCCCCACCGCCGTCATCAACGACGTGCGCATTCCGGCCGAGTACAACGGGGTGCTCTTCGACGGGGCCGTCTTCACCGACCTCCTGGCCGGGATCCGGCACGAGCCCGGTGCCTGGCGGGAGTACGGGTTCCCGGAATCGCCCTGACGTGCGACGACGCCGGGTCCGCCACCGTACGGCGGGCCCGGCGTCGTCAGGTGGTCCGTCAGGGCGAAGCCGGTGGGTACAGGGACCTCGGGAGTTGGGATGCCGCTGCCGAGTCCAGGAGCCACAGGGTGCGGGCGCGGCCACGAGCGCCTGCCGCGGGGGCCTGGATCTCACCGGCGCCCGAGAGGGCGATCGCCGCGGCGTTCGCCTTGTCCTCGCCGGCCGCCAGCAGCCACACCTCGCGGGCCGCGCGGATGGCCGGCAGGGTGAGGGTGACGCGGGTCGGTGGCGGCTTGGGTGCGCCGTGGACGCCCACCACCATGCGGTCCGTCTCCCGTACCGCGGGGAGTTCCGGGAACAGGGACGCCACATGGGTGTCCGGGCCGACGCCCAGCATCAGGACGTCGAACGTCGGGACCGGGGCGTGATTCTCCGGGACGGCCGCCCCGGCCAGTTCCTCGGCGTAGGCGGCCGCCGCCGCCTCCACGTCCGTGCCGTGCGGGCCGTCCGACGCGGGCATGGCGTGCACGCGCTTCGGATCCAGCGGGACGGAGTCGAGGAGCGCCTCGCGGGCCTGGGTGACGTTGCGCTCCGGATCGCCCTCGGGCAGGAAGCGCTCGTCGCCCCACCACAGGTCCAGGCGGGACCAGTCGATGGCGTCCCGTGCGGGCGCGGCGGCGAGCGCGGCCAGCAGGCCGTTGCCGTTGCGGCCGCCGGTGAGGACGACGGACGCCGTGCCGCGCGAGGCCTGGGCGTCCACGATCTTCGTGATCAGCCGGGCCGCGGCGGCCTGCGCCATCAGTTCCTTGTCGCGGTGGACGACCAGTTGGGGTGTGCTCACTTCGCCGCCGCCTTCTTCACCGGTTCCGCCGCCGTCGCGTCCCGCGCGGGCGCTTTCGCAGCGGCTTCGACGGGAGCCGGGACAGCT
Organism: Streptomyces sp. NPDC107562; assembly: GCF_055657325.1. Classification (NCBI taxonomy): domain Bacteria; kingdom Bacillati; phylum Actinomycetota; class Actinomycetes; order Kitasatosporales; family Streptomycetaceae; genus Streptomyces; species Streptomyces sp. NPDC107562. The sequence goes on along the minus strand of NZ_JBVKBE010000002.1, from coordinate 154,676 downwards.
TCCGCCGTGTCGTCGGGGGCGTCTCCTTTGGCCGGCGACTCCCCCTCGGCGGGCGCGTCGTCCCGGGTCGCCGGCTCCGGCGCGGACGGCTGCGAGGGGGCGTGCAGCCGTTCCACCCCGTGGCGCAGGGCCGAGGCGTAGGTGTCGTCCGGGTCGAGCCGCCGCAGTTCCTCCGCGATCAGCTCCGCCGTGTCCCGCCGCTTCAGCGCCACCGCACGGTCCGGCTGGCCCTGGATGGACAGCGTGGCCAGCGAGCCGTCGGCGCGGTCGAGGGCGATCGGCCCGCAGTCGGTGTCCATGCGGACCGCGGTGAGGCCGGGGCCGGCGGACAGCGAGCGCCGGACGGGGACGTCCAGCCGGTCCGCGAGCCACATGGCGAGCAGCTCACAGCTCGGGTTGAACTCCTCGCCCTCCACCTCGACGGACCTGACCTCGCAGACGACCTGGTCGAGGGCGGCCGCGAGCATGGAACGCCACGGCGTGATGCGGGTCCACGACAGGTCGGTGTCGCCGGGCGCGTAGGTGTCGGCGCGGGCCGACAGCTCCCGTACCGGCTGCTCGGCCGCGTAGGTGTCGGTGACCCGGCGCTGGGCCAGCGCGCCCAGCGCGTCCCCGGCCGGGTCGAGCGGCGCGTCGACCGGCCACCAGACGACGACGGGGGCGTCCGGCAGCAGCAGCGGCAGCACCACCGACTGCGCGTGGTCGGCGACCTCGCCGTGCAGCCGCAGGATGACCGTCTCCCCGGTGCTCGCCTCCGCGCCCACCCGCACCTCGGCGTCGAGGCGGGACCGGGTGCGGTCCCGGGGGCTGCGCGAGACGCGGCGGATGACGACGAGGGTGCGCGAGGGGTGCTCGCGCGAGGCGTCGCCGGCCGCCTTCAGGGCGTCGTAGGCGTTCTCCTCGTCGGTGACCACGACCAGCGTGAGGACCATGCCGACGGCGGGCGTGCCGATGGCGCGGCGGCCCTGCACGAGCGCCTTGTTGATCTTGCTGGCCGTGGTGTCGGTGAGGTCTATCTTCATGGCCGGCGCCAGCTCCGTCCGTCTCGTTCGAGCATCTGGTCCGCCTCGACGGGCCCCCACGTGCCGGCCGGGTACTGCGCGGGCTTGCCGTGGCTGTCCCAGTACTCCTCGATCGGGTCGAGGATCCGCCAGGACAGTTCGACCTCCTCGGTACGCGGGAAGAGGTTCGAGTCACCCAGCAGGACGTCCAGGATCAACCGCTCGTACGCCTCCGGGCTGGACTCCGTGAAGGACTCGCCGTACGCGAAGTCCATGGAGACGTCCCGGATCTCCATCGAGGTGCCGGGCACCTTGGAGCCGAAGCGGACGGTGACGCCCTCGTCGGGCTGGACGCGGATGACGATCGCGTTCTGGCCCAGCTCCTCGGTCGCCGTCGTGTCGAAGGGGGAGTGCGGGGCACGCTGGAAGACCACCGCGATCTCGGTGACACGGCGGCCCAGGCGCTTGCCCGTGCGCAGGTAGAACGGCACGCCCGCCCAGCGCCGGTTGTCGATCTCCACCTTGACGGCCGCGTACGTGTCGGTCTTCGACCCGCGGTCGATGCCGTCCTCCTGGAGGTAGCCGATGACCTTCGCGCCGCCCTGCCAGCCCGCCGCGTACTGCCCGCGCACGGTGGAGCGGCCCAGGTCCTTGGGCAGCTTCACGGCGCCGAGCACCTTGGTCTTCTCCGCCGCCAGCGCGTCCGCGTCGAAGGAGGAGGGCTCCTCCATCGCGGTCAGCGCGAGCAACTGCAGCAGGTGGTTCTGGATGACGTCACGGGCGGCGCCGATCCCGTCGTAGTACCCGGCCCGGCCGCCGATCCCGATGTCCTCGGCCATGGTGATCTGCACATGGTCCACGAAGGACCGGTTCCAGATCGGCTCGAACATGGTGTTGGCGAAGCGCAGCGCCAGGATGTTCTGGACGGTCTCCTTGCCGAGGTAGTGGTCGATCCGGAAGACCTGGTCCGGGGCGAAGACCTCGTGGACGACCTTGTTCAGCTCCTCGGCCGACCTGAGGTCGTGGCCGAACGGCTTCTCGATCACCGCGCGGCGCCAGGAGCCGCCCGTCTGGTCGGCCAGCCCGTGCTTCTTCAGCTGCTGGATGACCACCGGGAACGAACGCGGCGGCACGGACAGGTAGAAGGCGAAGTTGCCACCCGTGCCCTGCGCCTTGTCCAGCTCGTCGATCGTGGCGCGCAGGCGCTCGAAGGCGTCGTCGTCGTCGAAGGTGCCCTGGACGAAGCGCATCCCCTGGATGAGCTGCTGCCAGACCTCCTCGCGGAACGGCGTACGGGCGTGTGCCTTGACCGCGTCGTGGACGACCTCCGCGAAGTCCTCGTGGGCCCACTCGCGGCGGGCGAACCCGACCAGCGAGAAGCCCGGCGGCAGCAGACCCCGGTTCGCGAGGTCGTACACCGCGGGCATCAGCTTCTTTCGTGACAAATCACCCGTGACGCCGAAGATGACCAGGCCCGACGGCCCCGCGATACGCGGGAGCCGTCGGTCTGCGGGGTCACGGAGCGGGTTCGCTCCGGGGGAGGACAAGGTGTCAGCCCTCCGAAGGGGCGAGGCGCTTCAGCTCCGCCTCGGTCGACTTCAGCAGGTCGATCCAGGACGCCTCGAACTTCTCGACGCCCTCGTCCTCCAGGAGCTGGACGACGTCGTCGTACTTGATCCCGAGCTGCTCGACCGCGTCCAGGTCGGCGCGGGCCTGCTCGTACGTCCCGGCGACGGTGTCGCCCGTGATGGCGCCGTGGTCCTCCGTGGCGAAGAGGGTGGCCTCCGGCATGGTGTTCACGGTGTTCGGGGCGACCAGGTCGTCGACGTACATGGTGTCCTTGTACGCCTTGTCCTTCACGCCCGTCGACGCCCACAGCGGACGCTGCTTGTTGGCGCCGGCGTTCTCCAGCGGGCTCCACCGGTCGGAGGCGAAGACCTCCTCGTACGCCTGGTAGGCGAGCCGCGCGTTCGCGACGGCGGCCTTGCCGCGCAGCGCCTTGGCCTCGTCGGTGCCGAGCGCGTCGATCCGCTTGTCGATCTCGGTGTCCACGCGGGACACGAAGAAGGAGGCCACCGAGTGGATCTTGGAGAGGTCCAGGCCCCGCTCCTTCGCCTTCTCCAGACCGGAGACGTAGGCGTCCATGACCTCGCGGTAGCGCTCCAGCGAGAAGATCAGCGTGACGTTGACGCTGATGCCGTTGCCGATCGTCTCGGTGATCGCCGGCAGACCCGCCTTGGTGGCCGGGATCTTGATCAGGGTGTTCGGGCGGTCCACCAGCCAGGCCAGCTGGCGGGCCTCGGCCACGGTGGCACGGGTGTGGTGCGCGAGGCGCGGGTCGACCTCGATCGAGACCCGGCCGTCCTTGCCGCCGGTGGCGTCGAAGACCGGGCGCAGGATGTCGGCGGCGTCGCGGACGTCCGCCGTCGTGATCATGCGGACGGCCTCCTCGACGGTGACCCTGCGGGCGGCGAGGTCGGTGAGCTGCTGCTCGTACCCGTCGCCGCTGCTGATCGCCTTCTGGAAGATCGTCGGGTTGGTGGTGACGCCCACGACGTGCTGCTGGTCGATCAGCTCGGCGAGGTTGCCGGACGTGATGCGCTTGCGCGACAGGTCGTCCAGCCAGATCGCGACGCCTTCATCGGAGAGGCGCTTCAGTGCGTCTGTCATGGAAATTGCATCTCCTACGTGTCGTATATGAGCGTCAGCGCTGGGTGGCGGCGATCGATTCCCGCGCCGCCGCGGCCACGTTCTCGCCGGTGAAACCGAACTCGCGGAAAAGGACCTTGCCGTCGGCCGAAGCACCGAAGTGCTCCAGGGAGACGATGCGGCCGGCGTCCCCGACGTACTTGTGCCAGGTCAGGCCGATCCCCGCCTCGACAGCGACGCGAGCCCTCACGGACGGGGGAAGCACGCTGTCCCGGTACCCCTGGTCCTGCTCCTCGAACCACTCCACGGACGGCATGGACACCACCCGGGTCGGCACGCCGTCGGCCTGGAGCTGCTCACGCGCCTCGACGGCCACGTGCACCTCGGAACCGGTGGCGACGAGGATGACCTCGGGCGCGCCGCCCTCGGCCTCGAACAGCACGTAACCGCCGCGCGCCGCGTTCTCGTCGGGCTCGTACGTCGGCACGCCCTGCCGGGTCAGCGCGAGGGCGTGCGGGGCACCCTTGCCGTACTCCTTGGTGTAGCGCCCCAGGATCTCGCGCCAGGCGATCGCGGTCTCGTTGGCGTCCGCCGGGCGGACCACGTTCAGACCGGGGATGGCGCGCAGCGACGCCAGGTGCTCGACGGGCTGGTGCGTCGGGCCGTCCTCACCGAGACCGATGGAGTCGTGCGTCCACACGTACGTCACCGGCAGGTGCATCAACGCCGCGAGGCGCACGGCGTTGCGCATGTAGTCGGAGAAGACGAGGAAGGTGCCGCCGTAGACACGGGTGTGTCCGTGCAGCGTGATGCCGTTCAGCTCCGCGCCCATGGAGTGCTCGCGGATGCCGAAGTGGATCGTGCGGCCGTACGGGTCGGCCTCCGGCAGCGGGTTGTCCGCCGGGAGGAAGGACGACGTCTTGTCGATCGTCGTGTTGTTCGAACCGGCCAGGTCGGCGGAGCCGCCCCACAGTTCGGGGATCACGGCGCCCAGCGCCTGGAGCACCTTGCCGGACGCGGCACGCGTCGCGACGCCCTTGCCCGCCTCGAAGACCGGGATCTTCTCCTCCCAGCCGGTGGGCAGCTCGCCCTTGGCGATCCGGTCGAACTCGGCGGCGCGCTCCGCGTTGTTGTCGCGCCACACCTGGAACGACTTGTCCCACTCGGCCTTCGCCGTCCGGCCCCGCTCCAGCGCCTGCCGGGTGTGGCCGAGCACCTCCTCGGAGACCTCGAAGGTCTTCTCCGGGTCGAAGCCGAGGACGCGCTTGGTGGCCGCCACCTCCTCGTCGCCGAGCGCCGAGCCGTGCGCGGCCTCGGTGTTCTGCGCGTTGGGGGCGGGCCAGGCGATGATCGAGCGCATCGCGATGAACGACGGCCGGTCGGTCACCTGCTTCGCCGCCTCGATCGCGTCGTACAGGGCGTGCGGGTCCAGGTCGCCGTCGGGCTTCGGGGCCACGCGCTGCACGTGCCAGCCGTAGGCCTCGTAGCGCTTGACGGTGTCCTCGGAGACGGCGGTCTCGGTGTCGCCCTCGATCGAGATGTGGTTGTCGTCCCACAGCAGCACGAGGTTGCCGAGCTGCTGGTGGCCGGCGAGGGAGGAGGCCTCGGCGGAGATGCCCTCCTGGAGGCAGCCGTCACCGGCGATGCAGTAGATGAAGTGGTCGAACGGGGATTCGCCCTGGGCCGCCTCCGGGTCGAACAGACCGCGCTCGTAGCGGGCGGCCATCGCCATGCCGACCGCGTTGGCCACACCCTGGCCGAGCGGGCCGGTGGTGGTCTCGACGCCCACGGTGTGGCCGTACTCGGGGTGGCCCGGGGTCTTGGAGCCCCAGGTCCTGAAGGCCTTCAGATCGTCCAGCTCCAGGCCGAAGCCGGCCAGGTACAGCTGGGTGTAGAGGGTCAGGGACGAGTGCCCGGCGGACAGGACGAAACGGTCCCGCCCGACCCAGTCGGCGTCCGCCGGGTCGTGCCGCATCACCTTCTGGAAGAGGGTGTAGGCGGCAGGCGCCAGGCTCATCGCCGTACCGGGATGGCCGTTGCCGACCTTCTGTACGGCGTCGGCGGCCAGGACGCGGGCGGTGTCGACGGCCCGCTGGTCCAGCTCGGTCCACTCGAGGTCTGTGGTGGTCGGCTTGGTGCTCACCCTGGGTCAGGGCTCCTCTCCACATGTCGAAGGCCGGTGTCCTGGACGCACACCGGCTGCCGGTGCACTTGGCGCCCACCGGCCGCTGACGAGCCTACCCCCGTAAGAACGTGCGTTTTTTCGAGTGATTCCAGACTGCCGGGAGTGTCGCCGATCCGCCTCCCGACCGGCTCGTTCCCTGTGCGACAAGTGAATACGTGGCCGCTCATCCGACTGCTCAATCGACGCTCCGGGCGCGCCTGCGAACGGGCCCCGGAGCGCGCCGTCCAACACGACCCCACCCCCGCGAAGGTCGCGGTATGGGCAACGTCTACAGTGGCGTGGTACGCGCGAGCCTTTACCCGGACTTCACACGGTTCAGGCTTGCTGGGATGTCTCTGTCAGGGGTGTGCGTGACGGCCGTTGAATCCCGTCCTGCGGGGGTAATCGGGACGAGCCAGGGCCCGACTCACCGGCCGTTCGGGGCCCGGGTCAAGGCGTTCGTGGCGCTGACCAAGCCGCGGATCATCGAGCTGCTGCTGATCACCACGGTGCCGGTGATGTTCCTCGCCGAACAGGGCGTTCCCGACCTCGGTCTCGTGCTCGTCACCTGCCTCGCCGGGTATCTCTCCGCGGGCGGCGCCAACGCGCTCAACATGTACATCGACCGGGACATCGACGCGCTGATGGACCGCACGTCGCAGCGTCCGCTGGTCACCGGGATGGTCAGTCCGCGGGAGTGCCTGGCCTTCGGCGTCGCCCTCGCGATCGCCTCCACGCTGCTGTTCGGCCTCGCCGTCAACTGGCTGTCCGCCTGGCTGGCCCTCGGAGCCCTCCTCTTCTACGTCGTCGTCTACACGATGCTCCTCAAACGGCGTACCTCGCAGAACATCGTGTGGGGCGGCATCGCGGGTTGCATGCCGGTGCTGATCGGCTGGTCCGCGGTGACGAACTCGCTCTCCTGGGCGCCGTTCATCCTCTTCCTGGTCATCTTCTTCTGGACGCCGCCGCACTACTGGCCGCTGTCGATGAAGGTGAAGGACGACTACGCGCGGGTCGGCGTGCCGATGCTGCCGGTCATCGCCTCCAACAAGGTCGTCGCCCGGCAGATCGTGCTCTACAGCTGGGTCATGGTCGCCGTCTCGCTGCTGCTGACCCCGCTCGGCTACACCGGCTGGTTCTACACGCTGGTCGCGCTGGCGGCCGGCGGTTGGTGGCTGTGGGAGGCGCACGCCCTGCAGAACCGGGCCAAGGCCGAGGTGACCGGCGGGAAGCTCAAGGAGATGCGGCTGTTCCACTGGTCGATCACCTATGTGTCCTTGCTCTTCGTGGCCGTGGCGGTCGACCCCTTCTTGCGCTAGCTAGCCCGCTCTTTCCGACCTGGCTACTCGCCGGTAGCATCGTGGTCATGGGAGACACGCAGCAGGTGGACGAGCGCCGGGTGAGCCGGCTGGCCAAGCGGATCAACGCCTTCGCCAAGGCCCACGGAGGCGCCGAGGCCCAGGTCGCCTACCTCGGTGAGCGCGGGGCCCGGATCGTGCTGGTCGGCGAGGACGGCGGCTGGGGCGACCTGGTGGCACCGTCGTACGAGACCGCCGAGAAGGCGGTGCGGCAGTCCGGTCTCACCGTGCACGAGGCCTTCGACGGCGAGTTCGCCGCCAAGGTGAGGACCGGTCCGTACGAGTGGAAGCGGATGGCCGGCATCCAGATCGGCGGCTGACGAGCTCTCCTCCCACGGGGCGCGACGCACGCAACACCTGACACCCGGTTCACCCGTTAGGACTCGTAGGAGTACGTGGTCCAGTCCCGGGAGTCCGGATGATCGAAACGCCGTCCCTCGTGGACCAGTACTGCCATGGCGTGCTGAGAACGGAGCTGGGTCTCGGCACCTTCGAGGCCCAGCTGGCCCGCACCGAGGGCCCGCCCGCCCCCGGCACCACCCTCTTCGACACCCAGACCGGCTTCGCGGTACGCCGCTGGTGCCCCCCGCTGCTCGGCCTGGAGCCGCACTGCCCGCCCGCCCGCTATCTCGCCCGGCGGCGCGAGCTCGGTGTGCTGGAGGCCGCCCGACGGCTGCTGCGCGGCACCGGCATCACCACCTATCTCGTCGACACCGGGCTGCCCGGCGACCTCACCGGACCCACCGAGATGGCCTCGACCGCCACCGCCGAGGCGCGGGAGGTCGTCCGCCTGGAACTGCTGGCCGAACAGGTCGCCGACACCTCCGGCACCGTCGAGTCGTTCCTGGCGAACCTCGCCGAGTCGGTGCACGGGGCCGCCGTGCACGCCGCCGCCTTCACCTCCGTCGCGGGTGTCCGGCACGGTCTCGCGCTCGCTCCCGAACCGCCGGGGCCGGGCGAGGTCCGGGGTGCCGCGGGCCGCTGGCTGGCCGGCCGCCGGGTCGGCGGCGAGCTGAGCGACCCGGTGCTGCTGCGGCATCTGCTGTGGATCGCGGTCGCCTCCGGTCTGCCCCTGCAACTGCACGCCGGCCTCGGCGAGCCGGGCCTGCGCATCGACCGCACCGACCCGGTGCTGCTGACGGACTTCGTCCGCGCGACGGCGGGCCTCGGCACCGACCTGGTCCTGCTGCACGGCTATCCGTACCACCGGCACGCCGCACACCTAGCCGGCGTCTTCCCGCATGTCTACGCGGACTCCGGCGCCGCCCTGGTCCGCACCGGCGCGCGCGCCGCCACCGTCCTCGCCGAGATCCTGGAACTGGCCCCCTTCGGCAAGATCCTTTTCTCCAGCGGTGCCCAGGGCCTGCCCGAGCTGCATGTGGTGGGTGCCCGGCTGTTCCGCGAGGCGCTGGCGCGCGTCCTGGGCGCCTGGGTCACCGAGGGCGCCTGGTCCCTGACGGACGCTCAGCGCGTCGCGGGGCTGATCGCGGCGGGCAACGCACGCAGGGTGTACGGCCTCGACTGAGCCGGGGAGACTGGGCGGATGCCGACCGAGGACCTGCTCGACCGCTTTCTCGCCGGGCTCCTGCCGCTCGGACCGCTCGCCGTGTGGGCGCACGGTTCGCTCGCCGGGGGCGACTACCAGGAAGGCCGCAGCGACCTCGACCTGATCGCGGTGCTGCCGCGACCCGTGACGCCGGTGCTCGCCTGGCGGGTGGCGACGCTGCACAGCGGGCTGCGTGCCGAGCCCCTCGCGGCCGGGCTGCACTGCAGCTATCTGACGCCGGGCACCTCGCGCGACTCCCGGCGGCCCCATCTCACCTGGGCGCACCGGCGGTTGATGCGGCGCCCGGTCACGCCCGTGACCCGACGTGAGCTGCACGCCTTCGGCCGTGTGCTGTACGGTCCGGCGCCGACGGAGCTGCTGGAGTCCGTGCCGGACCAGGAGCTCGACGAGTTCGTCGTGCGCGACCAGCGGGAGTTCTGGCGCCCCGCCGTGCGCCGGGCGGAGCTGTGGACCCAGGACGTCTGGGTCGACGTGGGGCTGACGACCTTCGCCCGGGCGACCGTCACCCTGCGCGAGGGGCGGCTTATCTCCAAGCGGGAGGCGCTGGAGACGCTGCCCGGTCTCGGGGCGCCCGCGGCGGTGGTCGAGGACGTCCGGGAGCGTCGCTACGGGGATCCCGCGCCGCCCGCGCCGGGCTGGGCGGCGCGGCGGGGCGAGCTGACCCGGAGCTACCTGGGGCCGGCCGTCGACGCGCTGGTGGCGGCGTACTCCTGAGCCGCCGGTGCCTCGTCCGGGAGGTCCGCCGGGCGTTCGCGCAGCGCGAGGGCCACGCGCAGCACCGCGATCCAGACCAGGCAGGAGCCGAGCATGTGCAGCCCGACGAGGAGTTCGGGCAGGTCGGTGAAGTACTGGACGTAGCCGATGACGCCCTGGGCGAGCAGGACCAGGAAGAGGTCGCGGGTGCGGTTCAGCGGGGCGCGGGGGGCGTCGACCGCCTTGAGCACGAACCACAGCGCGAAGGTCAGCGTCACCACGATCCACGCCAGGACCGCGTGCACCTTGCTGACGGTCTCCCAGTCCACCGGCATCCGCGGCACGTCGCTGGAGTCCCCCGCGTGCGGGCCCGCCCCGGTGACCACGGTGCCGACCGCGATCAGCAGGACGCTCGCGGCGACCAGGCACCACACCAGCTGCCGCACGGCCGAGCCGACCAGCTGCCGCGGCACCCCGTCGCCCTCCCGGGCCCGCTGCCACATCACCGCGGCGACCGTGATGAGCGCCGTGGTGGCGAGGAAGTGGGCCGCGACCGTGTACGGGTTGAGGCCGACGAGCACGACGATGCCACCGAGCACGGCGTTGCTCATGACGACCCAGAACTGGGCCCAGCCCAGCCGGGTCAGGCCGCGCCGCCACGGCTTCTGCGCACGGGCCGCGATGATGGCCCAGCCGACGGCCGCGCACAGCACGTACGTCAGCATGCGGTTGCCGAACTCGATGACGCCGTGCAGGCCCATCTCGCGGGTCGTGGTCAGGGAGTCGTCCGTGCACTTGGGCCACGTCGGGCAGCCGAGGCCGGAGCCGGTCAGCCGGACCGCGCCGCCGGTGACCACGATGAGCACCGCCATCACGAGGGCGGCGAGCGCGGCCCGCCGGACCGTCCGGGAGGTCGGGGTCCAGCGCGCGGCGATGAAGGCGAGCGGGTTGCGCACGGCGGCTGCGGCGTCGGAGGGGGTCACGTTCGGCACGCCGACCATCGTAGGCCCGGGCTTGTGCACGCTTTCACGAGGGGCCCGTATCGGTCCTACTCCCAGCGGAAGAAGCGGCCCGCCGCGGCCAGTCCCACGACCGACCATCCGGCGAGGATCCCCAGGTCGCCCCACGGCATCCCGGCCCCGTGCCGCAGGACGTCGCGCAGCCCGTCCGAGAGCGCCGCGATGGGCAGCAGGCCGAGCACGCTCTGCGCGGCGTCCGGGAACTTCTCCAGCGGGACGACGACCCCACCGCCGACGAGCAGCAGCAGGAACACCAGGTTCGCCGCGGCCAGCGTCGCCTCCGCCTTGAGCGTGCCGGCCATCAGCAGACCGAGCCCGGAGAAGGCCGCCGTACCGAGGACCAGCAGGAGGAGCACGGCGAACGGGCTGCCCTGCGGGGACCAGCCCAGCGCGAGCGCGATCACCGAGACCAGGAGCACCTGGAGCACCTCGACCACCAGCACGGACGCGGTCTTGGCGGTCATCAGGCCCCAGCGGGGCAGCGGCGAGGACGCCAGCCGCTTCAGCACGCCGTACCGGCGTTCGAAGCCCGTCGCGATGGCCTGGCCGGTGAAGGCCGTGGACATCACCGCGAGCGCGAGGATGCCGGGGGCGAGGAAGTCGACGGCCTTTCCCTCGCCGGTGTCGACGATGTCGACGGTGCTGAAGAGCGCGAGCAGCAGCGTCGGGATGATCACCGTCAGCAGCAGCTGCTCGCCGTTGCGCAGCAGCATCCGGGTCTCCAGCGCCGCCTGCGCCGCGATCATGCGGGGGAGCGGGGCGGCACCGGGCCGGGGGGCGTACGTGCCGTTCTCGGCCGCCGTGGTCATGAGCGCAACTCCTTGCCCGTGAGCTCCAGGAAGACGTCTTCGAGGGTGTGCCGTTCCACCGCGATGCGGTCCGGCATCACCCCGTGCTGGGCGCACCACGACGTCACCGTCGCCAGCAGCTGGGGGTCGACCTTGCCGGCCACCCGGTAGGCGCCCGGCGTCAGCTCGGCGGCCGTGCAGTCCGCGGGCAGCGCCTTGAGCAGGGAGGTGACGTCGAGACCGGGGCGGCCGGTGAAGCGCAGGGTGTTCTCGGCGCCGCCGCGGCACAGCTCCTCGGGGGAGCCCTGGGCGATGACGCGGCCCGTGTCGATGATCGCGACGTCGTCGGCGAGCTGCTCGGCCTCGTCCATGTAGTGGGTCGTGAGGATCACGGAGACTCCGTCGGCGCGCAGCTCCCGTACGAGGTCCCAGGTGGCCCGGCGTGCCTGCGGGTCGAGGCCGGCGGTCGGCTCGTCCAGGAACACCAGCTCCGGGCGGCCCACCACGGCCATGGCCAGCGCCAGCCGCTGCTGCTGGCCGCCGGAGAGGCGGCGGTAGCTCGTACGGCCGCAGCTGCCGAGGCCGAGGCGCTCGATCAGGCCGTCCACGTCCAGCGGGTGCGCGTGCAGCCGGGCCACGTGGCGGAGCATCTCGTCGGCACGGGCACCGGAGTAGACGCCCCCGGACTGGAGCATCACGCCGATCCGGGGCCGCAGCGCGCGGGAGCCCGTCACCGGGTCGAGGCCCAGGACGCGCACCGTGCCCGCGTCCGGTCTGCGGTACCCCTCGCAGATCTCGACCGTGGTCGTCTTGCCCGCCCCGTTGGGACCGAGCACGGCGGTGACGCCCGCCCGGGCCTCCAGGTCGAGGCCGTTCAGCGCGGTCCTGTCGCCGTACCGCTTCACCAGGGCCTGCACCTGGACCACGGGCTCACTTCGCATGGGTCCAGAGTCTAGGTACGTGCCCGGTCACCCGGACGGGCGGGTGCGGGAACTCCTCCGGACGGGGAGCCCGGCCACGACCGGCCCTGAGCTCGTGATCTGATCGATCAAAGATCGTTTTCGCAGGTCAGCTTAGGTATACCTAAGTGACGCAGGGCACCGTCCGGCGGATCGGCCGCCGCTTGTCAGGCTCTGAGGAATTACGCAACAATGGCGTTGTGAAAAACGTCGGCGAGGCTCGGGAGACCCCCACGGGGGCCCCTCAGGAGGAGTTCGCGACCGGAGAGCGCTCGACGCGCAACCGGGTCGCGCGGTCCATCCTGGACCACGGGCCGTCGACCGTCGCCGACCTCGCCGGACGGCTCGGGCTCACCCAGGCGGCCGTACGCAGGCACCTGGATGCGCTGGTCGCCGACGACGTGGTCGAGGCGCGCGAGCAGCGGGTCTACGGAGCGCGCACACGCGGCCGCCCCGCCAAGGTGTTCGCCCTGACCGACTGCGGCCGCGACGCCTTCGACCAGTCCTACGACAAGCTCGCCGCCGACGCCCTGCGCTGGATCGCCGAGCGCGAGGGCGGCAGCGAGGCGATCGCCGCCTTCGCCCGCGCCCGGATGGCCGCCCAGGCGGGCGCCTACCGGGCGGCGGTCGAGTCGGCCGCCCCCGACAAGCGCGCCGAAGCACTGGCCAAGGCCCTGAGCGTGGACGGGTACGCTGCTACGGCGCGCAGCGCGCCCACCGGCGAACAGCTGTGCCAGCACCACTGCCCGGTCGCCCACGTCGCCGAGCAGTTTCCGCAGCTGTGCGAGGCCGAGACGGAGATCTTCGCCGAGCTGCTCGGGACGCATGTCCAGCGGCTGGCCACCATCGCGCACGGCGACGGTGTCTGCACGACGTTCATCCCCAAGACTTCCAAGTCCGACAACACTGCAAGCACGGCCGGGAGGAACCCCGCATGACTCTCCCCACGGAGACTGCCCACCCCGAACTCGAGGGTCTGGGCAAGTACGAATACGGCTGGGCCGACTCCGACGAAGCCGGTGCCGCAGCGAAGCGCGGCCTGAGCGAGGCCGTCGTCCGCGACATCTCGGACAAGAAGTCCGAGCCGGAGTGGATGACCAAGCTGCGCCTCAAGGGCCTGAAGCTCTTCGAGAAGAAGCCCATGCCGAACTGGGGCTCGGATCTGTCGGGCATCGACTTCGACAACATCAAGTACTTCGTGCGCTCCACGGAGAAGCAGGCGGAGTCCTGGGAGGACCTGCCCGAGGACATCAAGAACACGTACGACAAGCTCGGCATCCCGGAGGCGGAGAAGCAGCGCCTCGTCGCCGGTGTCGCGGCCCAGTACGAGTCCGAGGTCGTCTACCACCAGATCCGCGAGGACCTGGAGGAGCAGGGCGTCATCTTCCTCGACACCGACACCGCGCTGAAGGAGCACCCGGAGCTCTTCAAGGAGTACTTCGGGACCGTCATCCCGGTCGGTGACAACAAGTTCGCGTCGCTGAACACCGCCGTGTGGTCGGGCGGCTCCTTCATCTACGTGCCGCCGGGCGTGCACGTCGAGATCCCGCTCCAGGCCTACTTCCGGATCAACACCGAGAACATGGGCCAGTTCGAGCGGACCCTGATCATCGTCGACGAGGGTGCCTACGTGCACTACGTCGAGGGCTGCACCGCCCCGATCTACAAGTCGGACTCGCTGCACTCCGCCGTCGTCGAGATCATCGTCAAGAAGAACGCCCGCTGCCGCTACACGACCATCCAGAACTGGTCGAACAACGTCTACAACCTGGTCACCAAGCGCGCCGTCGCCTATGAGGGCGCGACCATGGAGTGGGTCGACGGCAACATCGGCTCCAAGGTGACGATGAAGTACCCGGCCGTCTACCTGATGGGCGAGCACGCCAAGGGCGAGACCCTGTCCATCGCCTTCGCGGGCGAGGGGCAGCACCAGGACGCCGGCGCCAAGATGGTCCACATGGCGCCGAACACCTCGTCCAACATCGTCTCCAAGTCGGTGGCCCGCGGTGGCGGCCGTACGTCCTACCGCGGTCTGATCGAGATCGGCGAGGGCGCCCCGGGCTCGAAGTCCAACGTGCTCTGCGACGCGCTCCTCGTCGACACCATCTCCCGCTCGGACACGTACCCGTACGTCGACGTCCGTGAGGACGACGTGTCCATGGGCCACGAGGCGACCGTCTCCAAGGTCTCCGAGGACCAGCTCTTCTACCTGATGAGCCGCGGTCTGAGCGAGTTCGAGGCGATGGCGATGATCGTGCGCGGCTTCGTCGAGCCGATCGCCAAGGAGCTGCCCATGGAGTACGCCCTGGAGCTCAACCGGCTGATCGAGCTGCAGATGGAAGGCGCGGTCGGCTGACCGCCCTCCCCAGAAGCAGCAGCAGATTTCTGACGTAGGAAGAGAGCAGACCGACAGCCATGGCTGAGGCTCAGAACATTCCGGTGGGCAGCACCACCGCCGGCCAGATCGCGGTGGCCGCCGAGTCGACCGTCGTCTCGCGCATGAGCGCGCCCCCGTCCTTCGACGTGGCCGACTTCCCGGTTCCGGGCGGTCGCGAGGAGGAGTGGCGGTTCACCCCGCTGGAGCGCCTGCGCGGCCTGCACGACGGCACCGCGGTCGCCGCCGGCGACGGCGTGCGGATCGAGGTCGAGGCCCCCGCGGGCGTCGTCGTCGAGACCGTCGGCCGTGACGACGCGCGGCTCGGCAAGGCCGGCACCCCGGTGGACCGCGTGGCCGCCCAGGCGTACTCGGCGTTCGAGAAGGCCGGGGTCGTCACCGTCCCCAAGGACACGGTCCTGACCGAGCCGATCCGCATCGCGGTGCACGGCGAGGGCGGGGTCGCCTACGGCCACCAGGTCATCGAGCTGGGCGCCTTCGCCGAGGCCGTCGTCGTCATCGACCACACCGGTGACGCCGTGCTGGCCGCCAACGTCGACTACCTCCTCGCGGACGGCGCCAAGCTGACCGTCGTCTCCGTGCAGGACTGGGACGACAAGGCCGTGCACGTGGCCCAGCACAACGCCCTCGTCGGCCGCGACGCCTCCTTCAAGTCCGTGGTCGTCACCTTCGGCGGTGACGTCGTACGACTGCACCCCCGCGTCCAGTACGCCGGCCCCGGCGGCGAGGCGGAGCTCCTCGGCCTGTACTTCACGGACGCCGGGCAGCACCAGGAGCACCGCCTCCTGGTCACCCACAACACCCCGCACTGCAAGTCGAACGTCGTCTACAAGGGCGCGCTCCAGGGCGACGCGGCACACGCGGTGTGGATCGGCGACGTGCTGATCGAGGCCAAGGCCGAGGGCACGGACACCTACGAGATGAACCGCAACCTGGTCCTCACGGACGGTTCGCGCGTCGACTCGGTGCCGAACCTGGAGATCGAGACCGGCGAGATCGTCGGCGCCGGTCACGCGTCCGCCACCGGCCGCTTCGACGACGAGCAGCTGTTCTACCTGATGGCCCGCGGCATCCCGGAGCACGAGGCCCGCCGTCTCGTCGTCCGCGGCTTCTTCGCCGAGCTGGTCCAGCAGATCGGCGTCCCGGACATCGAGGAGCGCCTGCTGGTCAAGATCGACGAGGAGCTGGAGGCGTCGGTCGGATGAGCACCTTCGTACGCGCGTGCGCACTGAGCGAGCTGGAGGAGGACACCCCGAAGCGGGTGGAACTCGACGGCACGCCGGTGTCCCTCGTGCACACCGAGGGCGAGGTCTTCGCGATCCACGACATCTGCTCCCACGCGAACGTCTCGCTGTCGGAGGGCGAGGTGGAGGACTGCCAGATCGAGTGCTGGCTGCACGGGTCGTCGTTCGACCTGCGCACCGGTAAGCCGTCCGGCCTCCCCGCGACGCGCCCCGTTCCCGTATACCCCGTAAAGATCGAAGGGGACGACGTACTCGTCTCCCTCACCCAGGAGTCCTGAGGCACCCATGGCAACGCTTGAAATCCGAGACCTGCACGTCACCGTCGAGGCCGACAACGCCACGAAGGAGATCCTCAAGGGCGTCGACCTCACCGTGAAGCAGGGCGAGACGCACGCCATCATGGGCCCCAACGGCTCCGGCAAGTCGACCCTCGCCTACTCGCTCGCGGGTCACCCGAAGTACACGATCACCGGCGGCACCGTCACCCTCGACGGCGAGGACGTCCTGGAGATGTCCGTCGACGAGCGCGCCCGGGCCGGCCTGTTCCTCGCGATGCAGTACCCGGTCGAGGTCCCCGGTGTCTCGGTCTCCAACTTCCTGCGCACCTCCGCCACCGCGATCCGCGGCGAGGCCCCCAAGCTGCGCACCTGGGTGAAGGAGGTCAAGGAGACCATGGAGCGCCTCAACATGGACCCCGCCTTCGCCGAGCGCAACGTCAACGAGGGCTTCTCCGGCGGCGAGAAGAAGCGCCACGAGATCCTCCAGCTGGAGCTGCTCAAGCCGAAGGTCGCGATCCTCGACGAGACCGACTCCGGTCTGGACGTCGACGCGCTGCGCGTCGTCTCCGAGGGTGTCAACCGGGTCCGCGAGACCGGCGAGGTCGGCACCCTGCTGATCACCCACTACACGCGCATCCTGCGCTACATCAAGCCCGACTTCGTCCACGTGTTCGCGGCCGGCCGGATCGCCGAGTCCGGTGGTCCCGAGCTCGCCGAGAAGCTGGAGAACGAGGGCTACGAGGCATACACGAAGGGTGGCGTATCCGCGTGACACAGCTGCCGGGCCTCCTCGACACCGAGGCGATCCGCAAGGACTTCCCCATCCTGGACCGACAGATCCACGACGGCCGGAAGCTCGTGTACCTGGACAACGCGGCGACCTCGCAGAAGCCGCGTCAGGTGCTGGACGCCCTGAACGAGTACTACGAGCGCTACAACGCCAACGTCCACCGCGGTGTGCATGTGCTCGCCGAGGAGGCCACGGCGCTGTACGAGGGCGCCCGCGACAAGGTCGCGGAATTCGTCAACGCGCCCTCGCGCGACGAGGTGATCTTCACCAAGAACGCCTCCGAGTCGCTCAACCTCGTGGCGAACATGCTGGGCTGGGCCGACGAGCCCTACCGCGTCGACTCGGACACCGAGATCGTCATCACCGAGATGGAGCACCACTCCAACATCGTCCCCTGGCAGCTGCTGGCGCAGCGCACGGGCGCGAAGCTGAAGTGGTTCGGCCTGACCGACGACGGCCGGCTCGACCTGTCGAACATCGACGAGATCATCACCGAGAAGACGAAGATCGTCTCCTTCGTGCTGGTCTCCAACATCCTCGGCACCCACAACCCGGTCGAGGCGATAGTGCGCCGCGCGCAGGAGGTCGGCGCGCTGGTCTGCATCGACGCCTCGCAGGCCGCGCCGCACATGCCGCTGGACGTGCAGGCGCTCCAGGCCGACTTCGTGGCCTTCACCGGCCACAAGATGTGCGGCCCGACCGGCATCGGCGTCCTCTGGGGCCGGCAGGAGCTGCTGGAGGACCTGCCCCCGTTCCTCGGTGGCGGCGAGATGATCGAGACGGTGTCGATGCACTCCTCGACATACGCTCCGGCCCCGCACAAGTTCGAGGCGGGCACCCCGCCGATCGCGCAGGCGGTCGGCCTGGGCGCGGCGATCGACTACCTGAACGCGATCGGCATGGACAAGATCCTCGCCCATGAGCACGCGCTCACGGAGTACGCCGTCAAGCGCCTGACGGAGGTCCCCGACCTGCGCATCATCGGCCCGACCACGGCCGAGGAGCGCGGCGCCGCGATCTCCTTCACCCTCGGTGACATCCACCCGCACGACGTGGGCCAGGTGCTGGACGAGCAGGGCATCGCGGTCCGCGTGGGGCACCACTGCGCGCGCCCGGTCTGCCTGCGCTACGGAATTCCTGCGACCACGCGAGCGTCGTTCTATCTGTACTCCACGCCGGCCGAGATCGACGCTCTGGTCGACGGTCTGGAGCACGTACGGAACTTCTTCGGCTGAGGGGCGTGCTGAAACGGTGAAACTGGATTCCATGTACCAGGAAGTCATCCTGGACCACTACAAGAACCCTCACGGGCGTGGTCTTCGGGACGGCGACGCCGAGGTGCACCATGTGAACCCGACCTGCGGCGACGAGATCACTCTGCGGGTCAAGTACGAGGGCTCGACCATCAGCGACGTGTCGTACGAGGGTCAGGGCTGCTCGATCAGCCAGGCCTCGGCCTCCGTGCTGAACGAACTCCTCGTCGGCAAGGAGCTCGCCGACGCGCAGCGGATCCAGGCGACCTTCCTGGAGCTGATGCAGTCGAAGGGAAAGATCGAACCGGACGACGCGATGGAGGACGTCCTGGAGGACGCCGTCGCGTTCGCGGGAGTCTCCAAGTACCCGGCCCGGGTCAAGTGCGCCCTCCTGAGCTGGATGGCGTGGAAGGACGCGACGGCCCAGGCGCTGGGTGACGGCGCCGACGCCGAAAGGAAGACGGCATGAGCGAGACCGTTGAGATGAAGCCGGCCTCGGAGGAAGAGGTCCGTGAGGCGCTGTACGACGTGGTCGACCCCGAGCTGGGTATCGACGTCGTCAACCTCGGCCTGATCTACGGCATCCACATCGACGACGCGAACAACGCGACGCTCGACATGACCCTGACCTCGGCGGCCTGCCCGCTCACCGACGTCATCGAGGACCAGGCCAAGTCCGCCACGGACGGCCTCGTCAACGAGCTGCGCATCAACTGGGTCTGGATGCCGCCGTGGGGCCCGGACAAGATCACGGACGACGGGCGCGACCAGCTGCGGGCGCTCGGGTTCAACGTCTGAGTCTTCAACGTCTGAGTCCGTCCTCGCAGGTCTTCGAAGTGGCCCTCGGCGTACCGCCGGGGGCCACTTCTGCGCCCGCCGTTATGTACGGGCGTACATAACGTTGTGTACCCTCGTCCACATGGGATTCGTTCTGCTCGCCGGCGCCATAGCCGCCGAAGTGGCCGCCACCACCGCCATGAAGTACAGCCACGGCTTCACACGGCTGGGACCCTCGCTGATCACCGCTCTCGGCTACCTCGTCGCGTTCGCGCTGCTGGCGCAGACCCTGAAGACGGTCTCCGTCGGGACGGCGTACGCGATCTGGGCCGGCGTCGGCACCGCGGCGATCGCGGTCATCGGGATGCTGTTCCTCGGCGAGGGGATGAGCGCCGCCAAGGCCGCCGGTATCGCGTTGATCGTCGCGGGCGTCGTCGTGCTCAACCTCGGCGGGGCGCACTGATGGGCCGGCGCTACGACCCCGAGCGGCGGCAGCGGATCATCGACGCGGCGATCCGGGTGGTCGGGGCCAAGGGAATCGCCGGGCTGAGCCACCGGAGCGTCGCGGCGGAGGCCGACGTACCGCTCGGTTCGACGACCTACCACTTCAAGACGCTGGACGACCTGCTGGTCGCGGCGCTGCGGCAGGCCAACGAGGGCTTCGCCGGGCTGGTCGCCGGGCGCGAGTCGCTGACCGACCCACGGGCCGATCTGCCGGCCGAACTGGCCGCGCTGCTCGGGGAGTGGCTCGCGGGGGACCGTACGGGGGTGGAGCTGGAGTACGAGCTGTACCTCGCGGCGCTGCGCCGCCCGGCACTGAGGCCGGTGGCCGCGGAGTGGACCGAGGAGGTGGGCGCCCACCTGGCCCGCCGCACGGATCCCGCGACCGCGCGGGCACTGCTGGCCCTGATGGACGGGATCTGTCTGCAGGTGCTGCTGACGGGGACCGCGTACGACGAGGGGTGGGCCCGGGAGGTGCTGGGCCGGGTCGTCCGCCCCGGGGCCGGCGCGGCCACCTCGCCCGCCACCTGAGACATCCCCCCGCTGGTTCGCATCGGCGGGCCCCCGCCGGTTAGGTTGCCCTCATGACCGACACGACTGCTCCTCGCACCACCGGCGCCGTGGCCGCCGGCCTTGCCACGATCGCCGCCGACGGCACCGTTCTCGACACCTGGTTCCCCGCGCCCGAACTGGCCGCCGAACCCGGACCGGCCGGTACCGAGCGCCTCGACGAGGCGCGCACCGCCGAACTGCTCGGTGAGCACGGCGTCGCGGCCCTGGGCAAGGACGAGGTGCGTGGCGTCGAGGTCGTGGCAGTCCGCACGGTCATCTCCTCGGTCGAGGACAAGCCCCTCGACACCCACGACGCGTACCTGCGCCTCCACCTGCTCTCCCACCGCCTGGTCAAGCCCAACGGGGCCAACCTCGACGGCGTCTTCGGCCTGCTCGCCAACGTCGCCTGGACCTCCCTCGGCCCGGTCGCGGTCGACACCCTGGAGACCGTCCGCCTGGCCGCCCGCGCCCGGGGCCTGCACCTGAGCGTCTTCGGTGTCGACAAGTTCCCGCGCATGACCGACTACGTGGCCCCGGCCGGCGTCCGCGTCGCCGACGCCGACCGGGTCCGCCTCGGCGCCCACCTCGCCGCGGGCACCACCGTCATGCACGAGGGCTTCGTCAACTTCAACGCCGGCACCCTCGGCACCTCCATGGTCGAGGGCCGCATCTCGCAGGGCGTCGTGGTCGGCGACGGCTCCGACATCGGCGGCGGCGCGTCGACCATGGGCACCCTGTCCGGCGGCGGCAAGGAGCGGGTCGCCATCGGTGAGCGCTCCCTCGTCGGCGCCGAGGCCGGCATCGGGATCGCGCTCGGCGACGACTGCGTCGTGGAGGCGGGCCTCTACCTGACCGCCGGCACCCGCGTCACCCTCCCCGACGGCCAGATCGTCAAGGCCCGCGAACTCTCCGGCGCCTCCAACATCCTCTTCCGCCGCAACTCCGTCTCCGGCACGGTCGAGGCCCGCCCGAACAACGCGGAGTGGGGCGGCCTGAACGAGGTGCTGCACAGCCACAACTGACGGCCGTCGGCCGCCGCGACAGGCGATCGGGCGCCCTTCCCCGGCCGAGGCCGGTCCGGAGGGCGCTCCTCGTGGCGGGTCACGAAGCAGTGCCCAAGCTCGTCTGCTGGTGCTGCCGTTGTCAGCCGATGAGGGCCTGGGTGATCTGCCGGGTGGTCTGCGCGGCGACCCGGGGGTCGACGGCGGCGTAGTGCGTGTAGGCGTTCAGGCCCGTGGCCAGCGCCCAGCCGCGCCCCCGCAGCCAGGTGGCGTCGTCCACACCGAGCGCGTCGCGGAAGACGGCTCGGCTGTCGGGCGACATCAGAGTGAAGGCGATCATCAGGTCCGGGGCCGGGTCGCCGGTGCCGAGGCCGCCGAAGTCGATGACGGCGCTGAGGCGGCCGTCGACGGTCAGCAGATTGCCGGTGTGGAAGTCGCCGTGGAACCACACCGCAGGGCGGTCCCATCGCGGGGCGCCCAGCGCCGCCTCCCACAGTTCGGTCATCGCCGCGGCATCGAACACGCCGTCGACGTCGGCGATCGCGGCCCGTGTCGCACGGTCCCGGTCGGACAGCGGCCGGCCGGTGAGGTCTTCCCGTCCGTCCTCGGCGGGGACGTCCGCGGGTGCGAACCGGTGCAGGGCGGCCAAGAAGTCGGCGAGAGCAACGGCGGCCCCGGAGGAGTCGGCCAGTGCCTCGGCCCTCGCCACCTCGCCGTCCAGCCAGCGGGACACCGCCCACGGCCACGGATAACCGAAGGCGGGGTCGCCCACCCCCACGGGTACCGGGACGGCCAGCGGAAGGTGCGGAGCGAGCCGGGGCAGCCACCGGGCCTCCTTCCTGGCCTGTCCGATGGCTCCGGCATGCCGGGGCAGGCGGACGGACAACTCCTCGCCGAGCCGGTAGATCACATGGTCGGAGCCGGCGGGGTCGAGCAGTGCGAGGGGCAGCCCCGCCCACTGCGGGAATCGAGCGTCGACCAGGCGCCTGACCAGTACCTCGTCGATGTGCGGGCGAGGGTCCGCAGTTCCCGCGGTCACCAAGGCCAACTCCTCTGGCCGGCCCGCTCGGTGCGGCGGGCAGTCGGAGCCATGACAGTGCTTCACGGCCCGCCCTGTCGACCGATTTTGCCCGTCGTCCTTCAGCACGCTGCATTACTCTCCGCATCCGCTCCTACCTGACGTCGGGGCGTCTGTTGGTGCAGGTGAAGGGGTGAGGTGGGCGTCACTGGGGGGCGGGACGATCACTTAAAAGGATTACCGTCCGTTACCTTTGGCGGCTTTCGGAAGATGAGTTCGGTGGACCCGGTGTCCGGTCGGATGCCGCGACGGTGAGACGAGGACTTAAGCAATGACGAACGAGCGGGCGGGGATCGTGGCGCGTCGGCTGGCCGGTGCGGTGGCCGCGGCGACGGTGTGCTGGCTGCCGGCGGGCGTCGCGCACGCCGACGAGAGCAACACGGGATCGCACAACGGCCCACGGATCGGGCTGGTCAACCTGGGGCAGGTCGACGACCCCGCCGAGGACGTACTGGAGCACTTCCGGCTGATCGGCAACGAGCGCACGACGGAGAACGGAGCGAGCTGAGCCCTGCGCGCCGCGAGCGCCGAAGCATCAGGGCGTGACAGAGCCCTGCGGGCCGCGAGCGCCGAAGCATCAAGGTGTGGACAGAGCCCTGTACGCCGACAGCAGTGCCGTCGTCGTCGGGCGGTCCGCGGGGCGCAGGGGCGGGCGGACGGGGCCGGACGGCAGGTCCAGGGCGTTCAGGAGGGCCTTGGCGGTGACCGTGCCGGGGAGGCCGGCCGCCATCATCGCCTCGATCAGCGGCGTGGCCTGTCGTTGGGCCTGGGCCGCACCTGCCGTGTCGCCCGCGTCGAAGGCGGTGTGCAGCGCGTCGATATGACGGGGGATCACGTTCGCCACGGTGCTGACACAGCCCGCCGCGCCCACGGCGTACAGCGCGAGGATGTGTTCGTCGCAGCCCGCGTAGTACGCCAGGTCCGTACGGGACATGACCTTCTGGGCGCCGAGGAAATCGTACGAGCAGTCCTTGACGGCCACCACGCGGGGGTGTTCCGCGAGCCGGATCAGTGTCTCCGGCTCGATGCGGGTGCCGGTGCGGGCCGGGATGTCGTAGAGCGCGAGCGGCAGGCCCGACGCGTCCGCGATGTCGCGGAAGTGCGCCTCCACGGCCTCCTGCGGGGGACGGCTGTAGTAGGGGCTGACGACCAGGGCCCCGTCGGCGCCGGCCTTCTCGGCCTGCAGGGTGAGTTCGACGGTGTGGCGGGTGTCGGAGGTGCCGACGCCCGCGACGACCGACGCGCGCGCCCCGACCGCCTCCCGGACCGCCCGGACGAGCGCCGCCTTCTCGGTGTCGGACGTGGTCGGTGACTCGCCCGTCGTCCCGTTGACCACCAGCCCGTCGCAACCCCGCGACACCAGGAGGTCGGCGAGCCGCTGCGCGCCGTCGAGGTCGAGCGCGCCCGCCTCGGTGAAGGGAGTGATCATCGCGCAGAGAGTGCGGCCGAAGGGTCGGGCGGGGGGAGAGGGGTTCGTCATGGAAGTAGTGTCGGCGCGCCGATCGTGTAGCTCCACTTAAATCTTCTACGACATATTCATAAGGATCGGTGGACAGGGTGTGGATCGGGTGGGGGTGGCCTGGCCCGCGGGGAGAGGTACGGGACCGGCGGGGGCGGCCCGGTCGGGTGCGCCGAACTCGTCGCCGGAGCCGTTCCGTTGCCGGCCCGCCGCCGCCGGTACCGGACCGGCGCGCCGGGCGCGGGGCGGGGGGCGCGGTGCAGGGATAGGGCGGGGCGGTGCGGGTACCCGGGAGTTCCGAACCGAGAGGAGGCGGAACACCGTGACCGGGATCCCGGACGTCAAGCCCATGACCGAGGAGCGTCACTCGGTGGGCGAACTCGTCGGCCAGGCGACCGAACAACTCTCCCAGCTCGTGCGGCAGGAAGTGAGCCTCGCCAAGGAGGAGCTGGCCGCGAAGGGCCGGCGCGTGGGCCGTGGTGGCGGACTCCTCGGCGCCGCGGGCGCCGTCGCCTACGCCGGGCTGCTCGCCCTCGCCGCCACGGCCACCGCCGCGCTCTCGCTGACGCTGCCCCTCTGGGCCGCCGCGCTGATCGTCACGGGCGTGCTCTTCGCGCTCGCCGGACTACTGGCCGCGACCGGCCGCGCACAGCTGCGCCGGGCGGCACCCCCCACGCCCGAGGTGACCCTCGGCAGCGTCAGGGCCGATGTCGAGGAGATCAAGGAAAGGGCACATCGATGACAGACAGGACGACGCAGGGCACCGGCGCCAAGGGGCCCGACGAGCTGCGCCGGCAGATCGAGCAGACCCGCGGCCAGCTGGGCGACACCGTCGAGGAACTGGCGGCCAAGGCGGACGTCAAGGGGCGGGCCAAGGCGCGCGCCGCCGACCTCAAGGACAAGGCCGGCGCGATGACGGTCCAGCTGCGCAGCACCGCGGCCCAGGCCGGTCACGCCGTCCAGGGCAAGGCGGCCCAGGCGGGACACGTCGTGCAGGGCAAGGCGGTCGAGGCGACGCACACCGTGCAGGGCAGGGCCGCGAAGGCGAACCACGCCGTGCAGGGGAAGGCCGCGAAGGCGAGCGAGACCGTCGAGCACGCTGCCGTCCCGCAGCCGGTGCGTACGCTCGTCCTGGCCGGGCTGCGGCATCCCGGGCCGGTTCTGGCCGCGGGCGCGGCGGCCGGTGCGGTGGCCGTGGCGGCGGCGGTGATACGCCGCAGGCACGGCGGACGGTAGGCGAGCGCGGCGCCCGGTGGCGCCGCCCTGAAGCGGTGCGAGCGTGCGGGGCCGGCCGGTGGAGACACCGGCCGGCCCTCTTCGCGCGCGCCCGTTCCCGGGCCCGGCCGCATGCGCTTCGACGGGGCGGTGCGCGCGACGACCACGTCCCGTCGGCAGGACCACCCTCTCCTGACACGACCCTCACCGACAACTCGAATCGTCTGGACAAAAAAAGTATTCGGTGGGAGGGTGGACCCATGCTGGACGTGACCGTGATCGAGGACCCCGAGGCCGCAGCCGTCTGTCTGGACCCCGTCCGGGCCGAGCTGCTCGCGCGGCTCGCCGACGGCCCCGCCTCGGCGGCGATGCTGGCCGGCCAGGTGGGGCTGCCCCGCCAGAAGGTGAACTACCACCTGAAGGCGCTGGAGCGGCACGGCCTGGTCGAGCTCGCCGGGGAGCGCCGCAAGGGCAACGTCACCGAGCGGCTGATGCGCGCGAGTGCCGCGTCGTACGTCATCTCGCCCCTCGCCCTGGCCGCCGTGCAGCCCGATCCGGACCGCTTCCGGGACCAGCTGTCCGCCCACTGGCTGCTCGCCCTCGGCGCACGGCTCGTACGGGACGTCGGCACGCTGATCACGGGCGCCGCCAAGGCCCGCAAGCGGCTCGCGACGTACGCGCTGGACGGCGAGGTGCGCTTCGCCTCCGCCGCAGACCGGGCGGCGTTCGTCGAGGAGCTGACGGCGGGCGTGACCGCGCTGATCCACAAGTACGACGCCCCGGACGCCGAGGGCGGCCGGGACCACCGGATCGTCGTGGCCGTCCATCCCACGGTCAAGCCCCGGTCATCCGCCCCGGAAATCGACAGTTAGCAGATCCGGTACCCCCGGTACCGCCGCCACTCAGGAGCCACCATGTCCAAGGAATTCGAGATCGCCCGAGAGTTCGAGGTCGACGCCACGCCCGAGCAGGTGTGGGAGGCCGTCACCGCCGGCACTGGCGGCTGGCTGTGGCCGATGGAGGCGCCGGAGCCGCGCGTGGGCGGCAAGGGGCCCTTCGGTTCGGAGGTCGTCGCGTGGGACCCGCCGCACCGGTACGTCAACCGCGTCGAGGACGTCGAGGGGATCTCCGAGCAGAGCCGGAACCAGCTCGACTACACCGTCGAGCCGCGCGACGGCGGACGACGGGCCTGGGTCCGGTACGTGCACAGCGGGATCTTCGTCGACGACTGGGACAACCAGTACGACGGCGCGAGCAAGCACACCGAGTTCTACCTGCACACCCTGCGCCAGTACCTGACGGCGTTCGGCGGCCGGCCGATCACGGCCTTCGCCACGTTCGACGGGCCCGGGACGTCCGGCGCGCCCGACGCCCTCGCGACGGTCGGGCGGGCGCTCGGGCTGACGGACGACGCCGCCGAGGGCGCGCGGGTCCAGGTGCGCGGACCCGAGGGCCGCCCCCTCGACGCCGTCCTGGACTTCCGCAACGCGTACTTCATCGGCCTGCGCACCGACGACGCGATGCTGCGCTTCTTCGGGCGCAACCACTGGGGCCACGTCGTCGGCATGTCCGTGCACGACTTCGCCCCGGACGCCGACGCCACGGCGGACGAAGCCGCGTGGCAGGGCTGGCTGAAGGGCGTCTTCAGTCAGCCCTGACGAGGCGCGCGACCGGCTACGGGCGGAACCGCAGCACCTGCGGGTCGTGGTCACTGATCTGGTCGTGGAACTCGGCGTTGATGTGCACGCTGTCGTACTCGAAGTCGCAGCCGCGCCGGATCGACGGGCTGATCAGGATCTGGTCCAGGGTCTGGCTGTTGCCCTGGTAGACGTACGAGTAACGCTCGTTCCTGGGCAGCGACTTGACCGCCGACCACAGCTCGCCGCGGCCTTCGAGCAGCTCCACCGTGTCGGAGAACTCGAAGTCGTTGATGTCGCCCAGGGTGACCACGTCGGCGTTCTTCTGGATGTCCAGGACCTGCTTGACGAACGCGTTCACCGCGCTCGCCTGGAGGTGGCGCTGGGTCTCCGAGCTCCGGGCCGGCGGCTGGTACTGCGAGGTCAGTGCCTGGTCGCCGCCCTTGGAGTTGAAGTGGTTGGCGATCACGAAGACCGTCTTGCCGCGGAAGACGAACTCGCCGGCCAGCGGCTTGCGGCTGTTCGTCCAGGCCGTGTCCGCCGGGTCGATCCGGCCGGGGGATGCCGTCAGCACCGCCTTGCCGCGCACCTTCGTCACGCCCACCGCGGTCGTCGCGTCGCCGCCGGCGCGGTCGGTGAAGGACACCCGCTCGGGGTTGAACAGGAACGCCTGACGGATGTTGCCGCCCGGCTCACCGCCGTCGGCGTTGTTCACCGGGTCGACCGAACGCCACTCGTACGCCGGGCCGCCCGCCGCCACGATCGCGTCGATCAGCTTGGCCAGCGTCCGGTCGGCGGCGACCGTGCCGTCGTTCGTCGCGCCGTTGTTGTCCTGGATCTCCTCCAGGGAGACGATGTCGGGCGAGCGCAGGTTGTTCACGATCGCGGCGGCGTGCGCCTCGAAGGTGGCGTCGGACGGGTCGAGGTTCTCGACGTTGTACGTCGCCACCGCCAGCTCGCCGCGCCGCTGCGCGCGGGTCGTCTCGCGCTCCAGGCCACCCTGCTTCAGGGTGCCGAGCTCACTGGCGACGAGCGTGTAGCCGCCGAACTGGTTGTAGTCCAGCGGGCCGGTGGTGCTGCCGGCGAGCACGTCGCCGACGTTCGCGTCCGGGAAGTCGGCGACCGCGCCGAGCGACTGGATCTGGAGCCGGCCGGTGTTCTGCGCGTGGTACGAGCCGTAGACCGAGCCGCCGTGCTCGCTGGTGTTCTCGCGCGGCTTCACCGTGACCCACAGTTCGGTGTACGGGTCGGTCGCGCCGACCACCCGCGTGTCCGCGACCCGGACGTTCATGCCCTCCAGGGACTCGTAGTAGTCCAGGGCGTACTTCCTCGGCAGCAGCGTCAGACCGCCCACCGAACCGCCCGCGGCCGGGTCGCCGGCCGGCGTGTAGGCGCTCGGCACGGACCGCGCGTCGATCACGGTGGCGGCCGGCACCGGGTTGCCGCTGGAGACGACGGTGACCGTCGGCCGGGTGATCTCGGTGAGGGCCTGGTTGCCGGAGGTGGTGCCGCCGGGCACGTACTCGGACACGGTGCCCGACACGGTCACCGAGTCGCCGACGGCGACCTTCGGGGTGGAGCTGGTGAAGACGAAGACGCCCTCGCTGGTGGCCGGGTCGGCGTCGGCGGCCGGGTCCTGGATCCAGAAACCGCGCGACGAGCCGTAGCCGCGGACGCCGGTGACGATTCCGGCCACGTCCGTGACCTGCCGGCCCGCGTACGGGGACGTCCGCGTGCTGCCCTGGATGTCATGGATGCGCACCGCCTCCGCGTGCGCGGGCGAGGCGATGACGACGGTGGACGCCACGGAGCAGACCGCGGCGACGGTGAGCGCGGCGAGGCGCGCGGAAGACTTGCTCGGCAAGAGGATCCCTCCGGGGACATACGTGGACGCCAGGACGAGGATGGATCGTGCGGACGATGGCGACGCGCGTAGAAACCGTGTGCGGAGTGAACACTTGTCCCCCCAATTTCTACGCGCGTCAATTTCCTGTGCGGGCAGGGCACTTGTCAAGGTTTCGGCCATGTACGGCACCCGGCGGGGAGATGAACCGGGCGGCATGGGGCCAAATCCGTCTAGGCTGAGTCGTCGAGTCGTACGACGGCTTCGAGGCGCCTAGGAGATCCCCCCGATGTCAGACAGCTCCCCCCTGCCGCCGGTGCGGCTGACCTCCGAAGCGGAACTGGCGCGTGACGCGCTGGCCACGCCGGTGCTGTCGCGGGCCGTGCGGCTCGCCCGCTGGGCCGGCCCCGACACCCGCGTGGACGCCGGGGGGCAACTGGTCGACGAGCAGCTGCCGGCCGCCGCGCAGGCGCTCGGACTGAGCGACGACGACGCGGCCGCGTCGGCGAGCGAGGCCTGGCGGGTCGCCGTGGACACGGGACTCGTCGAGATCGTCGACGAGGAGGCCGGCACGGTCACCGCGGGCGAGGAGCTGACACAGCTCACCGGCGGCTCCCCGCACGACGTGCTCGCCGTCTGGCTGGGCGCCCTGGAGACGGTGCTCGCCGACGCGAGCGTGCCCGACCTCGACGACCTGCTCGGCGCCATGGACGAGGGCGGCCCGGTCGACCCCGCCGCTTTGGACTGGGACCCCGAGGGCGAGTCCGAGTTCCTCGACGGCGTGCTCGGCAACCTCTACCTGCTGACCGTCGGCGAGGACGGCCCCGGTCCCGCGCCCGTGCCGCTGCCCGCACTGGCCGCCTCGGTGATCGTGCCCGGCGACATGGCCGAACCCACCAACGACGTCCTGGAGCAGGTGTCCGACGCGATGATGCGGCTGGACGACCAATTCCGCGTGCTGGAACCGGTGGGACTCGTGGAGTACCAGCCGGTCGACGAGGCGCTGATGGCCGACGCCGACGCCGACGCCGACGCCGACGACGCGGGCGGGCCCGGCGCCGTCGACGACACCGACGTCTCCCGCTACGGCATGGTCCGGCTCACCCCGCTCGGTCTGTACGGGCTGCGCACCCGGCTGCTGGAGGCCGGCATCGACGCACCCGCCGTCGGCGAACTGGCCGACAAGGGCGCCGACGCCCTGCTCGACGGAACGGCAGGCTTCGGGCCGCGCGCCGCGCAGGCCGAGACCGAGCAGTGGCTGACCCGCCGTGAATCCCTCGCCGCCGCACGGGAGTTGCTCGCCGCCGCCCGGGGCTCGGACCACGGCGCGCCGCTGCGCAGGCTGCGCTGCCAGCAGGCCCTGTCCCTCGTCGGCGCCGAGGCCGAACCCGCCCTGCGGGAGGTCCTGGACGACCCCGAGCTGGGCGGACTCGCCCGCGTCTGGCTGACCGAGCACGGCTGTGCGGACGTACCCGCCCCGTCCGAGGCGATGGTCTTCTGGCTCACCGTGGACACCCTGGCCGCGCAACTCGCCGCCGAGGGCGACTCCGCGGAACTGGGCGCCCTCGTCGAGGGTCTCGCCGAGCAGCACAGCGGGTTCTTCGCGGCTGCCTGGCGCGTCGACCACCCGGCCACCGCCGACGTCCTGGAGGCGATGGGGCGCATCCACCCGGACAAGAGGATCGCCAAGGAGGCCCGGAAGGCCGCCTTCAAGGCCCGCTCCCAGCAAGGGGGCTGACGCCGCCCCGCCCCGACGGGCGAAAGCGGAGCCGGGTGTTCCGGCCGGTTCGCGTGGCCGGCCGGTGACGGGTCGTACGGATTCATGGAAGCGGGCCCTGCGCGGTAGCCCGGTGTTCAAACGGCGTTCACCGCCGGACGTCACCGTTGCGCCGACCCGAGGTGCGCCCCACCCCTCCACGGCAATCCCCCGTCACAGGAGACAGCATGTCGCTCACACGCAGGGACTTCGCCAGGACCACCGCGATCGCCGGCACCGGCGTCGCCCTCGCGGGCACCGTCGGCGCCCTCTCCAGCGCGCCCGGCGCCCTCGCGTCCGCCGAGACGGAGACCACCGGCGAGGAGTCCGCCGAGAAGCACGGCGGCGTCGGATACGGCCCCCTCCTGCCCGACCCGGACGGCATCCTCGCCCTGCCCGCCGGCTTCTCGTACCGGATCCTCACCTACGCGGGGCGGACCCGGCTGGAGTCGGGCGAGTTCACGCCCGCCGACCACGACGGCACCGCCGCCTTCGCCGGCCCGCGCGGCACCACCCTCCTGGTCAACAACCACGAGATGGACGGCCCCCGCGCCGACTACGACCACCCCGTCCCGCTCACCGAGGGCCTGGTCTACGACCCCGCCGCCCCGGGTGGCTGCACGGTCGTCGAGGTGCACCGCGACGGCCGGGTCGCCGAGTGGGTCGGCATCGCCGGCACCGCGAACAACTGCGCCGGCGGCTCCACCCCCTGGGGCACCTGGCTGACCTGCGAGGAGAACTCCGACCGGGCCGGCGAGAACGGCATGACCAAGGACCACGGCTACGTCTTCGAGGTCGACCCCTGCGACCGGCGCGCCAACCGCGCGCCCAAGCCGCTGAAGTTCTTCGGCCGCTACGACCACGAGGCCGTCGTCATCGACGCGCGGCGCGGCCACGCCTACCTCACCGAGGACGCCGACGAGCCCAACGGCCTCTTCTACCGCTGGACGCCGCCGAAGGGCTTCGCCTACGGGCCAGGCCGGTTCCGTACCCTCGCCGACGACGCCGGGGTCCTCCAAGCCCCCAAGTGCTTCAATTCCGGCGGCCACTTCGTCGACGACCTCTCCCGCGCCACCCGGATCGGCACCGTCTACGGCGTCGACTGGGTGGACGTCCCGGACCGCGACGCCAGGACGGTCGCCGTGCGCGAGCAGTTCGGCGCGGGCGAGGTCACCCGCGCCCGCAAGCTGGAGGGCATGTGGTGGGGGGACGGCGGCGCGTACATCGTCTCCTCGTACGCCCGTGAGGAGAGCCCCGTCCAGCACGACGGCCAGGTCTGGTTCTACGACCCCAAGCGCCGCACCCTCACCCTGAAGGTGCTGCTCGGCGTCAACCCCGACCCGTCCAAGGACGGTGCTCTCGACGGCCCCGACAACATCACCGTGTCCCCGTACGGCGGCCTGATCATCGCCGAGGACGGCGAGGGCGTCCAGCACCTGTTCGGCGCGACCGACAGCGGCCGCACCTACCCGATCGCCCGCAACGACCTGAACATCGGCAGCGAGGAGGAGCCCGAGTTCAGCGAGTTCACCGGCGTCACCTTCTCGCCCGACGGAAAGACCCTGTACGCCAACATCCAGGAACCGGGCATCATGCTCGCCGTCAACGGCCCCTGGAAGCGCCAGAAGCGCTGATTAATTCGCTCGCAGGGCACTCGTCGCGCCTCCTACAGTGAGATCACGACGTCACGCACCTCCCGGTGCGAGGGCGGCGGCTACTTCTTCTCTTCAAAGAATCGATGCCGCCGCCGGTCTGATCTCGGGAGGCGCGGCTACCTGGTGGGTGCCCGGTGCGCAGGCAACGGTTACTTCTTTCGGATCGGACGGTTGCGGGTTCGAATCCCGTCATCGGCCCAGGGTCGGTGTAGCTCAACAGGGAGAGCATCTGACAAGTCCGTCGCCGCCCTTCGATCTCGGGCACCCTCCTTCTTGCCGCGCCTCCTTCCGAAACGGAACGGAATTCGGGGGAATTCACCATGGCGCGATTCAACACCAGGACAGCCAAGGCGCAGCCGACCTCGCGGGTCACGTCGACCGGGCGCGTGCTGCGCAGCTACGAGGGCGGCCGCGGCCAGGAGCGTGACGCGCGCTCCGAGCTCTTCCTGCTCGCCGTGTCCGACTTCGTCTCCCAGCAGACCTTCTACGAGAGCGGTGCCGACCGCGACGACCGGTTCGCGCGTCTCGTGCGTGAGCTCGCCGTGACCGACCCGGCGTGGACCGCCGGCCTGCTCGGCTGGCTGCGCGGCGCCGGTCGGATGCGCACCGCCTCCGTCGTGGGCGCCGCCGAGTACGTGAAGGCACGGCTGGAGGCCGGCGCGACCGAGGGCCCCTCGAACCGCCGGGTCGTCGACTCCGTGCTCCAGCGGCCCGACGAGCCCGGAGAGTTGCTCGCCTACTGGACGACGCAGTACGGCCGGAACATCCCCAAGCCGGTGAAGCGCGGTGTCGCCGACGCCGTGCGGCGGCTCTACAGCGGGAAGGCACTGCTGAAGTACGACACCGCCGCGAAGGGGTACCGCTTCGGCGACATCCTCAACCTGGTGCACGCCGCGCCGGACCCGGACAAGTCGTGGCAGGGCGAGCTGTTCAAGTACGCGCTGGACCGCCGGCACCACCCGGACACGGCCGTGCCGCCCACCTCGGCGGGTGTCCTCGTCGCGCACCGCGCGCTGATGGCGCTGCCGGTCGAGGAGCGGCGGGCGGTCGTCACGGGGCCGGACGGCGCCGAGCGGCTCGCGGCGGCCGGGATGACCTGGGAGGCGCTGGCGGGCTGGCTCCAGGGCCCGATGGACCGGGCGGCCTGGGAGGCCGTGATTCCCTCCATGGGGGCCATGGCGCTGGTGCGCAACCTGCGCAACTTCGACGAGGCCGGGGTGTCCGACGAGGTCGCCGCGCGGGTCGCGGCGCGGATCAGCGACCCGGCCGAGGTCGCACGGTCGCGGCAGTTCCCCTTCCGGTACCTGGCCGCGTACCGGCACGCGCCGTCGCTGCGCTGGTCGTACCCGCTGGAGCAGGCGCTCGGCCACTCGCTGGCCCACGTGCCCGCGCTGCCGGGGCGGACGCTGGTGCTCGTCGACCGCTCGGGCTCGATGTTCTACTCGCGGCTGTCCGACCGGTCGGAGCTCAGCCGGGCCGACGCGGCGGCGGTCTTCGGCGCGGCGCTCGCGCTGCGGGCGGTGGACGCGGACCTCGTCGAGTTCGGGACGAGCAGCAACCCGGTGCCGTTCCGCACGGGGGAGTCGGTGCTCAAGGTGCTGGAGCGGTTCGGTGACCTCGGGGGCACCGACACCACGGAGGCCGTGCGCCGGCACTACCGCGGGCACGACCGGGTGCTGATCGTCACCGACGAGCAGTTCACCCACCACCGGCACGGCGACCCGACCGAGCAGGTCCCGGCCGACGTGCCGGTCTACACCTGGAACCTGGCCGGGTACCGAGCGGGCCACGGGCCGTCCGGGACGGGGAACCGGCACACCTTCGGGGGTCTCTCGGACGCGGCGTTCCGGATGGTGCCGCTGCTGGAGGCGGCGCGGGACGCCGACTGGCCCTGGGGTTCGGCCGCCTGAGGGGCGTGGGCGTCCTGCTCCGGGGCGGGGCAGGGCGAAGTAGCATGCGGCCAGGGTCTCCGGTGTGCGAGGAGTTGCTGGATGACGCAGGTCAAGCCCATGCGTGCGGACGCCCGGCGCAACTACGAGCGGCTGCTGAAGGCGGCGGTGGAGGCCTTCGCCGAGCACGGGGAGGGCGCGTCCCTCGACGACATCGCCAAGCGGGCGGGGGTCGGGTCCGGGACGCTCTACCGCCACTTCCCCACGCGTCAGGCGCTGTTGGAGGCCGCCTACCTGGACCGGATCGAGGCGCTGGCGCTGCGGGCCGACGAGATCGCGCGGGAGCTGCCGCCGGGGCGGGCGCTGGAGCAGTGGCTGGGCGAACTGGGCCTGGGGCTGATCCAGGTCCGGGGGCTGAAGTCCCTGCTGGGCACGGCCGTGACGGGTGACGGCTCGGCCGTGGCCACCGCCTGCGGGACCCGCCTCACGGCGGCCGCGGAGCGGCTGGTGCGGGCGGCGCAGGCGGAGGGGACCCTGCGCGAGGACGTCGAGCCGGTCGAGATCCTGCGCCTGACACACGGCCTGGCCACGGCGTCGGAACTGTCCGGCGGGGAGCGCCCGGACGTGCGCCGCTACCTGACCCTCCTGACGGAGGGCCTGCGCCCGGGACGCTGAGGCCGACCGGGGGGCGACACGACGGGGCGGGCACGGCGACGGGTGAGATCCGGTCGGGCGGCGCGGCGGGTGGTGACGGCGGCCGGTGGGGGGCTGTCGGGCGGTGCGGCGGGTGGTGACGGCGGTCGGGCGGGGCGGTCGGTGGACGCGGCGGGCGGGGCGGTCGGCGGGAACCTGCTGGTAACGGCCGGCGGAGCGGTTGGGCGGGCGTCGGGTGGGGCGGCGCCCGCCGGTGTCGTCGTGCTGCGGCCGGTGCTCAGAGGGCCTGGGCCGCCGGCTTGACCATGTTGCGGACCGTGCGCGCCTTGACGAACTCGCCCATGGCCGTCATCTCCCACTCACCGGAGTACTGGCGGATCAGCTTGGCCATCAGCACGCCGGTCTGCGGCTCGGCGCTGGTGAGGTCGAAGCGGACCAGTTCCTCGCCGCTGGCGGCGTCGATCAGACGGCAGTAGGCCTTGGCGACCTCGGTGAACTTCTGGCCGGAGAAGGAATTGACCGTGAAGACCAGGCCGGTGACCTCCTGCGGGAGCCGGCCGAGGTCGACGACGATGACCTCGTCGTCGCCGCCGCCCTCACCCGTGAGGTTGTCGCCGGAGTGCTTGATCGCGCCGCCGACGATCTGGAGCTTGCCGAAGTAGCAGCTGTCGATGTGGTTGCGCTGCGGGCCGTACGCGATGACGGAGGCGTCCAGGTCGATGTCCCGGCCGCGGTAGGCGGGCTCCCAGCCGAGGCCCATCTTGACCTGGGAGAGCAGCGGGCGGCCGCCCTTGACCAGGGAGACCGTCTGGTTCTTCTGGAGGCTGACCCGGCCCTTGTCGAGGTTGATCTTCCCGGCGCCCGGGGCAGGGGCGGGCGGGGCGGGCGGGGCGGCCGGGGGCGCGGGCGGCGTGGCGATGCGGGGGTCCATGACAGGGGCGGGCGGGGCCACCGGCGGCTGCATCGGGGCCTGCGGCGGGGCGACCGGCTGGGCGGGGGCGACCGGCTGCGCGGGGGCCGTCGGCTCCTCCACCGACACGCCGAAGTCCGTCGCGATGCCGGCCAGGCCGTCGGCGTAGCCCTGGCCCACCGCGCGGGCCTTCCACGCGCCGTTGCGCAGGTAGACCTCGACGACCACCAGTGCCGTCTCGGTGCCGAGCTGCGGGGGCGTGAACGTGGCCAGGACGCTGTTGTCGTCCGCGTTGCGGATCGTGGCCGTCGGTTCGACGCCCTGGAAGGTCTGGCCCGCGGCGTCCGGGCTCGCGGTGACGACGATCTTCTCGATGCCCGGGGGGAGGGCGGTGGTGTCGACGATGATGGCGTCGGGAGCCGTGCCGCCGCCGGAGCGGTACGTCACGCCCGGGCCGCTGGGCTGGTTGTAGAAGATGAAGTCGTCGTCGGAGCGCACCTTGCCGTCGGCGGTGAGCAGCAGGCCCGATACGTCGAGCCGCACCGGGGCGGCGACGTCCACCGTCACGCGGGCGGTGGAAAGAGGGATGTTCGAGCCGGGGGTCATAGCGGTCATGACCCGAGAACGACCGGGGCCGCTTTACCGTTCCCTTACCGTGCGGCCGATCGGGTCAGCGGCGGTTACGGGGGTGCAGGCGGGCGGTGCGCTCGTTGCCACGGCGGTAGTTTCCGGTCCAGCGGGCCATGACGAGCTGCGGGTCGCCGGCGTCGATCTCGGCGAGGAACCGGTCGGCGCGCGGGCCGCGCAGGGTGGCCGCGGCGCGGCCGTGGTGGGTGACCACGACCGTGCCGTCCGTGTGGACGTCGTAGCGGAAGCCGTGTGGCGGGGGCATGTGCGGCAGGGTAGGGCCCGGACGGCCTGCGGGCCCACCCGTTTTCGCGCCGCCCGGGCACGGGCCGCTACGGCACGACCACGATCTTCCTGCCGACCCCGGAGCGAAACTGTTCCAGGGCCTGCGGGTAGCTGGTCAGCGGCAGCCGGTCGCTGATGAAGACGTCCGGGTCCAGGACGCCGTTCGCGAACAGCTCCGCGGCGCGTTCGAAGCTGTGCAGGACCGCCATCGAGCCCGTGATGGTGATCTCCTGGTTGTAGATGCGGTACGGGTCGATGCTCACGCGCGTCGCGTAGTCCGCCACGCCGAACTGGAGGAACGTACCGGCCTTGGCGACCCGGTCCAGGCCGTCCTGGATCGCCGCCGCGTTGCCGGTGGCGTCCACCACCACGTCCCAGCCCTGCGGCCGGTCCAGTTCGTCGGCGCCGGCCGCCGCCGCCGTGACGCCGAGGCGGCGGGCGGTCTCCAGCCGGGCCGGGTTCAGGTCGACCACGTCCACGCTCGCGGCGCCCGTGCGCTTGGCCAGTTCCAGCATCATCAGGCCCATCGTGCCCGAGCCGTAGATCAGCACGTGGGCGCCCAGCCGGGCGCGCAGGACGTCGTATCCGCGCACCGCGCACGAGAGCGGCTCGACGAGGGCCGCGTCCTGGGTGCGGATGTGCTCGGGCAGCTTGACGCAGTTCGCCACCGGCGCCACCGCGTACTGGGCGGCGCCGCCGGCCGTGGTCACGCCGATCGCGGCCCACCGTTCGCAGAGGTTGTTGTGGCCGTCGCGGCAGTAGCGGCACTCGTGGCAGTACAGCGACGGGTCGACGGCCACCTGGTCGCCGGGTGCCACCTCGGTGACCTGGGTGCCGACCGCCACGACCGCGCCGGCGAACTCGTGCCCCGGCACGATCGGCAGCTTGGGCGCGAACTCGCCCTGGAGGATGTGCAGGTCGGTGCCGCACAGGCCGCACGCGGCGACCTCGACGACGACCTCACGTGGGCCGGGCGTCGGGTCCGGGACCTCGGCGACGACGGCCCTGCCCACGGACTCGATGACGGCGGCCTTCATTTCACGGCTCCCAACGACAGGCCCTGGACCAGTTTGTCCTGGGCGGCGAACCCCGCGGCGAGCACCGGCAGGGAGATGACGAGCGACGCGGCGCACACCTTGGCCAGGAACAGGCCCTGGCTGGTGATGAAGCCGGTCAGGAAGACGGGGGCGGTCTCGGCCACCACCCCCGTGAGGACCCGGGCGAACAGCAGCTCGTTCCAGCTGAAGATGAAGCAGATCAGGGCGGTGGCGGCGATGCCGGGCAGGGCCATCGGGGCGATGACGCGGGCCAGCACCGTGGGGAGGCGGGCGCCGTCCACCCGGGCCGCCTCGATCACGGCCACCGGGACCTCGGCCAGGAACGACTGCATCATCCACACCGCGATCGGCAGGTTCATGGACGTGTAGAGGAGGACCAGCAGCCAGATGTTGTCGAGCAGCCCGGCGTTCTTGGCGAACAGGTAGATCGGCAGCAGGCCCGCCACGACCGGCAGCATCTTGGTGGACAGGAAGAAGAACAGCACGTCGGTCCACTTGCGCACCCGCCGGACGGACAGCGCGTACGCCGCCGGGAGCGCCAGCAGCAGGACCAGGAGCGTCGAGGCGACGGACGCGACGGTCGAGTTGATCAGGGACGGCCAGGGGCTGGCCCCGCCGCCGGCGCCGAAGAACTCGCGGTAGCCGTCGAGCGTGAGCGCGGCGCCGAAGGACGGCGGGTTGGTCGCCGCGTCCTGTTCGGAGTGGAAGGACGTCAGGGCCATCCACGCGATGGGCAGGAAGAAGACGATCCCGGCCAGCCAGGCCACCAGGCCCAGGCCGGCGCCCTTACGGGGGGCACGTCGGACGCGTACGGCGTTGCCGCTCATCCGCGGCTCACCTCCTCGCGGAACAGGGACGACACCACGCGCAGGGCGAAGGTCGCGATGACGATGGAGCCGATGACCACCAGGACGCCGGCGGCCGAGGCGAGGCCGTTCTCGTGGGCCTGGTAGAAGCTCTGGTAGACGGTGTAGGGGAGGTTCGCGGTGCCCAGACCGCCGGACGTGATGGTGAAGACCGCGTCGAAGTTCTGGACGATGTAGATCGAGCCGAGCAGGGCGCCGAGTTCGAGGTAGCGGCGCAGGTGCGGGAGCGTGAGGTGGCGGAATACCTGCCAGTCGCTCGCCCCGTCCACCCGGGCGGCCTCGATCTGCTGCGGGTCCCGGCTCTGCAGTCCGGCCAGGATGATCAGCATCATGAACGGGGTCCACTGCCAGACCAGGGACGCCTCGACCGCGAGCAGCGGGGTGTCGGAGATCCAGTCGGGCTGTGGGCCGCCCACGTAGTGCAACAGCCCGTTGAGCAGGCCGTATTCGGGGTTGTAGAGCACATGCTTCCAGAGCAGTGCGGCCGCGACGGGGACCACCAGGAACGGCGCGATCAGGAGGGTGCGCACCACGCCCCGGCCCTTGAACCTGCGGTCCAGCAGCAGCGCCAGCAGCAGGCCGAGGAGCAGGCTGACCACGACGACGGTCACGGTCAGCAGGATCGTCGTCCACACCGAGCTGCGCAGGTCGGCGTCGGTGAGGACCTGGCGGTAGTTGTCGACTCCGGCGAAGCGACGGGCGTCGGGGTAGAGGGCGTTCCAGTCGAAGAAGGAGATCACCAGCGTGGCCACGAAGGGCAGCTGGGTCACGGCGATCATGAAGATCAGGGCGGGCAGGAGCGGCGCCCGGGTGGCCCAGGCCCGCAGACGGTCCGACGGCTCGCGGTTCCTCGTCGGGGCGGGTGGCGCGGCCACGCGGGCCGTGGTGGTGGCGGTCATCGTCCCTCGTACTCCTCGGAGATGCGCTCGGCGAGCTGCTGGGACTTCTTGAGGGCCGCGTCGACGGACTGGCGTCCGGCGATGGCCGCGCTGATCTCCTGGGAGACCTTGGTGCCGAGGTCGGTGAACTCGGGGATGCCGACGAACTGGATGCCGGGGGCGGGTCGCGGCTGCACACCCGGGTCGTTCGGGCGGGCGCCCTCGATGGCCTCCCTCGTCATCTCCTGGAAGGCGGCGGCCTCGGCGCGGTAGTCCGGGTCGGCGTACGTCGAGGCGCGCTTGCCGGCCGGTACGTTCGACCAGCCGATACGGTCGCCCACCAACTGCTCGTACTCCTTGCCGGACGCCCAGGAGACGAACTGCCAGGCCTTGTCGGTGTTGCGGGACGCCTGCTGGATGCCCCAGGCCCAGGTGTAGAGCCAGCCGGAGGACTCGGTCCTCTCGACCGGTGCGGGGGCGTAGCCGACCTTGCCCTTGACGGGGGAGTCGGCGGACTCCAGCGATCCGGCCGCGGAGGTGGCGTCGTACCACATGGCGACCTTGCCCTGGGTCATGTTGTTGAGGCACTCGGCGAATCCGGACTGGGCGGCGCCGGACTGGCCGTGCTCACGGACCAGGTCGACATAGAACTTCGTCGCCTTCTGCCACTCGGGGGAGTCGAGCCGGGCCGACCAGTTCTCGTCGAACCAGGTGCCGCCGAAGGTGT
The DNA here is from genome assembly GCF_055657325.1 of Streptomyces sp. NPDC107562. NCBI lineage: Bacteria > Bacillati > Actinomycetota > Actinomycetes > Kitasatosporales > Streptomycetaceae > Streptomyces > Streptomyces sp. NPDC107562. The sequence goes on along the minus strand of NZ_JBVKBE010000002.1, from coordinate 115,150 downwards.
TCACCACGGTCGTCAGCGGTGCCATGACCTCACCCCAGCCGGGCAGGCCGCGCAGGCAGATGCCCTTCATGCCGGAGTCGGCGCCGTCCACCTTCGCGGCCAGGTCGGCGACCTGGGTCCAGGTGGGGTGCGCGGGCATCGTCAGACCCGCCTTCTCGAACACGTCCTTGCGGTACATCAGGAAGGAGGACTCGCCGTAGAAGGGCTGACCGTAGAGCTTGCCGTCGTCGCCGGTCAGGGACTCGCGCATGGGGCCGAGTACGTCCTGCTCGTCGTAGCCGGGGTCGTCGGCGACGTAGGAGTCCATCTCCCGCAGCCAGCCGTTGCGGGCGTAGATCGGTATCTCGTAGTTGGAGAGGGTGGCGACGTCGTACTGGCCCGCCTGGTTGGCGAAGTCCTGGCTGATCTTGTCGCGGACGTCGTTCTCCGGCAGCACGGTGAAGTTCACCTCGATGCCGGTCTCCTTGGTGAAGTGGGCGGCGGTGAGCTTCTGGAGCTCGACCATCTGCGGGTTGTTGACCATCAGGACGTTGATCGAGTCGCCGCCCGACCCCGCCCCGCCCGCTCCGACCCAGCAGCCGGAGAGCAGCGGGGCGAGCAGCGTCCCTGCGGCGACCGCGGCGAGCGTGACTCGCGGCCTCCGTCGGCTCTGGGTTCGCATGGATCGCTCCTGAACATGTGGGGAGATGCTGAAAGGGGGAGGGAATAGCGTGCTGTAAGGGATGAATGCGGAAGATGACGGGAGTAGCGGGAGATAAAGGGCATCACGGGGTGTGAGGGGCCCGTCGGGGGTGGCTGTCGGGTGGTCAGACGCGGATGACCTGGGGGCCGAGCAGGGAGTAGCGGTGCGCCTCCGCGGTGGGCAGCAGGGTGCTGGTGACGATCGCCTCCAGGGCGCCGACTTCGGCGAACCGGCAGAAGCTGACCGCGCCGAACTTGGTGTGCACACCCGCGAAGACCGTGCGCCGCGCGGCCCGCACCGCCTGCGCCTTGACCTCGCTGACCGCGGGGTCGGGCGTGGTCAGGCCGTGCTCCCGGGAGATGCCGTTGGCGCCGATGTAGGCGAGGTCGACCACGAAGCCGGCGAGCATCTTCGTCGTCCAGTGGTCGACGGTGGCCAGGGTGCCGGGGCGGACCCGGCCGCCGAGCAGTAGTACCGAGCATCCCTCCCGCTCGGCGAGCGCGCCGGCCACCGGCAGGGACGCGGTGACCACGGTCAGCGGCCGGTCCGCGGGGAGCGCCTCGGCGATGAGCTGGGGGGTGAAGCCCTCGTCCACGAAGATCGTCTCGGCGTCCCCGAGCAGCTCGGCAGCGGCGGTCGCGATCCGGCGCTTCTCCGGCACATGGCTGGTGGCGCGGAAGGCGAGGGTGGTCTCGAAGCCCGCGCTCTCCACGGGGTAGGCGCCGCCGTGGGTGCGGCGGACCAGTCCGTGGTCCTCCAGAGCGCGCAGATCCCGCCGCACCGTCTCCTTGGCCACGCCCAGCAGGGTGGCGAGCGCGGTGACGTCCACGGAGCCGGCTGCCCGCGCGGCGCGCACGATCTCGCGCTGCCGTTCTTCCGCGGTCCGGTTCATGGCTGTCACCCGCCTTCTCGCCTGCGCTGCCCGTGCGGGCCCTGTGGGGAAGTTCTACAGCGGGTGCGAGGTGGTGACCAGGTCTGTCAGGGGAGTGATGGTGCCCGGGTGTGCCCGTTCGGTCCTGGGCGCGGCCGGTCGTGCGGGCAGCGGCCGAGTGTCGTCCGCCGGTGTGTCGCGGCTGATCGCGCGGTTCCCCGCGCCCCTGACGGTGCCGCTGGCGCGTTGCCCGAGGTGTGCCCGGATGTGGGGGCGGGCGAGCCCGTTTCCTGCCCGTCCGCCCCTGCCATGGTCGAGTTCCCGTCAGTACGGCCAGATCGGCGGGTCGGTCACGAAGTGGCCGCCCAGGCAGGCGTGGGCCGGATTCGCCGGGTCGAGGTCGCCCTGCTCGGCGACGAGCGCCTCGGCGTACGGCTCGGAGTCGTCCCGGGGCTCGTAGCCGAGCGCGCGTGCGGTGGACAGGTCCCACCACAGGCGGGTGTTCGCGGAGGAGCCGTAGACGACGGTGTGGCCGACGTTCTCGGCGGTCAGCGCGGCGTGGAACAGGCGGGCGCCGTCGGCGGGACTCATCCACACCGAGAGCATGCGCACGCTGGTCGGTTCCGGGAAGCAGGAGCCGATGCGGACGGAGACGGTCTCGATGCCGTGCTTGTCCCAGTAGAGCTGCGCGAGGTCCTCGCCGAAGGACTTGGACAGGCCGTAGAAGGTGTCCGGGCGGCGCGGGGTGTCGATCGGGATGAGCGGGTCGTCGCCCGCGGGGCGCGGGGTGTAGCCCACGGCGTGGTTGGAGGAGGCGAACACGACGCGCGGGACACCCTCCTCACGGGCCGCCTCGTACAGGTTGTAGGTGCCCTCGATGTTCGCCTTGAGGATCTTCTCGAAAGGGGCTTCCAGGGAGATGCCCGCGAGATGGACGATCGCGTCGACACCCCGTACGGCCTCACGCAGGGCCGCCCGGTCGGCCAGGTCCGCGGTGATCGCCTCCGGTGCGCCCTCGACGGGGCGCAGGTCGAGCAGGCGCAGCGTGTACCCGTGTGCCGGGAGCAGGTCCCGCATCAGGGTGCCGAGCCCGCCGGCGGCGCCGGTGAGCAGAACGGTGCGGGGGGCGTGGGGGGGAGCGGTGCGGGGAGCGGGCATTCTCGGGGTCTCCTTGCGGGGCTCCATGACCGGGCGGCCGTATGTGTGCACGGTATTCACATCCGTGGACACGCTAAGGAGCGTGGCCGCGCCCGTCAAGGGGCGCGCGGAGGGAGGGAATCCGCTGGTGCATCGGGGGTTGACCTGCTTGACCCCCCGTAGGTCGCCACCTTAGCGTGAGCATGTTCAGGAATGTGGACGCGAAACATGAATATGGACCTTGGAGAGCCTGTGACGCCACCTCCGCTCGCCGCCCGCCTCAGCGTCCCCAGCGGGCCGCTGTTCTTTCCGGTCACCGCCTACGGACCCGACGGTGCCCTGCACCTCGACGCCTACCGCGCCCATGTCCGCCAGGGGGTCGAGGCCGGGGCCGCGGCCGTCTTCGCCTGCTGCGGAACCGGCGAGTTCCACGCGCTCACCCCGGAGGAGTTCGAGACCTGCGTCCGGGCGGCGGTGGAGGAGACGGCGGGACGCGTGCCGGTGGTCGCCGGCGCCGGGTACGGCACCGCGCTCGCCGTGCGCTACGCCCGGATCGCCGAACGGGCCGGGGCGGACGGACTGCTCGCCATGCCGCCGTACCTCGTCGTCGCCGGCCAGGAGGGCCTGCTGCGGCACTACCGGGAGCTCGCGTCGGCCACCGCCCTGCCGGTCGTCGTCTACCAGCGCGACAACGCCGTCTTCACCCCCGAGACCGTCGTCGACCTCGCCCGCACGGACGGGATCATCGGCCTGAAGGACGGCCTCGGCGACCTGGACCTGATGCAGCGGATCGTGAGCGCCGTACGCACCGAGGTTCCCGGCGACTTCCTCTACTTCAACGGCCTGCCCACCGCCGAGCAGACCCAGCTCGCCTATCGCGCCGTCGGTGTCCCGCTCTACTCCTCGGCCGTCTTCTGCTTCGCCCCGGAGATCGCCCTCGCCTTCCACGCGGCCCTCGCCTCGGGCGACGACGCCACCGTCCACCGTCTCCTCGACGGCTTCTACCGGCCGTTCGTGGAACTGCGCGCCCAGGGCCGCGGATACGCGGTCTCCCTGGTCAAGGCGGGCGTGCGGCTGCGCGGGCTCGACGTGGGCGAGGTGCGGCCCCCGCTGCACGAACCGGGTGAGGACCACGTCAAGCAGCTCGCCCAGCTGATCGAGCGCGGCCACGCGCTGCTGGAGGAGGGCCGGTGAAGGCCTCGGCGTTCCTCTACCCCTGGGACGTCAACGGAGACCCGGACGCCCCGGCCCGGATCGCCGCGCTCGGCGTGGACCAGGTGACGCTCGCCGCCGCCTACCACTCCACGCGCGCCCTCACCCCCCGCCACCCCCGCCACCGCGTGGTCACCGCCGAGCACGCCGCCGTGCTCTACCCGGCCGGCCCCCGCTGGGAGGGTCGCCCCCTGCGCCCCTACGCGGCCGGCGACTGGGCGCCCGGCGACGCGTACGGAGAGGCGGCCGCCGCCCTCGCGGAGACCGGCCTGGAGGTGCACACGTGGGTGGTCCTCGCGCACAGCTCCCGGCTGGGCGCCGAGCACCCGGACACCTCCGTCGTCAACGCCTACGGCGACCGCTATCCCTGGGCGCCCTGCATCGCACAGCCCGCCACACGCGCGTACCTCGTCGAACTGGCCGCGGAGGCGGCCGTACGGCCGGGCGCGCGCGGCACCGAGCTGGAGTCCCTCGGCTGGTACGGCCTCGCCCATCTGCACGCCCACGACAAGATCGCGGGCGTCGCCCTCGGGGACGCCGGCCACTACCTGATGTCGCTGTGCTTCTGCCCCGCCTGCCGGGACGGCTACGCCGCCCAGGGGCTGGACCCCGGCCGGCTGGCCGACGCCGTACGGACCGCGCTGGAGCCGGTGTGGCAGGGCGCGCCGTCCGACGGCGGCTGGGCGGGCGTCGGAAAGCTGCTCGGCGAGGCCCGGGCGGCCGCCACGCGCGCGTGGCGCGACGAGAGGGCACGCACCCTTCAGGAGGCGGCGGTCGCGGCGGTCCGCGCCGCCGCGCCCGAGGGCTTCCAGGTGCTCCTGCACGCGGATCCGGTGTCGTACCACTGCGGCGCGAACGCGGGCGTGGACCCCGACCACATCCTGTCCGTCGCGGACGGCGTGGTCGTGCCGTGCACGGGCGGGTCGGGCCCCCTGACGCCGTTCGCCGAGCGGGCCCCCGAGGGCGCCGTGCTCGCCGCCAACTTCACCGTCGTCTCCGGGATGGGCGGACGCCCCGCGACCCTGGCCGAGGACGCCGCACGCGCGCGTGCCGCCGGGGCCACGGAACTACGGCTCTATCACGCCGGGCTCGCGTCCGACGGCGACCTCGCGGCGGTACGGGAGGCACTGAAGGCGAACTGAAGCGGCGTCAGGAGCGGAGCCGGGTCGTCGAGCGTCACGGAAGCGGGCGGTGGGGGAGGAGTCGGGCCAGGACCGCTCCCGCCACGAGCCCGGCGGTCCTGCCCGGTCATCTTGGTCCTGGGGGGCTTGGGGCCGGATCGGGCGGGTGTCGTTGTTCGGGGGGCTCGGATTCGGATCGGGCGGGTGTCGTGGTCCTGAGGGGCCTCGGTGCCGATCGGGAGGGTGCCGGGGGAGCCCGGTCCGGGACCGATGACTTTCGCGGCCGCGGTGGGTCCACCTTCCAGGACACCACTTCGAGGAGCACCCGATGACCGACCCGACCACCCCCTTCGACCTCGGCCCGCAGACCCGGATCGTCGCGGACATCGCCGCCGGAGTGACCGACGACCAGCTCGACGACCCGACCCCGTGCCCCAAGATGGCGGTGCGCAACCTGCTGGGGCACCTGGTGGGGCTCTCCGTCGCCTTCCGGGACGCCGGGCGCAAGGCCCTCGGCCCGACGACCGACACCGACCCCGGCCAGGCCCTTCCGGACGTCGGCCCCGACTGGCGCGAGGAACTGCCCAAGGTCCTCGACGAACTCGCCGACGCCTGGCGCGACCCGGCCGCCTGGACCGGGATGACCCGCGCGGGCGGCGTCGACCTGCCCGGCGACCTCGCGGGGGTGATCGCGGCCGACGAACTGCTGATCCACGCCTGGGACCTGGCCCGGGCCACCGGCCGGCCCTACGCACCGGACCCGGCGGCGCTGCGCGCGTCGTACGGCTTCCTGCTCGCGGCGGCCGAGGAGACGGACCGCGACGGGAGCCTCTTCGGTCCCGTCGTCGCCGTCCCGCGGGACGCGCCGCTGCTGGACCGGGCGGTGGGGCTGAGCGGCCGGGACCCGGGGTGGCGCCGCGCCGGGTGACGCCGAGTCGGTGACGCCGAACTCCGGCGACCTGCCTGTGCCGGAGGCATTGACGAATCACAGGGGCGCTCCTACCTTCAACGCGTCATACGTCGTACGTCATATATGAGACGTGATACGCGAGATCCGAGAGGCGCGCATGACCTCTGTGCCCACGCCGATCCCCTCCCGCACGCAGTACGTGCTGGAGGAGATCAAACGCCGTATCCTCACCGGTCGGCTGACGCCCGGTCAGGCACTCGTGGAGACCGACCTCGCCGCGCAGTTCGGGGTGTCGAAGACCCCCGTGCGCGAGGCGCTCAAGACGCTCGCCGGGACCGGACTGGTGGTGATGAGCCAGTACAAGGGCGTCACCGTGCGCATGGTGGACGCGGACATGGCGCGCGAGGTCTACGACGTGCGGCTGCTGCTGGAACCGGAGGCGCTGCGGCGCTCCGTACGGCGTGGTGCCGCCCTCGACGCCGCGGCAGCCGCGCTCGCCCGCGCCGACGAGGCCGCCGACGCCGCCGAACGGTCGCTGGCCAACCGGGAGTTCCACCGCGCCCTCTACCTGCCCTGCGGCAACCCCCTGCTCGGCCGGATGCTCGACGAGGTCCGCGACCAGGCCGCCCTCGTCTCCGCCGTCGCCTGGGCGGCCGACCCGTCCTGGGAGCGGGAGGCCGCCGAGCACCGGGAGATCCTCCGGCTGGCCCGGGACGGGGACGCCGACGGCGCCGCACGCGTCCTGCACGCGCACATCGCCTCCTTCGTCGCGCGTGCCTTCCCCGACGCCGACGCCGACGCCGACGCCGACGCCGACGCCGACGCCGGTGACGGGGTCGCGGTCGGGGCCCGGGGAGAGGGCGGCCCGGCATGACCGCGACCTTCGAGACCCAGCGCGAGGCCCTTGCCGACGTGGTGGCGATCCCGGTGACCCCCTTCGCCGAGGACGGCTCCGTCGACCCGGACACCCACCGCGCCCTGCTGCGGCGGCTGCTCGACGGCGGCATCAGGACGCTCACGCCGGGCGGCAACACCGGCGAGTTCTACGCCCTCACCCCGCGGGAGCGCCGCCTCGTCACCGAGCTGACCCTCGCCGAGGCCGGGGACCGCGCGGTGGTCCTGGCCGGCGTCGGACACGACGTGCCCACCGCCGTCGCCGACGCCCGGCACGCCCGGGAGCACGGCGCCCGGATGGTGATGGTCCACCAGCCCGTCCACCCCTACGTCTCCCAGCACGGCTGGGTCGACTACCACCGCGCGATCGCCGACGCCGTCCCGGAGCTGGGCGTGGTCCCGTACCTGCGCGACGCGCGGCTGCACGGCTCCCGCTTGGCCGAACTCGCCGACGCCTGCCCCAACGTCGTCGGCGTCAAGTACGCCGTCCCGGACGCCGCCCGCTTCGCCGCGTTCGCCCGGGACGCGGGGCTCGAACGGTTCGTCTGGGTCGCCGGCCTCGCCGAGCCCTACGCCCCGTCCTACTTCTCCGCGGGCGCCACGGGCTTCACCTCCGGCCTGGTCAACGTCGCCCCGTCCGTCTCGCTGACCATGATCGAGGCGCTGCGCTCCGGCGACTACCCGGCCGCCATGAAGGTCTGGGAGCAGATCCGCCGCTTCGAGGAACTGCGCGCCGCGAACGGCTCCGCGGACAACGTCACGGTCGTCAAGGAGGCCCTCGCGTCCCTGGGGCTGTGCCGCCCCGACGTCCGCCCGCCCGGCAGACGGCTGCCGGCGAGCGGGCGCGCCGAGGTCGCCGCCATCGCCGCCGGGTGGGCGGCATGACCGCCCGGAAGCTCCCGGAGGAGCTCAGGAGCCACCAGTGGTACGGCACGGAGGGCCTGCGCTCCTTCAGTCACCGCGCCCGGACCCGCCAGCTCGGCTATCTGCCCGAGGAGCACCTGGGCAAGCCCGTCGTCGCGATCCTGAACACCTGGTCCGACATCAACCCCTGTCATGTGCACCTCCGCGAACGTGCCCAGGCGGTCAAGCGGGGCGTCTGGCAGGCGGGCGGCTTCCCGCTGGAGTTCCCGGTCGCCACGCTCAGCGAGACGTTCCAGAAGCCGACCCCCATGCTCTACCGCAACCTCCTCGCCATGGAGACCGAGGAACTGCTGCGGTCGTACCCGGTCGACGGGGCGGTGCTGATGGGCGGCTGCGACAAGTCCACGCCGGCCCTCCTCATGGGGGCGGCCAGCGTCGACCTGCCGACCGTCTTCGTGCCCGCCGGGCCGATGCTGCCCGGCCACTGGCGGGGCGAGGTGCTGGGCTCGGGCACCGACATGTGGAAGTACTGGGACGACCGGCGCGCCGGCCTCATCGGCGACTGCGAACTGGCCGAACTGGAGAGCGGCCTGGCCCGCTCGCCCGGCCACTGCATGACGATGGGCACCGCGTCCACCCTCACCGCCGCCGCCGAGGCGCTCGGTGTGACCGTGCCCGGCGCCTCCAGCATCCCGGCCGTGGACTCCGGGCACGACCGGATGGCCGCCGCGGCCGGCCTGCGGATCGTCGAACTGGTCCACCAGGGCCGCACCTTGAGCGACATCCTCACCCGCGACGCCTTCGAGGACGCCGTCACGACCGTCCTGGGCCTCGGCGGCTCCACCAACGCCGTCATCCACCTCATCGCCATGGCGGGCCGGGCGGGCGTCCGGCTCACCCTCGACGACTTCGACCGCGTCGCCCGCACGGTGCCCGTGCTCGCCGACGTCCGCCCCGGCGGCCGCAAGTACCTCATGGAGGACTTTCACTTCGCCGGCGGCCTGCCCGGGTTCCTCTCCCGCATCCCGGACCTGCTCCACCTGGACCGGCCCACCGTCTCGCACGACACCCTGCGCGAACAGATCGCCGGCGCCCAGGTGCACGACGACGACGTCATCCGGCCCCGTGACAACCCGGTCGCGCCCGAGGGCGGCGTCGCCGTCCTGCGCGGCAACCTCTGTCCGGACGGCGCCGTCATCAAGCACATCGCCGCCTCGCCGCACCTGCTCCGGCACAGCGGTCCCGCGGTCGTCTTCGACGACTACCGGACCATGCAGCGGACCATCGACGACCCGTCCCTGGACATCACGGCGGACAGCGTGCTGGTGCTGCGGGGCGCCGGGCCCAAGGGCGGCCCCGGCATGCCCGAGTACGGCATGCTGCCGCTGCCCGCCCATCTGCTGAAGCGGGGCGTCCGGGACATGGTGCGGATCTCCGACGCCCGGATGAGCGGCACGAGCTACGGCACCTGCGTGCTGCACGTGGCGCCCGAGTCCCACGTCGGCGGGCCGCTCGCCCTGGTCAGAACCGGCGACACGATCACCCTCGACGTCCCCGCACGCACCCTGAGCCTCGACGTGGACGACGCCGAGCTGGCACGCCGCAGGGCGCGGTGGACGCCGCCGCCCGTGCGGTACGAGCGCGGCTACGGGGCGCTCTACACCGAACAGATCACCCAGGCGGACACCGGCTGCGACTTCGCGTTCCTCGCACGACCGGGCACCGTACGGGACCCGTACGCGGGCTGAGGGCACGAACCCGTTCGGGTCGCGGGCCGTCCCCGGCAGGTCGGCCGAAGCCGATTCCGTAACACGGGGAAAACCTGAAAGCGGTCGGGTGTAGGAACAATCCAGCCAGCGTTCGTACATCGATCATTCAGGCGTCAGGGAGTTCAGCCATGTTCGAACTGAAGAAGGCGACCGACCGGCCAAGTGGGCCGTCGGCGCCGGGGAACGGGGTCGACCGGTTCTTCAGGATCTCCGAACGGGGCTCCACCGTCGGCCGGGAGATACGCGGCGGTCTCGCCACGTTCTTCACGATGGCCTACATCCTTGTCCTGAATCCCCTCATCCTGGGCAGCGCCGAGGACAAGTACGGCCACCAGCTCGACCCCGTCCAACTCACCACCGCCACGGCCCTGGTGGCCGCCGTGATGACCGTCGTCATGGGCGTCGGCGGCAATCTGCCCCTCGCCCTCGCCGCCGGACTCGGCCTCAACGCCGTCGTCGCCTTCCAGATCGCCCCGCTGATGAGCTGGGCCGACGCCATGGGCCTGATCGTCGTCGAAGGCCTGCTGATCTGCGTCCTGGTGGTGACGGGCCTGCGCGAGGCCGTCATGCACGCCATCCCCCAGGCACTGAAGCAGGCGATCAGCGTCGGCATCGGCCTGTTCATCGCCTTCATCGGCTTCGTCGACGCCGGTTTCGTCAGCCGGATCCCGGACGCCGCCAACACCACCGTGCCCGTTCAGCTGGGCGGCTCCGGCACGCTCACGGGCTGGCCGATGCTGGTCTTCTGCCTCGGCGTGCTGCTGACCGTCGGACTGCTCGCCCGCCGGGTCAAGGGCGCCATCCTGATCAGCATCGTGACCATGACGGTCGTCGCGATGGTCGTCAACTCCCTCGCCGACATCAAGACCTGGGGCCTGACCACACCCGCCTGGCCCGACCAGGTCGTCGACAGCCCCGACTTCGGCCTGATCGGTGACTTCGACCTGTTCGGCGCGTTCAGTGAGCCCGGCGTCGGCGTGGTCACCGTCGTGCTGCTGATCTTCACGCTGATCCTGTCCGACTTCTTCGACACCATGGGCACGGTCGTCGGCGTCAGCACGGAGGCCGGGCTGCTCGACGAGGACGGCAAGGTCCCGCACCTCGGTCGCGTCCTGCTCATCGACGGCGCGGCGGCCGTGGCCGGCGGCGCCGCGTCCTCCTCGTCCGCCACGTCCTACATCGAGTCGGCGGCCGGCGTCGGCGAGGGCTCACGCACCGGTTTCTCCAACCTCGTCACCGGCGGCCTGTTCGCCCTCGCCCTCTTCCTCACCCCGCTGCTCACCATCGTCCCGCTCCAGGCGGCCGCCCCTGCCCTGGTCGCCGTCGGATTCCTGATGATGACCCAGGTCAAGCAGATCGACTGGGACCGCTACGAGATCGCCGTACCCGCGTTCCTGACCATCGCCGTGATGCCGTTCACCTACTCGATCACCAACGGCATCGGCGCGGGCTTCCTCGCCTACGTCGTCATCAAGACGGTGCTCGGCAAGGCCAAGGAGGTCCACTGGCTGCTGTGGGGGACCTCGGCGCTGTTCCTGATGTACTTCGCGATCGACCCGATCGAGCAGCTCCTCGGCGTCGGGTGAGGCGAGGGGGACGCGGGAACGAGGGGACGCGGGGACGCGGCGGGGGCCACCCTGCCGGTCCCCCCGGCCCCTTACCGCAGCGCGGCCTCCATGACGGCCTTGGCCACCGGCGCGGCCAGCCCGTTGCCGCTGACCTCGGAGCGCTCCGCGTCCGACTGCTCCACCACCACCGCCACGGCGACCTCCTTGTCCGAGGAGTCGGACTTGGCGTACGAGGTGAACCAGGCGTACGGCGTCTTGCTGTTGTTCTCGCCGTGCTGGGCCGTACCCGTCTTGCCGCCGACGGTGGCGCCGGAGATCCGCGCGTTCGTCCCCGTGCCCTCCTCGACCACCGTCCGCATCGCCGACTGCAACTGCTCGGCGGTCTGCGAGCTGACGATCTCCTTGCGGGAGGCGTTGTCGTCGTAGTCCTCCAGCACGTCGCCGCTGTGGTCGGTGATCTTCGACACCATGTGCGGCTCGACCAGCTCGCCGCCGTTGGCCAGCGCCGCGGAGACCATGGCGATCTGGAGCGGCGTCGCGGTCACGTCGAACTGCCCGATACCGGACAGCGCGGTCTGCGCCTTGTCCATGTCCTTCGGGTAGACGCTCTCGTACGCGCGCACCGGCACGTCCTGCTCGCTGTCGTTGAACCCGAACTTCTCGGCCATCTCCCGGACCTTGTCCTGGCCCAGGTCGACGGCCATCTTGCCGAAGACGTTGTTGCAGGAGTACTGGAGCGCCACCCGGATCGACGCGTCCTCACAGGGCGCGTTCGGGTTCTCGTTGGTGAGGTTGCGGGAGGACTGCGGCAGCGGGTACGGGTCGGGGCTCTTCGTCCTCTCGTCCACCGAGGAGTACAGCCCGTCCTCCAGCGCGGCCGCCGCCACCACCAGCTTGAAGGTGGAGCCGGGCGGCAGCGGCTGGCGCAGCGCCCGGTTGGTCATCGGCTTCTCCTCGTCGTCCTCGGTGAGCCGCGTCCAGACCTCCGAGTTGCCCGCGGTGATCTCCGACGGGTCGTACGACGGGGTGGAGACGACCGCCAGGAGCCTTCCGGTCTTCGGGTCGATGGCGACCGCGGCGCCCTTCTTGTCGCCGAGCGCCTCGTACGCCGCCCGCTGGGTGTCCGGGTCGATCGTCGTGATCACGTCACCGGGGTCGGCGCGCTTGTTGGTGACCGTGTCCATCACGGTCTTCAGCCGGGTGTCGGTGCCGTCCAGCAGCTCCTGGTAGACGCCCTCCAGCTGGGTGGCGCCGTACACCTGTGAGCTGTAGCCGGTCACCGCCGCGTACAGCGCGCCGTCCTCGTAGGTCCGCTTGTATCTGAGGTCGCCGCCGGTCGTCCGGGCCGAGCCGGTCACCGAGTCGCCGGCCACGACGATGTTGCCGAGCGGCTCGCTGTACAGCTCGATCGCGTTCCGTCGGTTGTCCTTGTCGTCCGCGAGTGCCTGGCCCTCGTAGAACTGCACCCAGGTGGCCCTGACCAGCAGCACCAGCACCAGGAGCAGCGTGAAGACCGCAGCCCGCCTGATCGTCCTGTTCATTCCGCTGAAGAAGACGAGCGGCACCGGCCGGAACGTTCCCTTCCGTCCCGCTTTCTCATCCGCTCCTCAGAAAACGGCGTCCCGGCGGCCCGGCCGGTCACAGCCTGCGCGTGGCCAGCGTCAGGCGGTCGCGGGCGTCGAACAGGGCGTCCTTGACCATCTGCTCGTGGGCGGGGGTGAGGCGGGCCACCGGGATCGAGCAGCTGATGGCGTCGCGGGCCGGGGTGCGGTAGGGGATGGCCACGCCGAAGCAGCGCAGCCCGAGGGTGTTCTCCTCGCGGTCGACGGCGTACCCCTGCTCCCGTACCAGGTGCAGCTCCTCGATGAGCCTCTCGCGGTCGGTGATGGTGTGCTCGGTCAGCGCCGGCAGCGTCTCCGGCAGCAGTTTGCGTACCTGCTCGTCGGAGAAGGTGCTGAGCAGCACCTTGCCCAGTGAGGTGGAGTGCGCGGGCAGCCGACGGCCGACGCGGGTGAAGGGGCGCAGGTAGTGCTGCGACTGACGGGTGGCGAGGTAGACGACGTTGGTACCGTCCAGGCGGGCCAGGTGGATGGTCTCCGTGGTGTCGTCCGACAGCCGGTCCAGGGTGGGCCTGGCCACCGCGACCACCTCGTCGCCGTCGATGTACGACGTCCCGACGAGCAGCGCCCGGACGCCGATGCCGTACCGCGTGCCCGTGGCGTCGGTCTCCACCCAGCCGAGTTCGACGAGGGTGCGCAGCAGCATGTACAGGCTCGACTTGGGGTAGCCCACGGCCTCCTGCACGGCGGCCAGCGAGTGCATGCCGGGACTCCCCGCGAAGTACTCCAGCAGTTCCACCGTCCGCACCGCGGACTTGACCTGCGCCCCGCCGCCTGTCTCGGCTGCCGACATCGCCCTTGACCCCTTCGTTCGACGGGAAACCAGAGTTATAGTCTCCCTCGTATTCACGATCAGAGACAGCGTTCAGTATATCGAACAGCGCTGGTCCGTGACGTGGTGCATCACCTACGTACTGCGGCAAGACATCTGGAGGGACCCCGGTGGCAGCAGCACCAGTCTGGAGTGTCGACCCCCGTACCGGGAAGCAGCGGGAACAGGTTGCGGTGGAGGCCACAGCCCAGGAGGTGGACACCACCGTCCGTGCCGCGCACGCCACCCGTGACGCCCTCGCCGACCGGACCGTCCGGGCCGCCTTCCTGCGCACCGCCGCCGACCAGTTGGAGGCGGCCCGGGACGGACTCGTGGAGACCGCCGACGCCGAGACCGCGCTCGGCCCCGTCCGGCTGACGGGCGAACTCGCCCGCACCTGCTACCAGTTGCGGGCCTTCGCCGACATCGTCGACGAGGGCGCCTTCCTGGACGTCGTCATCAACCACCCCGACGCCACCGCCACCCCGCCCGTCCCCGACCTGCGCCGTCACAAGGTGCCGCTGGGTGTCGTCGCCGTCTACTCCGCCTCCAACTTCCCCTTCGCCTTCTCCGTCGCCGGTGGTGACACCGCCAGCGCGCTCGCGGCCGGCTGTCCCGTCGTCGTCAAGGCCCACCCCGACCACCCGGGCCTGTCCGAACTGGTCGCCAAGGTGCTGCGCCGAGCCGCCCGGGAGCACGGCATACCCGACGCGGTGCTGGGCCTCGTCCACGGCTTCGAGGCGGGCGTGGAGCTCATCGGGCATCCGCTGGTCGCGGCGGCCGGGTTCACCGGCTCGGTACGCGGCGGGCGTGCCCTCTTCGACGCGGCGGCCGCCCGCCCCGTCCCGATCCCCTTCCACGGCGAGCTGGGCTCCCTGAACCCGGTGCTGGTCACCGAGGCGGCGGCGGAGGAGCGCGCCGAGCAGATCGGCGGCGGGCTCGCGGGCTCCATGACGCTGGGCGTCGGGCAGTTCTGCGTGAAGCCGGGACTGGTGCTCGCGCCCTCCGGCGCGGCGGGCGACCGGCTGGTGAAGTCGCTGACCGAGGCGGTCAGCAACACCGATGCGGGCGTGCTGCTGGACCACCGGATGCGCGACAACTTCGTCGCCGGGGTCGCCGAGCGGGCCGCGCTCGACGGCGTCGAGTCGCCCGTGACGCCGGGCGCCGGCGGGGAGCACACGGTCAGCGCGGGTTTCCTCACGGTGCCGGCCGAGAAGCTGGCCCGCGAGGGGGCGCACGACCTGCTCCTGGAGGAGTGCTTCGGGCCGGTGACGGTCGTGGTCCGCTACGAGGACGAGAGCGAGGCGACGGCCGTGCTCTCCCGGCTGCCGGGCAACCTCACGGCGACGGTGCAGCTGTCGGCGGAGGAGGCCGCGGGACAGGGGCGCGGGCCGGAGCTGCTCGCGGAACTGACGCCGCTCGCGGGGCGCGTCCTGGTGAACGGCTGGCCCACCGGCGTCGCCGTGGCGCCGGCCCAGCACCACGGCGGGCCCTACCCGGCCACGACCTCGACGTCCACCTCCGTCGGCGGCACGGCGATCGAGCGGTGGCTGCGGCCGGTCGTGTACCAGGGGGCACCGGAGGCGCTGCTGCCGCCGGAACTGCGGGACGACAACCCGCTGGGCCTGCCCCGGCGGTTCAACGGCCGTCTGGAGCGCTGAAGCGAGAAGGAGCGCCGAAGCGAGCAGGCCACCCTCGGCGCCGCGCGTGAGCGCGGCGGGACGGCCCGGGATCCGGCCACTCCCGGCCCGGCGGCCGTCGGGGCGGCAGTGGCCGGCAGCACGGATCCTCCCGTCGGCCTCGACGGGCGGCGACCCGACGTGGTGTCCCGGGCGGGGGACCCGTGTGGCCGCCCGGGACGCCGAGACGGCCGTCAGAACATCGACGACAGCCCGCTGGTGATCGAGGAGACCAGTTCCTTGCCCTCCTCCGCGACCCGCTTCACCGCGGGAGCCACCCTCTTGGCGACCGGGGTGATCCACCGGGACTGGCCGTAGGTGACCAGGCTCAGCGCGGTGCCGCCCGCGGCCCACATGAACTCGCTGCTGGTGAAGCCGTGTTCGATGCCGGTGAACAAGGTGCTCAGCGCGCCGGCGCCCATGGCTATGCCGCCGAAGACGGCGGCGGCCGGGACACCGACGACCGCGAACGGGGGAAAGACGAGGCTGGCGACCCCGAGGCCGGCGGAGATGAAGCCCGCGCCGATGCTGACGTAGTTGAAGGCGTCGGCCCACCAGCCGGCGTCCGAGTACCACTCGTCGTTGTCTCCGCCGCTGCCGTTCTCGTTGACCTCGTCGTGGGTGCCGCTGTCGGCCGGGTCCCTGCCGTTGTCCCGGTCCTCCTGCGCCTTCTCGGCGGCCTCGCGGGCGGCCTCGCGGGCCTCCTCCTGCCGCTTCTGGACGACGATGGCGCGCGCCTGGTTCGCCGCCGCGGCCGCCGTGGCCGCGTCCCGGCCGGCCGCGAGTTCGGACTGGCGCGCGCTCGCCGCGGACGCCTGGGCGCTGTAGGCGGAGTTCAGCGCCGAACGGGCCGCGTCGATGGCCCTGTTCGCGGAGTAGTTCGCCGAGCGGGAGGCGCTGCGCGCCGTCGACGCGGCAGCCGAGGCCTTGTTCGCGGAGGTCTGCGCGTCCGCGGCCGACCTGTCCGCCGCGTCGGCGTTCTGCCGGGCCTGGTCGGAGTACTGGCCGGCCTTCGCCCCCGCGGCGATGGCCTTGTCCGCCCAGTCCTGCGCCTCCTCGGCCGCGTTGCGTGCGGTCGCCGCCACCTGCGACGCCAGTGCCGCGGTCTGCTGCGCCGCGTAGGCGGTCCTGGCCGCGGCGGCGATCGCCCCCTGGATCGCGGCGACGTGGGTGGCGGAGTCGTGGTCGAGCTGGGCCGAGGAGTACTGCACCACCTGGACGAAGTTGCGGCGCATCCACGTCGGCCCCTCCAGGGCCACGTCCCCGTACGCCTTGGTGTATTCGCCTCCGTTCGCCACCGAGGTCGCCGTCTCGACCGCGTCGTCCTCCCGGACGGCGGCCGGGTAGGTGCGGTCGAAGAAGTCCTGCAACGCCTCCGGGGTGTTCTTGTCCAGTGCGTCGTTGGCCGCCTCGGTGACGGCCCGGCCGGGCTTCTGGTCGAGGATGCGGCCGATCTGCACCCGGTTGTCGTCCTGCGAGGCCCGGATCACCCCGGAGGTGAGGAAGTCGCCCACCGCCGTGGAGCTGCCGCTGGCCAGCGCCGCGTGCGCGGCCGCCGCGATGGCGGGGTTGGACACCTGGGCGATGTACAGGACGGTCTCGCGGTCGTCCTGGTTCCGGGCGACCGCCCGGTCGAGGTCGATCCAGGAGAACATGTCGTCGTCGCTGCCGGAGAGCGCGAACTGGGCGGCCTCCCGCGTCCACGCGCCCTTGGCCTCCAGCAGCCCGGTGGCGGCCTTGCGGCCCAGTGTGGCGGCGAGTGACAGGTCGCCGTCCGTGAACAGGGCCTTCTCGGCCGCGCTGATCAGGTCCTTGATCGACTGATCGGTCTGCGCCTCCTGCGCCCGCTTGTTCGCGTACTCGGCCTGCTCCTCCGTCTCGATCTCGGCCAGCAGCCGGGCCTCGTCCAGGCCCTGCAACCGCTCCTGCTCAAGGCGCGCCAACTCGGCGCTCCGGGCCGCCTGGGCGACCGCGACGGCGTCCGTGACGGCCTGGGTGGCGGTGTCGGCGGCCTTGACGGCCTCGCCGGCGTGGGCGGTGGACTTGTTCGCGAAGTCGATGGCCTTGCCCGCGTTCGCCACGGCCTCGTCGACGGCGTCGGCGGCCTTCTCGGCGTGGGCGGCGGCGGAGTTGGCGGCGTCCCGGGCGACGCGCGCGGCGGTGGCCGCCGTGTTGGCGAGGGCCTGCGCGCTGGAGGCGGCGTTGGTGGCGCGGTTGGCGGCGGCGGTGGCGATGGCGGCCTGGCGCTTGGCCTCGGCGGCCTGCGACTGCGCGGCTCCGGACGCGGCGGCGGCCTGCGCGGCGGCGGTGGCGGCGGCCGCGGAGTTACGAGCCGCGGAGGCGGCCGAGGCACTGGCGCTGACGGACTGGGCGCAGGCGGCCCGCGCGTAGTCGGCGGCCTTGGCCGCGGTACGGGCCTTGGCGGCGGAGTTGCGGGCCGCGACCGCGGCGTCCTTGGCCGCCTGGGTCTTGCCCGCGTCCTTGGAAGCGGCGATGGCCGCGTTGTAGGCACGGGACGCGGCTCCGCCGGCGGCCGAGGCGGCCTGGGAGGCGGCCGTGGCGGCCCAGGAGGCGCGGCGGGAGGCGTTCACGGCCGCGTTGGAGGCGTTGATGGCGATACGGGCGGCGTTCGCGGCGCCCTTGGCCGCGCCGGCCGCCTTCCGGGCCGCCGCGGCGGACTTCTGTACGTCCTCCTTCGCGGCCTCGGCCTCGGCGGCGGCCCTCTCCGCCGCCTTCTTCGCCTCGGCCGCGGCGGCCAGGGCCCGCTCGGACGCCTCGACGGCGAGGTCCGTCTCGGCCTGGGCGCGCTTTCCCTCCCGGTCGACGACGGCGACGAGCTCCTCGATGGTCGCCCGCTCCTGGTCGCGGGCACGCGCGATGTGCTGGCCGGTGTCGAGGAACCACTGGATGTCCGTCGCGCTGCCGTTCAGGGCGCGGTCGGCGTACTTCTGCACCTCGGGTCCGGCGTTGACCAGCATGGTGGCGACCAGGAGCTGCGAGTCCTCCAGGCGGGCGGAGTACTGCCCCTCGGTCAGGAAGGACTCCAGCGCCGCCCGCGTGCCCGCGTCCAGGGCTGCGGACGCCTCGCGCCGGACGGCCTTTCCGCCGGTGGCCGACAGGGTGGCGGTGGCGACCTGGAGGTCTTCCAGGAGCGCCGACTCGTATCCGCCCTGGAGGAAGGCGGCGATGGTGCCGTCACCGCCGTCGAGTGCGGCGGTTGCCTCGCGGCGCAGGCCCTTGCCGGAACGGGCCAGGTAGCCGGCGATCGCGACGCGGTCGTCCTCCGTCGTCACCTTCGGCAGGGTCTGGCCGAGGAAGACCTGGATGTCCGCGTCGGTGCCGAACAGCGCGTCGGCGGCTGCCGCCTTGGTGGCCCTGCCACCGGTCATCCATGCCCTGACCACCTTGGCCCGGTCGGTGTCGGGCAGGGTGAGCGGATCGGCCGCGGTGGCCTGTGCGCCGGCGGCGCGGGCCACGGGCGTCCACGCCAGGGGGGTGGCGGCGGCGGCCGTGACGGCGGCGAGCGAGCCGAGAAGCCGTCTGCGACTCCAGAAAATCGTCTGCATAGGAAATTGCCCTCGTGGTCTCTGCCGGTGAGGCAGATCGGCGATCACTGACACGGCAGGCTTCCCCCGCATGCCCGGGCAGTCATATGTGGCCCCCGTGAGGCGTATGCGTTGCCTGCGCAATGACGTGACCATACCAACGCGGGTTCACGACGCAATCAATTTGGGGCCGCGAACGAAATCAGTCCGAGAAGTGCGCGGCATGACTTCTTTGTCGTTTCTTTGCAAGAGCCCCTACAACCATTGGAGTTGTGTGGCGAGGGTCACAACTTGCCCTCAACTGCCGTCCGTTTTGAGGCTGTTGGCGGAGTGGACAAAGCCAGGGAAGCAAGGTGGCATAGAGCGGGGAAGGCGGCTGCCCAAATTTTTGGGGGCTTTTTTGTACGGGGGAAAGACGATTCCTTCACGCATGCCTTGAACCACGTTACGGACATCTTTTTGGAAGCAACGATTTGAGGAAAGTGATGAAGTCGCGCATCACATTTGCGGCGCAGCTGAGCCGGTTTGCGATACAGCAACGACGCGGGAGATTCCTGACCCGCGCCCTGGGCGCCGCGGCGGTGGGCGCCCTGGCATGGGCCGCCCTGGCGGCCGGCCACCCCGGTGGGTCCCACGCCCCGGCAGGCACTGCCGCGGTGGCCGACGAGGCTCCGGGTTACGCGGTCGAGGACTTCGACTACCCGCAGGCGGACAAGATCCTCACCGAGAAGAACATCCTGCTCAAGCGGGGCGACGGTCACATCACACTCGCCGACTGCGCGAGCGGCACCGGGCAGTTGGAGGTCCAGGCCCGGGACCGGAGCAAGGTCTGCTTCGACGTCAAGGGAAACTCCGGCTGGCTGACCCTTGAGCTGCCCTCGGTCTACCTCATCCGGGGCAACGACTACACGACCGAGGCGGACATGACGGTCGGTACCGAGCAGGAGTCGTACGACATCGCGAAGAACGCCTGGACCCCCGTGGGCGAGAGCGCGGACGAGCAGGCCCGTGAGTGGACGCTCCTGGAGCTTCGGACCTCCAAGTAGCGCCCCGCCGAGCCCTCCTGTCCGATCCGTCACCACCCACCCAGGGGAACCACTTCATGACCTACGCCAGACCCGTGCGCCTCGTCGCACTGGCCGCCGCCCTGACCTTCGGCTCCGCCGCGCTCGCGGCCGGTTCCGCCGCCGCCGTCACCGGCCCCGCCGTCCCCGCCGCCGACACCACCTACGCCTACACCGCGCAGATCGTCGTCGGCGACCACGACCGCGGTTGCTCGGGTGTCCTGGTCGACCGCGAGTGGCTGCTCACCGCGGCCAGTTGCTTCGCCGCCGATCCCGCCACGAGCCTGACCGTGCCCGCCGGCAAGCCGGCCACGAAGACCACCGCCGTCATCGGCCGCTCCGACCTCACCGGCACCGCCGGCGCCGCCCGCGCCATCGTCGAACTGGTCCCGCGCACCGACCGCGACGCGGTACTGGCCCGTCTCGACCGCCCCGTCACGAACGTGTCCCCGATCGCGCTGGCCACCACGGCGCCCACCGCCGGGGAGAGCCTCGGCCTGGCCGGCTACGGCCGCACCGCCACCGAGTGGGCACCCCTCAGCCTGCACACCGGGACCTTCACCGTCGACGCCGCCGCCGCCACGACCGCCTCGGTCACCGGCACGAACGGCACGGCCGCGTGCAAGGGCGACACCGGCGGACCGCTGGTCCGCGGCAGCGGCGGCACGGCCCGACTGGCCGCGCTCGCCAGCCGGTCGTACCAGGGCGGCTGCTACGGCATCGACACCACCGAGACCCGCACGGGCGGCGTCGTCACGCGCGTCGACGACCTCGCCGCCTGGGTGAACTCCACCACCGGCGCGGTCCGCGTCACCGACTTCAACTGCGACGGCGTCGAGGACATCGCGATCTCCGACCCGCGGGCGACCGTCGGCGCGGTCGGCGCCGCGGGCCTGGTGCGGATCGTCTACGGCGGGGGCAAGGGCACCGCCGAGATCAACCAGGACCTCGACTGGGTTCCCGGCGGCGCCGAGGCCAGCGACTGGTTCGGCGAGTCCCTGGACACCGTCGACTGGAACGAGGACGGCTGCACCGACCTGGTCGTGGGCACCCCGGCCGAGGACATCGGCAGCGCGGCCGACGCCGGCATGGTCGACATCCTGCACGGCGCCCCGGGGGGCCTCGGCACCGGCGCGGTCAAGAACACCCACTTCGAGGAGGGCTCCGGCGCCGGCTCCCTGGCCACGGCGGTCGCCCAGGCCGGCGACCGGTTCGGCGACTCCGTCGCGGCCGGCGTCACCGCCGCCGGCAAGCCGTTCCTGGTCAGCGGCGCGCCCGGGGAGGCCGTCGGCGGCCTGGCGAAGGCCGGCGCCGCCTTCTACCTCCACGGCACCACCAGCATCGTCTTCCACCAGGACAGCGCCGATGTGCCCGGCGGCGCGGAGGCGAACGACGGCTTCGGCGGCTCGGTCGCGGCCGACCCCAACTTCTTCGCCGTCGGCGCTCCCGGTGAGGCCATCGGCGAGGACGCGGGCGCCGGCAACCTGGCGGTGTTCAGCCACACCCTGACCGCCGCGGGCCTGCCCACCCCGAAGTTCGGGCTCGACCAGGACCTCGACACCGTCTCCGGCGGCGCGGAGGCGGGCGACCAGTTCGGCTACTCCCTGGCCCTGGCCCCGTACCGCCCCTCCGGCGCGGCCGCCGCCACCGACTCGATCCTCGCGGTCGGCGCCCCCGGTGAGGACCTCGACGTCGACGGCGTCTCCAAGGCCGATGCGGGCACCGCCCTGACCTTCCGTGTCACCGCCGCGGGCACCGTCACCCAGCTCTACGGCATCTCCCAGGGCACCGGCGAGGACGACGTGACCGGCACCGGGGAGGCCGGCGACCGCATGGGCACCACCGTGACCGCGATCAACACCGCCCCGCGGGCCCTGAGCACCACCGCCACGATGAAGCTGGCCGTGGGCGCCCCCGGCGAGGCCATCGGCACGGCGGCCAAGGCCGGCGCGGTGCACACCTTCTCCCTGCTGGGCGCCCCGGGCGCCAACGACCGGTGGCTGGAGGCGGGTGACGGCGACGGCATCCCCACCGCGCCCGGCGCCGACCAGCAACTGGGTTCGAGCATCCGCTACACCGGCACCAAGCTGTACGTCGGCCTGCCGCTGGGCCCCAGCACCTACGGCACCCTGTACGCCCTGCCCCTGTCGAACGTGACCGCCGGCGGCGCCGTCGCCCCCGTCACGACCTACCAGCCCGGCGCGGGCGGCCTCCCGGCAGCCGGCGACCGCTTCGGCTACGCGGCGCGGTAACCCACTCCGGCGGCACCACCCCGGCGCTCGGCGTCGGGGTGGTGCCGCCGTCATGGCTGGTCAAGTTCCCCTGAGGCACCGCCCGTTGTCCGGTGCCCCCTGCGAGGAGAGGTATGACGATCAAGCATGCGACACGACCTGGACGGCCTGGACGCATACGCGTCAGATCGGTCGTACTGACCCTGCTGACCGTGGTGACGGCGGGGCTCGCCACGCCCGGCGTGAGCCATGCGCAGCAGAGGGCGGAAGCGCAGCCGCCGCAGGTGGGCAGGGTCGACGCGGCGGACCCGTCGGCGACCGCGCCCCTCATCGGGACCAGCGCTCTTCCGGCGGACTCCGGGGAGCACTGCGAGCCCACGCCCGCACGCTCGAAGGAACGCCGGGCGGGTGCCGCCGAGGCATGTGTGCGCGTGAGCCCCGCCCCGGCCAGGAGCACGGCGACACGACAGAAGACCCTCGCCGCGGCCGCCGTCGACGCCGGCAGCTGCGACCTCACCCACCCCGGCAGCTACAGCTACGAGCGCTTCTCCTACTGCGTGACCGGCATCAACGTCACCTACGTCCTGCGCGACACCAACGGCGCGGAGCTGGGCCGCGGCGTCCTGGAGGTCTCCACCGGCGGTGACCTCTCGGCGACGGCCACGACCTGGAGCGAGCAGGTCTCCGTCACCATGGTCGGTGCCACCGGCCAGGTCACCGCGCTGAACGCCAAGTTCCGCGCCTCCTGCGACGCCGGCTGCACGGCCACCAAGTCCGCCCCCTGGTACGGCGGCGGCATCGCCCTCGGCCAGACCCTGACCGGCACCGTCACCTACTCCGCACCCCGGACGACGGGTTCCTCCGCCTCCTTCTTCACGTCCTACGCGATGTACGTGACGTCCCCGGGCGCGACGGCGACCGACCCGAACGCGTCGTGGAAGAACGCGCGTCAGATCAGGTGCGACGACGCGGTCGGCGGCACGTCGGTGGCGGGCTGTGCCGTCCCCTCCGTCATGGCCGTCGTGCCGATGAAGGCGACGAGCGCGGACGCGGGCGGCGCCGTGGCCGCCTACGGCTGGGCCCAGAACCACCTCGACGGCGCCTGGGGGAAGACGGGTAGACCACTGACCCGGTCGACGAGCGGCGTGGCCGGCCGCACCGCCGCCAGCTGCGGGGGCTTCACGGCCCAGCCGGAGCTCGTCGACGCCGACACCTGCGCGGACTTCCCCTTCGGGGAGGCGAAAGAGGGCGGTGCCCCCGGCGACCGGTGCGTCGAGGTGATCCCCAACCTCGGCAACGGCGAATGGGACACGTACATCTTCAACGACAGCCGTGACATGGACCCCGCCGCTCCCTGCGTGCAGTCCCACGTCACCCCTGCCGAGAAGCAGTTCGCCGACGCGCAGCTCGCCGACGGCTTCAGGGACCAACGGGTCATCGACGCCGACCAGTTCGAGCTGACGGTCTCGACGCCGGACACCGGCCCGCAGGCCCGCTGTCTGAACGACCCCCCGCCGGCCGGCTCGATTCCCAACGGCGACGGCTGGTTCAAGAACACCACCGAGGCGGTTCCCCTCATCCAGCAGACCGTCCCGGCGGACGGGGCGGGCCTGCGGCCGACCCAGGCGCAGGCCTGCCTCGGGAAGGGCATCGGGAGGGGCACCGGAACCCAGAAGGAGATCACCGGCTGGAAGGACGCGGAGGCCTTCAAGGCGGCGAACAATGTCACTTCCGGGCTGTCCCGGTGTCATCTCATCGCGAGCATCCTCGGCGGGAAGGGGACGACCCTGGTGACCAAGTACAACCTCGTCCCCTGCTGGCAGTCGGGGATGAACACGGGCACGCCCAGCATGCGGACCTACGAGTCCATGGCGCAGAGCATGGTCAAGGACCCCGCCTCCAGCCTCGGAGTCGACGACGCGATCTTCTACCAGGTGACACCGGTGTACAGGGACGCCAACAGCACCATCCCGGTGGGGGTCACGATGAACGCCACCGTCGAGCGGGCGAACGGGACGACCGAGGAACTGTTCCCCAACGTCTTCATCCCCAACACCCTGGCGGACACCCTGCAGTACAACCTCGGTAACTGACCGACCGTTCTTCACCAGCGCGCGCCAACGGGAGCCCGAATGAGTTTCACCACCCCACCGAGGCCGGTCGACGTGACCGCGCTCTTCCCTCAACTGGCCCCGCTGGCGCGCACGGCGACCCGGCTCCATCCGCGTCCCGGGTCGCCGACCGTTGCCGACAGCTCCGTCGGCGGGCCGCTGCTGTGGCCCGCCGACGAGCCGTGGCCGTACTGCGACGAGCCGCACGACAGGCGCGTGGCGCCGGTGGTCCACTCACCGGACGACATCCGGCTCCACCGCCGTGTCTGCGCCGCGTCGGCCGAGCGGCTGCACCTCGACCCCGAGGCACCCCGGTGGACCCCCGAGGAACGGGAGACGCTGGAGCGGATCAGCGCGGGCCGCCCGTGGTTCGACGGCCCGGTCCCCCTGCTTCCCGTCGCCCAGCTGTACGCCCGCGACGTGCCCTTCCCCCGCCCGCCCGACGCGGATCTCCTCCAGGTCCTGTGGTGCCCCTTCGACCACGCGATGGCGCACCCCCGGACCGCCCTCTCGTGGCGCTCCTCCGCCACCGTCACCGAGGTCCTCGACGCACCGCCCGAGCCGCCGGTCATCCAGCTCGGCCACTACCTCCCGGAGCCGTGCCTGCTCTCACCGGAGCAGGTCACCGATTTCCCCAACCCCATGGAGCTGGGCAAGGAACTGCGCGACCAGGTGGACGACATGAGCCGCTGGGAGGCGGTCGACCCCGCGCTGTACAGCTCGTACGCGGAAGATCCGCAGGAGCTCTACTTCACCAACCTCTGCCACGCCCCCGGCTGGAAGACCGGCGGCTGGACCCGCTGGGGCCTGACCGACCCCGTCGACCGCTCCTGCCCCGAGTGCGGGACGGAGGCGGTCCCGCTGCTCACCATCGCCTCGGCGGAATGGGACTCCGTCGGCGTGACCTGGATCGCCGAGGAGGAAGGGACGGCCCCGGCCCCGCCTCCCCTGGGCGCCCGGGACGGCAACTTCACCTTGATCGACATCGTCGGGGGCTACGACCTCCAGCTCCATGTCTGCCCGGCCGACCCGTCCCACCCCCACATCGAGCTGGTTCAGTAGCGGACGCCCGGGCTCTGAGAAGATCTGGCCATGGACATGGAACTTCCCGAAGTGCCCTTCCCCCTGCGCAGTTACGGGCCCGACGGCAACTGGGCCTTCGAGGACGGTGTGCTCACCGGATGGGCCGGGGCGCGGCAGGACCGGTTCGTGCCGCCCACCGGGGAGGCGCTGGAGCCCGCCGCCGACGCGCCCCGGCTGCTGGGGGCGCCCGAAGGGGACTTCCAGCTGATCGCCCGGGTGACGGTCGGCTTCAACGCGGCCTTCGACGCCGGGGTGCTCTACGTCCACGTCGGCGCGCGGGAGTGGGCCAAGCTCTGCCTGGAGTACTCCCCGGACGTGCCGACCGTCTGCACGGTGGTCACCCGCGGCCACTCCGACGACGCCAACTCCTTCACCGTGGAGGGCAGTTCCGTCTGGCTGCGGGTCAGCCGCACCGGCCGCGCGTTCGCCTTCCACGCCTCCCGGGACGGCGAGCGGTGGACCTTCGTCCGGCTGTTCACGCTGGGCGGGGAGAAGGAGACGGGCGCCGCCCTGGTCGGGTTCATGACGCAGTCGCCGACGGGGGAGGGGTGTGTGGTGACCTACGACCACATCGCGTTCCGGCCCTTCTGGCCGCGTGAGCTGCGCGACGGCAGCTGAGCGCGCGGGCCGGCCGAGGCGCCCCCGGGAATGAACGGGAGCTCTTGAACGTTCACGTACCGGCGGAGAGGGACTCCGCCGCCGTACGACCTGGAGAGTGCCGTGACCCTGCGTGTCGAGATCTGGAGCGACATCGCCTGCCCCTGGTGCTACGTGGGCAAGGCCCGCTTCGAGAAGGCGCTCGCGGCCTTCCCGCACCGCGACGGGGTCGAGGTGGTGCACCGTTCCTTCGAGCTGGACCCCGGCCGGGCCAAGGACGACGTGCAGCCCGTGCTGACGATGCTCGCGAAGAAGTACGGCATGAGCCCGGCGCAGGCGCAGGCCGGGGAGGACAATTTGGGCGCGCAGGCGGCGGCCGAGGGGCTGGAGTACCGGACGCGGGACCGTGACCACGGCAACACCTTCGACATGCACCGGCTGCTCCACCTCGCCAAGGAGCACGGCCGCCAGGACGAGCTGATCCAGCGGCTGTACCGGGCCAACTTCGCCGAGGAGCGGTCCGTCTTCAACGACGACGAGCGGCTCGTGGGGATCGCCACCGACGCCGGGCTCGACGAGGCCGAGGTGCGCAAGGTGCTCGCCGACCCGGGGGCCTACGCCGACGAGGTGCGCGCCGACGAGCGGGAGGCCGCTCAGCTCGGGGCAGGCGGGGTGCCGTTCTTCGTGCTCGACCGGAAGTACGGGGTGTCCGGCGCCCAGCCCACCGAGGTCTTCGAGCGGGCGCTGACCCAGGCATGGGGCGAGCGCTCCCCGCTGACGCTGATCGAGGACGGCGCGGCCGACGCGTGCGGCCCTGACGGCTGCGCGGTACCGCCTCGCCCGTGAAGGCCCAGGTCAGGCCGGGTTCATAAGCGGCCCTTAGGGATTCCACGTAGAAATACGCGATGGACGGGGAGATCCCGCGGCCGCACAGTGGAGCCATGGACACCTTCGAGAGCCTGGTCCGTGCCGAGTTCGCCCCGCGCAACACCTACCTCAACACCGCGAGCAACGGGCTGCTGCCGGCTCGCACCGTGACCGCGCTGCACGAGGCGGTGCGGCTGCGCACCGAGGGCCGTTCCGTGGACCCGCTGTTCGACGACGTGGAAGCCGCCCGCGCCGCGTTCGCCCGGCTGGCCGGTGTCCCGGCCGACCGGGTGGCGGCCGGCGCCTCGGTCGCGGCGCACACCGGGGTGATCGCCGCCTCGCTGCCTGAGGGCGCCGAAGTCCTCACGGCCGAGGGCGACTTCACCTCCGTTCTCAACCCGTTCCATGTGCGCGGCGATCTCAAGGTGCGAGCCGTGCCGCTGGAGCGGATCGCCGAGTCCGTCCGCCCGGGCACCGCGCTGGTCGCCGTCAGCGCGGCACAGTCCGCCGACGGGCGCGTCGCCGACCTGCCCGCGCTGCGCGAGGCGGCCCGCGCCCACGGGGCGCGGACGTACGTCGACTTCTCCCAGGCGGCCGGCTGGCTTCCCCTGGACGCGGGTGCCTACGACTTCACCGCCGTCACCTGCTACAAGTGGCTGCTCGGCCCGCACGGGGCGGCCTTCCTCGTCGTCCCGGAGGACTTCGCCGGACTGACGCCGGTGCTGGCGGGCTGGGTCGCCGGCGAGGTCCCGATGGACAGCTGCTACGGCCCGGTCACCGAACTCGCCCACTCCGCACGGCGCTTCGACCTCACCCCGGCCCTGTTCACCTACTCCGGGCTGCGCCGCTCCCTCGAACTGATCGAGGAACTCGGCGTGGACGCCGTGCACGCCCACGACGTCGCGCTGGCCGACCGCTTCCGCGCGGGGATGGCCGCCCTCGGCCACGAGGCCGTGCCCGCGCCCGGTTCCGCGATCGTCTCCGTGCCGGGTCTCGCCGACCGGGCGCAGGAACTGGCGCGCGCGGACGTCCAGGTCTCCAGCCGGGCGGGCAATCTGCGGGCCTCGTTCCATCTGTACAACACGGCCGCCGACGTGGACCGGATCCTCGACGTGCTGGCCGGCTGACCCGCCGCACGGCCGGAGCCCGGCCCCCCTCGCGAAGGGGGGGCCGGGCTCCGGCCGTGCGGTTCGGGCGCCGAGGCTCACTTCACCGGGGTGAAGTCCGTCGCCCCGATGAACGACGGGCGGCGCACCGGCGCCGCGAACGGCTCGACCGCCGCGTTCTCCACGCTGTTGAACACGATGAAGACGTTGCTGCGCGGGAACGGCGTGATGTTGTCACCCGACCCGTGCATGCAGTTGCAGTCGAACCAGGTCGCCGAACCGGCCTTGCCGGTGAACAGCTTGATGCCGTACTCCGACGCCATCGAGGTCAGCGCCTCGTCCGAGGGCGTGCCCGCGTCCTGCATCTGCAGCGACTTCTTGTAGTTGTCCTTCGGCGTGGCCCCCGCGCACCCGAGGAACGTCTTGTGCGACCCCGGCATGATCATGAGGCCGCCGTTGGTGTCGTGGTTCTCGGTCAGCGCGATCGAGACCGACACCGTGCGCATGTTGGCCAGCCCGTCCTCGGCGTGCCAGGTCTCGAAGTCCGAGTGCCAGTAGAAGCCGCTCGCCCCGAAGCCGGGCTTGACGTTGATCCGGGACTGGTGGACGTACACGTCCGAACCGAGGATCTGCCGCGCCCGTCCGACGACCCGCTCGTCGCGCACCAGGCGGGCGAACACCTCGCTGATCCGGTGCACTTCGAAGACGGACCGGATCTCCTTGGACTGCGGCTCGACGATCGACCGCTCGTCGGCCCGGATCGCCGGGTCGTTGACCAGCCGGTCCAGTTCCTGCCGGTAGACGGCGACCTCGTCCTCGGTGATGATCTCCTCGACGGCGACGAAGCCGTCACGCTCGTACGACTGGAGATCGGCCGGGTCGAACGGTCCCGGGGTACCGGGCGTGCCCCAGACGACGGGGTCCTTGCGGGGGGTGGACACCTCGGTGGTGCCGCGGCTGGGGTACAGATCGGTGACGGTGGTCGTCATGTCCGGTCACACCTCCTCGGGTTCGGTGAGCAGGGGGTAGACGCCGTTCTCGTCGTGGTCCTCCCGCCCGGTCACGGGCGGGTTGAACACGCAGATGCAGCGGAAGTCCTCCTTGACGCGCAGCGTGTGCCGCTCGTGGCCGTCGAGGAGGTACATGGTCCCGGGCGTGATGGTGTACGTCCGGGAGGTCTCGTGGTCGGTCAGCTCGGCCTCGCCCGCGACGCACACCACGGCCTCGACGTGGTTGGCGTACCACATCGACGTCTCGGTGCCCGCGTACAGGACCGTCTCGTGCAGGGAGAAGCCGACCCTCTCCTTGGCGAGGACGATGCGCTTGCTCTCCCAGGTGCCGGACGCCGATTTCACGTGCCGGTCGGTGCCTTCGAGTTCCTTGAACGAACGGACGATCACGGTGGTGCGATGCCTCCTAGGTGAAACGGATCGGTGGTGAGGGGTCTCAGAGGGCGGACACGGCGGACGGGGAGGTCTCCCGGACCGCGCGCGCGAGGACCCGCAGGCCCTCGTCGAGCTCCTCGGGCGTGATGGTCAGCGCGGGCAGCAGCTTGACGACCTCGCTCTCGGGGCCGGACGTCTCGATGAGCAGCCCCAGTTCGAAGGCGCGCCTGGCGATCCGCCCGGCCCGCTCCTTGTCGTGGAACTCCATGCCCCAGACCAGGCCGCGGCCCCGGTACTCCTTGACGTCGGCGAGGTTCTCCTCGGTGATGGCGATCATGGCCTGCTCGATCTGCTCGCCCCGCGCACGGGTCTGCTTCTCCATCGCCGAGCCGTCGGTCCAGTACGTCTCCAGCGCGGCGGTCGCGGTGACGAACGCCGGGTTGTTGCCGCGGAAGGTGCCGTTGTGCTCGCCCGGCTCCCAGACGTCCAGCTCGGGCTTGAACAGGCACAGCGACATGGGGAGCCCGTACCCGCTGATGGACTTCGAAACCGTCACGATGTCGGGGACGACACCGGCCTCCTCGAAGGAGAAGAAGGCGCCGGTACGGCCGCAGCCCATCTGGATGTCGTCGACGATCAGCAGCATGTCCTGGCGTTCGCACAGGTCGGCGAGGGCGCGCAGCCACTCGGGGCGGGCCACGTTGATGCCGCCCTCGCCCTGCACGGTCTCGACGATCACGGCGGCGGGCTTGTTGAGGCCGGAGCCCTGGTCCTCCAGGAGGCGCTCGAACCACAGGAAGTCCGGGACCTGGCCGTCGAAGTAGTTGTCGAACGGCATCGGCGTGCCGTGCACCAGCGGGATGCCGGCACCGGCGCGCTTGAACGCGTTGCCGGTCACGGCGAGGGAGCCGAGCGACATGCCGTGGAAGGCGTTGGTGAACGACACGATCGCCTCGCGGCCCTTCACCTTCCGCGCGAGCTTCAGCGCGGACTCCACGGCGTTGGTGCCCGTCGGGCCCGGGAACATGACCTTGTAGGGCAGGTCGCGCGGGCGCAGCACCAGGTCCTGGAAGGTCTGCAGGAAGCCGCGCTTGGCGGTGGTCGACATGTCGAGACCGTGGGTGACGCCGTCCCGCTCCAGGTAGTCGAGCAGGGCCCGTTTCAGCACGGGGTTGTTGTGCCCGTAGTTGAGCGAGCCGGCGCCGGCGAAGAAGTCGAGGTACTCGTGGCCGTCCTCGTCGTACATCCGGCTGCCGCGCGCACGGTCGAAGACGGTGGGCCAGCCGCGGCAGTAGCTGCGCACCTCGGACTCCAGGGTTTCGAAGACGCTGAGGTCGGGCTGGGTGATGGTCACGGTAATTCGCTCCTCTGTGCGACAGGTGAGTGTGGGGGTCGTGACGAGAGCAAGGGGGGCCTGGGGGGTCGGCCCGGGTGGTGCCCGCGGGTGCGGGTCAGTCCGAGGTCCGCGGCGGGTGCGTCAGCGGGCCGATGCGGTACAGGACCTCGGGGTCGTGGGGACCGTCCGGGAACAGGTCGGTGCCGAAGAGCACCTCGCGCTCCATGCGGGCGTCGTGGCGCGCGGCGAACGAGGCGAACAGCCGCTCGGAGGCGGTGTTGCCCGGCGTGATCGTGGTCTCGACGGAGGTCAGGCCGTGTTCGGCGGCGACCCGGGCGGTCAGGGTGTCCAGCATGCGTGCCGCGAGTCCGCGACCGCGCTGTGCGGAGTCGACGGCCACCTGCCAGACGAGCAGGGTGCCCGGGCGGTCCGGCCGCAGGAATCCGGTGACGAAGCCGACGGCCTCGCCGTCGGCCGTGCGGGCCACCGCCGAGGTGCCGGCGAAGTCGCGGCACCACAGCAGATAGCTGTAGGCGGAGTTCAGGTCGAGCGTTCCGGATTCCTTGGCGAGCCGCCAGAAAGCGGCACCGTCGGCCACCGCCGGGCGGTCTATGTGCAGGTCTGCTTGTGCGGCAGTCATGCAAATTCAATTTACCCATCGCGAATTGAAAATGCATGGCCGTCGGGGCTTACGTGGAGCCGCGTCATGTGTTATCGCGCGGGCGCGGGTGTTCACGCGAGAAGTCAGTGAAATGCCCGATTTCATGCGGGCAAAGCAGGGTGAAACGGGCGCGATGTGTAACGCGTCACAACCATGTGACGGACACGGGATCTCCTCGGAAAGGACCGCCCGGCGTTCGCGAAATCTTCGCGTTTAAGGTCAGGGAAAGCGGGCAGAAGGGTACGGGAAGCTACGTTGGATTAACATACGGAATGTCGGCCGGAGAATGCTCGCTTATTGCTGTGAATTCAAGTTCCGGTCACTCCGTCGATACGCTCGCGGAGGATGTCGGCGTGACCGTTGTGCCGCGCGTACTCCTCGATGAGATGGATGAGCACCCAGCGCAGGGACACGGCCATGCCCTCCAGCGGGCCGTCCGTCAGCCGCCCGGTGTCGTCCAGCGGCCGGCCCGCGGTGATCTCCCGGCCACGCGCGATCTCCCGGCGCCAGACCGTGAGGGCCTCGCCGAGACCGCGCTCCGGGTGCAGGCCGTATCCCGTCTCCTCCTCGTAGACCGGCGGCACGTCGAGACCGGCGAGCACGCGCTGGAACCAGTTCCGCTCCACCTCCGCGAGGTGCTGCACGAGGCCGAGCAGGGTGAGCGAGGAGGGCGGCGCCGAGGCGAGCCGCAGCGCGGCGTCGTCCAGCCCGCGGCACTTCAGCTCCAGCGTGGCCCGGTGATGGTCGAGCCACTCCTCCAGCATGGTCCGCTCGTCCCCGGTCATGGAGGGCACGGGCCGTCCGTCGGGAAGGGTCAGGCGTTCGGCGGGGGTGTCGGAAGTCATGTCCCGAGCATGCCAGGAGCCGCCCTCCGGTGTTCGGGGAGGCTGCTACCGCCAGGCCTGCTCGGCCGCGAGACGGCAGGCGTTCAGGTCCGTGGGCCGGCCCGCGTCCGTGAGGGCCGCTCCCAGGGCGGCCAGGCTCGCCTGCACCGCGCGCGGGGTCGCGTCGGCGCCGTAGTGGTTGACGCGGATCATCTCCTTGGCCAGGGCGCCGCCGCCCGCCGCCAGCGGGAGGGTCGGGTCGGAGGCGAGGGCGCGCGCGACCAGCTCCGAGGCCACGACGCCGGGCGGGGTGCGCAGGGTCGTCGCCACCGGCGCCGCCTCCGCGGCCTTGTGGACGTAGGGCTCCAGACCGCCGCCGAGGGCCGAGGCCCCGGCGCGCGTCGCCGCCGCGGCGGAGGCGTGCCGGGCCATCACGGTTCCCAGCCCCTCCGTCTCGATGCGCTCGACGCAGGCCTCCAGCGCCAGCATCTCCAGCTGCGCGGGCGCGTGCAGCAGGGCCTTGCGGCCGGCGTCGACCCAGCGTTCCTTCCAGTCCAGCAGCGAGAGGTAGGAGCGCCGCGGTGCCCGCGGGTTCGCCGCCATCCGGGCCCACGCCCGCTCGCTCACCGACACCGCCGACACCCCGGCGGGCCCGCCCATCGCCTTCTGGGCCCCGATCACGCACAGGTCCACGCCCCACGCGTCCGGCAGCACCGGCTCCGCGCCCACGGAGGCGACGGCGTCCAGGTAGAACAGGGCACCCTGCTCCCGTACGACCGCGCCGATCTCCGCGACCGGGTTGGTGTTCCCGGTCGCCGCCTCCGCGTGCACCAGCGACACGAAGTCGATCTCCGGGTGCTCGGCGAAGGTCTCCCGGACGTCCTGCGCCGTGACCGCCGTGTGGAACGGCACCGCGAGGTCGTGCACCGTCGCCCCGCAGTCCCGCAGCCAGTCGCCGAAGGTCTGCCCGTACGGACCGGTGATCACGTTCAACGCGACCGTCCCGGGACCCGCGGTCGCCCGGATCGCGCCCTCCAGCGGCAGCAGCGCCTCGCCCTGCATGATCACGACGTCCTGCCGGGTGTCCAGCAGCCGTGCCACCCGGTCCTCGACGGAGGCGAAGTGCGCGGCGCTCAGCGGCGCCAGGTCCAGGAAGGGGTGGGTCACGGCGGTGCTCTCTTCGGTCACGGGATCGACGTGGTCGAGCCTAACCGCCCGGCCGTCGGGCCCCCGATCACCGGTCGGTTCTCAGGCGGCACCGGCCCGCGGCCATCGGATTGTTTTGGGCACCCCAAAGCTCTCCTTATAATCGGAACATTCAGTTCCCTCACAGGAGGTTCCCCGTGAACACGGTCCTCGGGCGCCGGGCCCGCATTCTGGCCGCCACCACCGCGACGGCCGGGCTGGTGCTGGTCGCCGGCTGCTCGTCGGACGGCGACGGCGGCAGCGGCACGAAGACCGCCGCCGGCGGGGTCGAGCTCGTCAAGGCCGGCCAGCTCACGACCTGCACCCACCTGCCCTACCCGCCCTTCCAGTCGGAGATCGACGGCAAGGTGCAGGGCTTCGACGTCGCCCTCGTCGACCTGGTCGCCGAGGACCTCGGGGTGAAGCAGCAGATCCTCGACACGCCCTTCGAGAACTTCAAGACCGGCGCGTTCCTCAACTCCGGCGAGTGCGACCTGGCCGCCGCCGGCATGACCATCACCGAGGAGCGCAAGAAGAACGTCGACTTCTCCGACCCGTACTTCGAGGCCACCCAGGCCGTGCTGGTCGACAAGAAGAGCGGCATCACCTCCTTCGCCGGGCTCAAGGGCAAGAAGGTCGGCGCCCAGGCGCAGACCACCGGCGAGGAGTACGCGAAGAGCCAGGGCCTCGACCCGGTCTCCTTCGAGTCCTCCGACGCCGTCATCAACGGCCTGCGCACCGGGCAGGTCGAGGCGGTCGTCATCGACTACCCGGTCGTCCAGGGCTGGCTCAAGGACAAGGCCAACGCCTCCGCCTTCCAGGTCGCCGAGCAGGTCAACACCGGTGAGCAGTACGGCATCACGGTGAAGAAGGGCAACGCCAAGCTGCTCGCCGCCGTCAACAAGGCGCTCGCCGGCGCCAAGGCCGACGGCACGTACAAGAAGCTGTACGAGCAGTGGATCGGCCCGTACGAGGAGAACGCCGCCTCCCCGTCGCCGTCCGCCTCATGACCGACGCCACCAAGGTCGGGGGCGGGCCCCGCAGGAAGGGGCTCACCCGCCGCCAGAAGCGCGGCCTGTCCCGCGGCGCGCAGTACGTCCTCTTCGTCGGCGCCCTGATCGCTCTCGCGGTCGGCGCCGACTGGGGGCGGCTGGCCAACCAGTTCGCCCAGGGCGACATCGCCCGGCAGATGTTCCCGGACGTCATCACGCTGGCGCTGAAGAACACCGTGCTCTACACCGTCTCCGGTTTCGCCGTGGGACTGGTGCTCGGCATGGTCCTCGCGCTGATGCGGCTGTCCTCCGTGGGCCCCTACCGCTGGGTCGCCGGCGTCTACATCGAGATCTTCCGCGGCCTGCCCGCCCTGCTGATCTTCATCTTCATCGGCGTGGCCGTCCCGCTCGCCTTCCCGGGCGTCGAGATCCCCGGCGGCACCTACGGCAAGGTCGCCCTCGCCCTCGGCCTGGTGGCGGCGGCGTACATGGCGGAGACGTTCCGCGCGGGCATCCAGGCGGTGCCCAAGGGGCAGATGGAGGCGGCCCGTTCGCTGGGCTTCTCCCCGGCGCGCGCGATGGTCTCGATCATCCTGCCGCAGGCCTTCCGGATCATCCTCCCGCCGCTCACCAACGAACTGGTGCTCCTCTTCAAGGACTCCTCGCTGGTGCTGTTCCTCGGTGTCACGCTGGAGGAGCGGGAGCTGTCCAAGTTCGGCCGCGACCTGGCCAGCCAGACCGCCAACTCGACGCCGATCCTGGTCGCCGGACTGTGCTACCTGCTGATCACGATCCCGCTCGGCTTCGTCGTACGCCGTATGGAGTCGAAGGCCCAGGAGGCCGTGAAATGAGCCGACCCGAGATCGAGATCCGGGACCTGCACAAGTCCTTCGGCGACAACCACGTCCTGCGCGGCATCGACCTGGAGATCGGCCACGGCGAGGTCACCTGCGTCATCGGCCCCTCCGGCTCCGGCAAGTCGACGCTGCTGCGCTGCGTGAACCTGCTGGAGGAACCCTCCAAGGGCCAGGTCTTCGTCGGCGGCACCGAACTCACCGACCCGGACGTGGACATCGACGCCGCACGCCGCCGGATCGGCATGGTCTTCCAGCAGTTCAACCTCTTCCCGCACCTCACTGTCACCGAGAACCTCACCCTGCCGCAGCGCCGGGTGCTGCGCCGCGGCAAGGCCGAGGCCGCGAAGGTGGCCGCGGAGAACCTGGAGCGGGTCGGCCTCGCCGAGAAGGCGCAGGCCTACCCCTCCTCCCTCTCCGGCGGCCAGCAGCAGCGCGTGGCCATCGCGCGCGCACTGGCGATGGGTCCGGAGGTCATGCTCTTCGACGAGCCGACCTCGGCCCTCGACCCCGAGCTGGTGGGAGACGTCCTGGCGGTCATGCGGATGCTCGCCGAGGACGGCATGACGATGATGGTCGTCACCCATGAGATGACCTTCGCCCGCGAGGTCGCGGACCGGGTGATCTTCATGGACGGCGGCGTGGTCGTCGAGGACGGCCGCCCCGAGCAGGTCGTCACCCGCCCCCGGCACGAGCGGACCCGCCACTTCCTGTCCAGGCTGCTCGACCCGGCGATGGCGGACGTGGAGGAGGCCGACGCCCCGTGAGGGACACGCGGGACCGTCCGCGGCCGATCACGGACGCCCACGCCGGGAGGCGGCCCACAGCACGGCGTTAGGGTGCGGTACATGAGCGAAGTGCTGCACGTCCGGGGCCGTGTCCTCGTCGGCCCCGAGGACGTCCGCGACGAGCTGTGGGTGATCGACGGGCGGATCTCGTACGGCCGCCCCGTGGGCGCGCACGACGTGCGGACGCTGCGGGGCTGGGCGCTGCCCGGCCTGGTCGACGCCCACTGCCACGTCGGCCTCGACGCGCACGGCGCCGTGCCACGGGACGTCGCGGAGAAGCAGGCGCTCACCGACCGCGACGCCGGCACCCTCCTCGTCCGCGACGCGGGCTCGCCCTCGGACACCCGCTGGATCGACGACCGCGAGGACCTGCCGAAGATCATCCGCGCCGGACGCCACATCGCCCGCACCCGCCGCTACATCCGCAACTACGCCCACGAGATCGAGCCGGACGACCTGGTCGCCTACGTGGCCCAGGAGGCCCGCCGGGGCGACGGCTGGGTCAAGCTCGTCGGCGACTGGATCGACCGCGACCTCGGCGACCTGTCGGCCTGCTGGCCCAGGGGGGCCGTCGAGGCCGCCATCGCCGAGGCCCACCGGCTGGGCGCCCGCGTCACCGCCCACTGCTTCGCCGAGGACTCCCTCCAGGACCTGGTCGAGGCCGGCATCGACTGCATCGAGCACGCCACCGGCCTCACCGCGGACCTGATCCCCCTCTTCGCCGAGCGCCGCGTCGCGATCGTCCCGACCCTCGTCAACATCGCCACCTTCCCGGCGCTCGCCGACGGCGGCGAGTCCAAGTTCCCCGCGTGGTCGGCCCACATGCGCCGGCTGTACGAGCGCCGCTACGACACGGTCCGTGACGCCTACGACGCCGGTGTCCCGGTCTACGTCGGCACCGAAGCGGGCGGCGCGCTGGCGCACGGTCTGGCGGCCGCCGAGGTGGAGGAACTGGTCACCGCCGGGATCCCCCCGCTGACGGCCCTGTCCGCCACGACCTGGGCGGCCAGGGAGTGGCTCGGCCGTCCTGGCCTCGACGAGGGGGCACCGGCCGATCTCGTGGTGTACGGGACGGACCCCCGGGAGGACGTGAGGGCGCTGGCGGCCCCGCGGTGGGTGGTGCTCAACGGGCGGATCGTCGGGTAGGCGGGCCGCCGCCGCCCGGGTCCGCCCGCGTCCACGGTCAGCGTCCCGAGGGCTGCGCGGGCAGGTCGAAGACGTGCTGCGGGCTGACGATCTTCGTGATCGCGTCGCCGAACAGCGTGCTGGGTTCCGTGTCGCCCTGACCGATGTCCGTGTTCAGCAGCACGACCAGGGTCGCCCGGGCCGAGGGCAGATAGATGGTCAGGGACTCGTAGCCCGGCAGCGAGCCGTTGTGCCCGATCCAGCCCTGGACGTCGAAGATGCCGAGCCCGTACCCCGCGCCCGGGATGGTGGTGGGAGGCGTGTCGAGCCGCTGCTTCTGGGTGGCGGGGCTGATCAGGGTCCTCCCGTCGGGCAGGACGCCGGTGGCGACGGTGGGTGCCCAGACGCGCAGATCCTCCAGCGTGGAGATCATCGCGCCGGCCGCCCAGCCCCAGGAGGGGTTCCAGTCGGTGCTGTCGGCCACCTTCCCGTCGGCGGTCTGGTCCGTGTAGCCCTGGGCGTGCGGCTCCGGGAACGCCGCGTCCGTCGCCAGCAGCGTGCTGTCCATGCCGGCGGGCTCCGTGACGTTCTCCCGGAGGTACTCCTCCAGCGGCCGGCCGCTGATCTTCTCGACGACCAGGCCGAGCAGGATCAGGTTGGTGTTGGAGTAGAAGAACTTCTCGCCCGGCGGGAACAGCACCGGGTGCCGGAAGGCGTAGTCCAGCAGCTCCCGCGGGGTGAAGGGCCGCTCGGGGTCGGACGTCAGTGCCTTGAAGAAGTCCGGGTCCTGCGAGTAGTTGTAGAGGCCGCTGCGCATCCCGGCCAGCTCGCGCAGGGTGATCCTGTCGCCGTTCGGCACGCCCTCGACGTACCTTCCGATGGTGTCGTCCAGGCCGATCCTGCCCTCGTCGACCAGCTTCAGCAGCGCCGTCACGGTGAACGTCTTGGTCTCGCTGCCGATCCTCGTGTAGAGGTCCGGCGTCATCGGCCGGCCGGTCTCCTTGTCGGCGACGCCGAACGAGCGCACATGACTGCCCTTGTCGGGGGTCCACATGCCGACGGTCACGCCGGGCACGTCCGCGTCGCGCATGACCTTCTCCACGGCGGCGTCGACCTGCCGCTTCACCTCGGGGGTGAGCATCCGGAAGCCGTCCGAGGGCGACGGGGCGGGAGACGGCTGTCCGGCGAGGGCCGCGGCCTGGGGCACTCCCGGGGCGGTGCCGCCGCAGACCGGAGCGAGGAGCGCGCCCACCGCCACGGCGATCACGGCACCCCCGCGCAGTCGTCCGCACGCGCGCCTCATGGGCTGACTCCCAGCTCCCCGAGGGAGAGGGCCCCGCAAGCCGGGCCACTTCCACCTCAGCATAGGAGCGCTCGTGCCGCGTCGCCCGTCGGAGTACGGACGGGGTGGAGAGGGGCAGCTGACGGGCAGCGGACGGGCAGCGGACGGGCAGCGGACGGGGAGCAGGGGGGGGGGGGGGGAACACCCGTGCCGGGAAATCGAACTCGTTCGCAGAAACCCCACGATGGAGTGAAGTGACGCAGGATCGCTGCCCGTTCACTCTCGGTGCGTAATCCTTGCGAAGTCCCAAGCGTCACTCTTCTGGGGGGTCCCACCGCCTTGAACAGAAACAACTCCCGTATGCCCGCCCGCCGTCCGGTCGCGCTCGCGGCCGCCGCCGTCCTCGCCGCCGGTCCCGCGGTCGTGGCCGGCGCGGGCTCCGCGCAGGCGACTCCCGAGGAGGGCCGCGCGAGCGCCCTGGTCCTGCGCACCGGACTGAACGTCTCGCTGGCGAACAGAACCGTCGACGTCCCGCTCGCGGTCACCCTCAACGAGGTGCACGCCCCGCAGAGCGCCGAGACGACCGCGCTCACCGCCCAGTTGGACGGCGTCGACGGCGGAAAGCCGTTCAGCGTGCTGCGCGCCGACGTCGCGCAGGCCAAGGCGACCGTGGCCGACGGGACGGCGGAGGGCAGCACCCGGCTTGCCGACGCCCGGCTGAACGTGCCCGGTCTTCCGCTGCTGTCGGTCATCGAGGTCGAGACCGTCACGTCGACCGCGACCTGCGCCGCGGGGAAGGCACCCGTCGCCGAGTCGGACGTGGCCGGCGTGACCGTGCTGGGCAAGAAGGTGACGCTCACCGCCGGAGGGACGACGCAGGTCGAGGTGCCGGGCGTGGGCGAGGTGCGCCTGGACCTGTCCCAGCGCGAGACGACCTCCCGTACGGCGGCCGCCACCGCTCTCGAACTGAACGTGTCCGTCAACCCGTTGAAGCTCAACGTGGCGGATGTGCAGGGCACCGTGACCCTGGCCGAGGCGACCTGCGAGACGCCGCCGGCGCCCGCCGGGCCGCAGGAGGAGGCGCCCGAGCCGAGCGCCGACCCCGTGACCGAGGTCGAGCCCCAGGGCGGTGCCGCGGAGGCCGGCCTCGCGGAGACCGGCGGCAACTCGACGACCCCGTACATCGCGGGTGGCGCGGTCGCGCTGCTCGTCGCCGGCGGGGGAGCGGTCGCCCTGGCCCGCCGCAACCGCGGCTGAGCCCACGCGGACGTCCGGGGGACTCGGCGGGACGTCCGGCGCGTCGGTCCGTGCCGTGCTCGGCAGGGGCCGACGCGCCGTGCGCGCGCCGACCCGACGGCTCCACCAGAGACCGGATCAACCGTCCTAGGGGATCAGCGGTCCGCCGCCCTGATCAGCCCTCCGCCGCCCCGATCGCCCGTTCCAGCGCGCGGAGGAACGAACCCGTCGTCACCCGGTCCCGTACCGCGAGCCGCAGCCACTCCTCGCCCAGTCCGGGGAAGGTGTCCCCGCGCCGGACGGCGAAGCCCAGGGCGCGCAGCCGCCGGCGTACCGCGGCCGCGTGCGGCAGGCGGACGAGGACGAAAGGGCCCTCGGCGGGTGTCACGACCCGGACGCCGGGCACGCGCGACAGCCCCGCCACCAGGTGGGCCCGGTCGGCCGCGACGCGGTGGGCGGCGTGGGCCGCCTCCGCCAGCGCCCGTGGCGCCACACACGCCTCGGTGGCGGCCAGGGCGGGGGTGGAGACCGGCCACAGCGGCTGGGCGCGTTCCAGCTCCGCGACGGTCTCCGGGGCGGCGAGGACGTAGCCGACGCGCAGCCCGGCCAGACCCCACGTCTTCGTCAGGCTCCGCAGCACGACCAGCCCGGGCACGTCCGTCCGGCCGGCCAGCGCCTCCCGCTCACCGGGCACCGCGTCCATGAACGCCTCGTCCACGACCAGCGTCCGTCCGGGACGGGCCAGCCGGGCGAGGACGCCGGCCGGGTGCAGCACCGACGTCGGGTTGGTCGGGTTGCCGATCACCACCAGGTCGGCGTCCTCCGTGACGGCCGACGGATCCAGCCGGAAGCCGTCCGCCTCCCGCAGCAGCACCCGGCCGACGGTGTGCCCCGCGTCCCGCAGTGCCGCCTCCGGCTCCGTGAACTGGGGGTGCACCACGACCGGGTGGCGTACCTTCAGCGCCCGCGCCAGCAGCACGAACGCCTCTGCGGCACCCGCCGTCAGCAGCACCCGCTCCTCGCCGACCCCGTGCCGGGCCGCCACCGCGGCCCGCGCCCGGCGCCCGTCCGGATAGGCGGCGAGCCCCGACAGCGAGCCGGCGATCACCTCCCGCAGCCAGGCCGGCGGCGTGTCCGCGCGGACGTTGACGGCGAGGTCGACGAGGGCCGCGCCGTCGTCGCGGACCTCGGCGTCGCCGTGATGGCGCAGGTCGGGCCCGTCAGTGGGCATGGGAATGAGCGCCGTGGTGATGGTGGTGGCCGTCGTCGTCGGGGTGGAAGTGCGGCTGCTGCGGCAGGCCCACCTTGTCCTCGAAGCCGGGCAGCGCGATCCGGTACACGCAGGTGTCGCAGTTCATCCGCAGATCGCCCCGCACGGCCTCCTCGTAGCGCTCCATCACCAGGTCGAGCAGCTCCGGCTCCGGGCCGATGACGTCCGCCGACCGCACCTCGACCTCGGGATGCGCGGCCGCCCAGCCCTCCGTCTGCGACCGCACCCGGTCGGGCAGGATGCCGGTGAACAGGAAGTACGGCAGCACGACGATCCGCCGCGCGCCGAGCCGCACGCACCGGTCCAGGCCGCTCGGCACGTCCGGAGCGGCCAGCGACACGAACGCCGTCTCCACCCCGGCGTACCCCCGCCCCTCCCACAGCAGCCGCGCCGCCTTGTGCACCTCGGCGTTGGCGTCCGGGTCGGTCGATCCGCGCCCCACCAGCAGCACGGTCACGTCGGCGCGGTCGCCGGGCGTACGCCCCCCGGCGCCCAGCGCCTCGTCCAGCCGCCGCTCCAGCACCGCCAGCAGCCCCGGGTGCGGGCCCAGCGGGCGGCCGTAGGTGTACGAGATCCCCGGGTGCCGCTCCTTCTCCCGGGCCAGCGCGGCGGGGATGTCGCCCTTGGCGTGCCCGGCGGACACCAGCATCAGCGGCACGGCGGCGAAGCGGCGTACGCCCCGTTCCACCAGTTCGGCCACGGCCTCGCCCAGCGGCGGCGGGGACAGCTCGATGAAGCCGCCCGCGACGGGCAGTTCGGGGTGGCGGCGCCCCAGCTCCCGCACGAAGTCGCGGAACGCCTCGGCTCCGGCGTCGTCCCGGGTGCCGTGGCCGGCGATGAGCAGGGCGGGCGGCGCGGTGGTCACGGTTTCTCCTCGTACGAAGTGGGGTGGTACAGCAGGGCGTTGAGGGCGGCCGCGGCGACCGCCGAGCCGCCCTTCTCGGACACGTTGCTCACGGCGGGCAGTCCGCTCTCCCGCAGCGCCGCCTTGGACTCGGCGGCGCCGACGAAGCCGACGGGCAGCCCGATCACCAGCGCGGGATCCGCGTCCAGGGTCAGCAGTTCCTCCAGCGCGGTCGGGGCGCAGCCGATCACCCAGACCGCGCCGGGACCGACCTGCTCGTACGCGAGCCGCACGGCGTGCGCCGAGCGTGTCAGCCCCGGTCCGGAGCGGGCGTCCCTGAGCCGGCAGACGGTGTCGCGCCGGGTGATCCCGGCGGCGACCATCTCGACGTCCACCACGACGGGGGCGCCGGAGTGCAGCGCGCGGTACGCCCCGTCGAGGTCCCGCTCGGCCGTCACGAGGTCCGTGGCGTAGTCCAGGTCGGCGGCGGAGTGGATCACCCGTTCCACCACCGCCCGGGTCAGCGGCGGGAAGTGCGAGGTGTCCAGCCGGGCGCGCAGCCGCCGGAACGACTCCTGCTCGATGGGGTGGACCACACGGTTCACCTGGTCTCCTCCTGCTGCCAGCGGTAGCCGCGCGGCGTCACCATACGCCCCGCGATCTCCCGGGTGGCCGTGTTGCCCACGGTCACGACCGTCATCATGTCGACCGTCGCCGGGTCGAGCGCGGCGAGGGTGGTCAGCCGGCTGGACTCGTCCGGCCGGGAGGCGTTGCGCACGACGCCGACGGGTGTCGTCGGCGCACGGTGCCCGGCCAGGACCGCCAGCGCCTTGGGCAACTGCCAGTCCCGGCCCCGGCTGCGCGGGTTGTAGAACGTCACGACGATGTCCGCCTCGGCGGCCGCCCGCACCCGCCGCTCGATGACCTCCCACGGCGTGTGCAGGTCGGACAGGCTGATCGAGACGTGGTCGTGTCCGAGCGGTGCGCCGAGGATCGCGCCGGCCGCGAGCGCGGCGGTCACTCCGGGGACGCCGACCACGTCGATGTCGTCGGAGGCCTCGGCCAGCGCCGGGGACGCCATGGCGTACACGCCCGCGTCACCGCTGCCGATCAGCGCGACGGCGTGTCCCTTACGGGCCTCCTCGACCGCCGTCCGGGCCCTCTCCTCCTCGGCGCCCAGCCCGGACTCCAGGATCCGCGTGCCGGGGCGCAGCAGGTCGCGGATCTGGTCGACGTACTGGTCGAGGCCGACGAGCACGGACGCGCGGCGCAGCTCGGCCTCGGCACGCGGGGTGAGCAGATCGCGGGCCCCGGGCCCGAGCCCGACCACCGCGAGCCGGCCGCGCGCGGGCCGCCGTACGACCGCACAGGTCGCCCTCGCCGACTTCCGCTTGGGGACGAGGAGTTCACCGCCGCCGAGCAGTGCCGAGGCCTCTGCCACGGACGGGGTGCCGACGGCGGCGAGGGGGGCGTCGGACGGGTTGGGGACCGCCACGGCCGCCAGTCGCTCGGCGGAGTACGTCACCAGAGGCACGCCCAGCCGCGCGGCGGCGGCGACGATCCCGGCCTCCTCGGCCTTGGCGTCGACGGTGGCGAGTTCGGCGATGCTGCGAGGAGAGAGACCGGCCTCCCGCAGGGCGCCCTCGATCAGCGCGAGCACCTCCTCGACGGGGGCTCCCTTCGAGGCGCCGACGCCGACGACGAGGGACGGCGGCCGCAGCACGACCTCGCCCTCCGCCGGCTCCAGGGCACGGTCGCTGACCCGGATGACGTGGGCCCCCTGCGCGGCGACCGGCAGCGCGGGCAGCGGCCACGCCGACTCGGCGCGCAGGGCGACGGGTTCGCCGTTCAGCAGGGCACGGGACACGGCGGCCACGGCGCCCTCCACGGGCAGGCCCAGGGTGTCCAGGCCGGCCAGACCGACGGAGTCCGTCGCCGTGGTGATCACCGGCTCGGCGCCCAGCAACGCGCCCACCTCGCGGGCGAGTTCGTTGGCGCCGCCGCCGTGCCCGCCCACCAGGGACACCGCGAACCGGCCGCCCTCGTCGACGCACACCACCCCGGGGTCGGACGCCTTGTCACCCAGCAACGGGGCGACCAGCCGCACCACGGCGCCCGTGGCCAGGAAGCACACCAGCTGCCCGCACTCCGCGAACGCGGCCCGCACGGCCTCCCCCACGGGCCCCTCGTACACGCGCGTCCGGTCCGGCCAGGCCGCGGCCAGCCGGTCCCGCGCCGCCGCTCCCGCCGCCGTGGCGGAGATGAGGCCGATCACTGAGCAACTCCTTCGGTACGAGCCGGAGGCCGGACGCCCCACAGCAGGAAGACCGGGTTGGTGGCCGCGAGACGGCTCACCTCGCCCGGCAGCGGCGCGAGCCGCGACGACTGCAACAGCACCCCGTCACAGGTGAGCCCCGCTCCCGTGAGCGCCTCGCGCGCCCCCGGCACCCGGTCCAGCGCGGCCAGCGCGACGACCACCGTCCGCCGCGCCCGCCGCGCGCACTGCGCGACGAGGGCGGGAAGCTCACGTCCCCCGCCCCCCACGAACACCGCGTCGGGATCGTCGAGCCCGGCGAGCACCTCCGGCGCCGTGCCGTGCACCACCCGCACGTCGACGCCGTGCGCCTCGGCGTTGGCCCGGATCCGCCGCGCACCGTCCGCCGCCTTCTCCACGGCGACGACCGCGGCGCCCAGCCGCGCGCACTCGACGGCCACCGAGCCGGACCCGGCCCCGACGTCCCAGACCAGGTCACCGAGGCGCGGTCCGAGCCGGGCCAGGGCCAGCGCCCGCACCTCGAAC
Source organism: Streptomyces sp. NPDC107562 (assembly GCF_055657325.1). Lineage (NCBI taxonomy): Bacteria > Bacillati > Actinomycetota > Actinomycetes > Kitasatosporales > Streptomycetaceae > Streptomyces > Streptomyces sp. NPDC107562. Next base: position 70,827 of record NZ_JBVKBE010000002.1, on the reverse strand, counting down.
TTGGTGATCATCGAGTCGCGGTGGGTGAACGCGTCCTCGTCCAGGGCCCATCCGGCGGGTCCCGCGGCGGGGCCCGCGACGGTGCGCGCGCTGGTGAGCGCCCGCCGCTCGTCCAGGCACAGCACGACGTTCACCGCCGGCTCCCAGTCCCGGACCGCGGCCTCGGCGGGCGTCACCCGCTCCACCCGTTCCCGCGCGGGGTCACCCAGCGCGGAGGCGACGACGAGCACCCGGCCGGTGTCCCGCAACGCCGCGCCCAGCTCGGCCGGACCGGACCCCGGCCCGGTCAGCACGGCCACCTTCGGCCGCGCCCGGCACACGTTCACCGCCGTCCGCAGCTCCCGCCCGTGCGCGGAGACGACCACCGCGTCGTCCCAGGGCAGTCCGGCCCGCGCGAACGCGGCGGCCACGGACGAGACACCCGCCCGGACCCGGAGCCGCCGTGCCCCGAACCGCTCGGCGAGCGTCCGCACGATCCCGAAGAACCCGGGGTCCCCCGACGCCAGCACCACGACCCGCCGGTCCTTGGCGAGGTACTCCTCGATGGCGTCGAGGGCGGGCGCCAGCGGGCCGAGCACGATGCGCTCGGCCCGCTCGGGCAGGCGGGCGGCCTCCAGATGGCGCCGCGCGCCGACGACCAGTTCGGCGCCGTCGGCCACGTCGTCCGGCAGCGGCGCACCGGTGCCCGTGCCGACGACCGTGATCACGTGCTCGCACCTCGTTCGCGCAGGGCCCGGCGAGCCTCCGGGTCGGCCTTGCGGAAACCGTGGAAGTGGCCCGGGTGGTACAGGTGCGAGCGGGTGCCGTGCGCGTCGAGGGCGGGGCCCACCAGGAAGAGGGTGTGCTTCCAGAGCTTGTGCTCCTTCACCGTCTCCTCCAGCGTCCCGACCGTGCACCTGACGACCAGCTCCTCGGGCCAGGTCGCCTGGTACGCGACGACGACCGGGGTGCTCGTCGGATACCCGCCCTCCAGCAGCTCCCGGACCAACTGCCCGCTGCGGGCCGCGGACAGGAAGATCGCCATGGTGGTGCCGTGCCGGGCGAACTCCCGCACCTCCTCGCCGGGCGGCATCGGCGTCTTGCCGCCGCCGAGCCGGGTGAGCACGACGGACTGCGCCACCTCGGGGACGGTCAGCTCCCGCCCGGCGATCGCGGCGACGGCGGAGAACGAGGAGACACCGGGCACGATCTCGGTGGCGATGCCGAGCGCGGCGCACCGGTCGACCTGCTCCTGGGTGCCGCCCCACAGCGCCGGGTCGCCGGAGTGGATGCGGGCGACCCGCAGGCCCTCGTCGCGCGCCCGCTCGTAGACGGCCACGACGTCCTCCAGCGACAGGGCCGCCGAGTCGAGGATCTCGGCGCCCTCGCGGGCGTGTTCGAGAACCTCCGCCTGGACCAGGCTCGCGGCCCAGATCACGACGTCGGCCTCGGCGATGGCGCGCGCGGCACGGAACGTCAGCAGATCGGCGGCGCCGGGGCCGGCACCGACGAAGGTCACCTTGCCGGTGGGGGCTTCGGCCATGGGTTCGAGTCCTCTCGTACGGAAGTCAACGCGCGTGCGGCCGGATGTGCGCGACCGCGGGCTGATCGGATAGCAAGGGCACATGGCGGTGTTCGTCGCGCTGGGCGCGTTCCTGATGACGCTGGCGGGTGGCTGGACGGCGCAGCGCGTGACGGACCGCCGTCACCTCGTGCTGGGCCTGGCCGGCGGCCTGATGCTGGGCGTGGTCGGCATGGACCTGCTGCCGGAGGCCCTCGCGGCGGCCGGCACCGAGGTGCACGGCGTGCCGGCCGCCCTGCTCCTGTTCGTGGCCGGCTTCCTGCTGGCCCACGGTGTGGAACGGCTGCTGGCGGCCCGTCGCGCGGCGCACGGCGCCGACGAGCACGAGCGCACGCCCGAGGTGGGTCTGACGGCCGCCGCCGCGATGGTCGCGCACAGCGCCATGGACGGCGTGGCGATCGGCGCCGCCTTCCAGATCGGCGAGGGCATGGGCGTGGCGGTCGCGCTCGCCGTGATCGCCCACGACTTCGCGGACGGCTTCAACACCTTCACCCTCACGACCCTGTACGGCAACGCCCGGCGCCGGGCGCTCGCGATGCTGTTCGCGGACGCCCTGGCACCCGTCGTGGGTGCGGCGAGCACCCTCCTGGTGACCATTCCGCAGCCCGTACTGGGCGGCTATCTCGGCCTGTTCGGCGGGGCGCTGCTCTATCTGGCCGCCGCCGAGATCCTGCCCGAGGCCCACCACAAGCACGCCGCCGGGCCGACCCTGCTGTGCACGGTCGGGGGAGCGGCGTTCATCTGGCTGGTGGTGGGCATCGCCGAATGACCGGGGGAGCGTCACAGCTTGCCGCCCCGCCCACCCTCGCGTCGCGCGGGCGCGATGAGTGTGGAGAGATACGGCAGGGGCGCCCCGTCGAGCTCGGCGGCGGGCCGGACGGACTCCTCCGGCAGCCCCAGCGCGGACCCCCACACGGCACCCTCCAGCCGGCCGCTCTCGCGGAGCGCCTCGGCGACCTCGGCCGCCTGCCTGCCGAACTTGTAGGCGACGACGGTCCCGGGCCCGTTCAGCGCCTCCTTCAGCACCGCGGCACCGGCGGTCACCGGCACCAGCGTGAGCGGCTCGGTCCCCTCCGTCAGCACCGCGCCCGACCGCGCGGCGAGGTCCTGCATGGCGGTGATGCCGGGCACGGTCTCGATGACGGTGCCCGGGACCGACTCGGCGACGGTCTGCGCGAGATAGGTGAACGTGGAGTACACGTTCGGATCGCCGATGGTGGCGAACGCGATGTGGGCGTGCTCGCGCAGCAGCCCGGCGACCCGCTCACCGGCGGCGTCCCACGCCGCCTCACGGCGGGTCCGGTCGGTGCGCTCGTTCAGCGCGAACACGACCCGGACGACCTTCTCCTCGGGGACGTAGTGCAGCACGGTCGCCTCGGCACGCCCCCGCTCCCCGGTGTCCATGACCGGTACGACGACGAGCGCGGCGGCGCGCAGGGCGCCCACGCCCTTCACGGTCACCAGCTCCGGGTCGCCCGGCCCGACCCCCACTCCCACCAGCCTGCTGCTCATGACGTCCGGCACCTCTCCACGAACCGACGGGCGACACCGGGCGCCGACGCCCAGTGCGTGTGCAGAAAACTCGCGTGCACACCGCGCTCCACGAAACCCTCCACGCGCGGACGGGGGACGCGCACCCCCCAGGCGGGCGCCGGCCCGGCCGCCGGTTCGACGACCGTGCGGTGGAACTCGTGCCCGCGCATCCGCGTCCCCGCCGGCGCGAGCACACTGTCGCCCACGGCGACGGCGTCCCGGTAGCCGAGGGTCAGCCGCTGCGACATCCGCGCGTCCGCGTCGAGCACCCCGCACATCGGCTGCCCGTCCAGCTCCCGGCACAGGTACAGCAGTCCGGCGCACTCCGCGGCGACGGGCGCGCCCTGTTCGGCGAGCGCCGCGACGGCCTTGCGCAGCGGCTCGTTGGCCGACAGCTCCCCGGCGTACACCTCGGGGAATCCGCCGCCGACGACCAGTCCGCGCGTGCCGTCGGGCAGTCGCTCGTCCCGCACCGGATCGAACACCACGACCTCGGCCCCGGCGGCGGCGAGCAACTCGGCGTGCTCGGCGTAGGAGAAGGTGAAGGCCGGCCCCCCGGCGACGGCCACCGGCACGCGCGGGCCCTGATCCTCCGCGGGCGAAGCCCCGAGGGCCACGGTCGGGTCCCAGGCCGCGCACGGCAAGGGAGCCGCCGCGCGCGCCAGCGCCAGCAACGCCTCCAGATCACAGCCGGCCTCCACCTGCGCGGCCATGGCGGCCACCGCCTCGACGGCCGCGGGCCGCCGCTCGGCGACCGGCACCAGCCCCAGATGCCGGGAGGGGGTGTCCACCTGGGCCACCCGCCGCAGCACCCCGAGCACCGGCACCCCCACGGACTCCAGCGCCTCGCGCAGCAACTCCTCGTGCCGGTCCGAGGCGACCTTGTTGAGGATCACGCCCCCGATCCGGACCTCCGGGTCCCAGGACGTGAACCCGTGCACCAGCGCCGCCACCGACCGCGACTGCGAGGACGCGTCGACCACGAGCACCACCGGCGCCCGCAGCAGCTTGGCGACATGGGCGGTGGAGGCCAGCTCCCCTTCCCCGGCGGCACCGTCGAACAGCCCCATCACCCCCTCGACCACGGCGATGTCGCCACCGCGCGCCCCGTGCAGGAACAGCGGAGCCACCAGCTCGGGTCCGCACAGGTAAGCGTCCAGGTTGCGCCCCACCCGTCCGGTCGCGAGCGCGTGATACCCGGGGTCGATGTAGTCCGGCCCGACCTTGTGCGGGGACACGGCGAGCCCCCGCGCGGTGAGCGCGGCCATCAACCCCGTGGCGACGGTGGTCTTGCCGCTCCCCGAGGCGGGCGCGGCGAGGACCAGCCGCGGCACGGACGTCACCACTCGATGCCCCTCTGCCCCTTCTGCCCGGCGTCCATCGGGTGCTTCACCTTGGACATGTCGGTCACGAGATCGGCGAAGTCGACGAGCGCCTGCGGGGCGTTGCGCCCGGTGATCACCACGTGCTGGGCCCCGGGCCGGTCCCGCAGCACGGACACGACCTCCTCGACGTCGACCCACCCCCAGTGCATCGGGTAGGCGAACTCGTCCAGCACGTACAGCTTGTACGTCTCGGCGGCCAGGTCCCGCTTGACCTGCTCCCAGCCCTCCCGGGCCTTCTCCTCGTTGGTCGAGTTGTCACCCTGGATGTCCCGCTGGACCCAGGACCATCCCTCGCCCATCTTGTGCCAGTCGACGGACCCGCCCTCACCGCTGGCGCCCAGCACCCGCAGCGCGTTCTCCTCGCCGACCTTCCACTTCGCCGACTTGACGAACTGGAACACCCCGATCGGCCAGCCCTGGTTCCAGGCCCGCAGCGCCAGCCCGAAGGCGGCGGTCGACTTGCCCTTGCCGATGCCGGTGTGCACCACGACCAGGGGCCGGTTGCGCCGCTGACGCGTGGTCAGTCCGTCGTCCGGCACGACACTCGGTTGTCCCTGCGGCATTACGCGGCCCTCCTGCGCACGTCCTTCACCAGCCCGGCGATGGCGTCGGCGCGCAACGCCTCCAGCGTCACCGCCGTACCTCCCAGTTCGGCCGCGAGCTGCCCCGCGAGCCCCAGCCGCACCGGCCCCGACTCGCAGTCCACGACCACCGAGGCGACCCCGTCGGCGCCGAACAGCCGGGCCGCCCGCCCGGCGTTCGCGACCGGCTCCGGCCCCCCGGTGGCCCGCCCGTCCGTCACCACCACGAGCAGGGCCCGCCGGGCCGGATCCCGCAGCCGCTCCACGCGCAGCACGTCGCGCGCCTTGAGCAGACCGGCCGCGAGCGGCGTACGGCCGCCCGTCGGCAGCGACTCCAGCCGGACCGCCGCCGCGTCCACGGACGAGGTCGGCGGCAGCGCGACGTCGGCGCCGGTACCGCGGAAGGTCACCAGGCCCACCTTGTCCCGCCGCTGGTAGGCGTCCAGCAGCAGCGACAGCACGGCACCCTTCACGGCGCCCATCCGCTGCCGGGCCGCCATCGACCCGGAGGCGTCGACCACGAACAGCACGAGATTGCCCTCGCGCCCCTCCCGCGTCGCCTGCCGCAGATCGTCCCGCCGCACCACCAGGCCCCGCCCCGATCGTCCCCGCGCCCGCTGATGCGGCGCCGCGGCCTGCACGGTGGCCGCCAGATGCAGCGCCGTGAGCGCGCCCCGCGGCCGCCTCGCCCCGGTGGTCCGCCCGTGCTCCGTGCGCGCCCGCGATCGCCGCCCCGCGGTGCCCTCCCCGATCCCCGGCACGCTCAGCACCTTGGTCCGGAAGGGCTCGGCCGCCCGTACGGCGGACTGCTCGCCGGCCCCGGACGGGACGGGCGCACTCTCGGCCGACTCCTCGGGCCGCGCCCCGGCACCGTCGCCCTGCGGCTTCCCGTCAGGCTGCCCGCCGCCCCCGCCGGGACCGTCGCCGGGTCCGTCGGGGTCGGGATCGTCGTCGTCCTGGTGCGCGGGCGGCTCCGCGAACTCCCGCAGCGTCTCGTCCAGTTTGTCCTCGTCCAGGCCCGGCGCGTCGAACGGGTTGCGCCGGCGCCGGTGCGGCAGCGCGAGCAGCGCGGCCCGGCGCACGTCCTCCGCCAGCACCTCGGTCCGCCCCGCCCACGCGGCCAGCGCGGTCGCGGTGCGGGCCATCACGATGTCGGCCCGCATGCCGTCCACCTCGAAGGCGGCGCAGGTCGCCGCGATCTGCCGCAGCGCCCCGTCGCCGAGCAGCACGGACGGCAGCAGTGCCCGCGCCGCCGCGATCCGGGCCCGTACGGCGCTCTCCTCGGCCGCCCACCGGCCCGCGAAGGCAGCGGGATCGGCGTCGTGGGCGAGGCGCCGCTTGACGACCTCCACGCGCTGGTCGGGCTCGCGCGAGGCGGCGACCTCGACGGTCAGCCCGAACCGGTCGAGCAGCTGCGGCCGCAGCTCGCCCTCCTCCGGGTTCATGGTCCCGACCAGCAGGAACCGCGCGGCATGCCGTACGGAGACGCCCTCGCGTTCCACGTACGAGGCGCCCATCGCGGCGGCGTCCAGCAGCAGGTCGACCAGATGGTCGTGGAGGAGGTTGACCTCGTCGACGTAGAGGATCCCGCGATGCGCGTCGGCGAGCAGCCCGGGTTCGAAGGCCTTCACGCCCTCGGCGAGCGCCCGCTCGATGTCGAGCGCGCCGACCAGCCGGTCCTCGGAGGCACCGACGGGCAGCTCGACCATGCGGGCCGGCCGGGCGGCCCCGGCGCCGGGCTCGTGCGGTCCGTCCGGGCAGGCCGGGTCCGGCGCCGCGGGGTCGCAGGAGAAGCGGCAGCCGGGGACCACGGGGACCTCCGGCAGCAACGCCGCGAGCGCCCGCACCGCCGTCGACTTGGCGGTGCCTTTCTCGCCGCGGACGAGCACGCCGCCGACCGCCGGGGACACGGCGTTCAACAGCAGTGCGAGGCGCAGGTCGTCCTGTCCGACGACGGCCGTGAACGGAAAGGGGGTGCTCACTTGTCGTCGCCCTCCAGGTCGCCTTCGAGTTCGAGGTAGGTGGCCCGCAACCGTTCCAGCGTTTGCGCGTCCGGTTCCGCCCACAGTCCCCGCTCGGCGGCCTCCAGCAGCCGCTCGGTGATGCCGCGCAGCGCCCACGGGTTGGACTGCTTCATGAAGTCGCGGTTCTCCGGGTCGAAGACGTACTCCGCGCTGAGCTTCTCGTACATCCAGTCGTCGACGACCCCGGCGGTGGCGTCGTAGCCGAAGAGGTAGTCGACGGTCGCCGCCATCTCGAAGGCGCCCTTGTAGCCGTGCCGCCGCATCGCCGCCATCCAGCGCGGGTTGACCACGCGGGCCCGGAAGACGCGGTGCGTCTCCTCACCGAGGGTGCGGGTCCTGACCTGGTCGGGGGTGGCCGAGTCGCCGACGTAGGCCTCGGGGGAGGCGCCCGTGAGGTGCCGGACCATCGCGACCATGCCGCCGTGGTACTGGAAGTAGTCGTCGGCGTCGACGAGGTCGTGCTCGCGGGTGTCGACGTTCTTCGCCGCGACCGCGATCCGCCGGAACGCCGTCTCCATGTCCCCGCGTGCCGCCCGCCCGTCGAGCCCGCGCCCGTAGGCGTACCCGCCCCAGACGGCGTACACCTCGGCGAGGTCGGCGTCGGAGCGCCAGTTGCGGGCGTCGATCAGCGGCAGCAGTCCGGCGCCGTACGCGCCCGGCTTGGAGCCGAAGACGCGCGCGGTGGCGCGCCGCCGGTCGCCGTGCGCGGCGGTGTCCTCGTCGGCGTGCGCCCGTACGTAGTTCGACTCCGCGGGCTCGTCCAGCTCGGCCACCGCCCGCACCGCGTCGTCGATCAACCCGACGACGTGCGGGAACGCGTCCCGGAAGAAGCCGGAGATGCGGACGGTGACGTCGATGCGGGGCCGCCCCAGCTCGCCGAGGCCGATGATCTCGAACCCGGTCACCCGGCGCGAGGCGTCGTCCCACACCGGACGGCAGCCCAGCAGCGCCAGGATCTCGGCGATGTCGTCGCCCTGGGTGCGCATGGCCGAGGTGCCCCAGACCGTCAGGCCCACGGACTTCGGGTACGCGCCGGTGTCCTGGAGGTACCGCTGCACGAGCGAGTCGGCGAGCGACTGCCCGACCTCCCAGCTCAGCCGGGACGGGATGGCCTTGGGGTCCACGGAGTAGAAGTTCCGGCCGGTCGGCAGCACGTTGACCAGTCCGCGCGTCGGCGAGCCGGACGGACCCGCCGGGACGTAACCGCCGTCGAGCGCCTTGAGGATGTGGCCGATCTCGTCCGTGGTGCGGGCGAGCCGCGGCACCACCTCGTCGCAGGCGAACTCCAGCACGGCCACGGCCGCGGGCAGTTCGGTGCCGACCACCTCCCGTACCAGCGCCGCGCTCCCGGACGCCGCCCAGCCCCGCTCCTCCATCCCCTCCGCGAGCCGCCGGCACAGCTGCTCCAGCAGGTCGACGGCGTCGGCGGCGGTACGGGACGGGCCCTCGACGAGGTCGCTCAGCTCGACCGGCACCTTCAGCGGCGCGCCCGGCTCCGCCAGCAGCTCCTTCTCCACCAGCCCGAAGTGCTCGGCCAGGGACGCCCGCAGCCCCGGCAGCGCGTTCGCCCGGCCGCCCCACACCTGCGAGGCACGGAGCACGGCGAGGACCAGGTTGACGCGCGGCTCGCCGACCGGGCCGCCGCCGAGGACGTGCAGTCCGTCGCGGATCTGCACGTCCTTGATCTCGCACAGATAGCCGTCGATGTGCATGACGAACTCGTCGAAGTCGTCGTCGCCGGGCTGCTCGTCGACATGCAGGTCGTGGTGGAGCTCGGCCGTCTTGACCAGGGTCCAGATCTGGGCCCTGACCGCCGGTGCCTTCGTCGGGTCCAGGTCCGAGACGAGCGCGTACTCGTCGAGCAGCTGCTCCAGCTTGGCCAGGTCGCCGTAGGTGTCCGCGCGGGCCATCGGCGGCACCAGGTGATCGACGACGGTGGCGTGTCCGCGCCGCTTGGCCTGGGTGCCCTCGCCGGGGTCGTTGACGATGAACGGGTAGATCAGCGGCAGGTCCCCGAGGACCGCGTCCGGTGCGCAACCGCCGCCGAGCCCGAGGCCCTTGCCCGGCAGCCACTCCATCGTGCCGTGCTTGCCCATGTGGACGACCGCGTCGGCGCCGAAGCCCCCCTCCGATGTCGCAGCCTCCAGCCAGCGGTACGCCGCCATGTAGTGGTGCGACGGCGGCATGTCCGGGTCGTGGTAGATCGCGATCGGGTTCTCGCCGAAGCCGCGCGGCGGCTGGATCATCACGACGACGTTCCCGAACCGCAGGGACGCCAGCACGATGTCGTCGCCGTCGACGTACAGCGAACCCGGCGGCTCGCCCCACGCCTCCGTCATGGCGTCCCGCAGCCCAGGGTCGAGCTGGTCGAACCAGGCTCGGTAGTCGGCGAGCGGCACGCGCGCGGGCGCCGACGCCAGCTGGTCCTCGGTCAGCCACTCGACGTCGTGCCCGCCCGCCTCGATGAGCCGGTGGATCAACTCGTCGCCGTTGTCCGGGTACGCGGTCACCCCGTACCCGGCCTGCCGGAGCGCGTCCAGCACCCGCACCGCGGAGGCGGGCGTGTCCAGGCCGACCGCGTTGCCGACGCGCGAGTGCTTGGTCGGGTAGGCGGTGAAGACGAGCGCGAGCTTCTTGTCGGCGTTCGGCTTGTGCCGCAACCGCGCGTGCCGTACGGCGATCCCGGCGACGCGTCCGGCCCGCTCGGGGTCGGCCACGTACACGGGCACGTCGTCCGGGCCCTGCTCCTTGAAGGAGAACGGGACGGTGATCAGCCGGCCGTCGAACTCCGGGATCGCGACCTGCATCGCCGCGTCCATCGGGGAGAGGGCGGCGTCGGACGCGTCCCAGGCGTCCCGCGAGGAGGTCAGGCACAGTCCCTGCAGCACGGGCACGTTCAGCTCGGCCAGCCTGCCGATGTCCCACGCCTCCTCGTCGCCGCCCGCCGACGCCTGCGAGGCGTGCGTCCCGCCGGCGGCGAGGACGGTGGCGACCAGCGCGTCGGCCTTCGCGAGGAGCGTGTACAGCTCCGGGTCCGCGCCGCGCAGCGAACCGCAGTACACGGGCAGGGCGTTGGCGCCCCGCGCCTCGATCGCGTCGCACAGGGTTTCCACGAACGCGGTGTTGCCGCTGAGCTCGTGGGCCCGGTAGAAGAGCACGCCGACGGTCGGACGGCCCTCGGTGAAGGCACGGGAGCCGTGGACGCCGTACTCCGGCATCTTCCGCGGCTCGTCGAACCCCTCACCCGTCAGCAGCACCGTGTCCGACAGGAACCGCGCCAGCTCGGTGAGGTTCTCGGGCCCGCCCTCGACGAGGTAGCGCAGTGCCTCGGCCACGACGCCGGCCGGCACGGACGACTCGGCCATCAGCTCGGCGTCCGGCACGGACTCCCCGCCGAGCAGCACGGTGGGGATCCCCGACGCCCGCAGCCGGGCGAGTCCGTCCTCCCAGGCCCGCTTGCCGCCCAGCAGCCGTACGACGGCGATGTCCGCGCCCTCGACCAGCGCGGGCAGCTCGCTCTCGGCGTCCACGCGGGTCGGGTTGCCGATCCGGTAGGAGGCGCCGCAGGCACGGGCCGCCAGCAGATCGGTGTCGGCGGTGGACAACAACAACACTGTGCTCATGCGGGCGCTCCCGGTGGAAGGAAAGGCAGTCCTTGCGGCGCGCCGGACTCGATGAGCCGCCACAGCGCGTCCGTGTCCGCGTGCTGTTCGATCAGGTCGCCGAGCCGGTCGAGCTGCTCCTCGCGCAGCGCGGCGAAGGAGGTGCCGGGCGCCGGCACGAAGCGGCGGCCCGCGGCGGCGGCCACCTCGCGCAGGAAGGCCCGCCGGAAGCCGTCGGACTCCAGCGAGCCGTGCCAGTGGGTGCCCCAGGTCTGCCCGACCCGGCAGCCGTCCAGGAAGGGTTCGCCGCCCTCGACGTCGGCGACCCCGTGGTGGATCTCGTACCCCTCGACGTGCTCCCCGAGGGCCTCGCCGACCGGCCGGGTGAGCGTCTTCTCGCGGGCGAACCGCACCCGCACCGGCAGCACTCCGAGCGCGTCGACCTGCCCGCGCCGGCTCTCGACGTCGTCCTCGATGTGCTCGCCGAGGACCTGGAAGCCGCCGCAGATGCCGAGGATCGGACGTCCTTCGGCGGCCCTGCGCACGAGGGCCCGCGCGAGCCCGCGCTCCCGCAGCCACTCCAGGGCCCGCACGGTCCCCCGGGTGCCGGGCACCACCACCAGATCCGCGTCCGCCAGCTCCTCGGGCCGGTCCACGAACCGCACGACGACACCCGGTTCGGCGGCGAGGGCGTCGACGTCCGTGAAGTTGGACATCAGCGGCACGGCGCACACCGCCACCCGCAGCACGTCCTCGCCGACCGGGGCGGCCACCCGGGACTCGCGCACCGCCCCCCGCAGGGACACCCTCAGCCCGTCCTCCTCGTCGATGCCGAGGCCGTGCCGGAAGGGCAGGACGCCGTAGGTGTGCCGCCCGGTGAGGCCGTGCAGCATGTCGATGCCGGGTTCGAGGAGCGAGACGTCGCCGCGGAACTTGTTGACGAGGAACCCGGCGATCAGCTCCTGGTCCTGACGGGACAGCAGCGCGACGGTCCCGAAGAAGGAGGCGAAGACGCCGCCGCGGTCGATGTCGCCGACGACGAGCACCGGGAGACCGGCATTGCGGGCGATCCCCATGTTGACGATGTCGGTCCGCCGCAGATTGATCTCGGCCGGAGAGCCGGCCCCCTCACAGATCACCGCGTCATACGTGCCCCGCAACTCGGCGAGACAGTCGAGCACGGTCCCGAGCAACGCCTGCTGCCGTCCGCCGTGATAGCCCCGCGCGCTCATCTCCCCGACGGGCCTGCCGAGCAGCACCACCTGGCTGCTGCTCTCGCCGCCCGGCTTGAGCAGCACGGGATTCATCAGCGCGGTCGGCTCCACCCGGCAGGCCTGTGCCTGCATGGCCTGCGCCCGACCGATCTCGGCGCCCTCGCGGGTGACGAAGGAGTTGAGCGACATGTTCTGCGCCTTGAAGGGCGCCACCTTCACGCCCTGGCGCACCAGCCAGCGGCAGATGCCGGCGGTGACGACGCTCTTGCCGGCGTCCGAGGTGGTACCGGCGATCAGCAGCCCACGCCCGTTCACGCCGGCCTCCTCGACAGCCGTCCCCGCAGCCACACTCCGGCCGCGCAGGCCCCCAGGGCCAGCCGGCCCACCCGCCGGGACAACCGGACGGCCCGCTCGATGTCGCCGACTTCCACCGCACGCCCCCCACCGTTCAGCACGGGCCGGTGCTCGACCCGGCCCGCATACGACAACGTCCCCCCGAGCCGCACCCCCAACGCCCCCGCGAACGAGGCCTCCACGGCCCCGGCGTTGGGACTCGGATGCCGCGCGGCGTCCTTGCGCCAGGCCTGTACGGCTCCTCGCGCGTCGCCGCCCGCCAGCACGGCGAGCGACGCCGTCAGCCGGGCGCCCGGCCACCCGGCGAGATCGTCGAGTCGTGCGCTGGCCCATCCGTAGCGGCGGTGGCGCGGGGACCTGTGCCCCACCATCGCGTCGAGCGTGTTCACCGCCCGGAACCCGAGCAGCCCCGGGACCCCGCCCACGGCCCCCCACACCAGCGCCCCCACCACGGCGTCGGACGTGTTCTCCGCGACGGACTCCACCACCGCCCGCGCGATCCCCGGCGCGTCCAGCGCCTGCGGGTCGCGGCCGCACAGATGGGGCAGCCGGGCCCGCGCCGCCTCGACGTCCCCCGCCTCCAGGGCCCGCCCGACGGCCCGGGCCTCCCGCGCGAGCGAGGTCCCGCCGAGGACGGCCCAGGTGGCGACGCCGGTCAGCGCGACGGAAGCGGCGGGGGAGGACCGTACGACCCGGTGGGCCGCGGTGCCCAGGGCGACGGCGCCGCCCACGCACACGAGGGTGTGCAGCGCGCCCCATCCGCGGTGGTCCCGCCACAACACCCGTTCCACCGCGGCGGCGGCCCGCCCGAACGCGGCGACCGGATGCCCTCGGCGGGGGTCGCCGAGCACATGGTCGCCGAGGAGGCCGGCGGCGGCGCCGTACGCGAAGACGCGATCGGCACGCACGGGCTCAGCCGGCCGTGCGGGCGGGCAGAGACCTGGTGCGGGACCTCACTTGGCGGCCGAGCATGGCGATATGTCCTCACTCAGGGTGTCCACGCCCTGGTTCGACGAGACCGGCGGTGAGAGTTCCTGGCTCCCGGGGAGTTCCCTCCCCGGTCACAGTGGCGGGACCGCGCCGGATTCACACCGGGCTTCCTCTTCTGCCGCCGTACATGGCCCCGGAAGTCCACCACGGGGCCGGAACGGCCGTCAACTTGCTGTTGACCTGCGACGGGGCAAGTGTGCTGAGTCCCACACGCCACCGGCGGCACGGGTCTCCCGTCCGCCGCTCGCGCTGTCCCCGCGCACGACGAAGCGCCCTGCCCGGAGCCCCGTCGAGGGCACCGCGCAGGGCGCGTCGAACACCGGGGTGCTCAGGCCACGATCAGATAGATCCCGTATCCCACGGCCGCCGCGCACGCCGCGAAGGCGGCGTAGGCGCCCGTCACCGCCAGCGCCGCCGACTCGCCCTGCGCGGCCGCCCGTTCGCGCCGCGACAGAGCGGTGACACCGAGGGTGAACAGGCCCACCAGAGCCACCGTGACCACGAGGCTGACGCCGAAGACGGAGCCGAGGGCCGCCCAGTCGATCTTCATGCTTGTGCTGCTTCCTTCGGTATCAGGGTGCTCAGACCGTGGCCTGAGAGGGCGTCGGCTCCGAGGCCGTGGCCTGCCGGGGGATCGTGGCCGTGAGGTCCTCCGCCGGGGTGCCCGCCGGGGGCGGCGTCACGGCGGCCATCGCGGTCGTCACCACGCCGGCCGGTTCCCCGTCCGCGTCGTTGACGTTCGTGTGGTCCACGACCTCGCGGCGGGAGATCTTCCAGATCGCGGCGCTGGAGCCGACCAGGAAGACGGCGACCAGGGCGGTGCCCCAGGGGCCGAAGCCCGTCACCCACTCGGCGATCGCGCCGACCAGCGCGGCGGCCGGCAGGGTCAGGCCCCAGGCGACGAACATCCGGGTGGCGGTGGACCAGCGGACCACCCCGCCCTTGCGGCCGAGGCCCGCGCCCATCACCGCACCGGAGACCGAATGCGTGGTGGAGAGGGAGAAACCGAGGTGGGAGGAGGCCAGGATGACGGTCGCGGCGCTGGTCTGCGCGGCGAAGCCCTGCTGCGGCTGAAGGTCGGTCAGGCCCTTGCCCATGGTGCGGATGATGCGCCAGCCGCCGAGGTAGGTGCCGAGCGCGATGGCGAGACCCGCGGAGAGGATGACCCACAGGGGCGGGTCGGAGTCGGGGGCGAGGGTGCCGCCCGCGACCAGGGCGAGGGTGATGATGCCCATCGTCTTCTGCGCGTCGTTGGTGCCGTGCGCCAGCGAGACCAGGCCCGCGGAGGCGATCTGGCCGGCGCGGTAGCCCTTCGCGGAGGCCTTGTCGTCGGCCTTGCGGCCCAGGCGGTACGTCAGCCGGGTCGCCAGCAGCGCCGCGACGCCCGCGACCAGCGGGGCGGCGATCGCCGGGATCAGCACCTTGGTGACCAGCGCGTCGCCGTGGACGGCACCCACGCCGGCCGAGGCGACGGTGGCGCCGATCAGGCCGCCCATCAGGGCGTGCGACGAGGAGGACGGCAGGCCGACCAGCCAGGTCAGCAGGTTCCACAGGATCGCGCCGACCAGTGCGGCGAAGATGACCTCGGGACGGATGCCGCTCTCGTCGACCAGGCCCTTGGAGATCGTGTTGGCGACCTCCACGGAGAGGAAGGCGCCGACCAGGTTCAGGACGGCGGACATGGCCACCGCGACCTTGGGTCTGAGGGCACCCGTCGAGATGGTGGTGGCCATCGCGTTCGCGGTGTCGTGGAAACCGTTCGTGAAATCGAACGCGAGAGCGGTTACCACCACAATCGCGAGGATCAGCGAGATGCCTTCCATTTACCCAGGCAATCTTTCGAGGTCATTGGCTGGACGAACGTAGGTAACCCAAGTGAACGAAAGGTGAACTGAGAGGGGCTTGTGGGTGTCCGTGAAAGGGGGTGCCTGTACCGCCGGGAGGGTTCGGTCCTCGCGCCGCGCCGCCGGCCCCGTACCCCGCACGGGCAGGGGCCCTCCGCGCGCCGCACCGGCCGGGCCGGCGACCCCCGCGAAGAGACGTTGGTCACCCCGCACGAAGCGAGCCGCCCCGCCCGCGGGCGCGCCGTCGCGACAGGGCCGCGCCGGAACGCGCCGAAGGTCCGCCTGGCAGGATCGCGGCATGGCTGAAGAGCGGTGGGAACAGCGGGAGGCACCGGGCGCTCCCGACGACGCACAGGATCCGGCCGGGGCGCCGGGCGGCGGGGCGGCGGACGAGGAGGCACGGGCCTGGGAGGAGCTCGTGGCCACCGCACGCCGGACCGTCTCCGAGGGCCTGGTCGTCGGCACCTCCGGCAACGTCTCGGTACGGGTGGGGAACACGGTCCTGGTCACTCCGTCGGGCGTCCCCTACGACCGGCTCACGCCGGACGACATCACCGGCGTCGACCTCGACGGGCGCCAGGTGCGCGGGACCCTCGTACCGACCAGCGAACTGCCCCTGCACCTCGCCGTCCACCGCACCACCGACGCCCGCGCCGTCGTCCACACCCACGCCGTGCACGCCACCGCCGTCTCCACCCTCGTCCCCGAACTCCCGGTGATCCACTACATGGCCGGCGCGCTCGGCGGCCCCGTCCGCGTCGCCCCCTACGCGACCTACGGCACGGACGAGTTGGCCGAGAACATGCTCCGCGCGCTGGCCGGCCGCTCCGGCTGCCTCCTCCAGAACCACGGCACCGTCACCTACGGCGCCTCCCTCGCCCAGGCCTACGACCGCACGGCCCAGCTGGAATGGATGTGCCGCCTGTGGCTGACGGCGTCCGCCGTGCCGGGCCGCACGCCGTCCCTGCTGTCCCAGGAGCAGCTGGCGGAAGCGACCGCGCGGCTGCGGGCATACGGTCAGCGCGGCTGACGGAACCCGGGGCGCTCGCCCGTACCACCCGGGGCGCTCCCTTGCGTGCGCCACGTCGCCTCACCCCGTCCCGCCGTTCCGCTGGCCGCCGGACGGGCGGGACAGGACACTGGACGCGTGCGCACTGTCAGAGCTACGGCCGCTGCCGTCACCGCCGTGACGGTGGCCGGGGCCGCAGCGGTGGCCGCCGGCCGGTTCGCCAGTGACGCGGCGCTGAAGGCGCCGCCCGGCCGACCGCTGCCCACCGAGCCCCGGCTCACCGTGCACGGCACGGCCGCGGGCCGCGTCACCCTCACCCGCACCCTCGCCTCGCTGCGCCCCGGCAGCTACGGCCTCGCGGGCAACGGCTCCCACGCGGTGGTCGGCCCCGTCCTGGACCAGGTCCCGCACCCGCCCGACTCCGTCGTACGCCGCCTGGAACGCGTCACCCACGGCACCCTGGAGCCCGGCGACAAGGTCCGGCTCACCCCGAGCCTGCACATCGGCGACCCCCGCACCGCGCTCGGCCTGGACTGCACCGACGTCGAGATCCCCGGCGAACTCGGGTCGCTGCCCGCCTGGTTCGTGCCAGGAGCCCGGGACACCTGGATCATCACGGTGCACGGCCTGGGCGCCGGCCGGGAACTCCCTATGAACATCATGGCGTTCCTGCACGGCCTGCGCTTCCCGGTGCTCGACCTCGCCTACCGCGGAGACCCCGGCGCTCCCCGCCCCCCGGACGGCCTGAACCATCTCGGCGAGACCGAGTGGCGCGACCTGGACGCCGCCGTCCGCCACGCGACGGCCCACGGCGCCGAGCGCGTCGTCCTGTACGGCTGGTCCACCGGCGCCACCATGGCCCTGCGTGCCGCCGCGCACTCCTCGGCACGGGACCGCGTCAGCGGGCTCGTCCTGGACTCCCCGGTGCTCAACTGGGAGGCGACCCTGCGCGCCCTCGCCGCCGCCCGGCGCACCCCGAGCCCCCTCCTGCCGCTGGCGGTCCGCGCCGCCCAGGGCCGCACCGGTCTCTACGGCGACCGTATCGACGAGGCCGCCCACCCCGAGCGCCTGACGCTCCCGGCCCTGATCCTGCACGGTCCCGACGACCTGGTGGCTCCCTGGGCCTACTCCCGCCGCCTCGCCGAGCACCGTCCCGACCTGGTCACCCTCCACACCGCCGAGCAGGCCCCGCACAACGCCATGTGGAACGTGGACCCCAGCGGCTACGAAGAGGCGCTGCGCCGCTTCCTGACCCCCCTGATGTGACGCCGCGGCACCGTCCCGGCGGGCCGGTGGGCCGGACCGCCCCACCGGCCCGGCCCGCGGTTCCGTTTAACGCCGTACCACTGTCCGGATTCCGGCCGGCACCCCCTCCTCGGTGCCGTCCCTTGGCCACTCCCGTCGCCGCCCGTGACATTCCGTTTGGGTTTTCGGACCGTCAACCGGAAGACTGCACCCGTGACGTCCCGTATCCCGCGCGACTCCAGGCTCCGACTCGTCCGCCCGCGACCCCTGGCCGCCGCCCCCCGAGCGATGAACCAGCAGCGCTCGCGCCGCCCCGCCCCCCGCCCGCCGGAGGGCACCCCGGCCCCCGCGGAGCTGGCCGGAATGGCACGCTCCCGGTTGGCGGGCGCGGCCCGCGTCGCCCTCTGGGCCGATGCCGCCCTGCGCCCCGGCAACGCGACCTCCGACGGCAAGGCCACCCTCGCCGACGCGACCGCCCAACGGGCCGCGCACGAACTGGGCCTGACGCCGGCCCAGATCCGCGCGGAGTGGGACACCGCCCGACTCGCCGGGCTCGTCGAGGTGCACGGCGACAGCGCCCGCCCCGGCTGGCGGCTGCGCGCCTGGAACCGCGACGACACCGCGGTCCTGCGCGGCTGGGTCGCCTTCTTCGACGCCTGGTCGCTCGCCCACCCGGAACCCGCCCACCAGGAGCCGGCCTCGGTCGCCGAGGTCGTCTCGGCGATGCCGCAGGTGCTCTCCTTCCTCCAGCTCTCGGCCGGCCCGGTCCCCGTCGAGCAGCTCCTCGACCTGCTCCAGCAGCGGGTCACGGAACTGCGCACCGAACGCTGCGAGGTCCCCTACGGCCCCCAGCGCGAACCGGCGAGCCCCCCACCCCCCGGCACGGCGGACGTCGACGCCGCGCCCGAGGACACCGAGCTCGCCCCCCTCCTCGACTGGGCCCTGCACGCCCTCGCCTCGGTCGGCGCCCTCACCTACGGAGAAGGGCAGGCCACCCTCACCCCCCTGGGCAGCTGGGCGGTCTGGGTCAAGCTGGAGCAGATCTGCGTCGCCGCGCAGAGCCCCGCCGGGAACATCGAGGCCGTCGCCGAGGACATGCTGCGCGGCTGCGCCCAGCTGCGGCCCAACGCCGCCCGCGCCGAGTACCGCGCATGGCTCGCGGCCCGGCCCGTCGGCAGCGCCGTCACCGAACTCCTCGACGCCGCCCGCGGCGAGGACGCCCTGCTGCGCGGCCTGGCCTTCGAGGCGCTGCGCGTCGTCGGCGCGCCCGCCGAGCCCGACGTGCGCGGGGTGGTCGACGAGCCGACGCTGCGGCCGTACGCGCTGCTCTGGCTCGCCGAGCACGACGGCGCCGATCCCGAGGACGCCCACGAGGTGCTCACCCGGGAGGAGGCCACCTGGCTGTGGGTCGACACGGCCGCCGCCGTCGCCGACCACGGCGAGGCGCCCCTCCTGGTACGGCACCTGGAGTCCGCCGTGCAGCCGACCGTGCCCGCCCTGCTCGACGAGGTGCGCGCCGTGGGCCATCCGCGCACCGTGCAGGTCCTGGTCGCGCTGGCCGCCGCGCACCCCGACCCCGCGCTGGCCAAGGCCGTGCGCCGCGCGGCCTTCCAGGTGCACACCGGGGGCAGCTGAGGCCGCGCGGTCAGTCGGTCGTGCGCGGCGCGTAGGTGCCGAAGCTCCAGACGTTGCCCTCGGCGTCCCGGGCCATGTAGTCCCGTGAGCCGTAGTCCTGGTCCGTCGGGGGCATCAGGATCTCCACGCCGTGGTCCACGGCCTGCTGATGGTGCGCGTCGACGTCGTCCACGACGACGTACACCCCGGCGGGGCCCGCGTCCTTCATCACCGTGTCGAAGAGGCCGCCGCGGCCCTTGGAGCCGATCATCACCCCGCCGTTGCCCTGCACCAGCTCGGCGTGCGTCACCGTGCCGCCCTCGCCCTCGTACACGGCAAGCTCCGTGAAACCGAGGCCCTCCGTGAGCTGTCGGATCGCCGCTTTCGCGTCCGCGTACAGCAAGGTCGGGTAGATGCTCGGACCGCCACCGCTCGTGCCTGCCATGCCGATCACTCCTTCGTGCGTCGGGGCTGTGCGCCGGTGCCGCGGTCGCCGTACGGGGACCGCGGCCGGTGCCCTCATCCTGGCACCCGCCACCGACAACGCCGCCCGGTACGCCCGAAAGCCGCCGTCCTGTGGCCGGTCACGGCGAGACCGGCCGAAATCGCCCCGTGCCGCGCCGAGTCGGCGGGCACGGCTCAGCCGAAGGTGTTGCACCGGGCCATGTCCCCGGTCCGGTAGCCCTGCTCGAACCACGCCTGCCGCTGCTGCGCCGACCCGTGCGTCCACGTCTCCGGCGTCACCCGTCCCTGGTACCGCTCCTGGATCCGGTCGTCGCCGACGGCCGCCGCCGCGTCCAGGCCGTCCCGGATGTCGGCCTCGGTGAGGCTGGTGATCAGCGGCCGCCCGGTCGACTCGTCCGGGGTCGTCGTGGCGTGGTGCGCCCAGACCCCGGCGTAGCAGTCCGCCTGGAGCTCCACCTTCACCGCGTTGCTGTTCGCGCCCGTGCCGCCGTCCTGCGCGCGGCCGAGGGTGCCCATCAGGTCCTGCACGTGGTGCCCGTACTCGTGGGCCACGACGTACGCCTGCGCGAACGGCCCGCCGCTGGAGCCGAACTTCGTCCGCAGCTCGTCGAAGAACCCCAGGTCCAAGTAGACCTTCCGGTCGCCGGGGCAGTAGAACGGCCCGACCGCCGAGGTCGCCGCGCCGCACGCGGTGCCGACCCGCTGGCTGAAGAAGACGGTGGGGGAGCGCGAGTAGGTGCCCCTGCGCCGCTGGAACTCCTCGTCCCAGAAGTCCTGCACGCTGTTGACGACGGCCACCATCCGGCAGTCGTCCTTGGTGTTCGCGTCCTGCCCGGTACGGCAGTTCTGCTGCACCTGCGCCAGCGAGGACGACGTGGGCACCGGCTGCGCGCTCCCGTCGGTCAGGCCCAGCTGGTCCGGCCCGACACCGAAGAAGAGGCCGAGGAGCAGCGCCAGCAGACCGGCGAGGCCACCGCCGACGGTCGCCCTGCCACCGGGGATCCGGCTGCCGCGCACGTCCTGCACCTCGGACGTGTCCAGCCTGGCGTCGTCGTCGAACTGCATGAACGCACCACCCTCTGCCGCGCAGTCCCCCTGACGCCATCCTCACGGGCCCCGGGCCTCCCGGCGCCGGACGGACGTCCGAACGGGCGACGTGCCCACCGCGGGCCCGGCACCTCCCGGGGGCACCCGGCACCCCTGGTTACGCTTTTGCGCCTGTCCGCGAGCACGGCCGACGAAGGGAGCCCGGTGGCCGTCCTGCCGGCCGTGGCGAAGCCGACCGATCCCCTCACCCCGGACACGGCACCCTCCCCACCCCCGCCCCCGCGACGCGCACCCCGCCGCCTCCCGGCAGCCGTCGCCGCCCTCCTGCTCACGGCCCCGCTCCTGGCGGCCGCCCACCAGGCCCGACCGGCCCCCTACGGCGACCGCCTCGTCGTGCACGCGCGCGTGCAGCACCCTCCGGCGGAGCTGCGGCTGCGCGGGGGAGCCGTCGAGGCGTACGAGCGGGCCACGGAGCGGGTGCGCTGGCGCTACACCCGTGACGGAGCCCGGCCCCTGACCGTGCTGCCCGCGCGCGGGGAGGCGATCACGCTGTGGGACGACGGACTCGTCACCGACACCCGCACCGACGGCACCGGCGTCCGCTGGCACCGCGCGCTCCCGGCCGCCGCCGGGTGGCTCTCCGCACACGGCGGCGGAGGCGTCCTGCGTCCGCTGGGCCGCGGCATCCTCGCCGTCGTCACCCCGGGCCGCGTCGCGGCGTACCGCACCGCCGACGGCGACCTGCGCTGGGTACTGCCCGCCCGCCCAGGGTGCGCGTTCCGGCCGGAACGCGCGCTGCGCCGGGGCGGCGCCCTGCTGCTCGCCCAGCCCTGCGCCCGCGCCGCCTGGACCACCCAGCTCGTCGCCGTCGACGACCTCGGCCGGATCGCCCCCGAGGGCCCGGGACGGTGAGGAGGAGACCCCGCACCCGCCGCGGGAACGGACGCAGCCGCCGAAACGGGTTGCATCGCCCCGTTAGACTGGCCCCATGGCCATTCTCCTCGCGCATTAGACGGCGGGAAACGTCCTCAGCCGCCCATCCCGCCAACCACCCGCCCCAGGAGTCTGTCCGTGATCTCCGCCTCCGGCATCGAGCTGCGCGCCGGCGCTCGCGTCCTCATCGAATCCGCCACCTTCCGTGTCGCCAAGGGCGACCGCATCGGCCTGGTCGGCCGCAACGGCGCCGGCAAGACCACCCTGACCAAGGTCCTCGCAGGCGAGGGCCAGCCCGCCGGCGGCACGGTCACCCGCTCCGGCGAGGTGGGCTACCTCCCCCAGGACCCGCGCACCGGCGACCTCGACGTGCTCGCCCGCGACCGCGTCCTGTCCGCGCGCGGCCTCGACGTGCTGATCCGCAAGATGCGCGACAACGAGCAGCGCATCGCCAACGGCAAGGGCGCCACCCGCGACAAGGCGATGAAGCAGTACGAGCGCCAGGAGACGGAGTTCCTGACCAAGGGCGGGTACGCC
This sequence comes from Streptomyces sp. NPDC107562, assembly GCF_055657325.1. Lineage (NCBI taxonomy): Bacteria > Bacillati > Actinomycetota > Actinomycetes > Kitasatosporales > Streptomycetaceae > Streptomyces > Streptomyces sp. NPDC107562. The sequence continues at coordinate 48,889 of NZ_JBVKBE010000002.1, read as the reverse complement.
GCCGAGGCCGAGGCCGCCACCATCGCCGCCGCGCTGAACCTGCCCGACCGGGTGCTCGGGCAGCCCCTGCACACGCTCTCCGGCGGTCAGCGCCGCCGGATCGAGCTCGCCAGGATCCTGTTCTCGGACGCCGACACCCTGCTGCTCGACGAGCCCACCAACCACCTCGACGCGGACTCGATCATCTGGCTGCGGGACTACCTCAAGACCTACCGCGGCGGCTTCATCGTCATCTCCCACGACGTCGACCTGGTCGAAACGGTCGTCAACAAGGTGTTCTACCTGGACGCCAACCGCTCCCAGATCGACGTCTACAACATGGGCTGGAAGCTCTACCAGCAGCAGCGCGAGGCCGACGAGAAGCGCCGCAAGCGCGAGCGGCAGAACGCGGAGAAGAAGGCCGCCGCGCTGCACTCGCAGGCCGACAAGATGCGCGCCAAGGCCACCAAGACGGTCGCCGCGCAGAACATGGCCCGCCGCGCGGACAAGCTGCTCAGCGGCCTGGAGGCCGTCCGGCAGTCCGACAAGGTCGCCAAGCTCCGCTTCCCCGAGCCCTCGCCGTGCGGCAAGACGCCGCTCACTGCCGAGGGACTGTCGAAGTCGTACGGCTCGCTGGAGATCTTCACCGACGTCGACCTGGCGATCGACAAGGGCTCCCGGGTCGTCATCCTCGGCCTCAACGGCGCCGGCAAGACCACCCTGCTGCGGCTCCTCGGCGGGGTGGAGAAGCCGGACACCGGACAGGTGATCGAGGGACACGGCCTGAAGCTCGGCTACTACGCGCAGGAGCACGAGACCCTCGACCCCGAGCGCACGGTCCTGGAGAACATGCGCTCCGCCAACCCCGACCTCGACCTCGTCGAGGTCCGCAAGACGCTCGGCTCCTTCCTGTTCTCCGGCGACGACGTCGACAAGCCGGCCGGGGTCCTCTCCGGCGGCGAGAAGACCCGTCTCGCCCTGGCGACCCTCGTGGTGTCCTCGGCGAACGTGCTGCTCCTCGACGAGCCCACCAACAACCTCGACCCGGCCAGCCGCGAGGAGATCCTCGGCGCGCTGCGCACCTACAAGGGCGCGGTCGTGCTCGTCACCCACGACGAGGGCGCCGTCGAGGCGCTCCAGCCGGAGCGGATCATCCTGCTGCCCGACGGCGTGGAGGACCTGTGGGGCGCGGACTACGCGGATCTGGTCGCCCTCGCCTGACCGCCCCGCCCGTTCGATGACCGATCGGTCGCTCGACCGATCGGTCAGTTCCGCTTGACCGAATGGTTGATCCACTGCCTATGGATCATTCGGCCTAGCCGTGATCCATCATCTGTGTGAGATCTCCTCGTACCCCGGTGTGTCCTACACCGATTTCCCGCCGCATCCCTTTATCGACAAGGGCTTGGCGGCGCCGCGGGCCTGACCTGGCACTTCACGGAACAACCCGTTCGGCTGCATGCGCACCGCGCGGCGGAACCATGAATTCCTCTTGTGGGGATGTGCTCCTGTCGTCACCACCCTCATCCACGGACCTTGCCGAATGGGTGGCCATGAGGGCCCGGAGGGGTGATCATGAGGGGACCAGAGCGCACTTCCCATGAGGAGGCACGGGTGGCCGAGACTCTGAAGAAGGGCAGCCGGGTGACCGGCGCCGCGCGCGACAAGCTCGCGGCAGACCTGAAGAAGAAGTACGACGCCGGTGCGAGCATCCGGGCATTGGCCGAGGAGACCGGCCGCTCGTATGGCTTTGTGCACCGCATGCTCAGCGAGTCGGGCGTCACGCTTCGTGGGCGTGGCGGGGCGACCCGGGGCAAGAAGGCCGCTTCGGCCTGACGCCCGGGTGTTCCCTCGACTTCGATGGTGACCACCCGGTCGGTCCGGTGATCGGCCGGGTGGTTACTGTGCAGTCACTTAGGAGTGCCTCGGTACGGCACTCACGATGACCGCATCCATCGGAGGCGCCCCATGGCTTCGCTCGACCCGGTACTCGACAAGGACGGCGTACGGCTCACCGTCGACGACGCGCTCGCGACGGTGACGCTGACCAACCCGGCCAAGCGCAACGCGCAGAGCCCCGCTCTGTGGCGGGCGTTGGCCGAGGCGGGCCGGCTGCTGCCGGGCACCGTCCGCGTGGTCGTGCTGCGCGCCGAGGGCAAGTCGTTCTCGGCGGGCCTCGACCGGCAGGCCTTCACTCCCGAGGGCTTCGACGGCGAGCCGTCCTTCATCGACCTCGCGCGCGGCGACGACGCGGAGCTGGACGCGACCATCGCCGAGTACCAGGACGGGTTCACCTGGTGGCGGCGCAGTGACATCATCTCCGTCGCCGCCGTGCAGGGGCACGCCATCGGCGCGGGTTTCCAACTCGCCCTCGCCTGTGACCTGCGCGTCGTCGCCGACGACGTGCAGTTCGCCATGCGCGAGACCAGCCTGGGCCTGGTCCCCGACCTGACCGGCACGCATCCGCTCGTCGGGCTCGTCGGGTACGCCCGCGCGCTCGAGATCTGCGTCACGGGACGCTCCGTGCAGGCGGACGAGGCCGTGCAGACGGGCCTGGCGAACGTCGCCGTGCCGGGGGCCGAGCTCGATGGCGCCGTCCGTGACCTGGCGGCGGCGCTCCTGGCTGCGCCGCGCGACGCGGTGATCGAGACCAAGGCGCTGCTGCGGGCCGCGGGCGGCCGGAGCTACGAGGAGCAGCGCGTCGCCGAACGCGCGGCGCAGGCACGGAGGTTGCGCGACCTCGCGGGGCTCGGCGAGTGACGCCTCAGCCGAGCACGACCGCCGTGACCAGCACGGCCACCGTCGGATGATCCGACAGGGCGATGCCCACCCTGGTGCGGACCTTCCGGGCCACCTCCAGGGCCCGGTGGTCCGCGTCGACGGCCAGTTCCACGCGGACGTGCCGGCGCGCTGACGCGGCATCCCCCGGACCGTCGCCGATGTGCACCGCACGGCCCGTCCCGCCCAGCACGCCGGTCAGGCAGGACACCCCCGGCACCGCCAGCGCCGCGGCGGCCGCGGCCCCTGCCTCGCCGTCCACGGGCAGGCGGGCCCGCTGCGGCTGCGGCTGCGGTGGCGGTGCCTCGGATTCCGTCTCCTCGTCGACCAGGGCGTCGACGAGCCCGGTGACCCGCAGGTCGACCTCCGCCACCGTCAGCCCGAGCCGCTGCTCCGCCGCCGCCGACAGGGCCGTGCGCAACCGGTCGGCCGTGGTCGGCAGCGGCTCGGCGGCCGTGGCCGCGAAGTCGGCCGTCACCCGGAGCGGTCCGGGCGGCAGGGCGCTCGGCGGCGCGGGAACGGAGGGCGCGGGCGCGGCGTCCGGATCCCCGAGCGTGAGCCGGAGCGCCCCCGGACGTACCCCCGGCACCGCGTTCGCCGCGCGGCGCAGGACCGCCCCGGCCGCGTCCTCCGTGATCCACGCGCCGTCGCTCGGCCCGCCCAGCGGGAGCAGTCTGCCGAGGTTCAGCTGCTGTCGTACTGCCTGCGTCCATCGGTCCGCCGTCATTGCTCCAGCCTGCCGTATTCCCGGCGCGGGCCGGTGAAGCCTCACTTACGGTGGCCGCATGACTACGGAAGGACGCGCGGCGATGACCGACATGGACCGGGACCGGACGCAGACCTCCGAAGGGGAGGTCGAGTCGACGGCGCAGACCCGCAGGCCCGTCAGGCGCGGCGGCGGGGACCCCGGGAGCCGGGGCAGGACCACCATCGCCGACGGCGTCGTGGAGAAGATCGCCGGACTCGCCGCCCGGGACGTCGTGGGCGTCCACGCGATGGGCAGCGGACTGAGCCGCACGCTGGGGGCCGTGCGGGACCGGGTGCCCGGCGGGTCGAAGTCGGTGACGCGGGGCGTGAAGGCCGAGGTCGGCGAGGTGCAGACCGCGCTCGACCTGGAGATCGTCGTCGACTACGGGGTGTCGATCGCGGACGTCGCGCGCGCCGTCCGGGAGAACGTGGTCGCGGCCGTGGAGCGGATGACGGGCCTGGAGGTCGTCGAGGTCAACATCGCGGTGAGCGACGTCAAGCTGCCGGACGAGGAGGACGAGGAACCGGAGCCACGGATCCAGTGACGTACCGTCACGCCGCGACCGGAATGCACCACAATGGCAGGGAAAGCATCTCTACGGGCCCGAACGACCCGCACGGCTACGAGCTGAGGAGCGCACGATGAGCAGGGCCGTGGTCGGCATGATCGCCGGAATGGCGCTGGGCTTCGCCGGATACTTCGGCGGGTTCGGCGCGTTCGTGCTGGTGGCGGCGCTGGGCGCCGTCGGGTTCGTCGTCGGCCGGTTCCTGGAAGGGGATCTGGAAGTCGGCGACTTCTTCCGTACTCGCGACCGGCGGCGGTGACGTCCGTGAGCGGCGGGCCGGACGAACCCCGCGGGGCGAGCGGCGTCACCCCGGCGGGTGAACGCGGGCAGACGACGATCGCCGACCGGGTGGTCGCGAAGATCGCCGCCCAGGCCGCCCGCGAGGCGCTCGGGCCGCTGCCGCAGGAGGCCGCCCGTCCACAGGCGACGGTCGTGGTGCGCCCCCAGCCCCACGGCGCCGCCGGACCGGCGGGAACGCCCGCCGACACCGCCCGGGTCCGGGTCCATCTCGAACTGGACTACCCGAGCGACATCGGTTCCCGGTGCGCCGGGGTGCGTCGTCATGTGGTCGAGCGGGTAGGCGCGTTGGTGGGAATGGAGGTTCCGGAGGTCGCGGTCCAGGTGGAGCGGCTGCACCTGGCGGCGGCACACGCGGCGCAGGGGAGGACCCGATGAGCGAGCCCGAGGGCTCCGAGGGCACCACACAGAGACTGCCGGTCATCGAGAAGGCCGAGCCGGCGCTGGGCCAGTCCGCGTCGGCCGCCGCCTACGAACCCCGGCCCGGCGCCGACGGCGAGGACGGCAGGACGCGCCGCTTCTGGTCGGCCCGCCGTGTCCCCGCGGCCCTCACCGCCACCCTGATCCTGGTCCTGGCGGGCGCCTTCCTCTACGACGTCGCGGCCGTACGGGCCGGACGGCAGGCCATGTGGTGGCGTCGCGAACTGGCCCGGCAGCTCGCCGCACGCCCCCTCGACGACATCTGGGTCCTGGTCGGCGCGGGTGTCGCCGCCGCCCTCGGCCTCTGGCTGCTCGTGCTCGCGGCGACACCCGGACTGCGCGCCGTCCTGCCCATGCGGCGCACCCATCCCGACGTCCGCGCCGTGCTGGACCGCGCCGCCGCCGCGACCGTCCTGCGTGACCGGGCCCTGGAGGTCTCCGGCGTGCAGTCGGCGCGGGTGCGGATGGGCCGCAGGCGCGCCGACGTCCGCGCGGTGTCGCACTTCCGTGAACTCGACGACGTACGCGCCGACCTGGACGCCGTGCTCGCCGACGCGATCCGGGCCCTGGGCCTGTCCCGGAGCCCCGCGCTGTCGGTGCACGTCCGCCGGCCCGGCCGGAAGGGGTGAGGGGAATGCTCGGGACCGTCAACCGGGTACTGCTCGGCGTCGTGGGACTCGTGCTGCTCGTGCTGGGCGGTGCGGTGCTGGCCGTCGGGCTCGGGGTGGAGGCACCGTCCTGGTGGATCCACACCGGCCGGGACGACGTACTGCTGGCCGACGCCGAACGGACCCGCTGGCGGGAGGCGGGCTGGTGGTGGCCGGCCGTCCTCGCCGCGCTCGCGGTGCTGTTCCTGCTCGCCCTGTGGTGGCTGGTCGCGGCGGTGCGAAGGCGCCGGCTCGCCGAGGTGCTCGTGGACACCGGCGACGGGGAGGGCGCCCTGCTGCGCGGGCGGGCCCTGGAGGACGTGCTCGCCGCCGAGGCGACCACCCTGGACGGTGTGGCCCGCGCGCACGTCCGCCTCAGGGGCCGTCGCACCGCTCCCGAGGCCCGCGCCAGGCTCCTGCTGGAACCCGACGTGGACCCGGGGGAGGCGCTGCACCACCTGACGACCCGTGCGCTCACCCACGCCCGGAACTCGGCGGGGCTGGCGTCGCTGCCGGCGAAGGTCCGGCTGAAGGGCGTCAGGCACCGTGCGGAAAGGGTCAGTTGACGGCCTCAGAAGCCGTGCCGGGCGCCGCCGTCCACCGACACCATGACCCCGGTCACGTACGACGCGGCCGGCGACAGCAGGAAGGCCGCCGTCCGTCCGAACTCCTGCGGGGTTCCGTAGCGCCGCAGCGGAATCCGCGACTCCGCGGCCGCCCGGGTGGCCTCCGGGTCGGCCGACAGCGAGTCCAGCTCCCGCACCCGGTCGGTGTCGATCCGCCCCGGCAGCACGCCCACCACCCGCACGCCCCGCGGCCCCAGCTCGTCCGACAGCGACTTGGCGAACCCGGCCAGCCCCGGCCGCAGGGCGTTCGAGATCGTCAGCGCCGGAATCGGCTCGTACACCGAGCCCGAGAGCACGAACCCGACGACACCCCCGCCCTCCAGCTCCGCCGCCGCCGCGCGGGCCAGCCGCACCGCCCCGAGGAACACCGACTCGAAAGCGGTCTGCCACTGCTCGTCGGTGACGTCGGCGGCGAACCCCGCGGGCGGACCGCCCACGCTGACGAGAATCCCGTCGAACCCGCCGAACCGCTCCCGCGCCGCGCCGATCAGCCGTGCCGCCGCCTGCGGGTCGGCGTTGTCCACGGCCACGCCGTGGGCGTTCGGCCCCAGCTCGGCCGCCGCGTCGGCGACGCGCTTCTCGTCCCGCCCCGTCACGACGACCTTCGCACCCTCGGCCACCAGTTCACGCGCGGAGGCGTTGCCCAGTCCGCGGGTGGCCCCGGTGACGACGTACACCCGGTCCTTCAGTCCAAGATCCATGCGCCCTATCCTGCCTCCTCGTCCCCGAACAGGGCGAGGGCCGTGTTCACCAGACCGATGTGGCTGAACGCCTGCGGGAAGTTGCCGAGCTGGCGGCCGGCCACGGGGTCGTACTCCTCCGCCAGCAGCCCCACGTCGTTGGTCAGCCCCACCAGTTGCTCGAACAACTCCCGGGCCTCCTGTGTGCGGCCCGTCATGTGCAGCGCGTCCGCGAGCCAGAACGAGCACACCAGGAAGGTGCCCTCACCGCCGGGCAGCCCGTCGACGGCCGTGCGCTCGGCGCTGTAGCGGTGCAGGAAGCCGCCCTGGCACAGCTCGGCGCGGACCGCGTCGATAGTGCCCGTCACCCGCGGATCGTCCGGCGGCAGGAAGCCCACGCGCGGGATGAGCAGCGTGGCGGCGTCCAGTTCGCGCGAGCCGTAGTACTGCGTGAAGGTGTTGCGCTCCGGGTCGTAGCCCTGCTCGCACACCTCCCGGTGCACCTCCTCGCGGAACTCCCGCCAGCCCTCCAGATCACCCTTCAGCTCAGGATCGCGCTCCATGGTGCGCACCGCGCGGTCCGCGGCCACCCACACCATCACCTTGGAGTGCACGAACTGCTTGCGGCCGCCGCGCACCTCCCACAGGCCCTCGTCCGGCTGCCGCCACGCGGAGCGCAGGAACTCCATCAGGGCGCACTCCAGTTGCCACATGTGCGGCTTGACGGTCATTCCCGAGATCCGTGCCAGCGACAGCGAGTCCATCACCTGGCCGTACACGTCCAGCTGCAACTGCAGCACGGCGTCGTTGCCGATGCGCACCGGGGCGGAACCGGCGAATCCGGCGAGCCAGGGCAGCTCGGCCTCGGGAAGGCGTCGCTCACCCGCCAGCCCGTACATGATCTGCATGTCCGCGGGGGCGCCCGCCACCGCGCGCACCAGCCAGTCGCGCCACGCCTCCGCCTCCTCGTGGTACCCGGCGGCCAGCAGCGCGCCCAGGGTGAGGGTGGAGTCGCGCAGCCAGCAGTACCGGTAGTCCCAGTTGCGCACGCCGCCGAGCTCCTCGGGGAGGGAGGTGGTGGCGGCGGCGACGATGCCACCGGTCGGCGCGTAGGTGAGGGCCTTCAGAGTGATCAGCGAGCGGAGCACGGCGTCCCGGTGCGGGCCCCGGTAGCGGCAGCGGGCCGACCACGCCTCCCAGTCCGCGACGCTGTGGCGCAGCGACTCGTAGGGGTCGACGAGGGGCGGGCGCGGCTCGTGCGAGGGGTGCCAGGTGAGCACGAACGCGACCTTCTCGCCCGCGCCGATGGTGAACTCCGAGTGCGTGCCGAAGTCCTCGCCCCAGGTGGGCACATGCGGCTCGCTGCGCAGCCACGCCGAGTCCGGGCCCGCGACGGCGACCCGGTGCCCGTCCGTGCGGCGCATCCACGGCACGATCGAGCCGTAGTCGAAGCGCAGCCGCAGGGTGCTGCGGACGGTCACCCGGCCGCTGAGCCCCTCCACGATCCGGACGACGTCGGGGGCTCGGTCGCGCTGCGGCATCAGGTCGGTGACACGGATCGATCCCTCGGGGGTGTCCCATTCGGTGTCCAGCACCAGCGTGCCGGGGCGGTAGGCGCGGCGGGCGCAGGTGGGCCGCGTGCTGGCGGTGCCGTCGGATTCCGCGGCGGCGACGGGGGCGATGCGCCAGTGGCCGTTGTCCTCGTCGCCGAGCAGCCGGGCGAAGCAGGCGGCCGAGTCGAAGCGGGGCAGGCACAGCCAGTCGATGGAGCCGTCCGTGCCGACGAGCGCGGCGGTCTGTTCGTCACCGATGAGGGCGTAGTCCTCGATGCGGCGGTCGGTGATGTCCTCGGCGGGTTCTCTGGTGGGCGGGTGCACGGAGTGCGGGTTCCCGGGGGAACCGCGGGGCAATCCGGGTCCTCGCGGGCCACGGCCGGGCAGGGCGGTGCGCGCCGGCGCGGACCGCTCGGGCGCGGGTCACACCGGCGCGGGCACGGTCTCCTCCTGCCGCTCCCCGGCCGCCGCCTGCGCGCGGTCCCGGGCCTCGCGGCGGGCGAGGATCACCCAGCCGACGGGGACGCCCGCCGAGAACAGCCACCACTGGACGGCGTACGCCATGTGGTTGCCGATGCCGTCGTGGTCCGGGGCGGGGATCAGCTCGGGTGTGTCGCCCTTCGGCTCGGGCGCGGTCAGTTCGACGTAACCGCCGAGGACCTGCTTGCCGAGGCGCTCGGCCTCCCGCGCGCTGTCGATCAGCATGATCTGGCGGTCCGGCAGGCCCCGCACGTTCTTGATGCCGCTCTCGGCGGTGGTCTGGTCGGGCATCAGGCGCCCGGTGACCGTCGTCTCACCCGCCGGGGGCGCGGGAAGCTTCGGGAACGCCGTCTGGCTCAGCCCGTCCGTGGGCACCCAGCCCCGGTTGACGAGCAGCACCTTGCCGTCGTCCAGGACGAAGGGGGTGAGGACGTGGTAGCCGACCTCGTCGTCCGCGTTGGTGCGGCGGCGTACGACGACCTCGTGCGCGGTGTCGAACTGTCCCCGCGCGGTGACGCGCCGGTACAGGTCGGCGTCGTCGACCTCGGCTCCGGGCGCGGTCAGGGACTCGACGGGGACCGGTGCGGCGGCCAGCGACGCGGCGATCACACCGTTCAGCGCCACCCTGCGCTCGTGCCGGTGCAGCTGCCAGAAGCCCAGCTCGATCATCGTCGGGATGAGGGCGAGGGCGACAAGGGTGAGGATCACCCACTGCCGGGACAACAGGAAGCGGTACACCCCACGACCGTACATCTCGGGCCGTGGGGTGCGGTGCGTGGGGTGCGGGGAGGCGGGGTGGAGGTGGGCGCGGGAGGGCTCCCGGGGCTCAGACGCGGTCGACGATGCCCACCCTCCCCTCCGCGCGGGCGCAGTGCGCACCGCAGTACCAGTGGCCCTCGACCTCGACGCCCTGGCCGATGATCTGTACCCGGCAGTGCTCGCAGATGGGTGCCATGCGGTGGATCGCGCAGGCGAAGCAGTCGAAGACGTGCACCGCGCCCTGCGCGTGGACCTCGAAGGTCATTCCGTAGCTGTTGCCGCAAACTTCGCAATTCGCCATGCGCCACAGGGTGAGCCGTCCCCGGGGCACGGGCGAGCGGGCGCCGGGCGAGTCGCCCACTAATCACCCGTCCGTACGGTCACCCCTCCGGGGCCGCTTCCACGTCCCCGAGAAGCTGCCCGAAGGCCGCCTCGTCGACCACGGGTGTGCCGTACTGCCGGGCCTTGACGACCTTCGACGTGCCCGAGTCCGGGTCGTTGGTGACGAGCAGGCTGGTCAGCCGGGACAGGCTCGTGGCGACGTGCAGCCCCGCTTCGACGGCGCGGTCCTCCAGCAGCTCGCGCTCGACCGAGGTGTCCCCGGAGAAGGCGATGCGCATGCCCTGCTGGAGGCGCTTGCCCTCCTCGTACCGCCCCGGGTTGGGGTAGGGGCAGGCGGGCCGTTTGCGGGACGGGCGCCAACTGCCCGGCCGGTAGCCGCCGTAGCCGCCCCCTCCGGTCGCCTGCTGCCCGATGAGGGCCGAGGGCCGCTCGACCCACTCCGTCAGTGGCCGGCACTCGTGCAGCGGCAGCCGTACGCCGCCCTCGGCCGCGGCCCGCAGGCTCGGCCGGAACGCCTCCGCGAGCACGCGGGCGTCGTCCAGCGCGTGGTGCGCCCGCTGCTGCACGACGCCGTAGTGCGCGGCCAGCGACTCCAGCTTGTGGTTGGGCAGCGGAAGCTCCAGCGCCTTGGACAGGGCGATGGTGCACAGCCGCTGACGCACCGGCGCCTCGCGCCGCACGCGCGCGTACTCGCGGGCGATCATCTGCCAGTCGAAGACGGCGTTGTGCGCGACGAGCACCCGGCCCTCCAGCCGGCTCGCGAACTCCTCGGCGATGTCACCGAAGAGCGGCGCCCCTTCGAGCGCCTCGCTCGTCAGGCCGTGGATCCACACGGGGCCGGGGTCGCGCTCCGGGTTGACCGTCGTGTACCAGTGGTCCTCGACCTCGCCGCGCCCGTCCAGCCGGTAGACGGCCGCGGAGATGATCCGGTCGTCCCGGGCCAGGCCGGTGGTCTCCACGTCAACGACCGCGTATCCCAGGGGATACGCGGTCGGCCAGACTGCCGGGGAGGACGCTGCGGTCGCACGGTCTTCGAGCATGGTCATTGAGGATACGGGCCCGGACCGACATCCCTGTCCGTCAGGACTCCGGCCCCGGCGGCCCGTTGGCGGTACTTGTGGGTAACAACCCCTAGCCGTGCCCCTCCCGGGGTCCTACGGTGCACCCATGCCGAACCTGCCCGACGTCGTGCTCTGGTCCATACCGGCCTTCGTGCTGCTCGCCCTCGTCGAGATGATCAGCGTCCGTCTCCATCCCGACGAGGACGCGGCCGGATACGAGGCCAAGGACGCCGCCACGAGCGTCACCATGGGACTCGGCAGCCTGTTCTTCGACCTGATCTGGAAGATCCCGGTCGTCGCCCTCTACACCGCCCTGTACGAGCTGACGCCGCTCCGGGTGCCCGTGCTGTGGTGGACCGTCGTGCTGATGCTGCTCACGCAGGACTTCTTCTACTACTGGTCGCACCGCGGCCACCACGTCATCCGCGTCCTGTGGGCCTGTCACGTGGTGCACCACTCGAGCGAGAAGTTCAACCTCACCACCGCGCTGCGCCAGCCGTGGACGTCCTTGACCGGCTGGCCGTTCTACGTCCCCCTGATCGTCGCCGGGGTGCACCCGGCCGCGCTGGCCTTCTGCTCGTCCGCGAACCTCGTCTACCAGTTCTGGATCCACACCGAGCGGATCGACAAGATGCCCCGCTGGTTCGAGTACGCCCTCAACACGCCGTCCCACCACCGGGTGCACCACGCGTCCCAAGGCGGCTACCTCGACCGCAACTTCGGCGGCATCCTCATCGTCTGGGACCGCCTCTTCGGCACCTTCGTCGCCGAGACGGAACGGCCGGTGTACGGGCTGACCAAGAACATCGGCACGTACAACCCGCTGCGGGTCGCCACCCACGAGTACGCCGCCATCGCCAGGGACCTGAAGGCGGCGCGCGGTTGGCGCGAGCGCGCCGGTCGGCTCTTCCGCGGCCCCGGCTGGCAGCCGGCCCCGGCCCCAGCACCCGCGGCGACGGAACCGGCCGGCGAGAGCGCCACCGCGTGAGCACCTCGCGTGCCCGCCCCGCCCCATCCGTCCCGCCGGTCGCCGTGCTCGCCGTCGTCGCCGCCGTCGACCTCGTCTCGCTCGCCGTCGGCTTCGAGCCCGGCCACACCGTCGCCAAGCCGCTCCTGATGCCGCTGCTCGCCGTCCGGGCCCACCTGAGCGGTGCGCCCCGGCTGCTCGTCGCGGCCCTGCTGTGCGGCTGGGGCGGGGACGTGCTACTGCTGTCGGACGCGGAGCCCGCCTTCCTGGCAGGCATGGGCTCCTTCGCCCTGGGACACGTGTGCTACCTCGCCCTGTTCGCTGCGCACGGCCGGCCGCACCCCGTCCCACGCGCGCGTGCGGGCCTCGTCGCCCTCGGCTACGCCGCCGTCCTCACCGGCGCCGCCGTCCTGCTCCTGCCCGATCTGCCGGCCGGACTGCGCCTGCCCGTGGCCGCCTACAGCGCGCTGCTCACCGCCATGGCGTACGGCGCCCGCACCCGGCTCGGTCCCGTCGCCGGGTGCGGCGGCGCGCTGTTCCTGCTGTCCGACACGCTCATCGCCTCCGGCCTCGCCGACTGGCCGCAGCCGCCCGCGGCGGACTTCTGGATCATGCTCACGTACCTCGCGGCGCAGTCCCTGCTGACGTGGGGCACGCTCGCCGCGGGGCGCGCACCGACGTCGGACGGCAGTGGCGGGGGCCCCGGCTGGGGCGCCCGCCACTCGGCTCCGCTCGACCGGGCCTGAGCCCTACCGGGTCACCGCGTCCAGCGCGTCCGCGGTGCCCCAGCCGTAGAAGCCGTTGTAGTTCTTCGGCCCCTCGCACACCGCGTCGACCTTGCCGTCACCGTTGATGTCGTACGGGTCCGTGCACGCCGTGCCGTCCGCCTCGGCGTACAGCAGCGCCTTCACCAGCGCCGGCGGGGCGTACGGGTGCGTCGACTTGATCAGGGCGGCGACACCCGCGACGTGCGGCGACGCCATCGACGTACCCGCCATGTAGCCCCACTTGCCGCCGGGCAGCGTGCCCAGGATCAGACCGCTGGTCGCGGGCGGCGCCGGCGTCTGATAGGCCGTCGAGTCGCCGCCGGGCGCGGCGATGTCGATGACGCCCAGACCGTGGTTCGAGAAGGACGACTTCAGACCCTTGGCGCCGGTGGCGGCGACCGTCACGATGCCCGGCAGCTGGGTCGGTATGTCATAGCACTCGGACGGGTCGATCACCCGCTCCGTGGGCGTGGAGTCGTTGGGGGAGACCGGGTCGGTGATCTCGTCGGCCGCGAGGTCGTAGTTCTCGTTGCCGGCCGCGGCGACGTTGACCGCGCCCTTCCTCTCCGCGTACTTCGACGCCCGGGTGATGGCCTCCACGAGCGCCTTCTGGTCCGGGTCGTTCTTGCAGTTGAAGTACCAGGGGTCGGTGTAATAGCTGTTGTTCGTGACGTCCACGCCGTGCTCGGCCGCCCAGACGAAGCCGCAGACGACGGCCTCGGTGTAGAAGAAGCCGGCGGTCGTGGAGACCTTGATGCCGGACACCTTCACGCCCGGCGCCACGCCCGTCATGCCGACGCCGTTCTTGGCGGCCGCGATCTCCCCGGCCACGTGCGTCCCGTGCGGGCTCTCCGCCGCGCTCGGCCGCCAGGCGCCGTCGGTGGTGTCCGGCTTGCCGGTGACGCAGTTGACCGAGGCCTTGCGGTCGAAGTTCGGCGCGATGTCCGGGTGGGTGTCGTCCACACCGGTGTCGATCACGGCGACGGTCACCCTGTCGCTGCCGAGCGACTTCTCGTGCGCCTTGTCCGCCTTGATCGCCGGCAGGTCCCACTGCAGCGGCTGGAGCGGGTCCTGGCCCTGGACGGCCTCGACGTCGGCGAGGTCGTCGGCCGTGAGCACCTTCGGCGTGCCGACGTCGGTGGTCGACTGCGCGGGCAGCGGCGCCGTCCGGGTGGCGCCGGCCGACTGCACGCCGCGTACCTTGCGGATCGTCGGGGCGAAGTCGGCGTTCGCCGAGTGCACCACGATCACGCCGATCTGCTGGTACGACATGACGACCGTGCCGCCGGCCTTGGCGATCGCCTTCTTCACCTGCCCCGAGTCGCTTCCGGGGCGGACGTTGACGACATAGCTGAGCGAGGTCGCGTCGGCCGTGACCGGCGCGGGGGCGGGGGCCGCGGACGCGGTGGCGCCCGGCAGGAAGGCGAGAGAGGTCGCCATGGCCATCCCGACCGGGATCACCAGGGCACGGCGGTAACGGGGGTGAGGCACTGTCATGGTGAGCATGTCTCCAGTTCGTTCGCGAGAGAGGCGGTACGAGCGGACGTGCGGGGAGTTCGACGTGGGGGAGTCCGACGTGCGGGGACGACCGCGGCGGCGCCCGGCTGCCCGGCCGCCGCCGCGACAGATGCGGCTACTTGACCGCGCGCAGCGCGTCGACGATGCCGTGTCCGTAGAAACCGTTGACGCGTGTGCCGCCCTCGCACACCGCGTCCTGCGTGCCGTCACCGTTCTGGTCGTACGACTCGGGACAGGCCGTCTTGTCCGCCTGGGCCTTGAGCAGCCACTGCAGCTGCGCCGGGCTCGCCCAGGGGTGCTCGGACTTCAGCAGCGCGGCGACGCCCGCGGCGTGCGGCGAGGCCATCGAGGTGCCCTGCAGGAAGCCGTACTGGTTGTTCGGCATGGTGGACAGGATGCGGCCGTTCTTCGACGGCGTGTCCGGGATCTGGTAGAGCCGGTCGCCGCCGGGCGCCGCGACGTCGACGACGCCCTCGCCGTACGAGGAGTAGTACGACTTGAGGTTCTGCACGCCCGTGGCGCTGACCGTGACGATCCCCGGGAGCTGCGTCGGCACGTCGAAGCACTCGTGCGGGTCGACGGTGCGCTCGACCGGGGTGGAGTCGTCAGGGCTGCTGCTGTCGACGATGGCGTCCGAGTCCAGGTCGTGGTTCGAGTTGCCGGCCGACGCCAGGTGCAGGGTGCCCTTCTTCTGGGCGTACAGCTGGGCCCGGTTGACCGCGTCGACGATCGCGCGCTGGTCCGGGTCGTCCATGCAGTTGTAGAGCCAGGGGTCGACGTAGTAGCTGTTGTTCGTGATCTCGACGCCGTGGTCGGCGGCGAACACGAACGCGCACACGACGTTCTCCGGGTAGAAGAGCCCGTTGTGCGGGTCGCTCACCTTGATGCCGGCGACCTTCACACCCGGCGCCACGCCGGCCACGCCGATCCCGTTGCGGGCCGCCGCGATCTCACCGGCGACATGCGTGCCGTGGTAGTCGTCCGCGGTGTAGGGCCGCCAGGCGCCCTCGCTGGTGTCCGCGACACCGCCGACACAGTTGGCGGACTGGCTCGCCGAGAAGTTGGGGGCGAGGTCGGGGTGGGTGTCGTCGACGCCGGTGTCGATCACGGCGACGGTGACCCGGCTGCTGCCCGGGTTGATCCGCGCGGCCTTGTCGGCGCCTATCGCGCGCAGGTCCCACTGGTCGGCCTCCAGGGGCTCGCTCCCGGGCGTGGCGGCCGCCTTCACCTTCGCCGCCTCCGCGCCGGTCAGGTAGTCCGCGGCGCCCTCGTCGGTGGTGCCCGCGGCGACGAGCGGGGCGGTACGGGTGGCACCCGCCGACTGCACGCCGCGGGCCTTGCGTATCTGCGCGCCGAAGTCCGGGTTCGCCGAGTGCGCGACGATGACGCCGATCTTGTCGTACGTGGTGACGACGGTTCCGCCGGCCGCGGCGATGGCCCTGCGTACCGACGCGAGCGTGTGACGGTCCGTCTTGGTGTTGACGACGTACGCCAGCTGGGGCGAGTCCGCGGCCTGCACGGCGGGCTCCGCGCGCGGGGCGGCCGTGGCGGACGCGGGCAGGAAGCCGAGCGAGGCGGTCAGCGACAGCACGACGGGCACGGCGAGGGCGAGCCGGCGTCTGGAACGCAGATGAGCCATGGGGTCTCCACATCATCCGGAAACGAAACCGGCCCGAGACACAGGTGGCGCTCGGGCAGGTACATGACGGGTGGTGCAGGGTGAAGCTATCTCCCGACCTCGCTGGCCAGCAATCACTTCCGGGGATGACTTCGGAGTTTTCCGCCGATGACTTCCGAAAGAACGCAGGGCGGTTGAACCGGTTCTCGCGTGGCGCCGTGACGTTGAACAGGGAGCCCGAGCACGATCGAGGCGGCCCCCTGTCGGATCACGCACCCGGCCACTACCATCGCCGCCCGGTTCACGTGATCCACATCACTGGCAACAGCACAGCAGCCGCAACACGAGGAGACTCCGTGTCTACCGAAGCACCGCCACCCTCGAAGGAAACAGAACATCGACTCCCCTCGACCGAGGAGTTCGTCGAGGTGCAAAGCAGCGCGGAGTTCGGCGATCTGCGCCGCTCCTACCGTTCCTTCGCCTTCCCGCTGACCGTCGGCTTCATCGCCTGGTACCTGCTGTACGTCCTGCTGTCCAACTACGCGGGCGGCTTCATGGGCACCGAGCTGTTCGGCAACATCAACGTCGCCTTCGTCTTCGGTATCGCCCAGTTCGTCACCACGTTCCTCATCGCCTGGTGGTACTCGCGGCACGCCGCCGCGAAGCTCGACCCCAAGGCCGAGGCCATCAAGACCCGGATGGAGGGCGGCGCGTGAGCCCCGTTCAGCAGACCGTTCTCGCGGCCAACGAGGCCAGCGAACACCGCCCGCTCATCATCACGCTGTTCGGACTGTTCGTCGTCGCGACCCTCGTCATCACCATCTGGGCGGGCCGCCAGACCAAGGACGCGGCCGACTTCTACGCGGGCGGCCGCCAGTTCAGCGCCTTCCAGAACGGCCTCGCCGTCTCCGGCGACTACATGTCCGCCGCGTCGTTCCTCGGCATCGCCGGCGCGATCGCCCTGTTCGGCTACGACGGCTTCCTGTACTCCATCGGCTTCCTGGTGGCCTGGCTGGTCGCCCTGCTCCTGGTGGCCGAGCCGCTGCGGAACTCCGGCCGCTACACCATGGGTGACGTGCTCGCGTACCGCATGCGCCAGCGCCCGGTCCGCACCGCGGCCGGTACCTCGACGATCGTCGTGTCGATCTTCTACCTGCTGGCCCAGATGGCGGGCGCCGGCGTCCTTGTCTCCCTGCTCCTCGGCATCACCTCGGACGCGGGCAAGGTCGCCATCGTGGCGCTGGTCGGCATCCTGATGATCGTCTACGTCTCCATCGGCGGCATGAAGGGCACCACCTGGGTCCAGATGATCAAGGCCGTGCTGCTGATCGGCGGCACGCTCCTGATCACCTTCCTGGTACTGCTGAAGTTCAACTTCAACATCTCCGACCTGCTGGGCTCGGCCGCCGAGAACAGCGGCAAGGGCGCCGCCTTCCTGGAGCCGGGCCTCCAGTACGGCGCCACAAGCACCTCCAAGCTGGACTTCGTCTCCCTCGGCATCGCGCTCGTCCTCGGCACCGCCGGCCTGCCGCACATCCTGATCCGCTTCTACACGGTCCCGAACGCCAAGGCCGCCCGTAAGTCCGTGAACTGGGCGATCGGCATCATCGGCGGCTTCTACCTGATGACCATCGCGCTCGGCTTCGGTGCCGCCGCGCTGATCTCCCAGGACGAGATCATCGAGTCCAACCCGTCCGGCAACACGGCGGCCCCGCTGCTCGCCCTGCACCTCGGCGGCGTCGACTCGGCATGGGGCGCGATCCTGCTGGCCACGATCTCGGCGGTGGCCTTCGCCACGATCCTCGCCGTGGTCGCCGGTCTGACCCTGGCGTCCTCGTCGTCCTTCGCGCACGACATCTACGCCAACGTCATCCGCAAGGGCAAGGCCACCGGCGCGGAGGAGGTCCGCGCGGCCCGCTGGGCGACCGTCTTCATCGGCATCGTCTCCATCGGCCTCGGCGCCCTCGCCCGCGACCTGAACGTCGCGGGACTGGTCGCCCTCGCCTTCGCGGTCGCCGCCTCCGCCAACCTGCCGACCATCCTCTACAGCCTGTTCTGGAAGCGCTTCACCACCCAGGGCGCGCTGTGGTCGATCTACGGCGGTCTGATCGTCGCCGTCGGCCTGGTGCTGTTCTCGCCCGTGGTCTCCGGCGACCCCAAGGCGATGTTCCCCGACGTCGACTTCGCCTGGTTCCCGCTGAAGAACCCCGGCATCATCTCGATCCCGTTCGGCTTCCTGATGGGCTGGCTCGGCACCGTCCTGTCGAAGGAGGGGCCGGACACCGGCAAGTACGCGGAGCTGGAGGTCAGGTCCCTGACCGGCACCGGCGCCCACTGAGCGAGCGCCTCACAGCGGCCGCGTCGCGGTGCCCCCTGTGGGTCCCTACGACGCGGCCGCGTCCCACCTCGTGGGATCAGGCCTTAGCCGTTGTCGGTGAGGTCACGTAGGCTCACAGGTGTCGGAGAAAGTTGTGCTTGTGCTCCGCTGCGTGTGATCCACCACGAGGGAGGGGGCCACGTGCTCATCGACACCTACGGCCGGGTGGCCACCGATCTGAGGGTCTCGCTGACCGACCGCTGCAACCTGCGTTGCACGTACTGCATGCCCGAGGAGGGCCTGCAGTGGCTGGCGAAACCCGATCTGCTCACCGACGACGAGATCGTCCGGCTCATCGACATCGCGGTCACCACCCTCGGTGTCGACGAGGTCCGCTTCACCGGCGGCGAGCCCCTGCTGCGCCCCGGCCTGGTCGGGATCGTGGAGCGCGTGGCCGCCCTCGAACCCCGCCCGCAGATGTCCCTCACCACCAACGGCATCGGCCTCAAGCGCACGGCCGCGGCCCTGAAGTCCGCGGGCCTGGACCGGGTCAACGTCTCCCTGGACACCCTGCGCCCCGAGGTCTTCAAGACCCTCACCCGGCGCGACCGCCACCACGACGTCATAGCGGGCCTGGACGCCGCCCGTGAGGCCGGCCTGACCCCGGTGAAGGTCAATTCGGTGCTGATGCCGGGCCTGAACGACGACGAGGCGCCCGACCTGCTGGCCTGGGCCGTCGAGCACGACTACGAGCTGCGCTTCATCGAGCAGATGCCCCTGGACGCCCAGCACGGCTGGAAACGCGACGGCATGATCACCGCGGGCGACATCCTGACCTCCCTGCGCACCCGCTTCGACCTCACCCCCGAGGGCGACGAGGCGCGCGGCTCGGCCCCCGCCGAGCGCTGGCTGGTCGACGGCGGCCCGCACCGCGTGGGCGTCATCGCCTCCGTCACCCGCCCGTTCTGCGCCGCCTGCGACCGCACCCGTCTGACGGCCGACGGGCAGGTGCGCACCTGCCTGTTCGCCCGTGAGGAGACCGACCTGCGCGCGGCCCTGCGCTCGGGCGCCCCGGACGAGGAGATCGCCCGTATCTGGCGCCTGGCGATGTGGGGCAAGAAGGCGGGCGCCGGTCTCGACGACCCGACGTTCGTCCAGCCGGACCGCCCGATGTCCGCCATCGGCGGCTGACAGCCAGGGGGTGGGAGGCCTGATCAGGCCTCCTGCTCCTGCCACTCCTGGAGGAGGACGACGTCCTTCAGGAACCCGCGCACCCCGAGGAACTGCGACAGATGCTCCCGATGCTCCTCGCACGCGAGCCAGGTCTTGCGCCGCTCCGGCGTGTGGATCTTCGGGTTGTTCCACGCCAGCACCCACACGGCGGCGACGCGGCAGCCCTTGGCGGAGCAGATCGGGGTCTCGTCACTCACAGGTTCGTCTCACCACTGCACGGAAAAGGCGACGCCGAGCAGCCACGGGGGGAGCTGCCCGGCGTCGGTCTGTCGCTCCGACGGGGGATGCGGAGCGCCTACGAAGTATGTCACGCGTAACCCGTCACCGGGCACCGGAACAACATGATTGATCCGGGCTTTTCCGCAGTCTGTACAGGGCCTTGATGCGGAGGACCGACGTCCTATTCGGACCGCCCCTTCGCATGATCACCCACCCTGTCCTCCGGTACGGATTCCGTGAAACGGTCACCCTCCGCACGCGGTGGCGCGATCTCCCGCACCGGGGGCGGTGCGACCACGAAGGTCGACGGGAGCGACGGCACGTTCTCCCGGCCCGCGTTGGCGATCACCACCGCGATGTAGGGAAGCAGCACGCCCAGCACCAGCGCCACGATCGCGACGTGCCGTTCCACGTTCCACAAGGTCGCCGCGAGGATCACCGAGAGCGTGCGGACCGACATCGAGATGACATAGCGGCGCTGCCGGCCGCGGACGTCGTCCTGAAGGCCCTGCCGGGCTCCGGTGATCCGGAAAACCTGGCCGTTGCCGTCACCGTGCCTGTTCCGCATCGCATTCCACCATCCGCCCGCCTCGGGACCCTCCCGGCCCTTCCAGCTCCACACCCGGCCCCACCGGTACCGGACACCGTCCACGGTACGCCGCCGTGGCTCCGCCCACGAGACCGGGTCCGCGTCCTGCCTGGGCGAACGCCGTCGGACGTAGCGCGTACGGCGGCACCCGACATGCGCCGTACGGGGTACGCCCCGACACTGGGCGTAATGCTCACGTCGAGCCGTACGAGGAGGCAGCCATGGGCTGGTTGTGGGCGATCATCGTGGGATTCGTGCTGGGCCTGATCGCCAAGGCGATCATCCCCGGCAAGCAGCACATGCCCCTCTGGCTGACCACCATCCTGGGCATGATCGGCGCCATCGCCGGCAACGCCATCGCCCGGGGCTTCGGGGTCGCCGAGACGCCCGGCATCGACTGGAGCCGCCACATCTTCCAGCTGGTGGCCGCGATCATCCTCGTCTTCCTGGGCGACATGGCCTACATGCAGCTCAGGGGCCACAAGCGACGCGCCTGACGCACGGCGGACGGGGCGGCCCCGCGCTGCCCGCAGTGCCGCCCCGCCCGTGCGCGTCACCCCTCAGGCGCTCGTGACCTCGACCGCCGCCAGGTTCTTCTTCCCCCGCCGCAGCACCAGCCAGCGCCCGTGCAGCAGGTCCTCCGCGGCCGGAACCGCGTCCTCGGAGTCGACCTTCGTGTTGTTCACGTAGGCGCCGCCCTCCTTGACCGTGCGGCGCGCGGCCGACTTGCTGGGCACCAGACCGACCTCGGCGAACAGGTCCACCACCGGACCCGGCTCGGCGACCCGGATGTGCGGCACCTCGGACAGCGCCGCGGCCAGCGTCCGCTCGTCCAGACCGGCCAGCTCGCCCTGTCCGAACAGGGCCTTGGACGCGGCGATCACGGCCGCCGTCTGGTCGGCGCCGTGCACCAGCGTCGTCAGCTCCTCGGCCAGCGCGCGCTGCGCCGCCCGCGCCTGCGGACGCTCCTGCGTCTGCGCCTCCAGCTCCTCCAGCTCGGCACGCGACTTGAAGGACAGGATCCGCAGGTAGGTCGAGATGTCCCGGTCGTCCACGTTCAGCCAGAACTGGTAGAACGCGTACGGCGTCGTCATCTCCGGGTCGAGCCAGACGGCGCCGCCCTCGGTCTTGCCGAACTTGGTGCCGTCCGCCTTGGTCATCAGCGGGGTCGCCAGCGCGTGCGCGTCGGCGTCCGGCTCCAGCCGGTGGATCAGGTCCAGTCCGGCCGTGAGGTTGCCCCACTGGTCGCTGCCGCCCTGCTGGAGGGTGCAGCCGTACCTCCGGTAGAGCTGGAGGAAGTCCATGCCCTGCAGGAGCTGGTAGCTGAACTCGGTGTAGCTGATGCCCTCCGAGGACTCCAGACGCCGGGCCACGGAGTCCTTCGTCAGCATCTTGTTGACGCGGAAGTGCTTGCCGATGTCCCGGAGGAACTCGATCGCGGAGAGGTGCTGCGTCCAGTCGAGGTTGTTGACCATCACGGCCGCGTTCTCGCCCTCGAACGACAGGAACGGCTCGATCTGGCGGCGCAGCCGGTCCACCCAGCCGGCGACCGTCTCGGGGTCGTTCAGCGTGCGCTCGGCCGTCGGCCGCGGGTCGCCGATCAGCCCCGTCGCGCCGCCCACCAGCGCCAGCGGCCGGTGTCCGGCCTGCTGGAGCCGGCGCACGGTGAGCACCTGCACGAGGTGGCCCACGTGCAGGGACGGCGCGGTCGGGTCGAAGCCGCAATAGAACGTGACGGGACCGTCCGCGAGCGCCTTGCGCAGTGCTTCCTCGTCGGTGGAGAGGGCGAACAGCCCCCGCCACTTGAGCTCGTCGACGATGTCCGTCACGGTTCTCGTGTCTCCTAGAATGATCTTCGGGCAGTCGGGTGACCGCCGCCTACGAGGTTATACGCCCCGGCTGACCGAGCTCATGTTGAAATCGGGGATCCGCAGCGGCGGCATCGCGGCCCGGGTGAACCAGTCGCTCCACTCCCGGGGCAGGGTCTTCTCGGTGCGGCCGGCCTCGACGGCCCGGCCCAGCAGGCCGACCGGCGACTCGTTGAAGCGGAAGTTGTTCACCTCGCCGGTCACCTCGCCGTTCTCGACGAGGTAGACGCCGTCCCGGGTCAGGCCGGTGAGCAGCAGGGTGGCCGGGTCGACCTCGCGGATGTACCACAGGCAGGTCAGCAGCAGCCCGCGCCCGGTGCTCGCGACCATCTCCTCAAGGGAGCGGTCCTCGCCGCCGTCCAGGATCACGTTGTCGATGTGCGGGGCGAGCGGCAGCCCGGTCATGCCCGCGCTGTGCCTGCTGGTGAGCAGATGCCTCAGCTCGCCCTCGGCCACCCACTCGGTGGGCGACAGCGGCAGACCGTTGTCGAACACCGACGAGTCGCCCCCGGAGGAGTGCGCGAGCACGAACGGGGCGGACTCCAGGCCCGGCTCGTTCGGGTCGCTGCGCAGGGTCAGCGGCAGGTCGGTGAGGCGCTCGCCCACGCGCGTGCCGCCACCCGGCTTGGAGAACACCGTCCGGCCCTCCGCCGCGTCCCGGCCCGACGCCGACCACATCTGGTAGATCAGCAGGTCCGCGACGGCGGTCGGCGGCAGCAGCGTCTCGTAGCGCCCGGCGGGCAGCTCCACGCGCCGCCCGGCCCAGCCCAGGCGTACGGCCAGCTCGGCGTCGAGCGTCGCCGGGTCCACGTCCTTGAAGTCCCGGGTGGAGCGGCCCGCCCACGCCGAGCGGGTCCGGTCGGGGGACTTGGCGTTCAGTTCCAGCGTGCCGTTCGGCTGGTCGTGCCGCAGCCGCAGCCCCGCGGACGTGCCCAGGTAGCTGGACGTCCGCTCGTGGTTGGCGAAGCCGTACAGTTCACGGCCGCCCGCACGCGCGCGGGCGAACGCCTCGCCCAGGGCCGGGGCGAAGTCGGCGAACACGGCGGACGACGTCTCGGCCGGCGCGTCCGTGAAGTCGGGCGACGCGGGCACGTCCCTCACCAGCGGCTGGGCGTCCTCGGCCGGGCCCGCGCCCCGCGCGGCGGCCTCCGCGGCCCGCACCAGCGGTTCCAGCTCATCCACGGTCACCGCGGACCGGGACACCACGCCGGACGCCGTTCCCTGACCGCCGTCGACGGTCGCGACGACCGTGAGCGTCCGTCCGCGCGTGACGCCGTTGGTGGTCAGCGCGTTGCCCGCCCAGCGCAGGTTGGCGGTCGAGTGCTCGTCCGCGATCACGACACATCCGTCGGCCCTGGACAGCTCCAGGGCCCGCTCGACGATCTCGTGCGGCTTGTTCGTCGCGGCGCTCATCGACCGGCCTCCTGCGTCGTGTTGAGGATGTTGACGCCCCGGAAGAGGGCGGAGGGGCAGCCGTGGGACACGGCCGCGACCTGGCCGGGCTGGGCCTTGCCGCAGTTGAAGGCGCCGCCGAGGACATAGGTCTGGGGACCGCCGACGGCGGCCATCGAGCCCCAGAAGTCGGTCGTCGTCGCCTGGTAGGCGACGTCCCGCAGCTGGCCGGCGAGCCGTCCGTTCTCGATCCGGAAGAAGCGCTGCCCGGTGAACTGGAAGTTGTAGCGCTGCATGTCGATCGACCAGGACCGGTCCCCGACGACGTAGATGCCCCGCTCCACACCCCCGATGAGATCCTCGGTCGACATGCCGGCCGGATCGGGCTGCAGGGACACGTTGGCCATCCGCTGCACCGGCACATGCGCGGGGGAGTCGGCGTAGGCGCAGCCGTTGGAACGCTCGAACCCGGTCAGCCGGGCGATGCGGCGGTCGAGCTGGTAGCCGACGAGGGTGCCGTCCTTGACGAGGTCCCAGGACTGCGCCTCGACGCCCTCGTCGTCGTACCCGATGGTGGCGAGCCCGTGCTCGGCGGTGCGGTCGCCGGTGACGTTCATCAGCTCGGAGCCGTACCTCAGCTTGCCGAGCTGGTCGAAGGTGGCGAAGGAGGTGCCTGCGTAGGCGGCCTCGTAGCCGAGCGCGCGGTCCAGCTCGGTGGCGTGCCCGATGGACTCGTGGATGGTCAGCCACAGGTTCGACGGGTCGACGACGAGGTCGTACAGACCCGCCCGCACGCTCGGCGCGCGCATCTTCTCGGCGAGCAGCCCCGGCAACCGGTCGAGTTCGTCGTCCCAGTCCCAGCCGGTGCCCCGGAGGTACTCCCAGCCGCGGCCCACCGGCGGTGCCACGGTGCGCATGGAGTCGAACTCGCCGGTCGACTCGTCGACCGACACGGCCGTCAGCTGCGGGTGCAGCCGTACGCGCTGCTGCGTGGTCACGGTCCCGGCGGTGTCGGCGTAGAACTTGTTCTCGTGCACCGTGAGCAGCGAGGCGTCGACGTGGTCGACCCCGTCGGCCGCGAGCAGCCGCCCGCTCCACTCGGCCAGCAGCCCCGTCTTCTCCTCGTCGGGCACGGTGAAGGGGTCGATCTCGTACGACGAGATCCACGTCCGGTCCGCGTGGACGGGCTCGCCGGCGAGCTCCACCCTCTCGTCCGACCCGGCGGCCTTGATCACCTGTGCGGACAGCTTCGCCATCGCGACGGCCTGCCCCGCCACTCTGGCGGCGGCGTCCATGGTCAGGTCCACACCGGACGCGAACCCCCACGTCCCGCCGTGCACGACCCGTACCGCGTACCCGAGGTCGGTGGTGTCCGAGGACCCGGACGGCTTTCCGTCCCTGAGCCGCCAGGACGCGCTGCGCACCCGCTCCAGCCGGAAGTCGGCATGCTCCGCCCCCAGCGCCCGCGCGCGGGCGAGCGCGGCGTCGGCGAGGGCGCGGAGCGGAAGTGCCGTGAAGGCTTCGTCGATGGTATGAGGCACCGAGGGTCTCCCTGCTGTCGTCGCCTGTCGGGTCCGATCATGTCGCGGGAGCGGTCCCGCGGACCACACGTTTCCAGGCCGCGAACGCAACTTTCTGTAGGGATTCGACAGTGCGGCTCCCTTGCCACTGTCGGTGCCCGAATGTCCCGGGAAGCGTGCCGACCGATAGGTTTTCGGTGTAGCCGCCTGTCATCGCCGCCTGTGAACCGGTGTTCGGGCGGGCGTACCAGACCGCTATCGAAAGGGTGATCCGTTGAGCCGCTCGGTTCTCGTCACCGGAGGCAACCGGGGCATCGGCCTCGCCATCGCCCGCGCTTTCGCCGACGCCGGCGACAAGGTCGCGATCACGTACCGCTCGGGTGAGCCGCCGACGGGTTTCCTCGCCGTCAAGTGCGACATCACCGACACCGAACAGGTGGAGCAGGCCTACAAGGAGATCGAGGCCGAGCACGGCCCCGTGGAGATCCTGGTCGCCAACGCCGGCGTCACCAAGGACCAGCTCCTGATGCGGATGTCCGAGGAGGACTTCACCTCGGTCATCGACACCAACCTCACCGGCACCTTCCGGGTCGTCAAGCGCGCCAACCGCGGCATGCTGCGCGCCAAGAAGGGCCGCGTCGTCCTGATCTCGTCGGTGGTCGGACTGCTCGGCTCGGCGGGTCAGGCCAACTACGCCGCCTCCAAGGCCGCGCTGGTCGGCTTCGCGCGGTCCCTCGCGCGTGAGCTGGGCTCGCGCAACATCACCTTCAACGTCGTCGCCCCCGGTTTCGTCGACACCGACATGACCCGGGTGCTCACCGACGAGCAGCGCGCCGAGTACGTGGCGCAGGTACCGCTGCGCCGCTACGCGCAGCCGGAGGAGATCGCCGCGGCGGTGCGGTTCCTCGCGTCGGACGACGCCTCGTACATCACTGGAGCCGTCATCCCCGTAGACGGCGGACTGGGAATGGGTCACTGATCACCATGAGCGGAATTCTCGAGGGCAAGCGCATCCTGATCACCGGTGTGCTGACGGAGTCCTCCATCGCCTTCCACACCGCCAAGCTCGCCCAGGAGCAGGGCGCGGAGATCATCCTCACCGCGTTCCCCCGCCCCACCCTGACCGAGCGCATCGCCAAGAAGCTGCCGAAGCCCACCAAGGTCATCGAGCTGGACGTGACCAACGGCGAGCACCTCGGCCGTCTCGCCGACGTGGTCGGCGAGGAGCTGGGCGGCCTGGACGGCGTCGTGCACTCCATCGGCTTCGCGCCGCAGGACGCGCTCGGCGGGAACTTCCTGAACACGCCGTTCGAGTCCGTCGCCACCGCCATGCACGTCTCGGCGTACTCGCTGAAGTCGCTGACCATGGCCTGCCTGCCGCTGATGCAGAACGGCGGCTCGGTCGTCGGTCTGACCTTCGACGCCCAGTTCGCGTGGCCGCAGTACGACTGGATGGGCCCGGCCAAGGCCGCCCTGGAGGCCACGAGCCGCTACATGGCACGTGACCTCGGCAAGCAGAACATCCGCTGCAACCTGATCTCGGCCGGCCCCCTCGGCTCCATGGCCGCCAAGTCCATCCCGGGCTTCTCCGAGCTGGCCTCCGTGTGGGACGACCGCTCCCCGCTGGAGTGGGACCTGAAGGACCCGGAGCCGGCCGGCCGCGGCGTGGTCGCCCTGCTGAGCGACTGGTTCCCGAAGACCACCGGCGAGATCATCCACGTCGACGGCGGGCTGCACGCCATCGGCGCCTGACCGGCCGCCCGGTGATCGGCCGATCACCGCTGTTCGAGGGCTCGCACCCGGCGCCGGGTGCGAGCCCTCCGCATGCCGTCTCGCACGCCGTCCCGCATGGCGCCCCGCATGCCGCTCGGTTGTCGCCCGTACGGGCTATCCGGCCGGGCGGTGGCAGGGGGCGGCCGGGCATTCTGAAGAGGCGTTCACCACGCACCCCTCCCCAGCCCGGCCGAGGAGGTTTCCCTTGTGCGCCTGTACCGCTGCCTGGCCTCGATGACCGTCGCCGCGGCCCTCGTCCTGTCCACGCCCTACGACGCGCTGCCGCAGGCACGCGCGGCGGACGGCGAACCGCGGGACGCGCCGCCGTTCGGCGCCACGTGCCGCACCGGCGTCGAGGGCTCCCAGGTGGTCGCCCACTGCCACAACCCCTACGTGGACGTCGACCGGGTCCGGCTGCACATCGAGTGCGAACGATGGTGGGACCTCGACACGGACAGCGCGCCCGTGGACACCGAGCCCGCGATGACCGTGCGCCTGACCGGCCGCTGCTGGAAGGAAGTCCGCTCGGTGTGGGTCAGTCACCAGAACCGGGGGAGCTGAACCGGCCCGGGCGGCACTGGAACGGATAGCCCGCCGCCTCCGAGGCCGCCGTCCCGGCGTCGCCCACGCGGATGGCGTCCAGCAGCCGGCCGTGGTCCATGTACGTCTCCGGGGTCAGCTCCTGCCCGACGTCCTCGCGCAGCCAGTCCCGCATCACCTCGCCGAGGTCGGCGTACATCGTGGTCATCACGTCGTTGTGCGAGGCGGCCACGACGGCCAGGTGGAAGGTGGCGTCCGCCGTCACGAACGCCTCCGCGTCCCCCGACTCCCAGGCCTCCTCGCGCCGCCGCAGCAAGGCGTCGAGCTGCTTGAGGTCCTTCTCCGTGCGCCGCTCGGCGGCCAGCTTCGCGGCGGCCGACTCCAGCGTCGAGCGCACTTCCGCGATGTCCCGGGGGTCGGCCCCGGTGAACCGGCGGTGCATCACTCCGGCCAGCTCGCTGGTGGCCACGACGTACGTGCCGGAGCCCTGGCGGATGTCCAGCAGACCGTTGTGCGCCAGTGCCCGGACGGCCTCTCGCACCGTGTTGCGGGCGACTCCGAGCTGCTCGACCAGCTCGGGCTCCGTGGGGATGCGGGAGCCGACCGGCCACTCGCCCGACGCGATCTGGTTGCGCAGTGCGGCGATGACCTGCTCGGACAGCGCCGAACGGCGGGGATGGCTCAGGGGCATGGCACACCTTCGCACGGGAACGGCGGCCTCGGACCGCACCGGGATGGACAACCAATCATCCCATGATTCTATGATGGGCGGCATGGCTGGTGAGGAAACCCGGACACAGGACCACCCGGGCATGGGCACGACGACCACGGACGGGCACCGCAGCGCGACGGAAGGCTCACCCATGCGCACCTGGAGCGATGCGAGCGGAGCGAGCGACGCGAACTCCACGGCCGCCGCGTCGCCCGCGCGCGCGTGGGCCGTGCGGCTGGTCGTCGTGGGCATCGTGCTGTCCGCCCTGAACCTCCGTCCCGCCATCACCAGCCTCGGCGCGCTCCTGGAGGAGGTCCGCGACGGGCTCGGCATGAGCGGCAGCGTGGCCGGCCTGCTCACCTCCGTGCCGCCCCTCTGCTTCGCCGTCTTCGGTGTCATGGCGCCGCGGCTGGCCCGCCGCTTCGGGCTCGGCGCGGTCGTGTGCGCCGGCATGGCGGCCATCGCCGCCGGCCTGCTCGTCCGGCCGTACGCGGGCGGCACGGCCGGGTTCCTGGCCGCCAGCGCCCTCGCTTTGATGGGCATCGCGGTCAGCAACGTCCTGATGCCGGTCATCGTCAAGCGCTGGTTCCCGGACCGGGTCGGGTCCATGACCGGCCTGTACTCCATGGCGCTGGCCCTCGGCACCTCCCTCGCGGCCGCGGTGACCGTGCCGATGACGGCGGCCATGGGTGGCGGTTGGCAGACGGGCCTCGCCGTGTGGGCGGCGCTCGCGGCGGTGGCCGTGGTGCCGTGGATTCCCTTCGTCCGCAACCGGGACGGCATACGCACCGGGCAGTCCGAGCCCGCCCCGCGGGTGCCGCGCCCGCGCGCGGAGGCCGGCCAGGCCCCCGCCCTGCGGATCACCCGGAGCCGTACCGCCTGGGCTCTCGCCGTCTTCTTCGGGCTCCAGGCCACCGCCGCGTACATCACGATGGGCTGGATGGCGCAGATCTTCCGCGACGCCGGCGTCGCCCCCGGCACCGCCGGGCTGCTCCTGGCCGTCACGATGGTCATGGGCGTCCCGCTGGCCTTCGTCATCCCGCGGCTCGCCACCCGGCTGCCCCAGCAGGGCCCGATCGCGCTGGCGCTGGGCGTCTGCGGGCTCGCCGGATACGCGGGGCTCTACCTCGCGCCCGCCCAGGGCGCCTGGGCCTGGGCGCTGCTGCTCGGCGTCTCGAACTGCGCCTTCCCGCTGGCCCTCACCATGGTCGGGATGCGTGCCCGCACGGGCGCGGGCGTCGCCCAGCTGTCGGCGTTCGCGCAGAGCACCGGCTATCTGATCTCCATCCCCGGACCCCTGCTGGTGGGTGTCCTCTACCAGCACAGCGGGGGCTGGGGCCTGCCGCTCGCGCTGATGGCCGCGCTGATGGTCCCGCAGATGGCCGTGGGCGTCCTGGCGGGCCGCAACCGCACGGTGGAGGACGAGGCGGCCGGCTGACCCCCGAGGGATCCGGCCCGGGAGCGGGGTGCGAGACTTGTCGGTATGCCAGTGCTCGACCCGAATCCCCCCAACGGCCAGAAGAAGATGCTGCTCGTCTTCGGCTCGTTCCTCGCCATCTTCGTGATCATCGCCGTCGTCGCGTCGATCGCCTCTCCCTGACGGCGACCGTCCCTCCTGGACCGGGATGGTGGGGCTAGCCCCCCCATCCCCTAGGGGGTGAGGGTCAGGGTCAAGTGGGTGGATCACCGGATGGGTTGGCGACTCCACATTCCGTAGCTTCGAAGTGTGGCCGGGGGACCCGGGCCACCTCTCGTCGAGGACGGACCACGGAGGCAGCATGTCGGCCAGCACGCACACCCGGCCCCGCCCGGCGAACCCGGGCCGTGCCGACATCCGGCTGCCCTGGTGGGCGCTCGCCCTGCCGACACTGGCGTTCGTCGCCCTGCTGACGCTGATCCTGAACCCCGCCGAGGCCCACGCGGCGGGCGGCGAGCCGGCGATCACCCACCTCGTGGAGCGCGCTCATCAGCTGATATCGCGCTGAGCACGCCGTGAGTGGCCCGTCAACTCCTGGCGCCCCGTGGCCTGTTTCATGCGAAGCTGGATCTCATGAGCGTCGCTGAACCCCGCAGGATTGTCCTCTTCCGGCATGCGAAAGCCGACTGGCCACAGGTGAACGATCACGAGCGGCCGCTCGCCGAGCGGGGCCGCAAGGACGCCCCTGTCGCCGGCCGCAAGCTGGCCGACTCCGGCATCTCCTTCGACCTGGCCCTCTGCTCCACGGCGACCCGGACCCGCGAGACCTGGAAGCTCGCCGTCCACGAGTTCCCGCACCGCCCGAGGACGGTCTACGAGGAGCGGATCTACGAGGCCTCGCCCGGCGAGCTGATCGCGGTGCTCAACGAGACCCCCGACGACGCGCAGAACGTCGTACTGATCGGCCACAACCCCGGCGTCCAGGGCCTCGCCGAGGTGCTGTCCGGCTCGGCCGACGCGGGCGCGCGCGAGCGGATGAGCCGCCGCGGCTTCCCGGCCGCCGCCTTCGCCGTGCTGTCCTTCACCGGCACCTGGAAGTCCCTGGAGCCGGGCGCGGCCACCCTGGTGGACTACTGGGCCCCGTCCGAGTGATCCCCCGCGCACACCGGAGGCCCGGCACCACGCGGCGCCGGGCCCCTCGGAGGCGTACGCAGGGCCGGTCCCGCGCCCGCGGACCTCAGTCCTCCTCGTGCGCGTCCGCCGCCTCGACCTCTTCGCGGGTGACCCCCAGCAGATAGAGGACCGTGTCCAGGAAGGGCACGTTCACCGCGGTGTGCGCCGCCTCGCGGACCACCGGCTTGGCGTTGAAGGCGACCCCGAGGCCGGCCGAGTTCAGCATGTCGAGGTCGTTGGCGCCGTCACCGATCGCCACCGTCTGTGACAGCGGCACGCCCGCCTCCGCGGCGAACCGGCGCAGCAGCCGCGCCTTGCCCGCCCGGTCCACGATCTCGCCGGTGACCCGGCCGGTCAGCCGGCCGTCGACGATCTCCAGCGTGTTGGCCTGCGCGAAGTCGAGACCCAGGCGCTCCTTGAGGTCGTCCGTGACCTGCGTGAACCCGCCCGAGACGACACCCACTTGGTAACCGAGCCGCTTCAGGGTGCGGATCAGCGTGCGCGCGCCCGGCGTCAGCCGTACCTCGCTGCGCACCTTTTCCACCACGGAGGCGTCCAGCCCCTTCAGCAGCGCCACGCGCGCGTGCAGCGACTGCTCGAAGTCCAGCTCCCCGCGCATCGCGGCCGCCGTCACCTCGGCGACCTCGGCCTCGCAGCCGGCGTGCGCGGCGAAGAGCTCGATCACCTCGTCCTGGATGAGGGTCGAGTCCACGTCCATCACGACCAGCCGCTGAGCCCGCCGGTGCAGGCCCGCGGCCACGACGGCCACGTCCACGCCGAGTGCCGCGGCCTCGACGGCGAGGGCGGTGCGCAGCGGCTCGGTCTCCACGCCGGACACCGCGAACTCGACGGCCGTGACCGGGTACTTGGCGAGCCGGAAGATACGGTCGATGTTGCCGCCCACCTTGGTGATCCGGGCGGCGATCGCGGCAGTGGCCTCGGCGGTGAGGGGATGCCCGAGCACCGTCACCAGGGACCGGCCGTGACCGCGAGGGCGGTTGTCGCCGAGGCCCGAGATGATCTCGGCCTGCATCCTCATCGAGTCGGCCCAGCTGTGCACCGTCGCCCGCAGCTCGCCTTCCAGGCCCTGGGGCGGCTCGGTCACGAGCGCGCACAGCACCATCCGGCCTCGCGTCACGACCTGCTCGATGTCGACCACGTCGACGGAGAAGGCGGCGAGGGTGTCGAAGAGTCCGGCCGTGATGCCCGGCCTGTCCTTGCCGAAGATCTTGACGAGGAGAGTCGGGACGTCAGAGGTCTGCGAAGCGCTCATGGTGTTCCCAAGGTAACCGGCACGCAGTGCCCGTCGCCCGCGAGGTCCGCCTGACGGACACGGAACACTCGATAACCCTGGGTGGCGCTCCGGTGGCGGGCGCCTGACGGGCCGACCACGGCTCCCGCCCCGCGACCCGTCTCACCGGCCACGCCTCGGCCGTCCCGGCGGTGGTGGACCTGGTGGCGGGCGGTCAGGTGGCGGAGCGCCGGGTGGCGGGGGACCGGGTGCCGGGGGGCCGGGCGGCGAGGGGCCCTCGTCCGGCCCGGGTGCCGTCGGTGTTCCCCGAGGCGGCGGCTCGAACGGCCGGTACCGGGCCACGGTGGGTGCCCCGTACACGTCGTCCTCGGACTCGGCGGCGCCCGCCGACGCGTCCGCTCGCCGGGCCTCCGCCGGCCGCCCGTCCGTCCGTCGCGCCTCCGCCAGCCGGGCCTCCGCCGGCCGCCCGTCCGTCCGTCGCGCCTCCGCCTGCCGCGCGTCCTCCGCCTGCCGCGCGTCCTCCGCCTGCCGCGCGTCCTCCGCCGGCCGCGCGTCCTCCGGCTCCCGCAGCCCCTCCGGCAGCCGCAGATACGGATTCGTGTCGGGGTTCGGCGGCCGGTACGGCGCACCGACCACGTAGGGCCCCGGGGCCGCCCCGACCCCCCGCGCCCGCACCGCCACGTCACCCAGTGCCAGGGGCGCCGCCCGCTGCCCCGCGGCCCCGGTCGCGCACGCCAGCAGCCCCCCGGCACCCCCCGCGCCGGCCCCCCACAGCGCCCCGAGCAGCAGCGCCATGCCCGGATTCCCGCGCAGCTCCACCCCCGCCCCGAACGTGTCGAAGCCCAGCACGGACAGCGAGGCGTCCACGGACACCTCGGTCAGCCACCCCAGCAAGGGCAACGTCACCGCGGTCACGCACCCCAGCCGCAGCGCGCACCGGCCGGCGAATCCCAGGGCACCGGAACCCCGTACGCCCCCGGCGTCCGCCTCCGGCGGTGTCCGCACCGCCACCAGGACCCCGGCGAGCAGCATCATGACCGCCGTCGCGACGCCCAGCAGCCACACCCGTCCGTCCAGCTCCGCGAGCCGCGCCAGTGTCACCGGCTGGTCGGAGTCGACGAGCAGTTCGCCCAGCGGATCCGGCAGGAAGCGGGTGAGCGCCCCCGACGCCTCCCCGTGCGAGGGCACGAACAGCCCCACGGGGAGGCCCAGCCACACGCCGTTCGGCGCGCCCAGCAGCGCCGCCCCGGCGATCCGCCGGGGGTGGTCGTCGCCGACCGCCGCCCAGGCCGCCGCCGCGAGTCCCGCAGCCACCGCCACCAGCACCACCGTGACCAGCGCGGACACGGCCGGCCGCACGACCCGGTGCACCACGCCCCAGCCACGTGGCAGGGGGGTGCGGCGGGAGGCCAGCAGCGCGATCAGCAGCACACCGGCGGCCCAGCACGCCCCGCCCAGCAGCGTCGGCGCGGTCTCGACGTGGAATCCCACCGCGGCCTCCGCGTCGATCAGGTCCCCGACCCGGTCCGGCAGCAGCCCGCCGATGTCCCCGACGTCACCGAGCCCGGGAATCTCGACGCCCCCGGAGCCCGAGCCGCCGGGCAGCTCGTCCAGGCCGAGGGCGCCCCCGTCGATCGTGACGACATCGTGCCCGGCCCAGGCCAACCCGCCCAGGGTGGCCACGAACAGCGCGACCACCGCACCCGCCCGCGCGAGGAGTTCGGACGGGGCGATCACAACTCCGGCCGTGCGCAGGGTCCGTAGGAAGAACCACGACAGGAGCAGCGCGCCCACCAGGCTCACGCCCAGTGGCGTGATGTCGATGGCCGTGGTGGCCTCGGCACCGCTCAGGCCGAAGGCGGACACGTCACCGGAGGGCGTGACCGAACCACCCGCCCCGAGGGCCACCGCCGCCGCGGTCATCGGTCCCAGCGAACCGGCCGAGTCGGCCTCCAGCAGCCGCAGTCCGAGCGCGGCCGTGCCGGCCATGCCGATCAGTGCCCAGCTCACGGACGCGATCGCGGACAGCAGGATGTCGGCCCACGGCAGCCTCGCGCCGTTCCCGTCCTTGTCGCCTCTCACGGCAGACCCCCCGATCCGCGGCACGGCGTCGCCGCCGTCGCTGTCCCCCTCGCGGGGGATTACCACTCTCCGGGCCGGTTTCCACCCCGTCAACGGCGCACGGGGACACGGACGTAGGCGGTCTTCACAAGGCCCGACTTTCGGTCAGGGGGCCGCTACTGAAATAGTTCCCCCCGATGTTCGACATCCCTAGACTCCCTGCGACGGGGGTAACTCGGGGGACAACTCAGTGGGGCATGGAGTGCCGGAACTCGTACTGCAAACCAATGGACGGACCTGGACGCTCGACCCGTCCAGGGCATACACACTCGGACGCGATCCACAAGGCGACATCGTGTTCGACGACGCCAGGGTCTCCTGGCGGCACGCCACGGTCAGCTTCAACGGCCGTAGTTGGGTCATGGAGGACCACGGCAGCACCAACGGCACGTTCGTGCAGGGCCAGCGGATCCATCAGGTGGAGATCGGCCCCGGCTCGGCCGTCCACCTCGGCAACGCGACCGACGGGCCGCAGCTGAACCTCTCCGGAGCCGCGGCCACGGTCGCGCCCGAGGGGCAGCAGCAGCCGCTCGCGGCGCAGGGCGCGAATCAGGGCTGGTCGCAGCAGGCGCCGCAGCAGCAGGCGCCGCAGGCGGGGTGGCAGCAGCCGCAGCAGCAGGCGCCGCACATTCCGCAGCAGCAGGGCGCCGGCGGTGCGGCGGGGGCACCACCGGTCTACGGCGATCGCAGCCCGACCACGTTCCACCAGTTCTCGCTCGGCCGCGTGATGCGCATCGGCCGTGCCCTGGAGAACGACCTGGTCGTCTCCGACCTGCAGGTCTCGCGCCACCACGCCGAGTTCCACGCCACGCCCGACGGGCGCATGGAGATCCGCGACCTCGGCTCGCACAACGGCACGTACGTCAACGGCCAGCCGATCGCCAAGGGCGGCTCCCAACTGCTGGGCCCGACCGACATCGTGGGCGTCGGCCACTCGACGTTCCGGATCGTCGGCGACCGGCTGGAGGAGTTCGTCGACACCGGTGAGGTGTCCTTCTCCGCCCGCCACCTCACCGTCACGGTCGACGGCGGCAAGCAGATCCTCAAGGACGTCTCCTTCGGCGTCCCGGAGAAGTCGCTGATCGCGGTCATCGGCCCCTCCGGCTCCGGCAAGTCGACGCTGCTGAAGGCGCTGACCGGCTACCGGCCCGCCAACCAGGGCGATGTGCTCTACGACAACCGCAACCTCTACAAGCAGTTCGCCGAGCTGCGCCAGCGCATCGGTCTGGTCCCGCAGGACGACATCCTGCACAAGGAGCTGACCGTCAAGAAGGCCCTCAAGTACGCGGCCAAGCTGCGCTTCCCGGCCGACACCACGGCCGCCGAGCGCGAGGCCCGCATCGACGAGGTGCTGCGCGAGCTCAAGCTCGACATCCACAAGGACAAGAGGGTCACCTCCCTCTCCGGCGGCCAGCGCAAGCGCGTGTCCGTCGCCCTGGAGCTGCTGACCAAGCCGTCGCTGATCTTCCTCGACGAGCCGACCTCCGGCCTCGACCCGGGCATGGACCGCGACGTCATGCAGCTGCTGCGCGGCCTCGCCGACGACGGCCGCACCGTCCTCGTGGTCACCCACTCCGTGGCCGAGCTGGCACTGTGCGACAAGCTCCTGGTGATGGCCCCGGGCGGCTCGGTCGCCTACTTCGGACCTCCCGAGGAGGCGCTGAACTTCTTCGGCTACGACACCTGGGCCGACGTCTTCTCCGCCTTCGAGAACTACCGCGACTACGACTGGGCGGGCCGCTGGAAGGGCTCGCAGCACTACCAGATGTACGCCGCGGACATCGACGCCGTCGCCCCGCAGGCCGTAGCGATGCCGGCCATGCAGGCGATGAAGCCGCCCAAGCCGCAGGGCTGGATGTCGCAGTTCGTCACGCTGGTGCGCCGCTATGTCTCGGTGATCGCCTCGGACAAGGGCTTCCTGGCCCTGTCGATCATCCTGCCGCTCGTCCTCGGCTCGGTGAGCCTGCTCATCGACTCCGGCAAGGACCTGCTGGTCAACACGGAGATCAACCCGAACACCGGCAAGCCGGTCGCCAACGGAACCGCCCTCACCGTCCTGCTGATCCTCGCGGTGGGCGCCTGCTTCGCCGGCGCCGCGAACTCCGTCCGTGAGCTGATCAAGGAACGGGTCATCTACGAGCGGGAGCGCGCGACCGGCCTGTCCCGGTCCGCGTACCTGATGTCCAAGGTGTTCGTGCTCGGCCTGATCACCGTGCTCCAGGGCCTGATGGTCGGCGTCATCGGCTTCTCCAGCCGCACGATCCCGGACGAGGGCCTGATCCTCGGCAGCCAGATCCTGCTGGAGCTGTGCATCCCGATCATGGCGCTGGGCTTCACCGCGATGATGTTCGGCCTGATCATCTCGGCCCTGGTGAAGACCGCCGAGAAGACCATGCCGCTGCTGGTCATGTTCGCGATCGTCCAGGTCGTCTTCACCGGCTGTCTGTTCCCGCTGGCCAACTCGGTCGGCGTGAACGAGCTCTCGTACCTGATGCCGTCGCGCTGGGCGGTCGCCGCGGCGGGCGCCACGCTCGACTTCAACAACATCAGCCCGCCCGCCAAGGGCGACAGCGACGACCCGCTCTGGGAGCACACGGTCGGCGCGTGGGGCCTGGACATGGCCGCCCTGCTCGTGCTCGGCGTGATCTGCGGCATCTTCGTGGCCCGCTTCCTGCGCCGCCACGAGCCCGAGGTCATGCGCAAGTAACCGGTTCCGTGAACACGCCGAAGGGCGGCACCCCGTCAGGAGGGTGCCGCCCTTCGCGTCGTATGGCCGGCGTCGTACGGCGGGCAGAGGCCCGCGCTTGCCTTTGCACGCGCCGCGTGCGTCGGTCAGTACGCGCTGTTGACGTTGTCGATCGAGCCGTACCGGTCGGCCGCGTAGTTGGCGGCGGCGGTGATGTTGGCGACCGGGTCGTAGATGTTCCAGGAGGTGCCCGACACGTGGTACGCCTGGAACGTCGGCGGGATCACCTGGAGCAGGCCCTTGGACGGGATGCCGTTCTGGGCGTTGATGTCCCAGTTGTTGATCGCGTTCGGGTTGCCCGAGGACTCCCGCATGATGTTCTTGTGCAGGCCGTGGTACGAGCCCGGGATGCCCTTGGCCTTCATGATCGACAGCGCCTCGCGGATCCAGCCGTCGAGGTTGTTGCCGTAGGCCTTCTTCGCGGCGACGGGCTGGAACGAGATGCGCTCGACCGAGCGGCTCGCCGCGGCCTTCGCCTCGCGCTGACGCTCCGCCTTCTTGGCGGCGGCGGCCCGCGCGGCGGCCTGCTTCTTGGCGGCGGTCTCGGCGGCGGCCTTCTTCGCCTCGATCGCCTGGACCTTCAGGCCGGCGCCGGCGAGCTGGTCGGTGACACTGGCCTTGACGCCCTTGACCGGCTCGGAGCTGTAGGCGACGTTCGCCGGGGCGGCGGCGTCGGTGGTGGTGGTCTGCCCGCCCGAGGGCACCGCGGAGAACGCGACGGCAGCGGCGCCGAACGTGGCTACACCGGCGAGGGCGATCTTGTTCGTCTTCGTCAGGGCGCGACTGCGGTCGCGAAGGGTGTTCTTGGGCATGGCAGGTGGACCTCTTCGAATAGCGCGGAGGTCGCTCACTTCGGTGCGGGGCCAGGTGCTTCCCGCGTGAACGCCGCGGGCAGAACCCACGGCGCTGAGCGACGGCTGCCATTCTTAGCGGCCGCAAAATCCACTGGCAAAGGTGTGACCTACGATGCCGGGTAGTGGATCAGGTAGGGGCAAATCGGGACAGACCAGAGCGTCCTTCCCGCTAGCTCTGGGTGTATTTATCTCCTATTGACCTTCGTACGTGACTTGCGCCCTATGTGCGGCCTCACATCGGAGGCGCGCCATTCTCACCGGGAGTTGCGGGAGCAATGCCTACCGTCACGGACTCCTGCGGGAGGAGGAGATGCACGTCCCCGAACTCGTGCCACAGGTAGCGCCGGCGCAGCGCCTCCTCGTACCCGCGGTCGATCGCCGCGCCCCCGGCCACCGCCTCCAGCATCAGCAGATGCGAGGCCTCCGGCTCGTGCAGCCCGGTCACCAGACCGTCCACCACCCGCACACCGCGCCGCGGCGTGACCACCAGATCCGTCCACCCCTCGGCGGCCCGGACGACCCCGTCCGGCCCCGCGGCCGACTCCACGGCGCGCACGGCGGTCGTGCCGACCGCGATCACCCTGCCGTCGCCGGCCCGCACCGCGTTGATCAGCCGCGCCGACGCCTCCGGCACCGCGAACCGCTCCGGATACGGCGGCTCGTGCGCCTCCGCTGAGGCCACCCCCGTGTGCAGCGTGACCGGCGCGAACTGGACACCCCGGCTCACCAGCTCGGCCACCATCCGGTGCGTGAAGGGCCGCGCCGCACTCGGCATCTCCGCGCTGCCCGACCCGCAGGCCGAGGGGTCGGGCAGCGCGAACACCGTCTGGTACACGGACAGCGGCTGATCGCGCTCCGTGTAGGAGTAACGGATGGGCCGCCCGTACTCACGCAGCAGCTCGCACACCCCCGTCCCGTCCGCCCGTGCCCACCACAGCCGCTCGCCCCGGTCGCTCAGCGGTGCCTCCAGCACCAGCCGCCCGCCCCCGGGCAGCCGCACCCGCGTCCCCGCCGGACCGCCCGCACGCGCGCGCGTGGTGCCCGTCCCGTCCGGTTCCCGCAGCTCGACGGCCCACCGCCCGTCGTCGCCGAGCGTCGAGAAGTGCACCACCACCCGCGTCCGCCCGCTCCACCCGTCCACCGCCGCGGCCAGCGTCGCCGAGGTGTTCACCACCAGCAGGTCGCCCGCCCGCAGCAGCCGCGGCAGCTCCGCGAACGCGTGGTGCGACACCTCCGTGCCGCGCGACACCAGCAGCCGTACGGCATCCCGCTCCAGACCCGGCCCGCGCTGCTCCGCCGGCACGCGCGCGGACAGCTCCCGCGGCACCCGCCCCCAGCGGCGGACCGGCCCGACCGGCGTCACCCCCGGCGCCGGCGTCATCGCGCCCCCTCCAGCAGGGCGGGCGCCCCGTAGCGGCCGCTCGCGGGCCGTTCGTCCAGCAGCCGCAGGAACGCCGGCGCCACACTCGCCGGCTCCGGCCGCGGATCGTCGTCCTCCGGGACGGCCGCCGCGTACAGCTCCGTCGCCATGTCCCCGGGGTCGACCGCCCACACCCGCAGCCGGGGCTCCTCGGTGGCGAGCACCGCCGCCAGATGGTCCAGGGCCGCCTTCGACGCCCCGTAGCCGCCCCATGTCGCGTAGGCCTCGGCGGCCGCGTCCGAGCTGACCGTGATCACCGCGGCCTGCCGGGAGACCCGCAGCAGGGGGAGCGCCTCCTGGACCAGGCCCAGCGCGGCCACCACGTTCACCTCCAGCGCCCGCCGCAGCCCGTCCAGGGGAAGGTGGTCGAGCCGCACCAGGGGCTCGGCGCCCAGCGCGCTCGCGTTGCTCACCACGAGATCGACGCCGCCCAGCTTCCAGGCCGCGGCCACCAGCCCGGCCCGGTGCCCCGCGTCCGTGACGTCCCCGGCGAGCGCCTCCACCCGCGTCCCGTACGTCGCGAGCGCCGCCGCCGCCTCCTTCAGCGCCCGCTCGCCCCTGGCGTCCAGCACCAGGTCCCAGCCGCGCGTGGCCAGGGCCTCGGCGAGCGCCCGTCCCAGCCCCTTCGACGCCCCCGTGATGATCGCTACCGGCATGACAGGTTCCCCTCGTCCTCGACGCCGTCGATCGGCGTGCCCTCAACGTAGGAACCGCGGGCCCCGCTCCGCCTCGTACGTCGGCCGCAGAGCGGCGGGGTCCTTCGACCTACGCCGGCGGGCCGGGACCTCGGGCCTAGGCCCAGCGGCCTAGGCGGCGGCCGTCACCGGTCCGATCCGCGCTGTCACACCCCGCCGGTAGCGTGGAAGGCATGAGTCAAGGTCCTCGGTCCGGCCTCGCCGCGGTGAGCACCGCGCTGCTGGCCATGAGCAGGCATCTGGAGGTGCGCGACGTCCTCAAGACGATCGTCGCCTCGGCCCGCGAGCTGCTCGACGCGCAGTACGCGGCGCTGGGCGTCCCGGACGACCACGGCGGCTTCGCGCAGTTCGTGGTCGACGGGGTGAGCGAGGAACAGTGGAAGCGGATCGGTCCGCTGCCCCGCCAGCACGGCGTCCTCGCCGCGATGCTCCGCGAGGCGAAGCCGCAGCGCCTGGCCGATGTCCGCACGGACGCCCGCTTCGAGGGCTGGCCCGCCGCCCACCCCGACCTGGCCGACTTCCTGGGCCTGCCCATCCGCGACGGCGACGAGGTGATCGGCGCCCTCTTCCTCGCCAACAAGAACTGCCCCAAACCGGAGGGCACCTGCGGCTTCGACGCCGACGACGAGGAACTGCTGGCCATCCTCGCCCAGCACGCCGCGATCGCCCTCACCAACGCCCGGCTCTACGAACGCAGCCGCGAGCTCACCATCGCCGAGGAACGCTCCCGCCTGGCCCACGAGCTGCACGACGCGGTCAGCCAGAAGCTGTTCTCCCTGCGCCTGACCGCCCAGGCCGCGGCCGCCCTCGTCGACCGGGACCCGGCCCGCGCCAAGGGCGAACTCCAGCAGGTGGCCGTGCTCGCCGCCGAGGCCGCCGACGAACTGCGCGCAGCGGTCGTCGAGCTGCGGCCCGCTGCCCTCGACGAGGACGGCCTCGTGGCCACCCTGCGCACCCAGGTGCACGTCCTCGACCGCGCCCACAGCGCACGCGTCACGTTCACCGCCGAGGGCGTGCGCGCCCTGCCCGCCGCGCAGGAGGAGGCCCTGCTGCGCGTCGCTCAGGAGGCCCTGCACAACGCGCTGCGGCACTCCGGTGCGCAGCGCGTCGGCGTGACGCTGTGCAGGCGCGACGGCGGAGTGGTCCTGCGGGTCACGGACGACGGCGGCGGTTTCGACCCGCGCGCGACCCGCCGTGCCGGACGCCACCTCGGCCTGGTCTCCATGCGGGACCGGGCGGGCGGCGTGGGCGGCACGCTCACCGTGGAGTCGGCGCCCGGCAAGGGCACCACGATCGAGATGGAGGTCCCCGGTGGCTGACGCAATCAGGGTGCTGCTCGTCGACGACCACCAGGTGGTCCGCCGCGGGCTGCGCACGTTCCTCGAGGTGCAGGACGACATCGAGGTCGTGGGCGAGGCCGCGGACGGCGCCGAGGGTGTCGCCCAGGCCGAGGAACTGAAGCCGGACGTCGTCCTGATGGACGTCAAGATGCCCGGCATGGACGGCGTCGAGGCGCTGCGCAGACTGCGCGAGCTGGGCAACACCGCGCGCGTGCTCATCGTCACCAGCTTCACCGAGCAGCGCACGGTCGTCCCGGCCCTGCGCGCTGGCGCCGCCGGGTACGTGTACAAGGACGTCGACCCCGACGCCCTCGCCGGCGCCATCCGCTCGGTGCACGCCGGGCACATCCTGCTCCAGCCCGAGGTGGCGGGCGCCCTGCTGTCCCAGGAGGAGACGAGCCCCAACCAGGGCCGGGCAGGTTCGCTCACCGACCGGGAGCGCGAGGTGCTCGGCCTGATAGCGGACGGCCGCTCCAACCGCGAGATCGCCCGCGCGCTGGTGCTCTCCGAGAAGACCGTCAAGACCCATGTGTCGAACATCCTGATGAAGCTCGACCTGGCGGACCGCACCCAGGCGGCCCTGTGGGCCGTTCGCCATGGCGTGACTGGCTGAAACAGGCAGAAAAGCACTCCGTACGGCAATACGGAGGGTCTAGCTCCGAGCTGAGATTCATACCGTCGTGGGAATGTCCCCCGGATGGCGCATCCTCCGGGCGGCGGCGGCGTTCTTCAGTGCGTGCTACGGCGACTGGCCGTGGCGATCGCATCAGAAGGGCTTACGAAGTGAAGAACCTGAAGAAGGCAGCGGCCGTGACGATGGTGGCCGGGGGTCTGATGGCCGCCGGCGCCGGTATGGCCTCCGCCACCGACGGATCGCTGGCCACCGGCAAGGCCGAGGGCTCGCCGGGCGTCGTCTCGGGCAACCTCGTCCAGGCCCCGGTGCACATC
Organism: Streptomyces sp. NPDC107562; assembly: GCF_055657325.1. Classification (NCBI taxonomy): domain Bacteria; kingdom Bacillati; phylum Actinomycetota; class Actinomycetes; order Kitasatosporales; family Streptomycetaceae; genus Streptomyces; species Streptomyces sp. NPDC107562. The sequence continues at coordinate 6,955 of NZ_JBVKBE010000002.1, read as the reverse complement.
CCGGTGAACGCCGTCGGCAACAGCGTGAACGTCGTCGGCGTGCTGAACCCCGCCTTCGGCAACCTCGGCATCAACCGCTGAGCTTCCGTCGTGTCGGCCGTCGGCCCGAAGGACGCGGGCAAGCTCCCACCCCACGTCCGCACCGTCTGACGCCGGCCGCATCGAAGGGCTCCGCGAGTCACGGGACGACTCGCGGGGCCCTTCGCCGTACGAGCCCCGCCCCGCCCCGTGCGCCACCCTGGCGGGGGCCGCCGGGGCCAGGAGTGGTTCACCGTCGCTCCCGTTCCTCCACCACCGAGTTGTACGCCGCGACCTGCGCGCGCCGGGCCGTCCGCTCCACCGGCCGCAGCACCTCCGCGCGCGTGGCCATCTCCGAGGCGCTCACCGCACCCCCGTGCCCGTTCTCGTACGCGACCGAGACCAGCATCCCGATCCGCTGTGCCAGCTCCAGCACCCGCACCGCCCGTCCCGGATACCCCGGAGCGAGCACCTCCCGCCCCCGCTCGGCCCGCGCCCGGTACGCGTCGATCGCCGCCTCGGCCACCGGCCCCGACGCGGCGACGTCCAGCCGCGTCAGCACCTCGGTCGCCTCCCTCAGCGCCTCGGCCAGCTCCCGCTCCGCCTCCCCGAGGGAGGGCACGTCCGCCGGCGGGGCCTCGCGCACCGGAAGGCAGTGCCACACCACCTCGACATGTACATCACCGGCGGGCCCGGCCTCGCGCACCTCCGGGACCAGCCCCAGCGCTCCGCCGTGGCAGACCACCGCCTCCTCGGCCTCCAGGGCGCGCGCGTTGAACTCCGGCGGCCCGCTCAGCCCCAGCGGATGCCCCGGCGCCGGCAGCGCGACCCGCAGACCGGTCACGCCGAGCGCCCGCAGCCGCCCCAGCGCGAGCGTGAGCCCGACGGGTGCCGACTCACCCGGGAGCCCCTCGACCCGGTGCACGGCGTCCTCACCGACGACGGCGAGCACGGCGTCGTCCGGCGAAACGAGTCCGGCGAAAAGGGCATTTCCCCAAGCGGCGAGGCGTCCAGAGCGCGGTTCCGAGAGCATGCCCCCAGCCTAAGTACCGGACCGAGGGAATGGACCGGCCGACCGGTGGCGTAGATTTCCTTGAAGGCTCGCCCACCGGCGCGGCGGACCGAGCCACAGGCGTACGCGACAGCCGAGACCGGCCACACTGCAAGGGGAGACAACGCGCTCATGAGCGATGTTCTGGAGCTTCAGGACGTATCCGTGGTCCGTGAGGGCCGGGCTCTGGTGGACCAGGTCTCCTGGTCGGTGAAGGAGGGCGAGCGCTGGGTCATCCTCGGCCCCAACGGCGCCGGCAAGACCACCCTCCTCAATGTCGCGTCCAGCTACCTCTACCCCAGCAAGGGCACCGCCACCATCCTCGGCGAGACCCTCGGCACGCCCGGCACCGACGTCTTCGAGCTGCGCCCCCGCATCGGCATCGCCGGCATCGCCATGGCCGACAAGCTCCCCAAGCGCCAGACGGTCCTGGAGACCGTGCTGACCGCCGCCTACGGCATGACCGCGGGCTGGCAGGAGGAGTACGAGGAGATCGACGAGCAGCGCGCCCGCGCCTTCCTCGACCGCCTCGGCATGTCCGACTACCTGGACCGCAGGTTCGGCACCCTCTCCGAGGGCGAGCGCAAGCGCACCCTGATCGCCCGCGCCCTGATGACCGACCCCGAGCTGCTCCTGCTCGACGAGCCCGCCGCCGGCCTGGACCTCGGCGGCCGCGAGGACCTCGTGCGCCGCCTCGGCCGCCTCGCCCGCGACCCGATCGCCCCCTCGATGATCATGGTCACGCACCACGTCGAGGAGATCGCCCCCGGCTTCACCCACGTGCTCATGATCCGCCAGGGCAAGGTGCTCGCCGCCGGACCGCTGGAACTCGAACTCACCTCCCGCAACCTCTCCCTCTGCTTCGGTCTCCCGCTCGTCGTCGAGCAGGTCGGTGACCGCTGGACCGCGCAGGGCCTTCCCATGGCGTGAGCCGGTGAAGTCCCGCGCGGGGGAGCAGCCCGCGCAAACCGGATCGCGCCCTGTCCGCGCACGTGCCGCGGTCCTACGATGACCGTGTGGAAATCGACGCGTGGGTATGGTGGTTGATCGCGGCGGCAGGGCTCGGCATCGGGTTGGTGATCACCGCGATGCCCGAACTCGGCATGCTCGGGGTGGGCGCCGTCGCGGCCGCGGCGACCGACGGCATCTTCGGCGGTGACGCCGTCCCCCAGGTCGTGGTCTTCGCCGTCGTCTCCACCGCCCTCATCGCGGTGGTACGTCCCATCGCCAACCGGCACCGTGCCCAACGGCCCCAACTCGTCACCGGGGTGGACGCCTTGAAGGGCAGACAAGCCGTCGTCCTGGAACGCGTCGACGGATCGGGCGGACGCATCAAACTGGCCGGCGAGGTCTGGTCGGCCCGCGCCCTCGACGGCGGCCACGTCTTCGAAGTGGGCCAGCAGGTCGACGTCGTGGACATCGAAGGAGCCACGGCGATCGTCATGTGACCTCGCCCGCCCCCCAAGGTGGCCGAAGACCGCACCTGTTGTGCGACGGTCTGTCAGACTCGACCAGCAAGATCTTCAACAACCATAAGATCTGCACCAGTAGGATCCGCGCAGCGCGGATCCACCGAAAGCGCCGAGGCGGAGAAGGGTACGGGGAGCGACGATGGAACCGGTCATCATCGTCCTGATCATTCTGGTGGTGTTGGTCTTCATCGCCCTGATCAAGACGATCCAGGTCATCCCACAGGCCAGCGCCGCCATCGTGGAGCGCTTCGGCCGCTACACGCGCACGCTGAACGCGGGCCTCAACATCGTCGTGCCGTTCATAGACACCATCCGCAACCGCATCGACCTGCGCGAACAGGTCGTGCCGTTCCCGCCGCAACCGGTGATCACCCAGGACAACCTGGTCGTCAACATCGACACGGTCATCTACTACCAGGTCACCGACGCGCGGGCCGCGACCTACGAGGTCGCCAGCTACATCCAGGCCATCGAGCAGCTGACCGTCACCACCCTGCGCAACATCATCGGTGGCATGGACCTGGAGCGCACCCTCACCTCCCGCGAGGAGATCAACGCGGCCCTGCGCGGCGTCCTCGACGAGGCCACCGGCAAGTGGGGCATCCGCGTCAACCGCGTCGAGCTCAAGGCGATCGAACCGCCCACCTCCATCCAGGACTCGATGGAGAAGCAGATGCGCGCCGACCGCGACAAGCGCGCCGCGATCCTCCAGGCCGAGGGCGTCCGGCAGTCCGAGATCCTGCGCGCCGAAGGCGAGAAGCAGTCCCAGATCCTGCGCGCCGAGGGTGAGGCCAAGGCCGCCGCACTGCGCGCCGAAGGCGAGGCGCAGGCCGTGCGTACGGTCTTCGAGGCCATCCACGCCGGCGACCCGGACCAGAAGCTCCTCAGCTACCAGTACCTCCAGATGCTGCCGAAGATCGCCGAGGGCGACGCCAACAAGCTCTGGATCGTCCCCAGCGAGATCGGCGACGCCCTCAAGGGCCTGTCCGGCGCCATGGGCAACTTCGGCTCGGGCCTCGGCGGTTCGGGCAACGGCACGGGTTCCGGTACGGAACGCCGGGAGAAGCCGTCGATCGACTGACGGCGCCGGGAGCTTCCGGGCACCCCCCGCGCCCTCGTCCTCCAAGGGCGCGGGGATCCGCGCGACAAGCCACACAGCACCTGCGGACGACGGAACAGGCCCGCGCCCGACGGCCTAGGCCGCGGCGGACACCAGCCACTCGGGCAGCGCCTCGTGGTCGTCCAGGGCCAGGGCCAGCAGCATCGCGTCCGCCGGCGTCGGCTCGAACGGCTCCCGCAGCAGCGGCATCCCCGCCTCGTCCGGCGTCCGATTCGCCTTGCGGTGGTTGTCCTCCGCACACGAGGCCACCGTGTTCAGCCAGGTGTCCTGACCCCCTTGGGACCGCGGCAGCACGTGGTCCACGGTCGTCGCCCGACGACCGCAGTACGCGCACCTGTGCCGGTCCCGCACCAGCACACCCCGCCGCGACCACGGCGCTTGTCTTCGGAACGGCACCCGTACGTATCGGCACAACCTGATGACCCGGGGCGCCGGTATGTCGACCGCGGCTCCGCGCATACGCAGTTCGGGGTGGGCCTGCTCGACGACGGCCTTGTCCTGAAGCACCAGAACGACGGCTCGGTTCAACGTCACCGTCGACAGCGGCTCGAAGCTCGCGTTCAGTACCAGCGTGTCCCGCATACCAGCCCACCTCCCGTGTGCACCGGCCCACCCCTTGGCGGGCTGGGATCAACTCTGGCCGTGCACGCCGAGATGGACAACGCAATATCCGCTGCTCGATGGGGTCGAACCCCGTGTCCCCCTGGCGACAAAAATGCCCGCCTCCGATCACTCCCAGACCAGAGACGGGCAAACGTTCGGTGAACGTCAGGATTCCGCGGGCACCTCGTACTCACCGACGAGCTGGGCGCGACCCAGCGTGTGGAACCGCAGATTGAAGCCCACGACGGCCGGACTGGCGTCCGCGTCCGGACCGAGCTTCTCCTGGTCCACGGCGTACACCGTGAACACATAGCGGTGCGGCCCGTCCCCGGGCGGCGGCGCGGCACCGCCGAAGTCCTTCGTGCCGTAGTCGTTGCGCGCGTGCACCGCGCCCTCCGGCAGGCCCTCGAACTTGCCGCTGCCCGCACCCTCCGGCAGCTCCGTCACCGAGACCGGGATGTCGAACAGGACCCAGTGCCAGAACCCGCTCCCCGTGGGAGCGTCCGGGTCGTAACAGGTCACCGCGAAACTCCTGGTCCCGGCCGGGAACCCCGCCCACCGCAACTGCGGTGAGGTGTTCCCGGCCGCCTGGACCTGAGCGTCCTTGAGGGTCGCACCCTCCTGCACGTCCTCGCTCGTGACCGTGAACGACGGCACGGGCGGATGGAAGTCGTGGGGGAGCGGCCGCCTCTTGAGCTCGGTCACCTCGGTACCTCCTGATCGGATGGTTCAGTGGGTTCCGAGCCTAGAACCAGTTGCGCTTGCTGCCGACCTCGGACAGCCACTGGTTCAGGTAGGCCACCCAGTCGGTGCCCTGGTAGTCGTGCAGCCCCACCTGGAACGAGCGGAAGGTGTCGCTGCCCTCGCTGAACAGGCCCGGCTTCTTGTCCATCTCCAGCACGACGTCCATCGTCTGCGCGTCGGCCACGAAGCTCAACTCGACCTGGTTCAGCCCCCGGTACTGCTGCGGCGGCAGGAACTCGATCTCCTGGTAGAACGGCAGCTTCTGGCGCGTGCCCCGGATATGACCGCGCTCCATGTCCGCGTTCTTGAAGCGGAAGCCCAGCTGGATGAAGGCGTCCAGGATCGCCTTCTGCGCCGGCAACGGGTGGACGTTGATCGGGTCCAGGTCACCGGAGTCCACCGCGCGCGCGATCTCCAGCTCGGTGGTCACCCCGATGTGCATCCCGCGCAGCGCATGACCGTCGATCATCGTGATCGGCGTCTCCCACGGGATCTCCAGCCCGAAGGGCACCGCGTGCACGGCGTTCGCCTGGAGCTCGAAGGCGCCGCCGAGGCGCACCTTCGTGAACTCGATGTCCTGCTTGTACTCGGTGTCCTGCCCCTCGACCTCGACCTTGGCCTGCAGCCCGACGGACAGCGCCTCGATCCGCTGGTTCACCGACCCGCCCTGGATGCGCACCTCGCCCTGGACGACGCCACCCGGAACGACGTTGACCTCGGTCAGCACGGTCTCGACCGAGGCCCCACCGGCCCCCAGACTCGCGAGCAGCTTCTTGAACGGCATGTCTCTCCCTCGTTCACTACGTCTCTGATCACTACCAACGCGATCCGGCCGTGGCCGGTTCCGGGAACCCACCCTGGCAAGACGAACGTCCCGTGACCACCCCGTCCGCGCCCACCGTGTCCGTTACCCTCGGACGGCATGATCGCGACCTCCGACCGTACGCCCCTGCCCCGGAAGTTCTTCGACCGGCCCGTACTGGAAGTGGCCCCCGACCTCCTCGGCCGCATCCTCGTACGCACGACGCCGGACGGTCCGATCGCGCTGCGCCTGACAGAGGTCGAGGCCTACGACGGCCCGAACGATCCCGGCTCCCACGCCTACCGCGGACGCACTCCCCGCAACGACGTGATGTTCGGTCCGCCCGGTCATGTGTACGTCTACTTCACCTATGGCATGTGGCACTGCATGAATCTGGTGTGCGGTCCCGAGGGCACGGCGAGCGCCGTCCTGCTCCGCGCCGGCGAGATCGTCGAGGGCGCCGAGCCGGCCCGTGTACGTCGACTCTCGGCCCGCAATGACAAGGAACTGGCCAAAGGCCCGGCCCGTCTGGCCACGGCCCTGGGGGTGGACCGCGCCCTGGACGGCACCGACGCGTGCGCCGGAGGGGACACACCCTTGCGCATGCTGAGCGGCACCCCGGCCCCCTCTGACCAGGTACGCAACGGCCCCCGCACGGGAGTGTCCGGTGACGGAGGCGACGGCGAGGCCCACCCCTGGCGCTTCTGGATCGCCAACGACCCGACGGTGAGCCCGTATCGGGCCCACGTGCCGAGGCGCCGCCGAAGTTGACGCGCCCTGGGAAGGTGCGTAATGTGGCCCGAGCCGCTGAACCGGGTACTGCGATCGTCAGCAGCCGGAGCGGCCAAACCACTACTTACATGAGCACCCCTCAGCGGGGTCGTTTCCGGTGTGTTCGTATGCCTGAATTCGAATCCGCAGCCCCCGATTATGAATCGGGCGGGGGAATCGGTTAACGTAGTGAATGTCGAAAGGCCGCGAGGCCGAAAGACAAACCCCGCCGACCGGGAATCGGATCGAGAAAAGATCTGATAGAGTCGGAAACGCAAGACCGAAGGGAAGCGCCCGGAGGAAAGCCGCGAGAGAGATTCTCGGGTGAGTACAAAGGAAGCGTCCGTTCCTTGAGAACTCAACAGCGTGCCAAA